>CAKZXA010000128.1 GCA_937922045.1 uncultured Acidimicrobiales bacterium | reverse complement strand
GATCCGCTAGACTTGCGAGTTCTGCGGACGTAGTTCAACGGCTAGAACCTTAGCCTTCCAAGCTAATGATGCGAGTTCGATTCTCGTCGTCCGCTCCAACGAAATCACAGGCTACGGGCCCGCCTCGGCGGGTCCGTAGCCTGTTTTCGAGACTTCTACCCTGCGGCTTCGACCACCAACGTGGATGGCGTCTTGGTTGACGTCCCATCTTGGAAAACCGTTTCCGTTACGAGGTCGTAGGTACCTGGCGGCACGTCGAGCATCGTGAAGGTGTGCTCCAGTGCGCATCCGGAGGAAGCGTCGGGCCAGCCATCCGAGCTGAGTGTTGACGGTCCACCGGTCAACTGAGCCACCATGCAGCTCGAGCTCGACACGACGACGAAAGCCTTTGAACCTTCGACCGTTACGGCGACCGTCGCAGCCGCCGATTCGGCCCCGCCCTCGATCACGATCGGTTCGCTCCAAGCGCTCAGATCTGAACACCCCTCATCGTTACAAGCATTGGTTCGAAAGCGATAGGTTCCCGGCCCAAGATCGGTCAGCGTATGTGAACCCGAGCTGGCATCGTGACTGTCGTCCGACGACCCGTCACCGTTGTCGTCCTCGTAGAGGTGATAATGATCAGCGCCATCGACCGGCGTCCATCGAACCGTCACCACTGTTCCGTCCACCGTTACTCTCGGTGTGGCCGGAGCCGCCGGAGCACCGGCCTCGACGGTTTCGGTCGAAGCTTCGACCGTCTGGCTTGGCGACGACCAGGCACCTGCGCCCTGATCATTGATGGACCGAACTTCGAAGGCGTACGATTCGCCGTCAGCTACTTCGGTCCAAAGAAGAGACGATCCGTCGACCTGGCGGATGTCGGACGACTCGAAGCGTCTCACCTCGTAGGTGTCGACAGCCGCATCAGAGTCCGCTGGTGTCCACGAAACGGCGATCCCGCCGTCGGCGAGCTCAGCAGTGACCGACGCCGGCGCCGGCGGAGGAGAAATGACCCCAACAACGCTGACCGCAACGGTGGCGACCTGTTCGCCGAGAGCGGCCGTCACCACAGCTTCTCCGGGGCCTGTGGCCCGTACCCGACCTGAGGCATCAACGGTTACAACGTCGGCATTACTCGAAGCCCATGAAACATCGGACAGCTGCAACGCTGATGCTGGTCCGCCTTCAGCCAATATCCCGCGCGACACAATGATGCTCGTCTGGCCTGGCTGAAGATTCAGCGACGCCGGTTCGGCGCTGAGGCTAGCAACAAGGGCCGAAGCGGCATCGCCGCCCTCGGCCTCAGGAGCGGCCGGATCGGCGGCCTGATCGACATCTTGACCGCCGTCGTCGCCCGAGAACAGGCCCGACCCAACATCGCTGAACGCGATTAGGCCGGCAACACAGATCGCCAAAAGCCCGAACACCCAGAGCAACCAACTGCTTCCTCCCGACTCGCCGGCGAAGCCAGAGTCAATGTCGCCAGTGGCCGAGGCCATCACGACTTCCGATTCCGGTTCTGGAAGTTCTTGGCTCAGTTCTGCTTCAGACTGAAGATCGGCATAGTCGGTGCCCGGGATCAGATGATCAGCCACCGGCTCGTCGACGTAGGAACGCTCACCGAAAGGATCGGCCAGAGGCGTTGATCCAGCGTCGGACGGATCGAGAGGTGACTGCACGACATAGCGAGGTTCGACATCGTTCACTGGAAGACCGTCGTCCAACAGACCTAGATCGTCGAGTGGTCCTGACCCGTCCGGGTCAGCAGGCCACGATTCACCGAGCGAATTCGGGACACCCGGATCGTGAGGTACTGCTACATCGAGATCAGCCGGTTGTCCAAGCGAACCTCCGACGATGTCACCGTTGGAACGCGAGCGATCGATAAAGGCAACGACACCCGCTCCGGCGGCAGCTTCACCCACGGGAAACCCGACGTGGCGTTGTGAGCGAGACCGAGGAAGCGGGGGTTGCTCTGCATCGACGAAGGGGGGCTGACCTGGCGTGTCGACCCCGACCTCTGTGGTCACGACTGCCTGGATTGCTGGTTGATCGGCCTCGGCTGCGGCCAAACTCGGCTCGGCCAAAAGATCGTCGAGCGGTGCCGACACCACGGGTTCTGGCTCGGGAACCGACAGCTCGGACCGCAGTTGAGCACCGGAGGGTGACGAGCCGAGCTGTTGCCCGACCGTTTCTGACTCGAGATGAGGAACGGCTGCGTCACCATTCGCTTCACCTCCATCGATCTCAATTTTGGGGTGCTGGCCGGTGTCGCCGCCAAACGCCGACACGATCGAGTCGGCGCCGAGCGGGTTGAGACGAGTGGTGCTCATATCGTCGAGCCGCGAACAGATCTCCAGCAATCGCGGGCGGATCAAGGGCTCACTCGCCGTCGTCTCGACAACAAGTTCGGCCAATTGTTCACTGCCAACCCGGTCGAGGCGAGGAAACAGCGGGGCGCCGGTTGACGACACCGTCGGTTTCTCTCCGGTGCCGAGGTAGTACAACAGGCAGCCGAAGGAATACACATCGCTAGCAGGATCCTCAGCGCCAACGGCTGGAACGTCGCTGTTTGAGTCGAGGCTCCGGGCGAGATGCTCGACACAAAGAGCCCACTCCGAGTCGAGGGAAGGAAGCGCACCGGCTCCAGCCAACTTCGGCGACCACCCACTCGGACCCTTGTCGACCACGATAACGGGCGGCATGACAGCACCATGGGTGATACCTCGCGCATGCAGGGCGGCCAGCCCAGCAGCAATCGAGCGTCCGATGTCGACCACATCTTCGCGGGGCAAGCCGTCGGCAGCCACTTCCGCAAGCGGGAGCCCGCGGACCAGCTCGCCGATGACGACAGCATCGGCACCATCCCGAACAACGTCACGCACAGGGGCAACGTTGGGATGTTCGAATCCCCGCAGCTCTCTGTTTGTGGCCAGGAACCTGCCAATGGCAGCACCATCGGAAGGACCGTTCCATACCATCGCTGCGAGCTGATCGCCTGTCGTCTCATCGACTACGGCGACGACGCGTACGCCAGGCCATTCTGAAAGTTGTCGACCCAGTTGATAACGCGACGCAAGTACTTTTGGATCACTTTTCACAGATGCCCCCACGAGCGGGCTTCGGCTTGTCCCACATCCCATCAGTCTATGACTGCTCAGACACCCATGGCCACGCTTGGTCTGGAGAATTACGAACTAGCGACAATCCTTAGCATCTTCCCGAACTGTGTGCTAGGCGCCGCGGCCTGCAACGCGCCACGACTGTTGCCGAAGGGACTAGTGGAAGGAAAGGACGTAGCCGAGCACGAAGGCGCCCAAGGCTGCCAGAAATCCAAGCGCTCCCGTCATACCCCGCAACGAAGGCTTGTCCGTTCGGGAATGGATGAAGGCCGCGGCGCCCGATGCGATCACCAACAAGAACTTGATCCCGAACACGGCGTTGTACCCGGAGGTGGCGCTGGCCATATCGACCACGAGAATGTTCCATATGCCCGTGAAGAAGGCCAAGATGAAGGCGGGCCAGGCCACCCGCTGGAAACCGCGAGCAGCTGCCGCAGGCAGACCCTCGACATTCGCACCCCGCAAGACTGGAAGTAGGGCCAACATCACGATCTGTCCACCGAGCCATACCGTTACGGCCAGAACGTGGAGCATAATGCGAATGGTGTCTAGGTTGAATGACGCGCTCATGGCGCCCGAGCCTATCGCCACCATTCACCAACAATCATGAACGCAATCATGAACGTCACCTTTCTCACATGGAACCTCGCCCTGCTGGAACGCTCGGCCCAGGCGCCGCCGGCGTGGTCCTCCCACGACTCCGAAGCCGCCGTGCGGTCGACCGTGCTCAGCCAGGAACCCGACATTGTCGCCTTTCAGGAGCTGCCGGGGGCGTGTCCCTACGTGGAAACCCATGACATGGTTCGTTCAAACCCGGCGACACACAGCGGAAACCTGGCGATGCTGGCCCACCACGAACTCTTCGATCCAGAACCCTTGGTGGGATCGGTCAAGGGTTGCGGCCTCCTCGTCCATCTCCCAGCTCAAGAGCTCACCATTGTCAACGTTCATCTAGCGGCTGGACCAGGCGCAACCGATGATCGACTCGAACAACTCGATCGCGTGCTCGGTTCGACCAACCGCCGCCGCATCCTCGTGATCGGCGACACCAACACCCGAGTCGACGAACTACCCGCCATCGAAGAGATGGGGCTGACCGTGCCGGAACTCCCCTCCCCCACCTGGGACAGCCGCCGCAATCGCTTCCGATCGAATGGGGCGGCGTTCGTTTCCTATTTCACCCGCGTCTTCCACACGCCTGACCTCACCGTGCGCGATCTCCACGTGCTCAACAAACCGACGACTCACAATGAGCAGCGCTTCTATGTGTCGGATCATTACGCCCTCTTCGGCACGGTGACCGACGACATGACAACGCCGGAACAAGCCAGCTAGCTCGAAGCGAGCCAGCATCGTCAGAACCCGCCACGAGATCTGTCAGCTAGCATTGGGGAATGGCCGCTTACACCTCTCCAGAGCACCATCCTGCTTTTGAAGAGTATTGCGAGACCATCTTCGAGCTCGCTGAAGACGGCACAACCGTCATCCAGGCCAGGATCGCCGAGCGGTTGGACGTTTCTCGCCCCGCGGTTTCCGAGATGATCAAACGCCTGGCCGAGAGCGGATTGGTCGAGGTTCTCGATAGCGAGATCGGTCTGACTGAGGAAGGCCAAGTGCTGGCTGAAACGATGGTCAGGCGCCACCGACTAGCCGAACGATTCCTCACCGACATCTTGGGACTCTCATGGGCCGAGGCCCACCATGAGGCCGGCAAGTGGGAACACGTAATCAGCCCTCGGGTCGAGGCGGCCATCGTCGACAAGCTGGACGACCCAACCACGTGCCCGCACGGCAACCCCATCCCAGGATCGGGCTACATCGAACCAGACCTGCTGCCGCTCGCCGATGCGCCGACAAACACAGACCTGATCATTCGCCGCATCCCTGAAGAGCTGGAGTTCACCCCAGGCCTACTCGAGTTCCTCGAACAGGCAAGCCTGCTTCCAGGCCAACATGCCCGGGTTGTCGCCTGCTCACCCGACGGAACGCTGACCGTTGAGGTCGACGGCAAGCCGGTGGGTATCGGTTCGTTCACCGCAAATCGAATTCTCACCACCCTGTCGGTCTAGACAAGTTGGTCGGTCTAAACAAGTTGGTCGGTCTAGACAGGTTGAAGGTGCGGCTAGATGCAATGGATCTCTGGCTACACGCAGTGATTCACGAGGCGCCCGATGCCTTCGACTTCGGTGATCAGCTCGTCACCGGGCTTTAGCCATTCAGGCGGCTTGCGGGCAGCGCCTACGCCGCCCGGCGTCCCTGTCGACACGATGTCTCCGGGATCCAGGGTCAGGATACTGCTCAGGTCGGAAACGATATCCACGCAGTTGAAGGCGAGGTTCGAGGTTGAACTCTCCTGCTTGACGACCCCGTTGACCGTGGTCGACAGCCGCAGCCCGGAACCATCACCTATCTCGTCGGCACTCACCATCGCTGGCCCGACCGGGGTCAGGCCCTCAAAGGTCTTTCCCGAAAGGAACTGGGTGGTTCGTCGCTGTATATCACGGCTCGTCACGTCGTTCAGGACGATGAACCCAGCGATACAAGCCAGCGCGTCGGCGCCGCTGACATGCCGAGCCGGTCTACCGATGACGATCGCCAGTTCACATTCCCAATCGATGGAGATCGTCTGTTCCGGTGGGGGCAGGACGAGGTCATCGTTCGGGCCGGCTAGGGCTCGGGCGAACTTGGCGAAGTAGGTTGGCGCGGTGGGCTTGGTCGAACCCATCTCTTCGATGTGATCCATGTAGTTGACGCCGACGCACACGATCTTGTCCGGATTCGGAATGATGGGTGCTAGGTCGGCGGCATGGGCAGCGATGCTCTCCCCTGTCTCGCCCACGTCATAACCAGCAGCGATAACCGATTTGAGGTCGGGGGCATCGAGGATCACGACCTCACCGCTTGAGGCATCCCCATCCAGGCGGCCAGGCCGCAGTTGTCCACCATGTCTGACCGTCACAAATCGCATGGTCGGCCAGCATAGTCGGGCGTTCCAACGGTCTTCCCATCGACACCAGACCATGACAAGATGGCGTGCTATGGGTAACAAGATTGCGGCGAGCCTGGCCGCCAAAGGTCATCATTTCGAACGAGCAGGGGCCGAACTCCATCACCTAAACCTCGGGCCTGGCCAACAACTCGAAACCGAGTGGCAGGCGTCTGGATTGATCCTTCCCAACCTCCCGATGATGCGCGAGTACCGCCACAAACGCGCCGTCGACCAGCTCAACGAGATGGGCTATGGCGGCATCATCGTGATGGATCCGATGAATATTCGCTACATCACCGATTCAACCAACATGCAGGTATGGGTGATGCACAACGCCTCCCGCTACGCCTGGCTGGGAGCCGACGGCTCGACCATCGTCTGGGAGTTCTACGACTGTGACTTCATGGCTGCCCACAATCCCTTGGTAGACGAGGTCCGCTCAGCTATCGGGACGACCTATTTTCTCGCTGGGCCCCGCTACGACGAGAAGAGTCGAGCGTGGGCCGCTGAGTTGGCCGATGTGGTCGCCGAGCATTGCGGGCCGGGCGCTCGGATCGCTATCGATCAGGCGCCCTACCTCGGCTACCGCTATCTCGAAGAGGCAGGGATCACCATCGGTTCCGGTCAAGAGGTCATGGAGCAAGCCCGCTCGATCAAGGGTCCTGATGAGATCCTCGCCATGCGGTGTGCCGTGGCCGCCTGCGAAGCTGCGATGGCCGATATGGCGCTCCGGTTGGAACCGGGTCTGACCGAACGGGAGCTGTGGGCCATGCTCCACGAAGGCAATATTCGGCGCGCCGGCGAGTGGATCGAAACGCAGATCCTTGCCTCCGGCCCTCGCACCAACCCCTGGATGCAGGAGGCGAGCAGCAGGGTGATCGAGCCTGGAGACCTGGTCGGCTACGACACCGACCTAGTCGGCGCCTACGGCATGATGGTCGACGTCTCAAGGACCTGGCTCGTGGGAGCGTCAGCCCCAACATCGGTCCAGAAGCACACGTACGAACTGGCTGTGGAACAGATTCACCACAACGCTGCGCTGTTGAAACCAGGAGCATCTTTCCGAGACCTCACTTTCAAGGCCTGGACACCCCCGATCGACGACTACCGACACTATTGCGTCATGTATCACGGCGTTGGCCAATGCGACGAGTACCCCGAGATCTGCTTCCCGGAGCAGTGGGACGATGTCGGTTTCGATGGCGAACTCAAGCCCGGCATGGTTCTGACGACCGAGGCGTATGTGGGGGCTCGGCATGGAAACTCCGAGGGGGTAAAGCTCGAAGAGCAGTACCTGATAACCGACACTGGTGCTGAACAGCTGAGTTCGTACCCACTAGATCTCGTCGTCGGATAGCCGTCGGCATCAGGTGACAAAACGCAACCGCGGCCTCCTCATGGCCTTCGTCGGCATGCTGGCCATCAGCGCCGACTCGCCACTCATTCGCTGGGCCGAGGCCGATGGCTGGGTCGTGTCGTTCTGGTACGGCGTCTTCACCACGCCGGCCATGGTCGGCTACCTATTCCTCGCCGAGCGAGGCAGCCCCATCGGGGCTTTGCGACGAAGCGGCTACCTCGCCTGGGTTTCGGGGACCCTCCAGGCCATGAGCACCATCGCCTTCGCCCTCGCGGTCAAGGCCACCGATATCGCCAACGTTGTCGTGATCGTTGCCGCCACCCCTATCATCGCCGCCGTCATGGCCTGGCTGGCGTTGGGCGAGAAGGCTGAGCGCCGCACCTGGACCGGCGCCCTCGTGGTTCTCCTCGGCATTCTCGTTGTGGTGCGCGGCTCCTTCGTCGCTGGCCCTTTTGGTTTCGGCGCTATTGAAGGCGACATGTTGGCTCTGGCCGCTGTGTTCGCCTTCTCCATCAACCTCACCATTTGGCGCAAACACCCCGAAATCAGCCGAACCCTGGTGATCGCCATCAGCGGCGGTGTTGCCGCTGCCATCTCCGTAACCCAAGTTCAGGTGCTCGGTCAGTCGACAACGACCTACGTGGCCACCGCCATCATGGGCGTGGTGTTTGGTCCTCTTGGTCGGATTTCGCTCGCCTCGGCCACGCGTTTTGTGACCGCAGCCGAGGTCGGCCTTGTGACACCGGTTGAAACGGTAGCTGGGTCGTTCTGGGCCTGGCTTTTCTTTGCCGAAACGCCGACCGAAGCCACAGTCCTGGGCGGCGTAATCATCCTCGCAGGCGTGCTCTACGGCACGGTGTTCGCTCACCGATCAGCGGGTCTAGCCAAACCTCCGACGGTCACGGTTTCATAAAATCTTTCTGCGGGACGTAAGAAATACCGGTGGTCATCCGATAGGCGCTCGGACCGGGCAACCCCTGTGGTTGCCTGCTTCGAGAAAGGATCAACCCGGGTGGAGAGTTTCTGGCATCGCCGATCGGTCCGCTGCAGAGTGGGCGGGCCGCTCGGAACGACCGCATTGGCCGCTACAGCAATCCAGCTCGTTTTCGGGCTCGTTGTTATCGGACTTGGCGTTCTGGCGACCGCAACAGCAGCGGACGCCGCCGACAACGGTGTCTCGATTAACGTCACCGTGAACGGGCAGGATGCGGACGAATCACCGGGGCCGCTGGTAGCAGCGGGCGAGCGGCTGGTCTGGGAATACCGCGTCACCGTAAGCGCAGACGTGGGCGTCTATGACCTGATCGTCATCGACACCAACGGAGCGACACCTGATTGCGACGCCACCGGAGACGGACGGCCTGATGGAATCAACCTGCACCCCGGTCCGCTGAGTAAGGGCGATTCCTTCATCTGCCGGGCCACAACCACGGCCAACTCGTTTGAGGCAACCCATGGATCGGTTGCCCTGGTGAAAGGCACCGATGCCACCGCTAGCAGCAGCTTTGAGGGTCAAGATACAACGCATTACACCACCAAGGTGGCCACAACAACAACGGAGCGTTCCACGTCCACGTCCCGGCCTCCTTCGACGACGGCCGGAACTCCCGTGCCTCCTCCTTCCTCGTCGACGCCTCTCTCTCGACCCGTGACGACCTCGGCCTCAACTCGGTCATCCGCTTCACCGAGCGACCCGGCCATCGGTTCAACCGTCAACACCGCATGGCCGACACTCGCCATCGAGCTTTCGGCGAACGGCACCGCAAGCCCGTCGTCGCCAGGTCCCGTAATCCCGCCGGGATCACGTATCTCCTGGCGGGCGACGGTGACCAACACAGGCAATGTAGAGCTGGGCCAACTCCGCGTGAGCACCGAGCCAACCATGGTCTTGACCTGTGGCTCTGGAACCTCAACGACGCTTGATCGTCTCGGTAGAGGCGATTCTGTCGACTGCATCGGAACGACCGTGGCCGAACTCGCCGACAGCAATGTCACCGTTGTTTCCGCTACTGCCAGGGCCGCCGTGGTCGGGTCCGACGGGGCGAGCCTCGCCGGATACGACGACGTAACGGCCTCCGACCGTCTGCACTATGCGTCGGCATCAATGCCGAGCGAGTTGGCGTTTACCGGCACATCGGCCAGCGTCGAGACGCTGATTGCTCTGGCCTTGATCTTGCTGGGTTGTGGCCTGCTCACGCTTCAGCTCCGGCTCCAACAATCCGGGTCGCGAGATACCACACTGTAAGGTTCCACAACAGCCTCCAACCGTTCAAATGTCAAGGACCACCATTCGTCCGGTTGATTGTCGATCGAAGTGGCGAATGCTCTGCGAACACTGGCATAGTTGGAGCCATGGATCTCGCCGAACTGCTCATTTTCGCAGTTGTCGTGGCCGTGTTTGGTATAGGTTTCATCTTCGGTCGGGGAAACGACACCGAAGGAATCCGGCTCCGACAAGAACTCGCTGACAAGGACGAGCAACTCGACGAAACGTTGAGTAACTACCAGGCTGACCTGGATCGGCTGATCAGAACGACCGATCATCTACAGCTCACAATGCACGAGCGCGATCAGCGGGACGCCTTCATCGGGCATATGCGCAGCGACCATGCGTTTGCAGCCTGGAGCGAGGGCGCCAGCGCATCGGGCGATCCCCAACCAGCCACCGAGGCCGAAATTCGCGATTGGCTTGAGCGAGGTCTTGGCCTTGCCGAAGGTGAAGACTTTGTTGTTCGGCCCGACCTCGAAACCGGGAAGTCTCCCGACTTCGTTCGTTTCCATCTCGACTACGCCTGGGTAATCGAGTCTCGCGACCTGGGCGGCGAAACCGTACTCAAGCGGCGGCTGCAGGACATCGTCGAGAACGACGCCGACTATCTGGCCAACCCGATCATGGGACGAACCAATGTCGGCCACATGGTCGTTGTTACCAATCCGGCGGCAACAGCTCAGGGCATCCTTCCATCTGGCTACGAAGAGCACGAGTCGCTCTTTCTAACCGTCTATGACTTCAATGGGTTCGCTGCAGCCGACGTTGCGGTGCGAACACTCGTGGCTCGTTTGTCGACCGTCGACACCAAGGTCGACCCTCACCACATCGAGATTCAGGCCAACGAAGTGATCCGCCAGGGCCAATCCCAGATTCGCGCTGGCCAACAGCTCGTGATGTTGGGTGAAGCGATCCGTCAGAACCTGATCGGCACAATTCCTTTTGGCCTCGTAGATCAAGATCTCTACGACGACATCCTGTTCCAACCGGTGGATGGCAACACCACGGTGAGGATGAAGCCGCTTCCGCGCTTCAACCCGATGGAGTCGAACCCGTCTCCGTTGCAATTGAACCAGGACGCCGAGTACGAGCTTGAGGATGAGGTCCAGACCGATTCGACATCGTGGGCCGCGGCCCGGACCGACGTCGAGGATCATGGCATAGTCAGCTTCGATTCCGATGCAGCCCTGCTAGACAAACTCGATGAGCGGGAGCGAGCGGCGTTCGACCTGTCGAAATCGTTCCAGATTTCGGCAGTTGTGCCCGGAAACAATCTCGATCCGAGCCCAGAGGACCCGGATCGAGATTCACCACCTACGTGGGTTTAGCGTTCGTTGGCAGCTCGCCAGAAGGCTTGATCTAGCCCCAACAATGCTTGCTGGCGTTCCAGGGCCTCGTGCCGTCGGCCCGCCAGGTGATCAGCGCAGCTTCGTCCTGCTGTATAGGGCTGGCCAGGTGGGCCTGGTTGACGCCGTAGCGCTTTGCATGGCCGTAGGCTGACCAGCTCCCGGTGAGGAACTGGTAGGCGCCTCGAGCCGATGAGTGGCGATTGGCGGCCTGATAGTCGTCTCGCGACTCACAGAAGCGGATCTTGAGCAGAATCGCTGGCACCGAAACACCGTTGCCGGTGTCAACCCAGCCGTCGTTGGCGGCTGTTGTCGGCGCCGCTGTCGTTGGCGCTGCCGTTGTTGTTGTCTCCTCGACCGTGGTCACGGTCGTTTCCGCCCCCGCTTCCTCAACCTCTACAACGACGGTGGCTTCCGGCACTTCGGCCACATCGCTCGAAACCGTCGTCTCAAGAGCCTCGGTGGTCGGGACCGTCGTGGGAGTAGCGGTCGTTGGCGCAGCGGTCGTTGGCGCGGCCGTTGTCGGCGCAGCCGTTGTTGGCGCCGCAGTTGTTGTTGTCGACCGGCCTAGCCGCGAAGCCAGGATGGCCAACGTGGGCTTTTCATTCTTCGGCATCAAGGTATCGTCAGCTCCGTCCCCGTCCGAATTCGCAGGGTCCGAATTAGATTGTGCCGTTCCTGTTTCACTCGCCACCTCAAATGTTGGGGATGGCAACTGATTAGCAGCGGCAGTCTGCCCGGCAAGACGACTCGCGTTCTCTATACGGAACGAATTGGCTTCATTGCCATCGCTACGTGAAGTGAGCGCAAAGACCGCAAACGCGGCGAACGTCAAGACCACCACCAAGGAGCGACCGGCAGCGTTACGTGAGGGATGAAGAGCATCTAGGCGCTCTTTCAGCCGCTCCGGTAGGCTTTTTGGGCTAGTTGGCCGCGTTGAAGACGCGGTTGAATACAGGTTGTTTGTCATTGGGTTTTGACTCCCTACGCCGGCCCGCTACCGGCATCCTCAGAACACGATTTGTACGTTGTCGCTTTCTTGAATTGTTAGCACGTTTGATGCGGGATGTTTATTGCTATATCGGCATGGTAACCAGGTTACGGACACGTTACACAACACATTGTGGCAAGTGTCACTTTGATGAACAACATGCATGTGTTTCCACCTAGACGGGGCTTAGGTTGTTCGACTCCAGCATCTTGGGCAGCACTACCCAACCAGGACCAAGAGTGCTGTTCGACACGGGGAGGCCACCCCAGTAGGTTTGATCCAGCAACGGGGAACAAATCCTGGGGGGCCTTGCAACCAACGCAAAGACGACGATTGGGATGGGTTCTTCGCCTTCTCGGTGGAGCGATCGCCAGCGTCGGCTTCATCGCCTTCTTCTTGTATGCCGTCCAGAATCTCGCTTTGGCGCTGCTCGGTGGCTTGACTGCTTATCTAGGAGCACGCCCCGTCAATCGCGGCCGGCGCCACCATGTACCGATCGGGCTCTCACCTCTGGCTGACGATCCCCGGCCTCACATTCTGTTTCTGCGACCGTTCGACAACGATGGAGCCGAATGGCAGATGTCGCCAGCCAGTAGCGCCCAAGGTTTCGGGTACCGCGGACCGTGGCGACAGATCGGTGCCATCGTCCGGCTGCTCCACACCAGCGAACAACTCGTCGCTCGAGCCTTTCGTCATATCGGACCACTGGTCGCCATCGGCGATCCGGCTGAGGGACTCCCCCGGCTTGGGGCTATCAGGGTCTATGCCGGTGATGACGAGCACTGGAAGCGGCTCGTCGCCGAGTTGGCGGCTGGGGCCAGCTATGTGCTGCTGGAGATTGGCCGTTCACCTGGCATTGTCTGGGAGGTTCAACATGTCGTGGACAACGTCAAGCCTGGCCAGCTGATCCTGTCGCTGCCGAACCCAAGGATCAGCTTCTTCCCTCCATCGGGCCCCCGGCGGCGAGAGCGGAAACGGAGCGAGGCCTACCTGGAGTTCGCCGAGCGAACGACGACGGTATTTCCTCATGCTCTTCCCACCGAGATTCACGGCTCTCTTTTCATGCAGACAGGCAGACGACGGCCCACGGAACGAGGCCGAGTGGACCGACGACGAAGTCAGAGAAACTGGCCCTATCGGCTCCAGCTACCACCTGCTAGTACTGGTAGGTATGTCTCCAGACCAACATCTGATGTGGTTCGACGAGAACATTGCCTGGTTCGAGAGCCTCCCGGTGAAATCGCTCACAGCCAGGGTTCCGAACTGCCCCGGGTGGAACGTGCAGGATGTGGTCAACCATCTGACATTCGGGCTTGGGATCAGCTATCCGGTCGCGTTGTCCAAGGGGCCGGAGACCTCACCTTCTGAAGTATTCTCCGACGTGGAATGGCCAGACCAGCGGCCATCTGGCGAGGCCGCGATTACCGCTTTCTCTTCCAGCATGCGCAGCTGCACGACCACGTTCGCAGCGACGAGTCCAGAGAGGCCGTGCTGGACCTATGAGGGCGCTGGAACCGCTGCCTTCTGGTTCCGGCGAGCAGCCGTCGAGACCGCCCTGCACAGAATCGATGTCGAAGAGGCGGTGCCTGCACAACGATCTCCTGTCGCTCCGGATCGCCTCGCCGACGCGCTGGCCGAGACGTTCGAGTTCACCCTGCCCCTCGCAGCGGCCATGACGACTCCTCCCGACGGACGGCTCGTAGTCTCCATTCCTAGCCTCGACGTCGAGCTCGCCATTGGACGGGGCAACCACCAGGCCACCGTTACCGGCGACGCTCAAGACATCTTGTGTGCTCTATGGGGACGCAACCGAGATCGCATCAACCTCGCTGGCGACTTTCACGTGGCCGCTGGATGGATGTCGCTCATCGAGATCGCGTTCGCCGGCCGATAGGTCAGCCCGCCCGTCGAACCGGCCGGCTTAGCGCTTTTCGTAGAGACAAACTACCGACGACCGCCGTCGACCAGGAACTGCTGGGCAGTACACGCGGCGCCATCGTCAGCAGCAAGGAACAACACCATCTGGGCGAATTCCCGCGGGTAGATCCTGCGCTTGATGGCCTGATCGTTGAGTGTCCCCGCTTCGCCTTCTGGGCTCCACCACTTCTCGAGCTGACGCGTCGTCGCCACCCAGCCTGGGAGGACGGTGTTGACCCTCACGTTGTGTGGCCCGAAGGTCCGGGCCATTGTTCTCGTGATGCCTTCAACACCGGATTTGGCGATCGCATATCCCGGGAAGAAGTCCTCTTGCATCATGTAGCTGCTGGACCCGATATTGATGATCGAGCCGTTCTCCGCCTCAATCATCTGAGGAGCGACGGCTTGGAGGGCAAAGAAGTAGTGGCGCAGGTTGGTGTTTAGGCGGTCATCCCAGTAGCCGGGTTCCATCTCCTCCCAGGTGTGGCGATCATCGCTGGCTGCGTTGTTGACCAACACGGTGAAGCCGCCGAGGTCGGCGGCGAGTTCAGCGACGGCGGTTCGGAGGGCTTCAATATCGACGAGGTCAACCTGGCGAAAGATCGGCGTATGTCGAGGTTCGGCCGCGTGGCATCGCTCGACCGTGTCGGCCCCGGCCTCGGCGTTGATGTCGAGGAACGCTACCCGACTCCCCTGCTTGGCGAACTCTTCGACCATGCCGGCCCCGATGCCGTCGGCGCCGCCGGTGATCAGCACCGTCCGGTCGATCAGAGATGGATAGCTGGCGTATGCCGAAGTGCTTGTGTCGGTATCGGTCTGGCCGGTGCTGGTCATGGGAGTTCTTTCAGTCGGATCGTGTTGGGGTCAACGAGTGCTAGGCGGCGAACGAGTACAGCATTGCGGGGTTATCGACCAGAACCAGCCTCTGAAGCTCGACGGTCGGGAGCCATCGAGCGGCCAGGGCGACGAGATCGGCCGCGCTTGGCGGCGAAACTTGGCCAGGGTGCGGCCAATTGCTGGCCCACAACAGACGATCGGCGGCCGCATCTACCAGGGCGTCGATAAGGGGAAGCACCTCGGGGTAGGTCTGGTCCACGGTCGAGCCGGTGGATTCGTAGGGGGCCGAAAGCTTCACCCAGGTCCGGCCTTCGGAAAGCAGTTGAAGGAGAGCGTCGAACGCTGGCGATTCGGGGACAGGTGGTGGCATGAAACGACCGACGTGGTCGATGACCAGCTCAACCGGCAAGGCCTGCAGGCGGCTGAGGTGGCGCGGCAAGGTGTTGCCGTCGAGTTGCAGTTGAACATGCCAGCCATGGGAAGCGATTCGGGCGGCGGTTGGTTCCAACTCGTCCCACGCCACAGCGCCACCCGGCAGCATATGGAAGCGGGCGCCGACAACCCCAGCGGCCGACATGGCTGCCAGCTCACTATCAGGGGTTCGAGAGTCGACGACCATAACGCCCCGGGCCGTGTCGCCGAAGACGGCCATGGCTGCCAATTGACAGCGATTATCCATGCCGTAGGTGGTCGGCTGGACAACTACCAGACGTTCGCTCCCGAGAGCGTCTTGGATCTCTCGATAATCGGCGGGAACGGCATCCGGTGGGAACAGGACGGCGTCGGGGGTTGCTGGATAGTTCTGGTCGTAGAAATGGAGGTGCGTATCGCATACGCCGCTCAGGCCTCCAGCGAGACTGTCCGGGGTTTCGGCGTCGATGGGTAGAGGGCTCTCAACCATCTCTTCCCCAATGTGCACCCAGCCGTGTCGCTGATTCAGGATTGACCGAACGCGGCGGGAGCGTCCCAGCCATGATCGCAGCGACCTGCTCGACGGAACTTGCGGCCTGGGCGTCAGCGTTTGCTGGGGTAAGGCCGCCCAGATGAGGTGTGGCGACAACGCCAGGTTTGCCAGCCAATACCGATGAGGGCCGCTGATCGGTGCCTCGTCCAACGTCGATGCCAACCGCAGCGAGCCGACCACGTTCTAGAGCGTCCAGAACCGCTACTTCGTCGACGACTTCGCCACGAGAGACGTTGATGAGGATGGCGCCCGCTTGAACGGCAGCCAGTTCATCGGTCGAAATCAGATCGCGGTTTGCCTCGTCGCCGGGCGTCAACGGAATAACTACTTCAGACCGAGCCAACAAGGCGGCGAGGTCGACGGCTTCGAACCCATCGGCCCTCGGGTCGGCCATCGGATCACAGACCAGAACCTCCATCCCGACGGATCGGAGCAGGTCGGCGAGGTAGGAGCCGATCGCTCCGTACCCGATGATGCCGGCTGTGGTTCCTCGAAGCTGGCGGCCCGGGCGCTGGGGTGGCTCATCGCCCGCGTGGTAGTCGATGGTTGATGCCGAGATGTTTCGGGCGCAATCGATCAACAGGCCAAGGGCCAATTCTGCGGTTGAGGCGATGAAGCTCTTGTCTGCGTTGGCGATGAGTACCCCATTGGCCGAGGCGGCGTCCACATCGATAGTGCTGATGTCGATGGCGGTGCGGAACATGGCCAACAGGTTCGGTGAACGCTCAAACAGTTCGGCCGGGCCGGGCGTTGAACGGTGAGCCACGATCACCTGACAATCGGCGGCCAGGTCGATGAGCTCATCGGAGGTGAGGTTTCGCGCATGGGGGTTGAGCGCAACGGTGACACCCTCCAATGCCTCGAGCATCGGCAGCGCCCGGCCGTAGTAGGCGTCGAGATCTTCATGGTTGTGGCTCACAAATACCTGCACGAAAACAAGCTAGCTGGCACCGCTCGACTCGCGGTCGGCGACGAAGGGCGCTCCGGTCGACGCCAGCAAAAATCGGCCACAATGTCCCCCTCGCGACCTCCTTCAAACGTGTTACCTATGTACTGTGATCATAGGACAGGGGCAGGGGCATCTGCTGCGTCTCAATCGGAGGGATCCACCAAATGAAAAAAGCTATCGCTCTAACACTCGGCGTCGTGATGGCCTTCACGGCGTTCACCATGGCGCAGGCCAGCGGCCAGAACGACATCGTCTTCAACAGCGAGGAACATTGGGCTGTTCTGGTGGATGGAGCCAAGGTCAGTTGGCATGAAAGCCAAGCCGAAGCCCGAGGCGTGGCCGCCGATACCAAACGCTCGGCGCCAGGCAGTTTCGTTGCCTACACATCCGAATCACTCTTTGTAGCGCAAGAAAATCCCTTCGGCGGACTGCCGTTCAACAACGGCCAGATCAGGGTCGCCGACGACGCAACAGAACCCGAGGCTATCGATGTCTGGAACTACGTCACCAACGGATTCCATGAGGGTTCAGGCTCCTACGACTCCTCGTCCGACACGCAGATCGTCCATCACGCAGCGGGCGGCGACCCGCTTCCAGCCCTCGACGGCCAGATACATTCTGGCTACCGGCGTCTGAGCACGCTAGGAGAGCAGTCGCTGTGGGATGCCGAAAACCAACCAGACCACACGCGGAGCCAACTCGGAGGATGGGGCCAGAACAGCTCGATCCACCTCTCACAAGAAGGACAGCGAGAGTTCATCGTCTACTCGGTTCGGCTCGACCCTGCCTCGGGCGATCCTTCGGTGATCGAGGGATCAGTGCTGACCAAAACAGGGGTCCAGTGGCTGTCGATGGTCAGCCAATTCAAGTCGATCGGACCATCTGGCAACGATGGGCCGGTGATTTCGGTCTACGAAGGACACGACGGACTACTACTCAGAGTTCGCGAGGGTGGTCAAAGCAAGTATGAAGCGATCGAGATCGACGACGACCTACGGGGAGAGTGGCTGCGGATCGGTATCGACGTGCTCTGGTCGAGCGATCCTGAGGTTGGCGCCTACCGATGGTGGGGCGATCTGGACGGCGATCCATTCGTCGACTTCGAACCGTTGACCGACCGACAATCGGCGGGGACCATACTCCCGGGCTTCAACGCTGCCGCGTTCAACATCGGGCCATACCATCGAATCGACGATGACAGTCACGTGCAGGAAAACGGTCGTGACTACGCCAACATCCAGATCTTGAGCCACTCACCTAGCGACCCCTGGGACTGACGCTTCTGGGCTTCGCCATCGCTAGCGGGAGTAGGATCGAGCGATGGATAGGAAGCGGAACTGAGGATGTCTTCGTTCGACTCTGCACGAGGCGAGATCCATCCTAAGACGAGCGCTGGTTGGCGTTCCTGGCTGGAAAAGAACCACGAGAAGTGCAACGGCGTGTGGCTTATCTACTACCGCGCGTCAACAGGTAAGCGTCGGCTTAGCTGGGAAGATGCGGTACGAGAAGCGCTGTGCTTTGGTTGGATCGACAGCAAGACCAAGCCGATTGACGACGAGCGCTACAAGCAGACATTCACGCCGCGGAAACCCCGAAGCGTGTGGTCGAAGATCAATAAGCAGCACATCGCCGAACTCACCGAGGCGGGCCTGGTAGCCGACGCAGGACAACGAGCCGTCGATGTAGCGAAGGAGAACGGCGCATGGTCGCTGCTCGAGCCAGTCGATGCGCTCGTCGTTCCGGCGGACCTGGAGGCGGCCCTGCAAGAATCTAAGCAGGGACGCGAGGCGTATGAAGCGCTTTCGAACTCGGCCAAGCGGGCCGTGCTCTACCCGTTGTATTCGGCCAAACGTGAAGAGACACGGGCAAAGCGTCTAGCCGACGCAGTCGCCGCACTCAAGGGTGACAAGTAGCTCATCCATCGTTCGTCTCGTTGGCGAGGTGGACGACTCGGTCAACGAGGGCACAACGTCAAATCTGAACTGTTTGAGTGTTTTGCCTGGTCATGTGTGGTACCCCCGACAGGGTTCGAACCTGCGGCCTAGTCATTAGAAGTGCTAGTTTGGCCATCTATTAGGGTCCGATCAAAGTGTGTATTCCTTTGTTTTAGCGGCTTCTTGTCCAGCAAGGGAACTCGGATCTGATCGTTACCACCGAAAATGTTGGATGAAATGTTGGATTTTCTGTGCTGCCGCAAGCCTAGACATTGTGGAATCCTGCTCTTTGCGGGTAGCGGTTGATGTCGGTTTTGGTTGATCGTTTGTTGGAGGCGGTGTCGTTGGTTGATGCTGTGACGCCTGGTGATGCGGAGGATCCGGCTGGGTTTGTTCGTTATGGGGAGCTTGATCCTCATATCGGTGTGTTGGCTGATGTGTTGGAAGGTGTTGATGGTGCCGCTACGGCGGTGATGTTGGGGAATCTTGGCCGGTTTCAGATGCGTCGGGGTTTGCTTGTGCAGGCTGAAACCACGCAACGCCGGGCACTCACCATCAACGAGGCTGTCTACGGACCCGACCACCACCAAGTCGCCACAACGCTCGGCAACCTCGGCATCATCCAACAGGAGTTGGGGCGGTTGGACGAAGCTGAAACAACGATGCGGCGAGCGGCGACCATCTTTGAGGCTGTCTTCGGCACAGACCACCCGATCACGAAGCAAGCTTCTGGACTTCTGCACGACATGGTTTCGGCGCGCATTCGAGGAGGCAGCGAGCGATGATGAACTTTCCGGTCTTGGTAAGGGTGCCTAGCCGCCAAGATGCTGCCGGGTTAGGCTCGGCTGGTCTTGTTGGTCGAGACAACACCCTCGACAAACTCGCCACCCGAATTGAGGGCTTGAGTGATTCCCTGGAGGCGACGGACGATCCCAGCACGATTGCTGTTACTGGGTCACCGGCTGCTGTTTCGCTTCATGGCCATGGGGGTCTCGGCAAGACTGCCCTAGCGACGGAGTACTGCAACTCGCAACACGCAGCAGATCGATTTCAGCTGATTTGGTGGATCTCATCAGAGACAGAAGCCACAACGGCTCAGTCGTTTCGTGACCTTCTTGACGCTCTCGATATTGGTGTTGATGATCGGCAAGACATTCGGCAACAGGTCGCATATGCGCTGGAACAATTCGACAGATGGATTGCGGTTTTCGACAATGTGCTCGACAAGGAGACTTTGAGCAAGTGGCAACCCACCAATCCCGGTGGGTTGGTGGTGGCAACAACTCGAAGCAACAGGGGTTGGAGCAAAGTCGAGAGCTTCTCTGTCGATCTGATCTCTGACTCTGACGCCAAGGGTTGGCTGCTGTCGGCAGCGAGAAGTCCCGAGTTGACTCAAAACCCAGCCGAACATCAGGCGGCCGACAAGCTCGTTGAACTACTTGGTGGCCTCCCACTTGCCTTGTCTATGGCCGCCGCCTTCGTCGCCAATACTCCGGTAAGCCTCGTTACCTACCTTGAAGCGTTCGAAGAGGACCGGGGAGTCGGGGTTCTGACCGATGCCGATTCCACCCATGCCGACTACGACAAGACTGTTTATCAAGCCTTGGCGGTGGCCCGAGACCGGCTCAAGATCGAAGACACCGAATCAGCGGTCTTGATGCTTGAGTACGCATCCTTCTTCGCTCCGGATCGAATACCGATGTACCTCTTCACCCCCGAAAGCCTCGGAGTCGAGACCAAGGCTGGCGTTCTCAAGGCGAAGAAGGCTCTCGTCGAACGATCGCTCATCACTCCCGACCCAGAAGACGACGGCTTTTTCTCCGTGCATCGCCTCGTGCAAGCGGTAACCAGGCACCGCCTAGAGCACTCGAATCAAGACGTAGCTGAACCCAACCCAGCCCGCAAGGGTCAGTCTGAAGATGCGGAAGCGTCGGTATTCGACTGGGATGTCTTTCTTGCACACGCAGGTGCAGACAAGGACTCTGCTACCGAACTCTTCGGTCTCCTGACGGGCGATTGCCAAGTGTTCCTAGATTCAGAATCCATCCGGCTTGGTGATGACTGGGACACAACGCTGGCTCGGGCTCAGCGCCGGTCCCGATACACCGTCGTTCTCGTCTCATCTCGCACTCCAGCTGCGTATTACGAACGGACCGAGATCGCTGTCGCTATCAAGCTGGCCCGCAAAGGGGCGCATAGAGTCATCCCGATTTACCTTGATGACGCCGAAGAACCATACGGCCTCGAACTCAAGCATGGCATGAGACTGAGTGACCAGCTCGACCTGTCTGGTGCGGCAGCTCGCCTGCTCGACGAAGTGCAGCAAACCGATTGAGGCCGACAAGACAGCAACGCTAGGTTCGGCTAGTCCCAGAACTCACTCCCCGGCCTTGACTGCAGGTTGGCAACTAGGTTGCATCGCTGACCAATCCAGATCTTCCGTGGAGACGTACTGACGCTCACCTCAGGATCGGGAACACTAGCAACTAGTTGTCAAGGGCCTGCCGAACCCTTTCGAAACGCTTGACGAGTCCAGCGACGCCTTCGACATCGGGGTAACGCTCGGATAGCGGTGTGACTAGCTCTGATGTCACGATGTGGAGTGACGGAAGAGACTTGCGAGGTATGTCTAGAGCTTCGTGACCGAGTTCAATCGCCCGTGTGATGTCACCCCGCTCGAGTGCTGAAACGGCCAACGATGCTTTGGCGTCGGCGACTCGCATTGGTATGGCATGTGTGCCGTCGGGTTTGCGGCCACTTCTGATTATCTGCTCGGCGTGCATGTCGGCTAGGTCGTAGTCGCCGAGGAGCCGTGAGACTCGCATGATCACTTTGTCGAACTTTGATGGATCGACGTTGAAGTGATTACCGGGACTATCTGGATACGGGAGAGCGTCCATCCATTGCCGCGCCCGTTCGAGGACTTGCCTCGCTCCTTTGTGGTCGCCTCTGCGTGCGAGGACCTCGGCCTCTTTGCCAGCGAGTTGGACGCCAACATCGCTACCTGGTGCAACTTCCTGCCCAGCTCTCGTGGCCTCGATCACAACGTCGTCGTCGCCCTGGGCTTCGGCGAACCAGGCGGTCATTTCGTATGCCCAGGCGATGATTCTTGGCTGCTCGGCTTCGGTTCCGAAGTGGAATGCAGCTTGGCGGGATCGTTCGGCCTGTTCACTGCGGCCGAGGTCTTGTTCAAGGCAGCCGACGAGGAGAGCGAGCCATCCGGCTTGGGTCAGGATCTCTCGTTCATGGCTATTGCTGAGTTGGTTACGTTCTAGGTATTGGCCGACCTTGCCAAGCCATTGAGAGGCGTCCCGCCATAGCTCTTCGGGTGGGTGATCTGAGTAGCGGGTCGCTAGCTCGTCGACGGTTGAAATCAGCGTCTCGATCGTGTGCTGATCGAGGTCGGATTCCTGCATACGCCTGGCGAGTTCCAAGGCGTCTCCGGGTCGTACCGGTTCCTTGTCGTCGACGACTACGTCGGGCCCGAACAGCGTGGCCGAGGTGGTTCCGAACAGACGGGCCAAGAGCTTGCGGTTCTTTGGACCTGGCTTGTGGTCGCCAGACTCCCACCCCTTTATCGATCGGACAACTGAATCGAGATCTTGTGGCACGTCAGCGGGGGCCAGGGCTTGGAGCTGCTCAGCTACATCGACCTGAGTCCAATCTCGGACCTCGCGCTCTTCTGCTAGCCGGAGTACCCAGTCCGGTTTCTGGATGTCATCCATGGTGGAGCCGCCTTGAGAGGGGAAACGAAGGTGAAACGACGGGGAAACCTGCCCCCTGTTCTCTCACTACATCAATGTTGTCTGAGCGTTGAGACTGAAGAACATGAAAGCATCCGAGATACAAGAACTCTGTGAACTGGTGGCGGCGCTGACCGCACAGGTGCAGTCGATCGCTGACCGGATCACCGCTTTGCCCTTCGAGCCTGATTCTTCTCAACCTTGTCGAGACGGTCTGCCAACAGGGCGACAGCCTCGCCTAAACCTTCGATCTGAGCCCCAAGAGCGAGGTACTCGTCCGAGGGCTGATCAGGAGCTGCGTCACTCGGGTCGAAGTCGCTGCGGACGAACGTTCCTCGACCCTGGACGCTGTAGATCAGGTTCTCTTCTCGGAGCAACCGAAACGCACCTTGGATCGTCATGTTGGCGACCTCGTACTTGGTGACCAGGTCACTTGTCGACGGCAGCCGATCACCCGGCGCTAAGTCGCCTGCAAGGATCTGGCGGCGGAGATCATCAGCGATCTGCACGTAGGCGTTTCGGGAGTCATTGGGTTTAAGCCCCATGGCGTCAATCATACTCCCCCAGCCATACCAGGTGCCCTAGAAAATCAACACCCCAAACCTTGCATACTGGGTTTACTAGGTGTATTGTACACTAGGCAATCAAATCAATCCCTTTCTTAGGACGTTTAACCAATGAAACCAGCCGCAAGTAGATCGAGCCTTCAGCGACATATTCGGATTTTGCTTGCAGTGGCTTTGTTCGTATCGGTGGTATGTAACGTCCTCGCTGCTGAATCTTCGTGGGTTGGTCGTGGCGTTGCTGCCTGGCCCCCAGTGGCCTTGATGCTCGTCGTCGATGTCTTGGGTCGTGCTCCCCGTTCATCGGGATGGCCTGGGCACCTAGTTCTTGCTGCTACCGGTGTTGTCGCAGGAACAGCTGCGATGGCGTCGTTCTCGCATATGCGAGCTGTTGCCCTTGCCGCTGGTGAATCCGATTTGGTGGCGTGGCTGTTCCCGCTAACCGTGGACGGCCTGGCCGTGGTCTGCTCTGTCGCCCTCGTCGAACTATCGAACCGTTCTCACATCTCAGACGCCACCGTCGCTCAGCCTGTACCCGTAGCGATGCTCGCCGGTGTTGAACCCGGCTTGGAGCCTCGACCTGACGCCGAGCCTGAGTCTGTGCCCGCTCCTGTCGTTAGTTCGTTGCCGTTGCCTGTGCCTTTGGTGCCGGTGCGGTTCTGATCGTCCCCGTTGTTGGGGACCGAAAAAATCAACCATCAAACAAAGGAAAAAGTATGTCTGTTTACCCGCTTTGTAATGAAACGATTGTCCGGTCGCTGCTTGTGGCTATGGAACCTGAGCCGTCGAAGAACTCTGACGGAACACAACGAATGGACACTTTCACGAGCTATCCGCAGTGGAACATCCACCTCGTCACCCGTGGGAGTCGTGGCCCGGAGACGATCACGGTCAGTGTTGCGTCGCCGACTGCGCCTGCGTTTAGTCCTGGTCAGGTTCCGGTGTTCGCCAATCTGGTTGTGCGGTCGGGTTTGTCGCAGAAGAACGGCAAGCCGTATGAGATTGTGAACGCCGAGGCAGTCCAGTTTGTCGACACTGACAAGTTCCCGGCCACGTTGGCTAAGCAGCGTGAGATCTCTGCCAGGGCCGTCAACGGTGCTGTTCCTGAAACCGCAGCCGCCTAGCAACCGGCAGGCCGGAGCAAGTGCTCATACGTTCGGGAGCGTTACCCGGACCGGCCACAAAGACAAGTCGTCGAGTGTGTGAAGGAGTGGTGGTAATGGTGGGTGACGTTGAGATGGTGTGGATTCATCGGGTGTGGTGGCGTGTGTTGATCGGGTTCCGCCCGATGGGCCGCTACCTCTGCGACCGATTCAAACCGCTAGCCGTGTGGGTGGTGTTCTGGCGGTGGTTCCTCCACCTCGTAGCCGGCTGCCCGATCGTGACCGCTGTTGCCCTTGTCGGCCTGGTGGTCGTTGACGTTCCACTACTTCACTGGGCCGGGTTCACGCTCCTGGTTGCGGTGTGGATGGGTGCGGGGTTGGCGTGGGCGTTCGATAACGGTGGTCCCCGGTGGGTGA
>CAKZXA010000127.1 GCA_937922045.1 uncultured Acidimicrobiales bacterium | reverse complement strand
CTGGCTGTTGGTGATGCGTCGGTGTCGGGTTTCTCTTACCAGGATGAATTCTTGGGAGCCGATTGGGATGGCGCGGTTCTCGGGTTGGTCGCTTCGACCCCAATGGATTATGTCGAAGAAGAAGGAGCTTGCTATCTGTTGCTCGGAACTCTGACTCCGACGGCCATTGATGAAGGTTCGGTCACGAGTGGCTTTCAGTCGCCCCAGGTATCGGTGATCGCAGGAGGCCAACAGATTCAGGCTGAGGGCGGTACTTGCGATGGGTCGCTAGCAAAGGCGGCCGGGTATGGCTGGATTCTTGAGGCTGAGGTAACTGTGGGCACAACGTATCCGTTCTATGCAGAGATCTTTCTTCCGGGTGATACCTCCTCTGAGATCGAATCTGTGGTGTTGGGCGACCCCTCTGGTTCGGAAGCCCTTTACTACGAGCCGACAATCCTCGACACACCACCAACGTCTTAGTTGCGGCTGCCGTCGTCGACGACAGCTACGTATCCCAGACATGGTCGAAGTGGGCAGCGAGTTGCTCAAAGAGGCCGTCGTCAGGGGTTCGGCTGGTTTTGACGGTGGCCATTTCGTGGCCTCGGGTTGTGCGGAGTTGGGGTGCCCAAATGGCACGTGTGCCGACCACTGATCGGCAGCTGGCAGAAGCGCTCGCAGAGTTGCTACTGCCATTGACTGTGAGCGATGACTAACCGTGCTGATCAGGGACTGACGTCGTAGCCTATTCTCGTACTCTGGTCGGCAACGGTTCTTCCCAGCCGGTCACGTTGTTGCCAACCCTGCTCCAGCGCCGGCCCTCTTCATCGGAATAGCTAAGTCGGAACCCGAAAAAATTCGACGTCCTGGTCATTGCGGTGTTGTCGAGATCTCTCTTAGTAAAATGCAGACAAGCCCAGTGGTCGACAGGCCGCTCTGAGACCATCAGATCAATGGTGTCCCCGGGGGCCAGCATCGGCCAGGGGTCAGGCAAGAAACTGATCTCAAACGGGCCGTCGATACCCCAAGTTGTCATGGCAGGAGGATTTGTCGGCTCGATCTCCAGGTCATAGAGGGGGGCGTGTCGATCGTTTCGAAAGAACACCCTTGGGACCTCCGCTCGGTATGCCTCAGGAGCCCGGATCAGTGTGGAGCCTGTCGGGTCAACAGCGCTCGGGTAGGTGAGTAGCGCCGCCGAACGCTGAGCGCGACTTTCTACGGCTTCTGTATTCTTTTGATTCTCTTCGTGTCGATCTTGCCGCTCGTGAATGAGAAAGAACAGGACTGCAAGTGCTGCGATGCTGGCCAACCACTGTCCTGAGGTGCCGTACTTCTCTGAGCTGAACGGGCCACCACCGCTTAAGAGCAAGTCCGATACTAGAGGCGGTGCCAAGACGATCAAAGCGGTGAGGGCTACTACGAGAAGGAACCTCTTTGTTGGGCTCATTTGTCGACGCCTTATGTGTACCGAAACATGGCTCGCCGGGTTTTCTGGTGAATTGCTGGTTTTGTGTCTCAGCAGGCATCGAGTTTGAAGCCTGAAAGCTATCGAAACCCCGCTGAAAGACTGTGAGCCCGGGAGGAGGGTCGAACTCCTGACCTTCGCTTTACAAGAGCGGTGCTCTACCAGCTGAGCTACCCGGGCACTAGGCCTTCGATTGTAGGCAGTCTCGATCCGGGTTTGCTCGTATAAACCCATCTTGGTCTTCCAGCAGGTACCGTAGCGAAGAGAGCAAACGCGCACTGAGGAGAAGCGAACCGTCTTATGAGGTCGGGAGTCAACGAAACCGAAACAGACGTGCCGCGTTCGTCAACCGGCACCAACGTCATTCGAGGCAGTATCGTGCTGGCGGCTGCTGTGCTCGTCGGTGCCTTTCTCTTCGCCCAGATCAATGACTCCGGCCCTATCGCTGTGAGCGCTGATCAGGCCGCAGAAACGGTTAGTACGACGGCGCCCGACCCAGCTTCGGCCTCGGCGGATGGCACCGACGATGGCACGACCGTGTCGGACGCAACGATGACCGACGACGCCACCGGTAGCGGCCAGGGTTCGTCGATGGGCGACGACTCCACCGACTCGATGGGCGATGGCTCCACCGATTCGATGAGTGACAGCGACGGTGAGACCACCTCTGATTCAGCTCCTGGCGACGCGATGGCGACCGGGCGCGAGCCATCGGAGGTCAGCGTGCTGGTTCTCAATGCAGCTGATCAGCAGGGGATCGCGGCCCAAGGTACCGAGAAGGCAACCAATGCTGGCTACAACACCATGGTGGCTAAAAACGCGACCGACAAGCAGGGTTCGGCGATCTACTACATCGGCGACTTTGAACAAGAAGCCCTCGCCCTAGCCGATGTCTATGGGCCAGAACTCCAGACGCTGGTCGAACCGCTGAACACCGACAATGCGCCGACCGACGACTACACCGGGGCTGACGTGATCGTCGTGCTCGGCACCGACGGTTTGATTCCGGTCGGCTGATCAGGCCATCGGGGACAGCGGCATGAGCGGTTCGCTACGTGTCGTTCTGGCTTTCGACAAGTTCCGGGGAACGGCGACGAGCGCACAGCTGGCTGAGATAGGCGCCACAGTGGCGTCCGCACGCGGCTGGCAATCCATAGCGGTCCCGTTGGCCGACGGGGGCGAAGGCTCGCTTGAGGTTTTGGGCGGCGCTAACAAGGTCACCGAGGTGTCCGATCCGCTGGGTCGGGCGGTCACCGCCGGCTGGCGGCTTGAGGGACAGACAGCCTTCATCGAGATGGCTGCTGCTTCTGGCCTAGATCTCGTCGACGGTGCCGACAACAACGAGCCGCTCCAGGCCGACACCGCAGGAACCGGTCAGCTGATCGCAGCTGCCGTCGAGCTCGGAGCGCGCGAAGTTGTCGTCTTCCTCGGGGGCTCGGCCACCACCGATGGGGGGCTGGCCGCGATCGAAACCATGCCGTCGGTCGCACGCCTGAAGGAAATCGATCTTCGAGTGGCCTGCGACGTTGAGACGTCCTTTGTCGACGCAGCCGAGGTTTTTGGTCCTCAGAAGGGTGCAACTCGGGCCCAGGTGAAGTTGCTGACCCGGCGTCTCGAACGCCTGGTCGACGTCTACCGCGAAACCTACGACGTCGACGTCTCCATTCTTCCCGGAGCGGGAGCGGCCGGTGGTTTGGCCGGTGGTTTGGCCGCGGTGGGAGCCAGGCTCGAATCCGGCTTCGAAATCTTGGCCGATCGGGCCCGACTCGATGAGCATCTTGAGGGCGCCGACCTGGTTCTCACCGGCGAAGGGAAGCTGGACCAGGGCTCGTTCGGCGGCAAGGTCGTCGGTGGTGTCTTCCGCTGGGCCACTGAGGCCCGGGTTCCCGTCGTCGCCATCGTGGGTCAGGTCGATGAGGACGTCGACATTCCGGAGGCTCTCGACGTTCGTTCACTCACGTCTCTCTACGGCCTTGAGCGAGCAGCCGACCAAACAGCAGATGTGGTGGCTGAGCAGGTCGACCAGGCCCTGGCCGCCGCTGAGTAAGACTTTGCCCTGGCGATTTCCGGCTTGCCGTTCTCCCCGCGGCTTGGGCCAGACTTTCTAGCGAGCTGCGCCTTGGCGCAGTAGGTAGCGGGCGATCCAGGCCATCGCGAGCAAGGCGGGAATGGCGAACACCGCCATGAGAACACCGCCGATCCAACGCGATGCGAGGGCTAGCAACAGCCCGGCAGCAATGCCGACGAGAATCACGAGTCCGAGCGGAAGCCCGGTGGGCTTGAACGACGTCACAGGGCAAGTCTAGGTCGACCCTGTGCTCTCCCTGTCGCTGCCAATTGTCGGCACAAAGTGGTCGGGCGACCTATAAACCGACCCTCGGATTGGGGCGGGCGAATCATTCGGAGACCGGCCCTCCGATTCTCCTCATCAAGTCGGTCGGCGGCGCCGAAGGAGTCAGGTCTTCGTGTTCGCGGGAACCGGCAGCAGCCGGCGGAACGAACTTCCGCTGGCTGCTTGTTCCCGTTACTCGACACCGACCCTTCGGAGCGTTTGCGATTAGCACTCTCACCTGTAGAGTGCTAATTCGAAGGTTTCCAAACCGGAAACTTCGCACACTTCACGAGAAATCTCACGTGGCAACTGGCCACATGACTGCCTGGAGGACGCCACCGAATGGCGAAAGATATTGCATTTGATGCCGACGCTCGTCGCAAGCTAGAAGCGGGCATGAACACGCTGGCCAACGCGGTGAGGGTCACCCTCGGACCGAAGGGCCGAAACGTCGTTCTGGACAAGAAGTGGGGCGCACCCACAATCACCAACGACGGCGTGTCCATCGCCAAGGAAATCGAGCTGGAAGATCCCTACGAGGCCATCGGCGCCAACCTGGTCAAAGAGGTTGCGAAGAAGACCGACGATGTCGCAGGCGACGGCACAACAACCGCCACCGTGCTGGCTTGGGCCATGGTCCGCGAGGGTCTGAAGAACGTAGCGGCTGGCGCCAATCCCATGTCGCTCAAGCGGGGCATTGAAGCTGGCGCTGCGGCGGCCGCTGATGCCATCCGTCAGATGTCCGTCATCGTCGACGAAAAAGAGCAGATCGCTCAGGTCGCCGCCATTTCGGCCAACGATCGAACGATCGGCGAGCTGATCGCCGATGCCATCGACAAGGTCGGCAAGGACGGCGTTGTAACCGTCGAAGAGTCGAACACCTTTGGCATGAGCCTCGAATTCACCGAGGGCATGCGGTTCGACAAGGGCTACATCTCGCCCTACTTCGTTACCGACCAGGACCGGATGGAAGCGTCTCTCGAAGACCCCTACATCTTGCTCGTCAGCTCCAAGATCTCCGCTATCCGAGACCTCGTCCCGGTGCTGGAGAAGGTCATGCAAACCGGCAAGCCTCTCCTCATCATCGCTGAAGATGTCGATGGTGAAGCGCTCGCCACCCTTGTGGTCAACCGGATCCGTGGCACCCTCAACGTGGCCGCGGTCAAGGCACCCGGATTCGGCGATCGCCGCAAGGCAATGATGCAGGACATTGCCATTCTCACCGGTGGTCAGGTCATCTCTGAAGAGGTCGGGCTCAGCCTCGACACCGTCGACCTGGAAATGCTGGGTCAGGCCCGCAAGGTCACCATCTCCAAAGATGAGACCACCATGGTCGAGGGCGCCGGATCGGGCGACGACGTTGAGGGTCGCATCAGCCAGATTCGAGCCGAGATCGACAACACCGACTCCGACTATGACCGTGAGAAGCTGCAGGAGCGGCTGGCCAAGCTGTCCGGCGGCGTGGCCGTACTCCAGGTTGGTGCTGCCACCGAGGTCGAACTCAAGGAAAAGAAGCACCGCATCGAGGACGCCGTGTCCACGACGAAGGCCGCCATCGAAGAAGGCATCGTTTGCGGTGGCGGCGTTACGCTGCTCCGGGCTCAGGATGCGGTCAACGCCCTAGCCGACAAACTTGAAGCCGACGAGGCGACCGGTGCTCGGATTGTGGCTCGTGCCCTCCAACAGCCCCTACACCAGATTGCCGAGAACGCAGGCAAAGAGGGCGGCATCATCATCAACGAGGTTCGAAACCTCGAGGGATGGAATGGCTACAACGCCGCCACCGACGAGTTCGGTGACCTGAAAGAGGCTGGTGTCGTCGACGCTGCAAAGGTGACCCGCTCCGGTGTCGAGAACGCTGCTTCCATCGCCGCCCTGTTCCTCACAACCGAAGCTGTGATCACCGATCACGTTGCCGACGAGAGCGCCGATCAGGGCGGTCACCAAGGTCACAGCCACTAGAACCGTTTGAGAGCACTGAATCACAGGATGCGTTTCAAAGCGTCTTTCACGATGTGAATCGAGCCCCTGCTGGTGTAATCCACGCAGGGGCTCGGTCTGTTCTACGACCGGCTCGCACGCTAACTAATGCCCCTCACCTTTCCCGCCCATCAAGCCGCCGTTCTGCCGCTCAAGATGATGCGATGGCCTCGACACGTCGATGGCTTAGCGCTCGTTGTGGGTTCCGCCGCGCCCGACCTGTAGTACATGTTCACCCGTTGGGTGGGGTTGAAGCCGCTCGTGGCGCTCCGGTCTGGATTCATGGCCGTCGGTTTGTGGCGGCCGCGGTCTTTATCGCCGCCATCGGTGGCCTTATCGCCACCCAAATGCGCGGTGTTTCGCCGTTTTTCTTTCCCGGCTTTACCGTCGTAATCGCCTTGGCTGCTTCTGGCGGCTTCGTACAAGCCTTGTCACGGCGCTAGGTTGGAGTGATGACGACTGGACCTGAGCTGCATCCAGCTCTCACCCATCTCGCCGGGTTGCTCGGGGTCTGGCAGGGCGGTGGTAGTGGCTCGTATCCGACCATCGACGACTTTTCATACACCGAGGAAGTCAGTTTCGGTCATGTCGGCAAACCGTTTCTGAGCTACACCCAAAAGACTCGCAACGTTGAGAGCGGCATGCCCTTGCACGCCGAGTCCGGGTATCTGCGAGCAACCGACAGCGGACTCGAGTTCGTGATCGCTCAACCCACCGGCATCATCGAGATTCTGGTGGCTCCCACCCCGACAACCGCGGCATGGGAGCTCGACTTTCGGCCGGTCGTACTCAGCACCTCGCCCACGGCGGTCGACGTTGCCGGCACCGAGCGACACGTCGTGCTCGCCGGCGACTCGCTCAGCTATTCGATGGCCATGGCCGCCGCTGGCGAGCCGATGACTCACCATCTTTCGGCTTCGTTGAAGCGGGTCTGAGACAGGAGGGCGACGATGGTACGCTCACGAACCCAATCGGTGTTTACCCGTCGTATGGAACGTTCCGACGAGGGGGGCTTCAGCGTCGTTGGGCGCGAACCCGATGAGCTGGTGGTGGAGGAACCTCTCACCATTCGGCTCGATGATCATGACGCGTCGTCCACGATGCGTACGCCAGGCCACGACTTCGAACTTGCGGCAGGCTTCCTTCTGTCGGAGGGAGCGGTTGAACAGGATCAGATCGTTGGCATTCGCTACTGTGGCACCGGTACGGCGGTCGAGAGCGAGTTCAACGTGGTTTCGGTCGAGACCGGCGGACGGGCCAAGCCGCCGACGGCACGTCTCGGTTCCATCTCTTCTTCGTGCGGACTCTGCGGATCCGATGCCATCGAGGAAATGACCGAAAGGGTTCGAGTCCTTCCGGCCTACGAGCCTTGGTCGCTCGAAGCGTTGGCTTCGCTGCCCGACGAGCTGAGACGCTCGCAGCCTCTCTTTGAGACGACCGGGGCGGTGCATGCTGCCGGAGCCTTCGACCGAGCTGGGAAGCTGATCGTGGCTCGGGAAGACATCGGTCGCCACAACGCGGTCGACAAGGTCGTCGGCCGCCTACTGCTGGACGGCCGACTTCCCGCTGCCGACATGGCACTCGTCGTAAGCGGTCGGGCCAGCTTTGAGATGGTTCAGAAGGCCTGGTGCGGCGGATTCACCGCCCTGATCGCTGTTTCAGCCCCCTCAGCGCTTGCTGTGGCCATGGCCCGCCGTGCCGGGATGACCCTGGTCGGGTTCGCCCGTAGCGAGCGAGCCAAGGTCTACAGCCCCGACTCGCTGGTTTGAACGGCCGGTTCTAGCCCGTCGAGCGCTGACACGGCGAGCCGAGGGGCGAGGTGGAGCGGCCGGACCTCTAGACTCACAGGTGTGACCGACTCCGTAACGCATGCTGCAAACGAGCATCAAGACCCCGCCCCCGACGCCACGTCCGAAGGTGTAGGGGTGCTCCACCTTTTCCTGAAGCTGACGCCTCTGGCCGATCGCTCAGAAGCTCTCGACGCCATCGCCAAAGCCATCGATGGTGGTGTGCAGGTCGTCACCGTCTCCCTCCTTGGGCACAAGTCCGACATAGCGGTGATGGCTCTTACCCCGAGCTTGTGGGCGCTGCGGTCGCTGCAGACCGACCTGCAGCTCGCCGGATTCGACGTTGTCGATTCCTACGTGTCGATTACCGAGCTCAGCGAGTATGCCCAGGGTCTGCCCGAGCAGATGAAGAGCGACCGTCTCTATCCTCAGCTCCCGCCCGAAGGTAAGCAGGCATGGTGTTTCTACCCGATGAGCAAGCGTCGCGATCCAGGCCAGAACTGGTACACGACGCCCTACGATCGCCGCAAGGAGCTCATGTACGAACACGGAACCAGTGGTCGTAAGTTCGCAGGACGCCTCGTCCAGCTGATCACCGCCTCCACCGGCCTCGACGACTACGAGTGGGGGGTCACCCTTTTCGGGGTGCATCCCGATGTGCTCAAGGAAGTGGTCTACACGATGCGCTACGACGAGGCGTCGGCGGTGTTTGCCGAGTTCGGCCCGTTCTACACCGGTCTCGTAGCCAGCCCCGATGAGGTCCTTCGGTCGGTCGGACTCAACGACTAGGTCGCTACGGCTGGGCCTTGTCGTCGAGACGGCCGCTTGTGAGTCCGGCGACGAAGAGCAGCACAAAGAGGGCGAACCCTAGGGCGGCCGCGACCCGAAACATCGTGTCTTGGTTGCCGATCTGGCCGAGGCTGAGCAGGGTAAGCCCGTAGGCGAGGCGACCGGCAAGACTGGCCAAGGAGAGAAAGGTTGCTCGCTCAGAGCGGGAGATCATCGGGGCGACCGCCGCCGTGGTCAACACAGGTGCTGCGGCCGCCTGCGTGCTACGTAGGGCGAGCAGCGGAAGGATCCAGACGGTGTTGAACAAGGCCATGCCGGCGATGATGGCTGCCTCGATGGCCGCCAGCGCGCTGAGCGCGGTGCGCAACCCCAGTCGGAGACGTAGGGCGTGCGCTTTGGCGGCCGAGACGGCGCCGACCAGAGAGAGGATCGCCACCATGAAGCCGCTGGCTAGGGCGGGGGACACCGGCCAGTTCGACGTATCGGCCAATCGACTCAACCATGGCTGCATGAGATCGAGCGCCATTCCCTCCAAGGGTTGTTGCACGATCATGAAGAGAAAGAGCCAGCGGAGAGCCCGTCCTGCTGTCCCCTTACGTAGCAACGCTTTCAGCGAATCGGCAACCGGGTTGAAGCCTCCCTCCTTCGCTGAGACATCATGGCCGTTCGCTGAGGTATCGGCCAGCGCTCTCGCTGGCTCAACCATGCGTGTGGCCAAACGGAGCTGGTAGAGGGCGGCCAGCGCTGAAGCCACAAAGGGAAAAACCAGATCGAGAGATCCGAGGCCGCCACCGACGATGGCGGCGATGGTCGTTCCGATAAAGGCGTTTCGACTGATGGTGGCTTCGGAGCGTTCGAACTCCTTGGCTCGGTCGGCGGCCTCCAAAGTGTCGTAATGGAAGGAGGCATCGGTGCCGGAAAGCGAGGCGAAGCCGAGCGCTACCAAGACCTGAGCCGAGGAGAGGAGCCATATGTTTGCACCGAAGGCGGCGTCGGCCAGGAGAAACAGGCAGTACGCGGCCACCCAGGAAGCGGCGGCCAGACGCAGCAGATGCACCCGTCCGAACCGATCGCTGGCCCAGCCCGACGGGACCTCGAGCAAGACAACGGACAAGAAATAGACAGCAGCCAATCGAAGGGCGTTGCTCAGACCCGCCCGGTCGATGAAGAACAGGATCGACGTTGGGAACCAGAACAGCAGCCGCGACGCAACCTGGTGCTTTCGATAGAGCAGCAGGTTTTCGTCGGTGCCGTCCGGGTTCAGCGGGCCTGACCTTGCTCGCTTAGGTCTACTGCCGGTGCCTTAACGCCAGCCGCCTTGGCCCGCACCTCATCAGCATCGATGTCGAACCACTCGTTCAGCGCCGTGTCCCACCCGACCTGATCGAGGTCGACATCGGTACGTTGGCCTCCGATGTCGGTGCGGAGGCGGTCCTGGGAAAGGGTGACACGATCGCCCGCTCCGTCCAACATGCGGGTGATGATCGGGCTCTGGCGGAAATGTGATGTTGGGTCTTGCGAGAGGTGGTCTGATGCTGCCTGCAGATCGTCGAGTTGGATCGCAACCCGTCGAAATCGATACTGAGGCATCAGATCCGTACCGTTGATCTTCACGAGCGTTGTACCTTCGGCGCTGGGCATGAAAACGAAGCGGGCCGAACCGCCATCCTGCTCGTCGCCGGTGTTCAGCACGAGGGCGTTGACGAAGCCGTCGCCGAATCCAACGTCGACCAGGTAGGGGCGATCGAGCGTGACCTCCAGGGTGAGATGATCGACAACCCGGTTCGGGCCGGAGAGCAGAACCGCGGCGCCCAGAAGCTTGACATCGAAGCCTAAATTGGACAGAAGCCAGCCAAAGGCGCCATTGAGTTCGAAACACCAACCACCCCTTCGCTGGTCTACGAGCTTGCTGAGGCTGCGGGCGACGTCGACCGAGACACCATGCTGGTAGTAGACGTCAAGGTTCTCAAAGGGCACGGTCCGGAGATGAGCGCTCATCAGATTGTTTAGTGATGTGAGGCTCGGAGACGGCGTGTCGCTGAGGCCGAGGCGCGTGAGGTAGCTCTCTACCATTGACGATTCGAAGTGTGTAGACACGTATTAAGTGTGCCAGATCGCACAAAGTATCGAAGATATGCCTACTCTTCTATGCATGAGTGGTCTTGCTGAACCCGCAGAACCAGGAGAGCCGGGTCCCCAGCCAGCAGGTGATGAACCCGCAGAATCGACGCCTCCTACGGTTGCCGCGCCCGACCCCCAGGCCTTGGTCGGCGACTTGTCGCCGGCTGCCGAGGAAACGAATGAAACCCCTGCGATCACCGAAGTCGCTGAGGTTGCCGAAGTCGCTGAGGTTGCCGATGTCGAGGTTGCCGATGTGGCTGTCTCCGAGTCGGTGAGCGCCCCGTCCCCTGACCCCCGACCCGAATCTGAAGTCGTGACCCCTGAGCCTGAGCCTGAGCCTCAGCCTGTCGCAGATAGCACTTCAGCAGATGAAACTGCGGAGCCTGTCGCCGCTGCGGTGGCACCAGCATCACCGCCCAGTCCCGAACGTTCCTCTGGTGGCACACTGCCGCCCCCACCGCCAACCCCGCCACCGGGGAGCGCGGCGCCGCCCCCACCACCCGGAAGCTCCACACCACCGTCGACCGCTGATTCAGGTCGGATCGTCGAGGGTGCTGTTACCGAGGTTTCGACCGATGAGGTGGAGCTGCGGCTCGACGATGGCCGAACCGCTGTCATCAATCGACGCAACTTCGGCCTCAACGAGGAGGCGCCGTCGGATGTAGTTTCGGCCGGCGACCGGGCGTTCGGCGCCATCCTGGCTCGCGACGACCCGAAGGGACGCGTCGTCCTCTCGCGGTCGTGGGCGCTGAAGCTTCAGGCGTGGGACAAGCTGCGCTCTCTTCACGAGAAGCACGAAAGCATCACCTGCCGAGTGCAGTCGGCTAGCGCCAAGGGCCTGGTCGTCGATGCGGGCGTTAGAGGTTTCGTGCCGGCCTCACACCTCGAACTAGAAAACCCCACCGACCTCTCTGCCTACGTCGGCCAGACGCTCGAACTCAGAGTGCTTGAGGTCGATGAACGTAAAGAGAAGCTGGTTCTTAGCCGCCGAGCCCTGTTGCTGAAAGCTCAGCGCAAGGCAATGCAAGAACGCATGAGTTCGCTCAGCGTCGGCGAGGTGCTTCGAGGCAAGGTCGTCTCGATCGCCGAGTACGGAGCCTTCATCGACCTAGGTGGCGTCAGCGGCCTCGTGCACCTGTCCGAACTCAGCTGGTACCGGGTTCGTAAGACGACAGACGTTGTCAACGTTGGCGATGAAGTCGACGTGAAGGTGCTCGACATCAAGCTCAAGAAAAAGCGCATCGCCTTGTCGATTCGCCAAACCACACCTGATCCGATCCAAGCGATTGAGGCCAACGTTGTGTTGGTCGGCAAGGTGACACGCCTCGTCGACTTCGGCGCCTTTGTGCTCATCGAAGGCTTCGAAGGGCTTGTGCACCTCTCCGAGCTGGCTGAATACAGAGTTTCGACTCCCGAAGAGATCGTTGCCCCCGGCGACGAGGTGCGGGTCAAGGTGCTTTCGGTCGACCCAGGACGTCGGCGGGTCGAGCTGTCGATTCGTCGTGCCGCCGAGTTCGACGGTTTGCCGAAACACCCCGGTCAGTCGTAGGAGGGGTCACCACCCTCATGGCGGAGAAATGGCAAGCTGGACGAGTGGGTACGAGTGCATCAGGCGATCAAGTGGCCAAAAGTGGAGCCTCGGAGTCCGACGATGAACGGTTTCTGGCCCTTGGCCTCGACCTCGCCGCCGCGGTCGAGGCGGCGATGGCTTACTGGGTAGCTACTTCCGTTGCCCGCCACCTGCCTCAACCCTGGTCTAAAGAACTCGAGGAACGCGTCGTTGGCCGCGGTCAGCAAACGGCTGAACAAATCGGTCGTCGCCTTCGTGAACTTCTGGCCCTCGATGTCGATGAGCAATGGACGAACCCGCTCAGCGTGATTCGCACTGCCGTCGAGACGCCAACCACAATCCTGGCCGACGCTGGCGTGCCTCGCCCACAGCGCGATGCCCAATCACTCCAGTTCAACCCAGACGATCACTACGATCTCAGCCCTGCGGCCTTTGCCGATCTCGGACCCGAAGCTCACGACCTCGGAATCAGCTGGGGTGCAGCAAAGGCGCATCTACATCTTCGTCGACGCCGAGATGAACGCGAGGAAGGAGCGAAGACATGACCATCGTTGCTCACGTGCCGAACCTGTTTGACCGATCGCGGTTCCAAGGAAAAGTTACGTTTGTCGAGACACCGGAACAAGCGGTGTCGTTGCGCCCGTCATTGGTGCTGGTCGACCTCGACCGCTGCGAAGACACATCGGGGTTTCGTCTGGATGACGCCACGGTCATAGGCTTCGGCCCTCATGTCGACACAGCCTTGCATCGGAAGGCCAGCGAGATCGGCTACGACGAGATCCTGGCCCGATCGGTCTTCTTCCGAAGACTCCCAGAATTGCTCGCCAACAACGAGCCGACGTGACCCTTCGACCTCAAAACCACGGGTGGTCACTAGCGAGCCCCCGTGGCTAAATCGACTCCACTGCTCGAGGCGCCTCAGCTCCACGGCCGCGCCTACGCCCGGGCTCACGCCGCCGCCACCGACGAGTGGTTTCAAGAGTTGGTCGACGATCGGCTCGACAACGTCGACGACATAGCCCTGATCGCGGTTGGTGGCTACGGGCGCGGCGAGCTTTGCCCCTTCAGCGACATCGACGTCATCCTCGTTCATCGCGACGATCTCGACGGTGGTGACGTAGCCGAAGCATTGTGGTATCCCGTCTGGGACCGCGGCCTCCACATGGGATACGCCGTCGTCACCCTCGATCAGGCTCGTCATCTCCTCGACAACGAATTCGAATGGTCGACGGCCTTCCTCGACACTCGGCTGGTGGCTGGGAGTCAAGACCTGCACGCCGCCATCGACGAACTCACCGGGGAGATATGGCGTTCGAATCGTGACGACTTGATGTGGAAGCTCAACGACTCGGTCGACGAGCGCCACCGGAGCCGGGGCGATGCCGCCTCCTTCATCGAGCCCCATCTGAAGGAGGGTCGTGGCGGCCTGCGAGATGTCCATGCACTGGGCTGGGCGTCGCGAGCTACACCCGGCTTCGCCAACGAATTCATCGATGAGCTGAACGCTGATGTCGATGTCTTGCTCAACGCCAGGGTCGAGTTGCACCGATTGGCCGGCCGAGCTGGCGACGTCCTGGTCCTCGACAATCAAGACGGCGTCGCCGAAGCACTCGACGAGCCATCAACGCAAGCGTTCATGCATCAGCTTTCAACCGCGGCCCGCCGGATCGCTTGGCGAAGCGACGAAGCGTGGAGCAGGTGGCGCAGGGCTCAGACCGCAGCATCACCGGCGCCAGCCGGTAGTGGGGGAGCGAGACCGCAGCCCCAGATTGCCGTCGAGGAAGAAGATCTTGAGGGCCCGTTGCTTGTGGTCGGCAACGGCCTGCTCGCCCTCAGATCAGACGCTGAGGTTCAAGACGATCCACTGTTGTTGTTACAGCTGGCGGTGGCTGCAGCCAAGACCGGCCTCATCATGAGCCGCGATAGTTTGGCCTGGCTGCAGCGACGCGGAGCACTCCTGCCCGAGCCCTGGCCCGATCGAGCCCGAGAACTCTTTGCCGAACTCTTCATGTTGGGCCGGCCCGCCATCGCCATCGTTGAAGACCTCGACCAGTTTGGTCTGATGGAACGGCTCGTGCCCGAGTGGTCAGAAGTGCATTGCCGCCCTCAACGCAATGTCTTCCACACCTTTACCGTCGATCGCCACCTGTGCGAGGCGGCGGCCAACGCCGCTGATCTCCTCGTTCACCTGCCGTGGTCCGAGACGATCCACCGCGCTGATCTCCTCGTCGTTGGCGCCCTGTTTCACGACATTGGCAAGGGATTTCCTGGTGATCACACCGAGGCAGGGATCAGGATCATCGGCGAGATCGGTGAACGCATGGGCTATCCCCCAGACGAGGTCGGTGTGCTCGTCGACCTCTGTCGACACCATCTCCTCCTGCCCGATGTAGCAACGCGCCGCGATCTCACCGATCCTGGCACCATCAAGGCGGTGGCTGCTGCCGTTGATTCGGTGGAGTTCATCGAGCTACTGGCTGCCCTCACCGAAGCCGACTCGATCGCAACTGGCCCAGCCGCTTGGGGATCGTGGAAGGCAGGTCTTCTCAACCAGCTTGTGAGCCGGACCAAGCACGTGCTGAGTGGCGGCGAGCTGGAAGAGCTCGCAACGGAGGACTTTCCCGACGCCGAGGTTCTCGCTCTCATGGCCGAGGGTCAACGTTCCACCGTAGGACGAGACACCACCTTCACCGTTGTTAGTCCTGACTATCCAGGGGTTTTCTCCGCCCTCTCCGGGGTTTTGGCCGTTTGTGGACTCGACGTGCTCGACGCAGCGTCCTACGCCGAAGACCTACCCGGCCCCGATGATGCATCGACGCGCGAACCGATGGGCGCTTTCCGGTTTGAACTTCAGCCTCCGACATCAGGCAGCGTCGACTGGCCCCGAGTGATCTCCACCGCCAACCAGGCTCTCGACGGTCGAGTCTCGCTGAGAGCCAGAATCGACCGGAGAGCTGCCGAGTACGGACGATATCGGCGCCGACTTTCGGCCGATCCACCGCGCCGCGATGTGATAATCGACAACGATGTCTCCGATAGGGCTACGGTCATTGAGGTGCACGCGTCGGACGAGGTAGGACTCCTGTACAGCCTCACGCAGGTCATGCAGGAGCTTCGCCTAGACATTCGCAGCGCGAAGATCCAGACGATCGGACCTCAGATTGTGGACAGTTTCTACTTGAGCGACCAACAGGGCAACAAGATCGACGACCCAGACTTGCTCGCCGAACTCGAACTCGGACTCCGCCAAGTGATCGAGAGCAACCCGTGAACGACGATGAAGTCCAGCCAGCCGGCAGTGAAGCATCGGATCTCGATGCGGCCAAGCTCAACCGCTGGGCCGAAGCCCTTTCGGGGATCGCTCGAACCGGCCTCGGCTTCACGAAGAGCAGCTACGAGGTCGAGCGCTACGAAGAAATCATCGCCATAGCAGCCGACATTGCGGCCGAAGTCGACACCCTCGATGTCGCCGCAGGCAAGCTCGACGCGGCCATGGCCCACACCGCTCAGCAGGTCGAAGCCCACTGGGTGTCATCCATCGGTGATCGAACAGCGGGCTATGTTACGCCGAAGGTAGCTATCGGCGCCGTCGTCGGCGACGAGTCGGGACGGATCCTTCTCATCCAGCGATCCGACTCCGGCGTCTGGCTCTATCCGACGGGATGGGCCGATGTGGGGTACTCACCATCGGAAGTTGCGGTGAAAGAGGTGGCCGAAGAAACCGGTATCGAGTGCGAGGTCGAACGACTCATCGGGGTTTTCGACGGCTTGCGAGCCGGCTTCTCGCGCACCCCGCTCTACAGCCTTGTCTTTCTGTGTCGGGCCGTTGGCGGCTCCCTGCAGGCTCATCCGCAGGAGTGCCTAGATGTGGGCTGGTTCGACCGCGACAATCTGCCCGAACCGTTGGCCAACTTCGAGCTGTGGGGCGAGCACGCCTTTGCCGCGATCAACGGTGGCGACACAGAGGTGTTCTTCGACCGTCCTCGCCCCGACGTGTGGCGGACGGCGGCCGACAGCGGCCAGTAACCCCGTCGAGGTTGAGGTGTTAGTCCCGATCCTTGAGGAACTGTTCGAGGTCTTGGATCAGTTGCTCGCCCGACTCGGGGCGCATCGAGTTGTCGTACTGCTCCTCAAGCTGGTTGATGTAGGCCATGGTGTCGTCGTCTTCTTCAACCAGATCCGAGATCTGTCGTTCGTAGGCGGCAGATGCTATCTCTAGAGCCGTCGTCGGGATCGGGGCCTCGATGAGTTGAGCTACCCGATTTACGAGCGCAAGAGAGGCTTTGGGAGACGTTGCGTGGGGAACATAGCTTGGGATGGCACCCCATAGTGAGATCGAACCATGGCCGCCCTGATTGAGAGAGTCATGGATCACGCCGACAATGCCGGTTGGGCCTTCATAGCTCGACGGTTCCAGATCGAGCTCCTCGATCAGGCGGAGATCGTAGCCGGCCGAGTAGACGGGGGTTGGCCGAGAATGCACGACGTCGGCGATGAGGGCACCCATTGAGATCACCATCTCGACGTCGAACTCTTCAACCATGGCCACGATCTGCTCGGTGTAGGTGCGCCACTTCAGCTGAGGCTCGCTGCCGACCATCACGATCATGTCTCGGCTCAGGTCTGGCGTGGAGAGAGCAGCGAAGGAGTTATCAGGCCAGTCGATGGCACGACCTTCGCCCTCAAGGCGGATCATGGGCCTAGAGGTAGCAAAGTCGTAGAAAGGCTCGGGATCCATGGTGGCGAATACTTCACCGGCGAACCGGTCTCGAATGTGCCGAGCGGCGGTTGAGGCGGCGTCGCCTGCGTCGTTCCAGCCTTCGAAAGCGAGGATCATGAGCGGGCGATCGAGATCAGGCCGCTCGCTGGTCCAGTGGATGAATTCCATTGCCTCTACGTTACACCGGGTCCTGGGGTTCGTGCCCAGCTGATATGCCATTCGGAGGTGGGGCAATGAGAACGTGAAGCCGTGATGTTCGGCCATACTGGTGCGGTGGAGATCCTTGAAGTAACAGAAGTCACCGATGAGGTTGTAGCTGCGTTCGACCGGCTGATTCCCCAGCTTTCATCGTCGAATCCGCCCCCATCGAGCGAGGAGCTGCAGAGGATTGTCTCCTCCGATGCAAGCCATCTCCTACTCGCGGTCGAGGATGGCACGATCTACGGTTCACTGACCCTCGTGATCTTCCCCATCCCCACCGGTATTCGGGCGTGGATCGAGGATGTCGTCGTAGACGGCTCAGCCCGAGGTAAGGGTGTGGGCGGCGCGTTGAACAATGCTGCGTTGGAACGAGCCCGTGACGCTGGTGCGACCACCGTTGATCTCACGTCAAGGCCTAGTCGTGAGGCCGCTAATAGGCTTTACCAGCGGCTTGGGTTTGAGGCCCGCGACACGAACGTTTACCGCTACAAGCTGTAGGTGCCTTTCCGAAGGTCGGGGCTCACGGCTCACCCTGGCGTGTAGCCATCTGGTTTCACATCAAAGCCGCGATTGAAGCGGGCCCGAGCGTTTTCCCAGGCGATGAGGTTGGTCAACTCCACCGCCTGTTTGCGGGTGAACGCATCGGCGATTCGGGCCCGCAGATCATCGTCGACCGAGGTCGGGGTGACCGTGAGGGCTTCGGCGTACTCGAGTACGAGCTTCTCGATGTCGGTCAGACGTTCGCTGCGCTTCCAGTTGGCGACGTCGTCGATGGTTTCTTGGTCGATGCCCAGCTCACGGCCGATGGCGGTTCCAAGATCGTGTCACCACATGCAACCGATCAAGGATGACGCTCTGAGCTGGGCGAGCGATTTCAAGCGGTCGTCGGTCGATCGGCTCCACGCCACCCAGCGTTCCATCGCCAACTTGCCGAGCAGGGTCGGTCGGTGAGCGGCCGCCGTGCGATACGGGCCGGGCATCGTGGGGCCGCGGCGCAGAACCTTCATCGGGGTGAGCAGGCTCATCGGAGCTCACGAGAGGTGGTTGCTGCCCGGCTCGGTGCGCCCATGAGCTGCACAAGAAGCACCACGCCTGCGCCGACGACGGCCAGAGCGAGCGATATCGAGTTCGTTGCATCGTCGGTGGCGGTCAGCGTTTCGGAAGGATTCACCACGTGCCAAAGAAAGTGGGGCAGAGCGAACGCCAGATAGGCGATGGCGGCCACGATCGCAACCTCTCGTCGCGGCCACAAGGCGGCGACCGCCATCACAACCCCGGAGGCCAGAAGCCCGCTACCAGCATCGGTGGCGAGGTGTTCGTTGTAGGGCGGGAAGGCAGCGACGACCGCTGGCGCCCATCCGGGGAACGAATCGAACCAGCTCTGGGGAGCCACGATGGCCCAGATGCCGGCGATGATATTTGGTATGGCAAGGAGCCACATTACGGCTCGTAGCCAACGGGGTTGTGAACTCATGGGGTTTCCTCCGATGCAGGGTGTGAATAGTCGGCCGCGGGGGCCAGGTTGAGGGCGGCGAGTGTGGCGGCGGCCCAGGTTTCAAGAAACCGTGCGCTTTCGACATTGTTGGGCGGTGCGCCCAAGAGCCACTCTTGACGACGGTGATGCACGAGGGCGCCGAGCATCACCGCTGAAAGTGCTGCCACATCGACGGGGCGATCGCCGTCTACACCGAATCGCTCGGTCCAGGCGGTAAAAACCTGCTCGGTGTAGCGATAGCCGGGTTCGACCATCATGGTGCGCATCCGATCGCGAAGATCGGGGAATCGGTCCCCTTCCTTCTCGATGATCTGGCTGATGTGTTTTTCTTTATCGAGCTCGTCGAGGATGATGGCGGCCACCTGCACGAGACTGGCGTGCCGATCGGCGTGAGCCTCGGGGCTGTCGAGCCAGGTGACGACTGGTGACAGGTCGGCGATGACGGCCATGCGTTCGCCGATAGCTGCCTCGACCAGTGCCTGTTTGGACGGAAAGTGTTTGTAGAGCGCGCCGCGTCTCGGAGCGAGACCGACAGCTGCCTCGATCTCCCCAACCGTGGCCGACGTGAAGCCTTGTTCGGCGATCAGGGCGATGCCGGCAGAGAGAAGTCGAGTTCGGGTATCGCCGGCGCCCGTCGAAGAAGTAATCACGTGATTACTTTACATGGGCCCGACGTGGTAATCAATCGATTACCACGTCGAACTCGCAACTGGAGGGGCATCTGGTCCTACTCGTCGTCGTCGAACCATCCGTCTGGCCCAAAGGGCTCGATCTTTGGGTTTGAGAAGGGGCCTTCGGTCTGCCACTGATCGTTGGGCCGTATGCGGGCCGCGGCCTCGGGGGCGACGAGAACCACATAGAGTCGCGCCTCAGGGTCCACCTCTACGACACCGAACTCGAGATCGATCTCGTCGGCAGCGAGCCCGTAGCGCTCGATGACCTCGGCGAGCGTTGGAGGGCTTCCGTGAGACTCAATTGTACATCAATTTCGGAGAGCACTGAGGAGACTACCGAGGAGAGCGCCGAGCAAACTGAGGCGAACGCTGTCCGCCGAGCGCAGCCTTAGACGTCAGCCGTCGGTGGTGGGAACCGTGGTTGGAACGGTGGTCGGGCCAGGCACGACAGCATCCGGGTCTACCGGGGTGCCGTCGGGCAATGTGTCACCGACGTAGATCGGCGGCGGCGCATCGATCGCCGGATCGTCGAACTGTTCCTCGTAGCCATCGCCGGGCAGGATATCGCCGCGATTGTCGATTGCGAAGAGCTCGTTTGGTTCGAGAAAGCGGGTGGATCGTCGCCAGCCGCGACCCTGAATGCGAAGCACATCACCGCCAGCTTCGAGCACATACATCTCGCCCCCGGCGTCTTGGCCGAAGGATGTGGGACTTTGGAG
>CAKZXA010000126.1 GCA_937922045.1 uncultured Acidimicrobiales bacterium | reverse complement strand
CGGCGCTTCCGAGCGCACCATTCACGCCTTCGGCATCGACACCTTCGAGGAGCTTCGACCCAGGTTCGCCGAGGCCTTGGATCTGGTGTTGCGACTGTTGACCGAGGAGAACGTGACCTGGTCAGGCGAGTACCGCACTCCGCTCGAAAACATCACGATTCAGCCCCGACCGCTCCAGCAACCCCATCCACCGATCTGGGTCGGTGGTGGCTTGTCGGAGATCTCCGCTGAGCTGGCCGCTCAGCACGGCCTGCCGTTTCTGCTGCCCAGCCTGTTCCGGTGGCCCGTCGACTACACCGACATTGTTGGCTTTTACCGTCGCCGTTTCGCCGAGTTTGGCCATGAGGGAACGCCTAGGGTCGGATTCCCGTCCTATGTACACGTGGCTCGCACGTCACAGGAGGCCAAGGCTCGCTGGCGACCCTATCTGGAGGCCTACCAGAGCTTCGCCTCATCGCTGAGGGGCAGCCATGGACGCGATACCGACTACGACGCCCTGCTCGCTGGCCCCGCCATCGCTGGCAGCCCGGCGGAGGTCATCGAAGAGATGCACCGAGTGGACGAGCTGCTCGGGCTCGACCGGCATCTCGTGCTGATGGATGCGGGCGGCATGGCCCCATCGTTGGTGTTCGAATCGATGGAACTGCTGGCTGCCGAGTTGTTGTAGGCGGCCGAGACCTTCTCGGCCCAGGCCGAGCAACACGAAGAACCGTCTTTTGCTGTTCTCAGGCCTCAGTTCCGACGCGTGAGAACAGCAGAAGATTCGGATGCCCAGAAGTACAGCCCTCCAAGACACTCGCCGGTATCTGCATATCGAGCCATTGTGTCTTGAACCATATTCAGTGTCCCAACGGTGCCAACCCCGACGGTAACCCGACCCGGCACTCCCCTACGGCGGGCTCGGGCCTGGAAGCCGATTCATGCTGGGCGAGGGTTGCAAAGGTCTAGTTTGAGGCGAACCAACGCTTAGTAGTAGCTTCCAAGCACCTTGCGCTACGCCCATCGGGAGCACTTCATACCATGACCGAATCACCCGTTCTGCGGACCGACGTCGACGGCCTGACGACCCTCACCCTCAACCGGCCCGACAAGCTCAACGCACTCTCGCCAGCCGTGTTCGTCGAACTCCGCAACCATCTCGACGCCATCGCCGCCGACACCTCGATCGGATGCGTAGTTTTGACCGGGGCCGGGCGAGCCTTCTGCGCTGGCCACGACCTCGACGCAATCGCCTCTCGCGAACCAGCACCGACCGCCCACTTCGAATCCGAGACAGTCGATGCGCTCGAACAACTTCCGCAGCCGACGATCGCCCGCATCCACGGCCACTGCTACACGGGTGGACTCGAGCTCGCTCTCGGCTGCGATCTGCTGATCGCCAGCGATTCGGCCAAGATCGGCGACACCCACGGCCAATGGGGCCTCGTCCCGGTGTGGGGGATGTCGGTTCGCCTGCCCGAACGGGTTGGCCGCTCGACAGCCAAGGAGTTGATGTTCACCAGCCGCCGCATTACCGGCGCCGAGGCGGCCACGATCGGCCTCGTCGATCGCTGCGTGGCCGACGAAACTTTAGACGCGACGATCGCCGCTCTCGCCGCCGAGATCCTGGCCAACTCGCGCGGCACAAACCGCATCGTTAAACAACTGATCAGCGACCGCAGCGAACGCACCCGAACAGAAGCCCTCGACCACGAACGTCAACTCCCCCACGGCCGCCCCGAGGACATGAGCGAACGCATGGCCCGAGGCGGACGCTGAGCAGGAACGGCTACCACGATGAAGACCGAAGCGACCGACAACGAGAAGCCCCGCCAATTCACCCTGCGCCCCGACGCCGAGCCTGTGCTGTCGTGGAGCGTCGGAGAGGTGACGATTACCCGAGTGGTAGAAGGCACAAGCGAATTTCCCCGCGGCTTCCTCCCGGCCCTTACCGATGAGCGGATCGACGCGTGCGGCGACTGGGCTCTCCCTTCGTCAGGGAAGACGGCCGACGGTTGCTCCTGTCGGCCCACAGCTTCGTGGTTCAGACACCACAGACCACGATCGTGGTCGACACCTGCGTCGGTGACCACACGCCACGCCCGATGCAGGGTGACACCCGTTTCATCCACCGGCTCGACGCCACCATCGAAGGCGGCTTGGCTGCGGTCGACGTTGTGGTGTGTACCCATCTCCACTTCGACCACGTGGGCTGGAACACCCAACGGATCGACGGCCGCTGGGTCCCGACATTCCCCAACGCCCGCTACCTCGTTTCAACCGAAGAGCTTGCAGCCACCGTTGCAGACGACCACATGGATGTCATCGGCTCGAGCGTGCAGCCTCTCATCGATGCCGAGGTTCTCGACGCCGTCGCCTCCGATGCTGAGATCGATTCCTCGGTGCGTCTGCGACCCTCTCCGGGCCATAGCCCCGGCCATGTATGTGTGGCCATCGAAACCGAGGCGGGCACAGCGCTCATCACCGGCGACGCCACCCATTCACCGATGCAGTTCGCCTTCACCGATGTCTCCGCCGAGTTCGCCGATTCCGACTCGGACCAGGCCACCATGACCCGAGATGGTTTGGTCGCCGACCTGCTCGACAGCGACACTTTGATCCTCGGAACACATTTCCCAACCCCGACCGCAGGGCTTCTGCGCCGAGATGAGAGCGGCCTCGTGAGGTTCGAAGGCGTCACTTGAGGCAAGAGTTCAGTGCCGATCGGTGTCGTGCCGAGGGTCAGGTTCCGAGCTTGCACGACGCATCGCAGCGCTCACGGCGTGACTCACGGCGCAACACAGTAAAGACTCACGGTGCTGTCGATGATTACAGCCGCCGACGCGCCGTTCGGGCTGAGTGCGACCGCATCCGGCTTCCCGATCGGCACTTCGGCCAGAAGGGTCCAGTCCGTCGTATCAACCAGCCGCAGAAGGGTCACGCCATCAGCTCGGGTCACCGCCACCGCCGCCCGGTCGCCGTCGTCATCCAGGGCAAGATCATCGACTTCACCCTGACTTGCTCCGTCACCGCGCCCGGCCGGAAAGTCTCCATCCAGTGGGTCGACGGGGCCAACGAAAACATTGGCGCCCCTAGCGGAACCCGCCCCGGAGGCGAGGGCCATAATCCGACCGTCGCCGCTCAACCGCCGAATACCAGGGAGCATCGCTGACGGTTGAAGGTTCACCGCACCATGCGCTGGCGACCAGATCACCGCACGACCAGATCCATCTAAGCCGAGAACCGGCCAGCCGGTCGACGCTACATCGTCCACCTCGATCAAGCGTTCCTCGGGATAGTCCCAAACCTCATTCTCGAACCGGCCGGCCAGCTGCTCGCGTTCGATGACAAGCGAGCCGTTGACGAGCGCCATTCCCTCGTCGGCATCAAAGCGAACCGTGCGGCGAATCGATGTGCTGTTGGAGAGATCGGTTCGCAACCCCGCCCCGGTCGGGACATCCCACAACCGCAATCGGCGGTCGTAGGTTCCAATCGTGGCCACGAGATCGGCACCATCGCTGACGGCCAACTTGGCCACCGAACCGGCGTGTCCTCCAAGCGGGGCTGCGATGCGAGAGCTGCCGTCGCCAACGAGCGACACCAGCCGAGCCTTGCCTCGCTGATCGACGAAGGCCATGTGGCGTTGGTCGTGATCGAAGCTGATCGCTCGAAGCGCTCCACCGATTTCCTGCGGTGGGAGCACGGCCTGATCGGCTTCCACATCCCAGACTGTGAACGTTGAGGTTCGGGAGTCCTGGTCGACGACAGCCAGCAGACGAAGGGTCGAATCGTTGACGACCACATCCACCTCGGCCAGCCCGAAGCGATCGGTTACGTCGTTTCCGGTCCTGATCTCGACGAGACGTCCAGCGGGAGCGGTTCCTACGAGCTGCTGCTCAAGGCCGCGGGCCAACCATCCATTGTTGTCTGGCTCGTAGTCCGGGTAGCGGGTGAGTTCTAAGGCGTCGGGAAGTTTCTGTAGGCCACCACCGGTCGTATCCCAGGCCTGGGCAACCCCAGACCACGATCCGGGCGCCACCAGTGCCGAACTATCCGGACTGATCCGCATATCTGCTGATTCGATTCCGGTGGGCTGGGGTTCGAGGGAGACGGTCGTTTGCTCTCCGGTCGCAAGTTCTACTCGAAAGAGGTTGAGTGGCCTGGCCACTACCGGTGACACATCGACCCATTCGAAGAAGCGCCCGTCGGCGCTGAACTGGCCGCGATCGAGCTGTTGTTGCGAACCATCCAGGGCGAACCCAACCTCAGGGTCGTCGAGGTTGACCATGCGAATCTGCTCACCTGGGAACTGGAAGACCGCCATCCATAACCCGTCGGGTGACAGTGAAACGAAGTCACGAAAGACCTCGGTGCGATCCAGCTGTTCGCCGGTGGCAACGTCCCAGGTAACGATGCGGCCATCGGTGCCGTAGGTACGGAACCGACCATCGGCGGTGAAGGCCGTTTGCTTGACTGAGCCACCAGCGCTCTGGCCAATTTCGAAGCTGGCACCCGATGGGCACGAACCGAAAAGGGGCGGCGGAACAAGGTCGGTTTGCCCGACCGTCGCGGCCTCCTCGGTAACCTGCTCAGCCGACTCCTGCGAGTCGCCTTCGTCACCTCCGAGAAAGACGAAGGCGAGGAGCGTCCCGAGCATCACCGCACCGATAGCCACCACCCATTGCCAGCCAAGGCCGTGGTTCACCGACGTGGAGATCTCAATCGACTCCTGGTCAGCGTCGTTGGTGAAGTCTTCCACGGTCTCTAAAGACGAAGGTTCGATGCGTTAAACGACACTACTGTGGCCGTCGGTCCGCAGCGCTTCTCGCAGCTCGTCGGCGATGCGATCGAGTTCATCTGCGTCGGCGTTGCCATCAGCATTGGTGAAATCGAGATTCGCCATCGAAGCCAGCGGCACCACATGCACATGGGTGTGCGGCACTTCGAAGCCAGCGATCATCAAACCGATGCGTTGGCAAGGCACCGTCGCCTTCTGCGCTCGGCCAATGTGGTGGGCCACCGCCATGAGGTGCGAGGTGAGCTCAGGGTCGAGATCGATCCATTGATCAACCTCTTGTTTGGGAATCACCAGGCAGTGTCCGGGGTGGAGCGGCCGGATGTCGACCATCACCACACAACGCTCGTCGGACCAGATAATGCGACCCGGGATGTCACCGTTGATGATGCGGGTGAAGATCGATGCCATGAGTCGATGCTAGCTAACGATGACCGAGGTCATCATCCCGGCGTCCGCATGCTCCTGGATGTGGCAATGGAGCAACCATTCGCCGCGATCGAGCGGGATCAGCCCGATCTCGACCGTCTCCCTCGCCTCGAGCAGCACGGTGTCACGAAAGTTGGGCTCATCCACCGGCTCACCGTTGCGGGTCAAGACCTTGAAGAACTGGCCGTGCAAATGAATTGGATGCAAAGGGTGCGACAGGTTGACGAGCTTGATCTTGGTGAAGCGGCCATGGTCCAGCTCCAGGGGCTGACCGTCAGGAAACTGGTCACCGTTGATGGTCCAGATCCAGTCGTCGTCGACACTCTGCGTTTCAAAGGCCAGCTCGATGTCAACCGAGGCGTCCAACGCTCCCGACCAGTCCGGCACAGCCGAATGACCGGCTACCTCGACGTTGACATCGCCGGTCGTTGGGCCCTCGACCACGATGGTGGCCAACTGTCGGCTCATGCCGAGATAGACATCGCTAACGGCGTAGGTTCCCGGATTCTCTGGCACAGAAAGATCGAGATCGAGTCGATTGCCGGGGGCCAGGTTCAGCTCACCAGGGTCGATCGGGCGACTGGTCGCTAACCCGTCGACGGCGATGACCTTTGGCGTGAGCTCTCCGAAGTCCATCCGGTAGACCCGTCCGTTTGATGCGTTGATCAGCCGCAGCCGCAAACGCTCACCGGGTTGGGCCCGTATGGTCTCCGACAGCGACGAGTTGACGGTTGCGATGTCTCCCCATCGCCCGTTGTGGCCTCGATCGTCGGGCGTGTTGAACGCCGGGTCGAGCTGATTGTCTTCGATCAGCAACCAGTCGTCGATCAGCCAGGTGATGTCGTTGTCGTAATCGACCTGGGATTGAGGCTGTTCAATCACCAACGTCCCGTAGAGGCCTCGTTCGAGTTGCTCGCTGCCGTTGACGTGGGAGTGATACCAGTAGGTGCCGGCATCGGGTGGCGTGAACTCATAGACGAAACTCTGGCCCGGTTCAACCGGCGCCTGGCTCAGCTCGGGCACCCCGTCCATGTTGTTTGGCACGCGGATGCCATGCCAGTGGATCGTGGTCGGCTCCGACAACTCGTTGTGCAAGGTGGCCCGAATCGTGTCACCCAGCGTGGCCCGGATGGCCGGGCCAGGCACAAGATCGTTGTAAGCCCACACATCGGTTGCGGAGCCCTCCACAAGCTCGACCGTTGAAGGTGCAGCCACAAGGGAGATCTCCACCAGTTCGCCGCCGCCGGCGGGAGCCTCCGGGTAGGCGTCGTCGAACTCTGCTTCGAGTTCCGATCGCAAGCTTTCGTTCTGGTCGATCAAGCCCAATCCATCGAGAGCGAACCAGAGTCCGCCCCCGACCGCTACGAGTGCCAGGGCCGCGAGGACGTGAACCCGGCTCAACCTTCGAAGCCTTGACGTTGCTGTTCTGCTCGGACGAAAGCGATGACTGCCTCGACGTCCTCGTCGGTCAGACCAGGCACGGGTTCCATGTCACCGAAGTCCCAATGATGCTGGGCTACACCGTTCGCAATCGCCGAACGAAACGACTGATCTCCGTGATGTCCGGGCTCGTAGACGATCGAAAGGTGTGAGGGGCCTTTGTCGGTGCCTCGAAGATCAACCCCGTGGCATGAGGCGCACGATGTGGCGTAGACCTCGGTGCCCCGGCTGATCACGTTGGCTGATTGATCGGACGCGGTCGGAGGGTTGACCTCCGAATCGCCAGCGCAGCCAGCGAGCCCGCCAGCGAGGACCGCTGCCAACAAACACATTGTCGTTCTTCGTCGTACTGCCACGAACGGTACTGTCACGATCGCTATACTACGACAGGCTGTCGTAGTAGCGACATCGCAGGTGATCGTCGGCGCCATCACGACCCATCGTAGCGATCAGATGATGGGAGGAACCTCTTGGCAACGAAGCGACCGATGGGCGGCCTTGAGCGCGAGATCATAACCTACCTGTGGGCGGTGACGAGCCCAGTAACACCAGCCGAAGTCCACCAGGCGGTTGCTCCCGACTTGGCCTACACCACCGTCATGACCGTTCTCTCACGGTTGTGGAACAAGGGCCTCTTAGCGCGAGATCCAAAAGGGCGCGGCTTTGCCTACGCTCCGGTCCGCTCGGAGGCCGAACATCGAGCTGGACAGATAAAATCCATGCTGACCTCTAGCGGTAATCGTGAGGCCGTCCTGAGTTCCTTCGCCGAGTCGCTCAGCGCCAAAGATGCTGAACGGCTACGTCGACTCCTCGATCAACTCGGCGACGGTGATGACGCATGAACCTCGAGTTCCTCTTGCCAGGTCTCGCCCTGTTCGGCGTCACGACTGCGCTTGGATTCGGCCGGTGGCCCCTGCCGCCGCGATTCGCAGTCCGAGGCTTGACCGCCATCGCCGTTGTGACAGCATCGACCGCCGTCATTCTGGTCGCCGCGACCGCATCGGGCTTCCTTCTGGGCCCCGCCCAGCGTGCTGAACTGGTCGCTTGGTGCCGGGTCCTCCCCCTCCACCACGAGGTCGGCCTGCTCGCCGGTGCGCTTTCCTTACTCGCACTTTTGGTGATGGCGGCTCGAGTTGCGATCGTGGTCGTTCGACTTCGGCTCGCAGTCAAAGATACACAAGGGCGTCGGCTCTCGATCATCGACAATCCCGAACCGATGGCATATGCAGCGCCGGGCAAACCTGGTTGTGTGGTCGTGTCGACCGGAATGTTGTCGGCCCTTGAACCGCGTGAGCGTCAAGTCGTGTTCGCCCATGAGCGGGCCCACCTTCGCCAGGCCCACCATCGCTACGTCACGATGGGCGCTTTGGCCAACGCACTCGTCCCCGGGCTTGGGCCGTTGGTCGGTCAGCTCAGACTTGCGACCGAGCGTTGCGCTGACGAGGAGGTCGTTCGTGTTCTCGGCGGCGACCGCCATCTCGTCGCAAGCACCATCGCCAAGGCAGCAATGACTACCTCAGCCTTTCGCGACGTCGTGCCTGCCTTCGATGGTGCCTCGGTTGTCGCCCGGGTCGAGGCGCTCATCGGGGCGCCCCAAGCTCCCTGGTCCAGCAGGTTTGGGACTGTGATTGTTTCGGCTGGAACGATTGCTGCCCTTGGGGCTGGCTCGATCCAGCTTCATCATCTTTGGGTCCTCGCCGATCACATATGTAACGGCTAGTCATGTGTCCTCATGTCTGGGCCAATTCCTCGAGTAGGTCAAAGCCGTGGGAACGACAAGACAGCTACTACAGTGCGTCGTAGATAATCTGTCGATCATCTGTCCGGCCCCTGCGAGGTGAACATGAAAGCGGTTGCAGCAACGCTGCTTTGGCTCGCCGTGGCCGTTGCCTCACTTACCATCGGGGCGGCTCCGGCCTCAGCCCACACAGACTTTGAATCTTCTGATCCCGCCGATGGAAGTCAGCTGAAAAGCGAAATCGCCGAGATAAAGCTCACCTACACCTCTGCCGCTAAACCGGCCGGCGAGGGCTTCGTCGTGCTCGATAGCTCTGGCGAGCAGCGCGATCCCGATACCGTAACCCCCAACGCCGATGGCAACATCTGGCTCCTCGGATTCGATCCCCCCTTATCCGACGGTGCCATCGGTGTGCGCTGGACGGTCCAAGCGCCTGACACACATCCGATCACCGGCGTCTTCAGCTTTAGCATCACCACCGCATCGGCTGCCCAAGCAGGCTCCCAGCCCACCCCTAGCCCGACCCCAGAAACAGAAGAAGTTGATCTCCCCCTCGATGATGAGGGCGACCTAGCCTCGCAATCAGAGCAGTCGCAAGACACCGCACTGGCTGATTTCCTCAGCCCTGTGCGATCATTGCCCCGATACGTTCAACTCGCCGCCACGCTCGGCAGGGCCATCGGGCTGCTCGGCACCGCCCTCGTAGTCGGTGGACTCGCCTTCGCTCGATTCATCCTTCGAGCCGACATGAACGATCGCCGGAGCATCATGGGGGTCGCTCGGAACGCAGCCGTCGGCATCATCCTCGGCACCGTCATCGAACTCGTTGCACAGCTCGCCACGACCAACGGTTCCTGGTCAGGTATTTCGAACTCGGCGTGGCAAACCGTTCTCGCCTCCATGTTGGGTACCGCCATCGGTCTCCGGATGGTGGCTGGGGTCGTGCTCGCCTTGGTTGCCAATTCGGTCTATCGCAACGCTCACCCTAAAACTCACCGCAAAACTCACCTCAAAACACACCGCAACTCTCACCCAGACCTGAACAGTCGTCGGTACCACGTGGCATCGCTGTTTGCCGCTCTAGCCATCGCTCTCCTACTGATCTCGTTTACCTTCGACGGCCATACCACAACCGAAGGCAATCGCTGGACAACAGCAGCGCTGGCCATGGTTCACGTTCTTGCTGGGTCTGTTTGGGCCGGCGGCGTCGCTGGCATGTCGGTGGTTTTGTGGCATCGATTTCGACGCGGCGACGCCCTACGCGGCCTAGAGATGGCGGTGCGCTTTTCCGTGCCAGCCGCCATCGCCGTCACGGTTGCCGGCATCGGTGGGTCACTTTTAGCCGCCACGATCCTGAACACCGTTTCCGATCTCTGGAACACTCCATGGGGGCGTCTTCTTGTGGCAAAGTCAACACTCGTCACCGTGGCTGCACTGATCGGCGGCTACAACCACTTCGTCGTCGTCCCAACACTAAAGGCTCGTCCGTCTCATGGGCCAGGGGCCGCCACGCTCCGACGAACCGCGACCAGCGAAGCCATTCTGCTCTTGCTGGCGTGCGTCGTTACCGCTGCGCTTGTCGGCGCATCAGCCATCGCGTGATCCAGCGCTCCTACCCGCGTCTTGCACTACACCACGCAGAAGAAGCGCACCTGCTCACCCTGCAAAAGGGCGATGTGGCGACCGTTGGCGCTGAGATCAATATCAGCGACCGAAAGGCCACTATGGAGCACGGGGGTCTCGGCCAAGAGCTTGCCATCTTCGACTCGGAGAAGTTGGAGGGAGGCGATGATGGTCGCCTCGCCCGAACTGGTGACGGGCAGAACGAGCACCGCTACCAACGTGCCTTCAGCGTTCGTTGAAACACCAGCGGTAACACCATCGACCAGTATCGATCGTCTTCCGTCGATGGTATTGCCAGCGCGATCGAGGACCCACACGTCGGCCTGCCCGTTCACCCTCACCGCTATGTCGGCGTCATAGGCCACCTCATACTGAGCATCCGTAGCGGTCTGAATGCGGGCGAGGAGACGATCGCTGAGAGGTTCAGAAAGCGCGCTCGTTGCCAGCTCCCATTGCTTCACCGATCGGAGGCCCTGGGTCATGACCATCTCGCCATCGTCGCTCACGGCAACGGCAGACGCCGACCCGCTGTGGCCCACCAGGGGCCCGCCGACAGCTGGCAAACCCTCGCCAACTCGGTGAACGTTGACCCCTCCGGAAGCGTCGCTCCACGCCAGCATCGAACCGTCTTGGCTCAAAGCAAGCCTCTCCGGACGGTCGACCTCACCTTCGACGACGAGGTCGCCCGATGCAAGATCGAGAATCCGCACCATCGGTTGCGAACCCTGAGCATCGTTGCCGGCGATAGCCAGCAGCCCTTGGCGGTGGTTCACCGTCATGACCGAGATCGACCCGACCCCAAGCTGCTCCATCATCGAGGCACCGGTGTAAAGATCGAAGGCTTCGAAGGTACCCTCCCGGTCGGCCAAGACAATGATCGTGCCGTTCGGTCCCAGCACCGCCTGCGGTTGGTAGTCGACCGAATCGGCCAAGCCCGAAGCTATGCGAGAACCATCTTCGAGATTCCAGGCCACGATGTGGCGACTTCGGGTTAGAGCGACGAGGACACCATCAACCGGAACCGAGAACCAGCTTTGGGCCCCCATGATTGTGCCGTCGCCCTGCAAGGCCACGACTCGCTCGGCGCCTGTCGTCAGATCGTGCACGGTGGCGGCCAGGTCGATGCCTTGCCCCGCCATAGTCACCACCGATTGTGAATCGGGAGCGATGCCAGGGTCGAGGCGACGAGCCCACCCTTCGTTCCCAGGAAACTGTGAGCCCCTATCGCCCGTCGTGGCATCGAGCAGCTGGATCTCGTCGGTCTCAGAGTTGAGACCAACGACAAACGATCCATCGGGCGAAGCCAGCGGCACGGCGTCGACACCATAGTCGTACCTACCGATCTCGATTCCGGCCTCGGGGTCCCAGATAACGGCGTCGTCTTCTCCGAACGAAACAAGCGAACCTTGGGGGGCGAAAGAGATGCGCATGACCCGGCCTACGTGGCCATCGGGAAGCCCGATCGGCAAGGGTGCGACACATTCGGTGATAACAACGTCGGCATCATCGAGCACGGAGGCGGCCTCCGCTGGGTCGTCGATGTCGCCGAGCGCAATCTCGGCCTCCGGTTCCGGTTCGGGCGGTGGCACGTCGTTCCGGGCGAAGATCAAGGAGCCAAACACGAGAAGAATGATTGTCGCCGCCAACCCCAACGCCAATCTGCTCAGCCCAGGCGGCGCCCCATCTGAGGATGGGGCTGACGGCAGGTCTTCAGATCGGTCAACGTTGAGCAGCTCCATAGCCATCCAGGTTTGGAGTAGGGAGTTGGATTAGAAGTTGGGTTAGGTGAGAGACGGGAAGTTTCGAGCCTCTCCCCAAGCGTAGGTCAGTCGGCGAGCCGATTCGAAGCGCACGGTTGTGGTCACGACGAGGCCTGCGTCTCGAAGATTTTGGGGCACATCGGTGGTGAAGGCATGTCCATGCCGGTCGATGTCTCGTTTCACCAGCTGGTTGGCGATCCGTTCGCGCCACCCGAGATCGACGACCGGTTCGAGAAAGAGCAACCAGCCGTCCCCACCCAAGGCTTCGGCCAGCGAGCGAAGATGCGCCGATGTCCAGGCCGGGTGCCAAAGAATGCAGTCGGCCACAACGAGATCGAGGCCATCAGCGCGCCTGCGTTCAGCTATGCGAGCCACTTGGGCTGAGGGTGGACCCGGTTCGAGTTCGATCGTTCGACCAGAGTCGGGCGAGCGCACCAGCCGTTGGGCCTCGATCACCTTCCGGCCATCGACGAGGTTGGCCGGGCTGAAACGCCCAACGGTGGCGCGGTTACGCCTTTGCGACCTTGCTCCCCTGCCATCGCGACCCATGTCCTGCAGGTTAGCGAGTAGGTTGGGCACAGCTATGACTGGGTTCCCTACCGACCACCCAATCCCACCAAAGCCGAGCCAATGGCACTTTCCCGCCCTGACCGAGCTCACCGACGAAGACGACCTGATCGCCGTCGGTGCCGACCTCGAACCCGGCACCCTTCTGTCGGCCTACGGGAGTGGGTTCTTCCCCATGCCGGTTAACCGCCGGCAAATGGGCTGGTTCAGTCCGAACCGGCGCGGTGTACTCCTCCCGGTCGACCTCAAGATCACCCGCTCGCTCCGACGATCGATGCGACGTTACCGCGTGACGGTGAATGAAGCCTTCGATGAGGTGCTCGCCGGCTGTGCCGATCCGGCGAGGCCCCAAGGCTGGATCGACCACAGGATCGCCAAGGCCTATCGACAGCTCCACCTGATGGGGTGGGTGCATTCAATCGAGGTGTGGGACGACGAGGGCTTGGCCGGTGGACTTTACGGTGTCGGACTCGCTGGACTCTTCGCCGGCGAGTCGATGTTTCATCGCCGCGTCGATGCCTCCAAGGTTGCCCTCGTTCACCTCGTTCAGCTCGTCGGAACCGACCCGGGCGTCTTGATCGATGTGCAGTGGCTGACCCCCCACCTCGCCTCGTTGGGAGCAACGGAATGCAGCCGTGCCACCTACGCTCAGCATCTCGCTGCCGCTCTCGATCGAACCGAACCGTTCAGCCTGCCCCCGCACGTAGCCATAGAAGGTTAGGTCGTGGACAAAGGCGACGATCCACGACCCCATCCGAGCGGTTGCAGCCTTGAGTGCCGCCGGCATCTCGGCAAACCCCAGCCCTACCCCCCACGAAGTTTCTGTCGACATCGATCCATCCGAAACCGCACGCGTAACCCAAGTCCTCGCCGACCAGGGGCTCTATCTTTCCGGGCTACGTTCGGAGGCCGCCTCGCTGGAGTCAGCCTTCTTTAGCCTCACGGCACCTCCGCCGCCCGACGCACCCTCTATCAACGCCCAACCAGCGGGAGCATCACCATGACCGCTCTATTGGCAACCAGGCGGCGGAGGGATCGAGCTCGGCGGTCGACCAACCCGATTTCGCTACAGGCATCTGTCTCGCCGTGGTGCGGAGCGGTCTCATCGCCGGCGTCTTTTTCCTGCTCGGTCTCGGGCTCACCGTTATTCTGAACAATTCGATCGCTTCGATCATCGCCTTCATGATCTACGCCTTCGTGATTGAGAACATCTTCCAGTTCTTCGTCGGCAGTATTGCCCCCTGGTTGCCGATGGCGAATGCGAGCTCGTTTGTTTCGGCCACGACCTTGTCCCGGTTCAGCGTTTTCGATGACAGCCTGCCCGTCGCCCATCACGGCTACCTGGCCTCTGGCGGTATCGCCCTCGCCTACGCCCTGGTCGCCATGGCCGCTGCTGTCATCGTGTTCAATCGTCGCGACATCGCCTAGCGGACTACGCTTACTCGCCGCACTTACCAGAACACCAGGCGGGGCCTGGTTCGGCACCAGGGCCGGAGTCACGCCAGAATAGATAGCTGTGAGCACCAACCCAGGCAGCAACTCGAGCGACCAATCGAACGGGCAATCTCCGAAGTCCCGTCCGTGGATGATGCGCACCTACTCCGGGCACTCGACGGCCAAGGCTTCAAACGAGCTCTACCGTTCGAATCTGGCCAAAGGCCAGACCGGGCTTTCGATCGCTTTCGACCTGCCGACGCAGACCGGCTACGACCCCGACCATCCACTAGCTCGGGGTGAGGTTGGCAAGGTTGGCGTGCCGGTCGTGCACAAGCGGCACATGGCAACCCTGCTCGACGGGATCCCGGTCGATCAGATGAACACCTCGATGACGATCAACGCACCGGCGGCCTGGATGCTGGCGTTGTATGTGGTCAACGCCGAAGAGCAGGGCGTCGACACCCACCAGCTCCGCGGTACAACCCAGAACGACATCGTCAAGGAATACCTGAGCCGCGGCACCTATATCTTCCCGCCCGAGGCATCCCGGCGACTGATCGTCGACATGTTCGCCTACTGTTCCACCCACGCTCCCCGGTGGAACCCGATGAATATCTGCTCCTACCATCTTCAGGAGGCGGGAGCCACGCCTACCCAGGAGATCGCCTACGCTCTGGCCAACGCCATCGACGTTCTCGACGCAGTTCGGGCTTCGGGCCAGATCCCAGCCGAGCGGTTCGACGCTGTCGTCGGCTCGATGTCGTTCTTCGTGAACGCCGGAATCCGGTTCATCGAGGAGACGTGCAAGATGCGGGCCTTCACTCAGATGTGGGACCGGATCACTGCCGAGCGCTATGGCGTAACCGATCCGAAGGCGCGCCGTTTCCGCTATGGCGTGCAGGTCAACTCCCTCGGATTGACTGAAGCCCAGCCGGAAAACAATGTGCAGCGCATCGTTTTGGAGGCGCTCGGTGTGACGCTGTCCAAGGATGCCAGAGCGCGTTCACTGCAGCTTCCGGCCTGGAATGAGGCGCTCGGACTTCCTCGGCCCTGGGACCAGCAGTGGTCGTTGCGCATCCAGCAAGTGTTGGCCTACGAGACAGATCTCCTCGAATACGACGACATCTTCGCCGGGTCGCATGTGATCGAAGCCAAGACAGCGGAGATGATCGAAGCGGCCCAGGCTGAGCTCGATGAGGTTATGGAAATGGGAGGCGCCTTTGCCTCCATCGAGGAGCTCAAGACTCGCCTCGTCCGCTCCCACGCCACGCGAGTTCGACGGATAGAGGCTGGCGATCACGTCGTGGTTGGGGTGAATGACTTCACCGAAGCGTTGCCCTCAGCGCTGGTCGACTCAACGTCGAGCGAGGGCGACTCGATCCTGCGGGTCGACCCTGCCGTAGGCGCTGAGATGGTCGCCGATCTAGAAGCCTGGAAGCAGCAACGCGACGAGAGCGCCGTGGCCGCCAGCTTGGCCGAGCTGACGGCGGCCGCGGCCGATCCCGGTATCAATATCATGGGACCAACCCTGCATCTGGCCCGGGCTGGCGGCACCACCGGCGAATGGGCCGACTGTCTACGTCAAGCCTTTGGCGAGTACCGAGGCCCGACCGGGGTACAAGGGGCAGGAGCTTCGACGGTCGACTCGGCTATCTTGCGAGCCGTCACCGCCACCAACCGAGGTCGGGCCGATGGCCCACCCCGCCTGCTGCTCGCTAAGCCGGGCCTCGACGGCCATTCCAATGGGGCCGAACAGATCGCCGTGGCAGCGCGTGATGGCGGCATGGAAGTCATTTATGAAGGCATCCGCCTGACCCCCAAGCAGATAGCCGCGGTCGCTCGCGATGAAGATGTCGACATCGTTGGCTTGTCGATCTTGTCGGGAAGCCATCTCGATCTGGTGCCCGACACGTTGAGCGCGCTGCGCGACGCTGGGGTCGATGCTCCCGTTGTCGTCGGCGGCATCATCCCGGTGGCCGATCAAGCCGAGCTGCTGGCTCACGGCGTGGCCAGGATCTTCACGCCGAAGGATTTTCAGCTCTCTGAAATCGTTCAAGAGATGAGCAAACTAGCCCTTACCTTTCGGTAACTTTATCCTTTACAGAATTGTTACGGCACTACTAGGCTTGCTCCCGTCATACCAGGGCACCGACTTCTCCGGTCGCTCCGACTCAAGACCGAGGATGAGGTTGCGCTGTACGGCGGCACCGCCGGCGAGCAGTACGACCAGTGCTACCACCTCGCTTGTGACACCTTCGACAACATCAGCCTGTTCGCTCTCGATGTGAACAGCGATGCCGTCGCCTACGCCACGCTCAACTACGCCATGAGCACAGAAATCGATCGCCCGCTGTCTTCATCGGCAGCGGGCGATCCCCGTCCGGTCTACCTCCCAGGTCACGGATTAGGTCTAGACTCCCCTTCAAGAGCTGCGCCGATACGCCGATGGATTGATAATCGGCGTGACTCAACCGCCGAATCGATTGGAAGGACCGCTATTGACGTTGGGGCACATCCGATGAGGTACTGGGCATGAGCGGAAAGTTGGCTATGCCCGGCCTAGCCACCGGTGCCTTAGGGCTCGCCGCCGGCATGATCGGACTCGGATTGGGTGCGCCCAGCTTCGGCGCGGTCGCTGGCGTTCTCGCCATAGCGGCCGGGGTCGCAGGCCTTCGCGTGGCCCAACAGCTGGAAGAGCAAGCCGCGGTACAAACGCTGGTCGAAGAGGAGCTTCGCAACGTTCGGGCCGAGGCCCGTGATACCGAGGGACGGCTGCGAGACGAGCTCCAAACCGCTCGCCCGGCCGACGATCCCAGCTTCGAAGACCCCCTCTACGAGCAAGATGCACCCGATCCTCTGATCGATGACGCGACCGGGCTTTTCAGCGAGAATTTCTTCCTCGTCGCTCTCGACTCCAGAGTGGCAGCAGCTCGACGCCATCTGCGACCAGTCGCCGTTGTGCTCGTCGAGGTCGTCGAGGGCTTACCGGGCGACGATCCACAGCCAACCGACGCCGCTCTCGTAACCGACGCCATCAAGCAAACCCTGCGCGAGGCCGACACCGCCTGCCGAATGCGAAACGGCGATTTCGCCCTGCTGCTGGAAGACACCCCAGAGAACGGTGCTATCTGGACGGTAGAACGCATCCGACGATGCCTCGCCGATTCGACGAACCAACTCACCGTCTGGGCTGGCGTCGCTTGCTACCCGGCCCACGCTTTCAGCTCGACCGAAATCCTTTCGGCTGCCGATGAGGCGTTGGAAGCGGCTCGCGAGTGGCGGCAAGATCGCATCGAGGTCGCACTGACCGCCAACGACTAATCGTGATCCTGAGTTCGGTGGCGCAGCGGTAAGCTGAGCAGAGCAACCGCATTGTACGGACCTAGAGTCCTGGCAGGTATCCGAAGGTAAGCGATGGCGCATCCTCGACAGCCTCAGGCGTCGCATCAAGCCGGTCGGCGTCGACCGGTTCTTGAGCGCGTCGTCGCCGTGTTGGGAACGTTGGTAACCCACGAGCTCGCCTACGCCCTATCCGAGGTCGATGCTGTCAGCCACCAACATATGAGTCTGTTATGGACGATCGGCGTGCCCTTGTCGTTCCTCGGGCTTGCCGGTTTCATCCTTTGGCAGCTCCGCAATCTCGGCCTCCGCCTGACCATCTCCAGCCGTCATCTCGCCCTTTGGGTGACATCCCTCTTCCTGGTTCAGGAGATGGTCGAAGCCGTCGTCGATGGGCACGGACCGGCGGTGGTCGTCACCAACGTCGCCGTCTGGCTTGGCCTCCTGATCGGACCCAGCGTGGCCTGGGTCATCGCCTTTCTTCTACGCCGAGTCGTCGAATTAGCGACTCGCCTAACCGAACGACCCGCCCGTGTCTGGCTTCGGCGTGTCGTCTCTTTCCATCCGGGTGAATCCATCTGGTCGAACAAGGAAGAACGCTCCATCTCAGGGCCTCGTGCCCCTCCTGGCGTCGTCTACGCCTAAGCCCATTCAGACGACCACATACGCAGGAGAATCCCCATGTCGACACGACGATTGCTCAACACGCGCCTTCCAGCGCAGTCCTTACTCGCCATCGCGGCCTTTTTGGTCGTTTCGGTTCTGGCCGCCGCTTGTGGCAACAACGCCGAGACGGGGGCGGGTGATGGCGGCGGCCACGATCACGACGCCCTGTTTGAGGTGCCAACAGATGCCACGGCGCCCACGATCGAAATCGAACTCATCCCCGACCCCATGCAGGGCTACAACCTGCTCATCGAAACGACGAACTACGAGGTGGCCCCCGAGAAGGCCAGCACCGAAGCGGTGTTTGGCGAAGGTCACTTCCACCTCTACATCGATGGGGAGAAGACCGCCCGCTTCTACAATCCAGCCCTGCATCTGGGTGATCTCACGCCAGGGCCCCACGAGGTAACCGTGGAACTGAGCGCCAACGATCATTCCACCTACGCGGTCGACGGAGCGAAGATCCAGCACACGATTGCCATCGATGTACCCGAGCCGAGCGAAGAAATGGCGATGGGCCACAAGACCCATGAGCTGATCGCTATCAGCGGTGCGAAACCGACACTTGATCTGTCGGTGTCGGCTGACCCGAAATCGGGGTGGAACGTAGAGGCAGCGGTGGAGAACTTCACCTTCACCCCCCGAGAGACCGGCGGTGAGCCGGTCGATGGTGAAGGCCATCTCCATCTCTACGTTGATGGTGCGAAGATCGGTCGGCTTTACGGGCCCTGGTGGCACATTCCTGCACTTAGTGAAGGCAGCCATGACATCATGGTTGAACTCACCGCCAACGATCACTCACCCTGGTCGGTCGACGACGAACCGATTCGAGCCATGGCGACCGTTGAGGTTTCAGCCGAACAAGCTTCGGACGTCGCCATGCAATCCACTGGCGAGCATTCTGAGGGCAAGCACGACCATTCGATGGCAACGGCTTCGACGCTCGACATCCCCGCGGCCTATGCCGATGTGGTGATCGAAGCAGCCATCGTCGACGGAGCGGTGACGATCGATCGAGGCAACGACAGAATCGAGGTCGACGAAGGCCAATCGGTTGGCATCACGATCACGTCGGATGTAGCCGAGACACTGCACGTGCACGGGTTCGACGTGTTCCTTCCGCTCGATGAGGGGGCCACGAGCGAGGTCGCCTTCGCCGTCGACCAGTCAGGGTTGTTCGAGGTAGAGCTCGAAGACAGCGGCACATTCGTGTTCGAACTCCTCGTGCGATAATGCTTGCTCACGGAATCGGAGAACGAGGCGATCTTCCGCTGCCGCTCTATGCCTTCAGTTGGGGCCTGGGTCTCGCCATCGTATTGTCGTTCGTGCTCTTCGGCGTGGCCTGGACCGAGCCCAAACTCCGGCAAGCCGCCACAGGGCGTGGTCTTGTGCCGGCCGCCATGGCCCGGCCACTGAGGCTCGGGATGGCGGCGATCGGGTTTGCCTTCTACCTCGGGTGTCTCTACGCAGCGTTTGCCGGCACCGACGATCGGGCGCTCAATATCCTGCCCGTCACGTTCTACGTTGTGGTGTGGGTTGGGATGCAACTTGTCGCCGGTCTTTTCGGCGACCTATGGGCGGCCCTAAATCCGATCGACACCCTGGCGCGGCTCAGTGAACGGATCGGTCGCCTCGTCGGCCGGACCCCCACGGCGGGGCCCAGCGGCCTCGGTCATTGGCCTGCGGTTGGCGGCATGCTGATCTTCCTGTTCTACGAGCTCTCGCATCCTGACGGTGCCGGCCCTCGCACGTTGGGTCGGCTGCTGCTCGTTCACGCCGTCGTGACCGTGGTCGCTGGCTTCTTGTGGGGTGCAGCGTGGGTGCGGTTCAACGAACCGTTCACCGTATTCTTCGACCGCATCGGTGCTATGGCTCCGATCTTCGCCCGCCAGGGCGGGCTTGGCATCCGTCCACCGGTAGCGGGCCTGGCGACAACCCCGATCATCACCGGCACCGTCGCTCTGTTCCTGGTGGTGATCGGCGGCACCTCGTTCGACGGGTTCAGTGAGAGCCAGCTCGGGCGCGATGTATTTGGCGGACGAACGGGTTGGGAACTGGCCTGGGTCGAGTTGATCGGGCTCCTTGCATCCATCGCCCTGGTCTCCGGCCTCTACGCGGTTGGCGTTTGGTGGACGACCCGGGTCAACACCATCGGCTTTGTCGAGTCGTGGAGGGCCTTTGGGCCGTCGCTGATCCCAATCGCTTTTGGCTATGGTGTCGCTCACTATTTTCAACTCCTCTCGGACGAGATCCAATCATGGTTCTTTCGTTTGTCCGACCCGCTCGGCCAGGGCTGGGATCTCTTCGGCGGAGCGGATGGATTGGTCTGGCGGATCGACCCCGATGTTGTCGCCTGGGTTCAAGTGGCGGCGATTCTGGTCGGCCATGTTGGCGCCGTCATGGTGGCCCACGACCGTGCCGTCGACATCTTTCCGGTGGGAAAGTCGCTGCAGAGCCAGTTCGCCATGCTCTTTGTGATGGTGGCCTACAGCACCCTCGGGCTCTGGTTGTTGCTCTCGGCCTAGCCCACGTCGGGATGGGTGTCAGCCTGGTCGTTGTTCTCGTGCACCAAGCCCGTCGGCTGTAATGAACCGGCCAGCGCCGTCTACACTTGGTTGTGCCATGTTGATCGTCGTTTCACCAGCCAAATCACTCGACTACGAGTCGCCCCTGGCCACCCAGAAAGCGTCCGAACCAGTTCTGCTGGATAAGGCTGCTGAACTGGTTTCGGTCATGGAGACCAAATCGCCACGCCAGCTCCAGAAGCTGATGAACATCAGCGAGAATCTGGCCGAGCTCAACTTCGAACGCTTCCAAAACTGGCATACGCCGTTCACGCCTGAAACAGCGCGCCCGGCGGTTCTGGCCTTCGCTGGCGACGTCTACACCGGCCTTGATGCCCCAAGCTTCAATCAGCGTGATTTCACCCACGCCCAGAAAGTGTTTCGAATCCTGTCGGGGCTTTACGGCGTACTGCGTCCTCTCGACATGATGATGCCGTATCGCTTGGAGATGGGCACCAAGCTGAAGACGAAGCAGGGAAAGAGTCTGTACGACTTCTGGGGAACCACCATTACCGAGCTCCTCCGAGACGACATCGCGGCCTCTCCCGGAGACTCCGCGCTCATCAATCTTGCCTCCAACGAGTACTTCTCGTCGGTGAAGCCCAACCTGCTGGAAGCACCGGTCATCGCTCCGGTATTCAAGGACGCCAAGGGTGACGGTGATCCAAAGATCATCGCCTTCTTCGCCAAGAAGGCGCGCGGCTCAATGTCGTCATGGATCATCCGCAACCGGGTTCAGTCCACTGCCGACCTCACCGATTTTGATGGCATGGGTTACGCCTTTGATGCCGATCAGTCCAGTCCTGATCGGCCCGTCTTCACCCGTCGCCACGAGGCTTAACCGCTCGCGTTGAGAACGAGCGCGTTGTGGCGCTTTGGTTACGATCGGGCCGGCACCGGACCTTTTCGTAGCTTTGGATCCGTCCTAGGATCACGACCAGTCTTTGGAGAGGGAACCCCATGCTTGCGTCACGTTCTAGTCAACGTCTGCCCGCGCCCCCGATTTCATTCCGACTCGCCTTCTTAACGGCGCTCGTACTTCTGTTCGCGGCCTGTGGGGCCAGCGAGCAGTCGGACACGGCGGCGGGACTCGCCCAGGTGTCCGATGAGGCAGACGATGAGGCAGCCGAGGCAATGGAAGATGTAGCTTCCGATGGCGATGCGTCTGAGGAACCTGTCGCTGATGTGGCGACCAACGCCGTGGCAACATCGCTTGCCCCCAGCCGGGAACTCGAAGACAGCCAGGCGCAGGCCGCTGAAGATGGCGGCGAAGACGCCGCTGCTACCGACGAAGAGGGTGTGAGCGAAGAGGTTGAGAGCGAGCCGGGCGAGAGCAACGACCTCGGTGCCGGCGCCGTCGCCTCAACCCAGCAGACGGCGGCCGACCTCGGCCGCAAGATCATCTTCAACGCTTTCATCACCGTCGAGGTCGACGACGTTGGCGTGGCTGGTCAAGAGGCCTCCGACATCATCGCCGGCCTAGGCGGCTTCATCTATGGTCAGGAAACCGAGACTGGCAGCTCGCCCCGGTCGACCCTCGTGTTCAAGGTTTTGCCGGAAGATTTCGATGCGGCGATCGAGGCACTCGGCACCGTCGGCGAACTTCGGACCCAGTCGATTACCGCCAACGATGTCACCGAACGCATCGTCGACCTGGCGACCCGCATCGAGGTGGCCGAGCTCGGCGTCGACCGACTCCGGGCCACCCTCACCAACACCACCGATCTGGCCGACTACGCCGAACTCGAACGTCTTCTTCTCGAGCGCGAGACAGAACTTGAGGTGATGCGAGCCCAGATCCGCAACCTGCAGGACCAGGTGAATTTGGCCACGATCACCCTCACCGTGACCCAGGACCAAATCAACCACGGCATTCAGGTTGCTGCCACCATCTATGAAGCTCACGATGGCGGCCAGTCGTGTCCTGGTGACGGTGTCGACTCCGTTCCCCAAGGCACCGACGTCACCATCTGCTACGAGGTCGTGAACACCGGCGAAGAGCCCGTGGTCGGTATCACCATCATCGATCCGGCACTTGGTATCGACGGCGCCGACGACCTCAAGCTCGTCTTCGGCGCTCTCGATCGCCTTGAAGCTGGCCAGTCGACCATCCTGGCCTTCGAGACAAAGGTCGAACGCGATCTGAACCTGCGCTCCAAGGTGACGGCCCGGCCGGCCAACGTCGATGGTGAGGTCAGCGGCCCGTCCATCGATGCCCGGGTCGGTACCCGTCTCAACACCTACCTAGAACCGACGGAGCCAGGCTTCTTCGATGGCTTCGATGCTGGCGTCAACGTGATAAAGACAGTCTGGTCGGTTGGCAAGGTTCTCATCGGGTTCCTCTTGCCGATGCTGATCCTGCTGCCATTCCTGGTCCTGGCATGGCTAGGCGTTGGGCGTCTGCGACGGGCTCAGTCCAACCGCGGGCCGAAGATTCGGCGCAAGGATCGCCGCCCAACGGTCATTACCCGCCCCCCGGCCGATGATGATGTCGCTCCTCCGCCTCCGAGCGGCCAGCGACTCGGCGATCCAGATCCCACCAACGTGTTCGGCGACGACGGTTAGGTCGACAACCGATCGCCGCCGTTTCTAAACAAACGCGAACATCCTGAGCACAGATGGCAAAAGTCTGAACAAATAGGGAATCGGGCAGTCACGACAACGGTTACTCCTTGACGTGGTCCTTGTGCCTACTACGTGTAGCGGTCACGAGGGCTGCCTGTAGGTAGTCAGTTATCTAAGGACGCTCCTATAGATCAAGTCGGGTTGTGTAGTGCGGCGTAGTCGGTGCGGAGTGTCTTGTAGATTTCTCGGGCGATGTAGCGTTTGAGGCATCGGATGATCTCTGGTTTTGAGAGGCCTTCTCTGGTGCGTTTCTC
>CAKZXA010000125.1 GCA_937922045.1 uncultured Acidimicrobiales bacterium | reverse complement strand
GTATGTTCAGCCGGATTGTGGCTCAGCCCGTTCTGCGACGGCACGAAGATCATCGCCGTTGGGCAAACACGAGCCATCATCTGGGCATCGTGACCGGCGCCGGACGGCATCCGCATCGAGGTGAGACCACGCTCTTTGGCCGTCGTCTCAAGAAGGTCGATGACCTCGCTATCAAAGTCGACAGGTTCGAAGCGGGCCAATGAACGGGTAGTGATCTTCACGTTCTCGGCGGTGGCGGCCTCGTCCAGAAATTCAGCCAGCCGAGCCTCTGCCGATTGCAGGATGCTGTCGTCGGTGTTTCGAAGATCGACGGTGATCGTGGCCTTGGCCGCCACAACATTGACGAGGTTCGGGTGGAGGTCGATTGAGCCGACCGTGGCCACCTGGGGGTGACCGAGATCGATCGCCAGGTCGCGAACAAAGGTCATAACTCTGGCCGCCACGTAGCCGGGATCGCGGCGTAGACGCATCGGCGTAGTACCAGCATGATTGGACTGGCCCTCGATCGTGACCTCAGACCACGAGATTCCCTGGACCTGCTCCACAATACCGATCTGAACCCCGGCCTCTTCGAGCACCGGACCCTGCTCGATGTGAAGTTCAACAAAGGCGCTGGGGATCAACCCGGGGCACGGGGCCGGCCCGCTGTAGCCGATCCTGTTCAGCTCATCAGACACAGTGGTCCCGTCGATACCGACGGTTGCGTGGGCCTCTTCGAGCCCCATGCCCCCGACATACACGAGGGAACCCATCATGTCCGGAGCGAAGCGAGCCCCCTCTTCGTTCGAGAAAAAGCCGACGGCCAGAGGTCGCGCTGGCGTCAATCCCATCGATGCCAACGTCTCGATCACCTCAAGCCCCGCCAGCACACCAAGGTTGCCGTCATATCGGCCGCCGGTGGCGACAGTGTCTATGTGACTACCCGTCATCACCGGAGCTCGGGTATCGGTCGGGTCGGGTCGCCAAACAGCAATCACGTTGCCGATGCCGTCGATCGATACCTCGAGACCGAGGTCGCTCATCCAGGTGCAAACGAGATCGCGGCCAGCCTTGTCGGCATCGGTAAAGGCGAGACGGGACGAGCCTGCCGTTCCGGCGATACCGCCTCTATCGCTGAGCTCAGCGAGGCGGGCATGGAGACGAGGACCATCGATGGCCACCGACCGGTCCAAGGGGGCTTCTGACATTCGATTCGCTTCCTTCGATCTCACCGACAGGGCTACCGCCCTCGGCCTACTTACTGCTCCTACTTACTGCGCTGAATCGCCGTTCTGGGCACGGTCTTGTTCGCTCTTCTGCTTAGCCAGCCTCTTTCGCTGCTCCTTGATCGCGTCAAAGCCCTGATTCACATCCCAGATATGGTGCGAAACATCATGAAGCAAGTATCGAGCCATTGAATCGATCGTGAACTCAACGCCATCTGCACGAGTGCCCGTGTTGTTCCACTTTGCATCTCGCACCCGGTCGAGCAGGTCAGCAACCTTGCCGGCGTTCACGGCGAGAGCGTAGCTAAGCTTCTCCGGGTCCTGATCTGCATAGCCGCCTTCGATGGCGGCGTGGTTCTGGTCCCAGTTTGCGAAGGTCGGTGCTTTGCCCTTGACCATCTTCGTCAGCCGGTCGTTAAAGACCTCATAGACATCGCGTACGTGACAGGCGTATTCCAACGCCGACCACCGGGGTGGCTGACCAGCGGAAACGGGCGGGCGCTGATGAATCATCTCGCCTCGTTTGAGGGTGGATCGCCAGCTCGCCGCATTGGCACGAATCGACGCGGCCAGGGCCTCACGCTCGAGGTTTGACACCTCCAGCCCGCATTGTTCGCACGGTCCGCTAAGGACCGTGCTCCAGTCTTTAGTGTCTGGGGGAGGATGCTCCATAGCCTCAACGCTAGCGCCTTACCGCCATCGCTGGGACCTTGCGATAGACGGCGGCGGGCGGTTCACGTCGCCCAGCTTGCTCCGCTCATCTCGCCTCATGTCGCCGCTGGCGTCGCTCGGTGGCAAACTCATCCAAGCAATGACATCAAATCCGCCCACCTCCTCGAGGACCGCTGACGCCAGCGGTTCACTCCCGAACCCGATCGATCCTGCGCTGCCGCTCCAGATCGTGCGAGTCGAGTGGGATTCTCACGGCCGCGCCGCCGAGGTTCGAGTTCGCCAAGGCGACAAGCCTTCGTTGACGGTGCCGGCCGAAGGCCTCCACCTCAGTTACCGGATCGCGGCGAGCGGTCAGGTGAGATGTGTTGGTCGACCTGGCTTCCGCGCCGATGAGCCAGGTTACGTCGATTGCGACAATCCACCCCAACGACCGGGCCGCATTTGCGCTCGTTGTTCCATCATCGAAGCCGGTTTCGCATCCAGTCTCCATCACGCCCACAATCGATCGGCCAACAGCATCGATCGCGACGTGGCCTCCCACCTCAATCGGCCGAACGCTCTCTATCTCGCCGGCTTTCGAGATGGCTCGATCAAGGTGGGCACCAGCACTCTGCCCCGAAGGGATCGGCGCTGGGCCGAACAGGGGGCCTGGCGGGCTCGCCAGGTCGCCGAGGCGGCGGACGGCATCATCGTTCGTGAGATCGAGGACGCGGTGACCGCGACCTTGGGTCTCACCCAGTCGGTTAGTGCCGTCCGCAAGGTTGCGGGGCACCTGAAGCCAATCGCCGAAGAAGCGCTCGAGGCCACTCTCGATCACTGGACCGAAGCGGTCCATCGTCTCCTGTCCGCCGTGCCCGACCTCGCGGCCGATGTTACGGCCGCCACCGGCATCACACCAACCGACGAGTCGTGGTCCTTCCCTGGCGGCGATGAGTCGGTGTGGCACACCCTCTACGCCTACTCTCCGCCGCTGAGCCAAGCTTCTCATAACCTCATCATCGAGAGGTTGTGCGGGCGCATCGCACTCTTTACGAAGCCGGGTTCTCAGGATGTTTTCGTGGCCGATATCGGGCAGCTCTACGGCCGGGTTTTGGAGCTCGGCGATGTTGAACCGAACGACGTCCTCGTGCAGGATTCGCTGTTCTAACGCTGCCTAAATCTAACGCTGCGCAACACTGCACTCTAATATTTTCGCAGCCCCGGCTTCGCTCCACTGCGCGCCTTGGCCGTGATCTACACCGACCTTCTACGCGGCATTCCTCTCATCCTGCTCATCCTGCTCCTTGGTTTCGGCGTCCCGGCGCTTGGGGTTCGTGGCCCCATCGATCGGGGATGGACGCGATTCCCGAATCGCAGCGGGCATCGGCTAGGCCCTCGGTCTCACCCAGGGTCAGACGCGACGAATCTAGCCCGACCCGCGCTCGGCAACGCTAAGGTTGGGTCATGGCCAAAGCGAAGGTAACGATCTACCACAACCCGCATTGAGGCTCCTCCCGAAATGCCTTAGCGGTCGCTGAGGACCTGGGAGTTGACCACGACACGGTGCTCTATATGAAAGAGCCACCGGATCGAGCGACGCTCGAAAAAATTGTGGCTGGCCTGGAAGATCCTGTCGAGGATCTCGTGCGCAAGGACTCGACCTTCAAGAAGCTTGAGCTCAACGCTGATGACTACGTCGGCAATCCAGAAGCGGTTGTCGATCTACTTAGCGAGCGCAAGGCTCTGCTTCAGCGTCCGGTTGTTGTAAAGGGCTCGAAGGCCATCATCGGGCGCCCCAAAAGCCGCATCGCCGACTTTCTCAGCTAGCCACTAGCGGCGAGCGGCCTCAGTCGGATAACACAAGCCACTCTCTCAAGAGCGCAGCCTCAGGACGAAGCGGTGCCTTGTCCCGAGACAGGATCATGAACGGATTGTTTGTCTCGATCGGTTCAGCTAGAGCGACGAGTCGGCCGCTGTCGAGAAGTCTCGCCACGATGTGGTCCCACCCCAACGCCACGCCCTGTTCCTCAAGCGCGGCTTGAAGCAGAAGCGAATAGTCATTCGTTCGGTAGCCGGGCAAGGGCGACGAGACATCTATGCCGTGATCTTCAAACCATGTTGGCCAGGTGTAGCGCGGCGCGTATCGCTCCTCAAGGTGAAGCAAGGGAACCTCGAGGAGGGCCTCGGGGCCGGTGATGTTGAGCTCGGCGGCCAGGGACGGACCAGCGACGGGCACGAGCCGTTCGGAACGAAACTCAACCGCTTCAAGACCGGCCCGGTCAACCGAACCTAGCGGGATCCAGAGATCGGCATCGTCGGAGCCAACATTGGCGTCGGAGTCGGTGGTGATGACCCTCAAACCTAGATCTGGGTATTGCCGTTTGAACTCCGGCAACCGGGGTAGAAGCCAGAAGTTCGCGAGCGAGGTCGAGACCGAAAGACTCACCGGGCGCGACGAAGGCGACGAACGCAGAGCATCGACCGCAGCGTCGATCTGATCGTAGGACCCGCCTAGCTGCTCATAGAGCCGCTGGCCTTCGGGGGTCAGGCTTGGACGCCGACCGCCACGATCGACGAGCCGACACGACAGCTCCTTCTCAAGCCGGGCCACGGCATGACTGACCGCAGGCTGGCTGACGTCAAGACGTTTGGCGGCTGCGCTAAATGTGCCAGCCTCGGCCACCATGACGAACGTGCGTAGCCATCGGTCCGAAACTGCCATGACAACAATTTATACCACGATGACCAGATCGGTGGATTGACCAGGACGCGTCTGACACGTACCGTCGGACCCATCACACAATTTTATGACCAAACGGTGACCACTCAAAGGAGCTGGGCGTGACTGAGATCAGTGACGGGCCGACAGAAACAATCGGCTTTGTGGGGCTAGGAACTATGGGTGGGCCCATGGCGAAACGCCTTGCGGCGGCCGGTTACGACGTCGTCGCCTACGACATCGACGCCGAGGCTCTGGCCCGCGTGGTCGACGAAGGAGTTACCGCCGCAACCAGCGCGGTCGAATGCGCGGCCCAGGCCGACCTCTTCTGTACCTCGCTCCCCCGTCCCGACCATGTCGAGGCCGTCATGGCTGGTAGCGATGGCGCCTTAGCCGCCCTGGGTCCTGGTTCCCTCTGGATCGACCTCACCACCAATCGTCGTGGGCTGGTACAGACCTATCTCGAGCAGGCACCGCCTGGGGTTTCGATTGTAGATTCACCGGTGACCGGCGCCGTCGACGGAGCCCGAAACGGCACACTCACCCTTTTCGCCGGTGGCTCCGAGCGTGACCTCGACCGGGTGGTGCCTGTGCTGGAGCACCTGGGCATGGTCATCCGGTGTGGACCGCTAGGTACCGGCAATGTGGTGAAACTCGTGACCAACCAGTTGTGGTTCATCGCCGCGGCCGCAATCGGCGAGGGATTCGCCTTGGGCATGGCAAACGGGGTCGAACTCAGCACCCTGTGGGAAGCGATCAAGAACTCGGTCGGCGACTCCTTCGTTGCCCGCCACGATGCTCCGTCGATCTTCGCCGGCCACTATGACCCATCCTTCAGCCTCGACCTCTGCCTCAAAGACCTCGGCCTCATCGGTGAACTCGCCGACGAGGTCGGAACCGACCTCCCGATGACCGAGGCGGCAACCACCACCTTCGCCCGAGCCGCCGACCGCTATGGCCCTGATGTCGGCGAACTCCATGTCGCCAAACGGATCGAAGACGATGCAGACATCTCGATGCGACTCGATGGCCACTGGATCCCGCACTGGGAAAAGTAGCGAGAAAAGCAGCGAGAAAAGCAGCGAGAAGAGAGGACTGATCATGACCGAGCTAGCCGAATCAACCCAACCCCACCGGCTCAGCGAACTGATCGATGTTGGGCGCTATCCACTCCACGATCCCGAAAGCCCTGGGTATCGACAGGCTGTAGCCGAGGCTCGCCTCGGTTTACGCCAACGCGGCTGCGCCGTGATCAGGGATCTCGTTCGCCCCGAGGGCGTGCGCTGTCTCTCCGATGAGATCGTGGCCCGCAAGGCAACCACCCACTATTCGACGCAGGTGATCAATCCCTACTTCCACACCGAGACCGATCCTCGGTACGACGATGATCACCCGATCAACACCTTCCTGGAACGCTCTAGCGGGTTCATACCGGGGGATTCGTGGGAGCCCGGCTGCGCGACCGACACCGTGTTCCGCTCGCCCGAGCTCGTCCGCTTTCTGGCCGCTAGTCTGGAGGTGCCGGAGCTCTATTGCTACGCCGATCCTCTGGCCGGACTCACCGCCAACATTCTCGATCCTGGCCAGCAGTTCACCTGGCACTTCGACACGAACGACTTTGCCGTAACCGTGCTCGTAGACCAGGCGGACGACGGCGGACTGTTTGAGTACGTGCCGATGATTCGCTCGGGCGATAACGAAGGCTTTGACCACATCGGTGAGGTTCTTGCCGGAGGCCGTCGCGGCATCATCACCCTCGACCTGCGCCCGGGCGACCTCCAGATCTTCCAAGGCCGATATTCGCTCCATCGAGTCACCCGAGTTCCCGTCGACTCCGCACCACGCCACGCGGCAATCTTTGCCTACACCGAACAGCCCGGCGTCATCGGTCGTCTGGCCCGAACCCAGCAACTTTTCGGCCGGGTCTTGCCTGAGCATATTGCCGCCGAAGAACAGCGCGTCCGGTCTGATCAGCTCCTCGACTAGTCAAACCCTCCGAGCAGTAGCGGCGCTCGTCTTGTGGCCAAGCTACGGTGAAGGCGATGGCGCAGGAACCACGAACCTCCAGCCGGTTGGCGTTGAACTGAGCTCTCCTTCTCGACCTATCGCATATGCTGTGCCCGACCACGTCTCGATGACGCTCCAGATCCATTATCAAATCTTTGTCAACGCTTGTAGATCTAGACAAAATCTTGTATTACGAACAGGTTGCAGGTCAGCTGGGTCAGATTACTTATCCGCCAAACTGCTCCTAGTGTCGTCGACGTGGGACTAACTAAAAAGAAACCATCCGTACATACTCGCCTCCTGAGTGCGTTGGCCATGCTTAGTGCAGTCTTCGCAGCAGCGACTCTGCTGAGTCCGATTGGAGCTTCGGCCCAGGACGGAGATGGCGGCGGTCTTGAAGAGGTTCTCGAGCAGGAGGCGCAGGGGGCAGCGGCCGTAGAGGCTCTCGGCGATCAGTTCGACCAAATCGCTCGACAGAACGAGCGCGATCCTGCGGAACTTCGCCAGCTGCTCCTCCAAGACGACTCGGCCTGGATCGACATCACCGGTCAACTGTTCTACGTCGACCCGATCCACGACGAACCAGCCGCCAGCGCCGAGGAGATACCGACACCTCAACCTCTGAGCAACACGTTCAAGCTTCACAGCTTGCCCGGCGCCAACCGAGTCATCTATCTCGACTTCGACGGCCACGAGGCCGCAGGCTCCATCTGGGCCAACGGGCGCAGCGACACCTATGCGGAACCGTGGAGCCAGGATGGCGACGCCTCCAGCTTCAATGACGCCGAACGCCGCCTCATCCAAGACGTCTGGCGCCGCGTCGCTGCAGACTTCGCCCCGTTTGCCGTCGATGTCACCACGGAGAACCCAGGCACGGAGAACATTCGTCGTACGGATACCAACGATCAGCGCTTCGGAACACGAGTCGCCTTCTCGCCTAACATCATTTACAATTGCAACTGCGGCGGCGTCGCCTATGTGGGTGTCTACGACAACGCGGGACGTTTAAACGACGGAAGCTACTCACACGATTATTACCAGCCAGCATGGGTCGTAGCATCGGCGGAGCGTAGCGCCAAGACCTTGGCCGAAGCAGCCACTCACGAAGCTGGCCACAACCTGTCACTCAACCACGACGGCACCTCCCAGGTCGGCTACTACCAAGGCCACGGCGACTGGGCTCCGATCATGGGTGTCGGCTACTACCGCCCCATCTCACAGTGGAGCAAGGGCGAGTACGCCGACGCCAACAACACCGAGGATGATCTGGCCGCCATCGTCGCCAGCGGAGCACCGCTACGCAGCGACGACCACGGAGGCTCAGTCTCCTCGGGTACGACCTTGTCGTCGACCTCGGTCAATGTAGAGGGAGTCATCGAGTCCCGCGGAGATGTTGATGCCTTCACCTTCACCACATCCGGTGGTCAGGTTTCGGTTCAGCTCAGCACGGTGGCCGATGGTGCCGCCAACCTCGATGCATCACTGAAACTGGTCAACTCCTCAGGTTCACAGATTGCTTACTCCAACCCCAGCGGACTTACGGCTTCAATCAGCCAAAGCGTCGGCGCGGGTACCTATGCCATCATCGTTGACGGCGTTGCCGCCGGTTCTCCTTCGAACACCGGCTACTCCGACTACGGCTCGCTCGGTTTCTACACCCTCACCGGTTCCGTACCTGGCGGCGGCGGCGGTGGCGGCGGCGGCGGGTCCTGTGGCGGTCTGAGCCAGCAGGCTGAAGCTGGCACCCTCTACGGTGCCTTCCGAGTCGGCAATGATGGAGCTGCTAGTGGTGGACAGTACGTCCATGCACCCGAAGGCAGCGGAAGCTCCTACTCGGGCGCCGACTCCTCAAGCTCACGAGTTGACTACTGTTTCAACGTGACTACCGCTGGAACCTACCGCATCGACGGCAAGGTCTACGGCAGCAACAACACCAGCGACTCCTTCTACGTACGAGTCGACGGCGGCCCCAGCGAGGGCTACCTCTGGGACAGCACCCAGAACACC
>CAKZXA010000124.1 GCA_937922045.1 uncultured Acidimicrobiales bacterium | reverse complement strand
GGTCCGACGCGACGATCTCGACACCTACCTCATTACCAAGAAGCCGGTGGAGATCACGATCGACTTGCTCCAGCAAAGCGGGCGAGGTGTGGCCTACACCAAATCACCGTTCGCCTACATGTTCGAACGCGTTGCCTAGCGTCGGGTCGTCATCGGTATGGATGGAGGTCCGCCCCTCTCGAATAATGGCATCGGTAGAGCGGTGACGCTTTGGTTTTCGCGAAGCGCGAGACGAGTGCAGCGTGTCAATGGTTGCCCGTTGTCGAAGGGTTGCGACCGAGCTGGGTTGAACGTGCGGTAAGGGCTGAGGAGCCTCGGGCGCGAGGCGAGCTTCGGCGCTCTGTCGGATTCGTGAACACAACGAAGCAACCGAGCGTCTGTCCTTGGTTGCCTCGTCACGCAGTTTCGAACTTCTCCCGTGATTCCTATGAATTTCCATGGCCAAAAGATGCCGTACAACCAATCAACACGAAATATAAGGAACCTTGGGGCATATAAGGAACCTTGGGGCCGAATCTGCCCATCCACAGGATCGTTGACCTTGGACTTTAGGATCAGGCCCATCACTACAGAAGTTTCAGGAGGGTCACCCCTATGCGTCTATTTGCCACGCTCTTTGTAGCGCTCACTCTGACCGTGTCATGCGGCAGCAGCGATACGACTGCCACGCCTGGTACGACGATTGCGCCGGCGGCAGCCCAGGCTGCCGAGGGCGACTCTTCGCAGGTCATGCCTGATCTGCTAGCTGATCAGCTTCCTACGTTGAAGGGCGACCCTGGTGCTGAATTCTGGTCGACGACAGCCGGGATAGTGCTACCAGCTGGATCCTGGGTAGATCTCGCCGATGTTGGCTACCCGGAGATCTGTAGGCCGATTGATGAGAGCGCTTGGGCCCTGTTCAATTCGCGTGGTGAAGAGGTCAGTTCGGTCACCTTTGATAGGACCGATAGTGTCATTCGTGCTGACGGGACATGCACAACAACGATTGCCATGCTCGGCAAGCCAGGCCAGGTGACTGACTCGTTCACCGTTTCTGATGGGACGCTCACCGCTGCATGGTCGGCGGCCGAGCTGTGGCAGGGGCAAGGCGCCGGAATCGATGTGTTCAAGGTGGCGTCTTAAGCTGACGTCCTCGCCGCATTCACTGAGGCCGATCTACTACCGTTTGGAACCGGCAAAACATGCTCAGAAACTGACCAGACCATCGTCTTTCGTGGAGAAGGCGCAGAAACGTTCCTCTCGGACGGTGACCAGATTACGGTCAGCGGAAGTGGATCAATAGGAGATCACCGATGGGTCAATGCTCCAGATCCGAGCTGTAGCGGCGGACACTTCGTCGCTCATTCCATCAGCCCCCAATGATGACTTGAGAAGTCGCTGGCAGTGCGCCTACGTGACCACTGAGCGGGGTAGTCACTCCCCCACTTCCCTTTTGCCTGGCGTTTCGCCTCTATGTGCACACGGCGGCTGTTGCCCTGAGAGTGCGAAACCTGGATATCTAGTTGGCGGCCGCTGATGGCGACACTATGGCGTGTGAGGTGGAGCGAATGGTGGTGATGCGGCTTCGCATCACCACCCCTACCAGAGTAGGCCCGCCGTGGTGCGGACGGATCGGGTTGAGGCATTAGGGTTCGCCGTCGCCGATCTGCTCCTTGCGGCGAGCCACGTAGTCTTCGATCGCCTCGCGGCGATCATCGGGCAACGACGGCTGTTCATATTCGGTCAACGCTCGCTGCCACACGTCGGTGGCCCGTTCGGTGGCGGTGCGAGACCCAGCTCCCACCCAGGCCTCATGGTTCTGCCAGTCTGAAATCAGCGGCGAGTAGAAAGCATCCTTGTAACGGGCGAGGGTGTGCTCATCGCCAAAGAAGTGACCTCCGGTCGGCACACGTTCCATGGCGTCGAAGGCGAGTTCGTTGGGCGACAGATCGATCGGGGCGAGAAACTCCATCATCTGTTGCAGCATTTCCACGTCGAGCACGAGCTTCTCGTAACTGGCCTGAAGCCCTCCCTCCATCCAGCCGGCGGCGTGATAGATCAGGTTGGCCCCGCCGAGCACACAGCCCCACAGCGCCATTTGGGTTTCGTAGGCGGCCTGAGCATCGACAACATTTGACGCACTTGAGTTCGATGCCCGGTAGGGGAGCCGATAGTGCCGGGCCAGCTGGCCAGAGGCCACGTTGGCCTTGGTCTGCTCCGGGGTACCGAACGCCGGTGAACCGGAGCGCATATCAACGTTCGAGGTGAAGGCACCGTAGAGGACGGGAGCTCCGGGCTGTGTCAGCTGGGTGAGAGCGATACCGAACAAGGCCTCTGCGTTCTGTTGGACGAGGGCGGCGCCGAGAGTGACCGGGGTCATGGCCCCCATGAGCGTGAACGGCGTGACCGACACCGGCTGGCCATGTTCGGCCATCGTCATCAGCCCGTTGGCCATTTCCTCATCGAAGCGGCGAGGGGAATTCACATTGATAATGGTGGTAACACCTGGGGATTCGATCATCTCATCGAGGCTGATGCCGCGGCTGAGCGCCATCATCTCGATGCCGTCGAGGGCTGGCTGGCAGCTCCATGGGTGCAGCGACCTGGTTGCCGATGATGTGGATGGCGTTGAAGTAGTGAGCGAGGCGGATGAAGTTTTCGTAGTCGACCATGTTCGACGATCGCCGCCCCCTGATCTCGTCATGCACCGACGGTGGCCCGGCCACGAGCCCGAAGGCCAGATTGTTGCCGCCGATCTGGAGGCTCTTTTGTGGATTTCGGGCCGTGAGTGTGAACTCGGCGGGGGCACTGGCCAGGGCAGCTTCGATGATGTCTCTGCCCACTCTGACCACCGTGTCATCGGGTCCGCCGATGATGGCCCCGGCGTCGGCGAACAATCGACGCGCCGCAGGGCTCCACAGTTCGATGCCAAGCTCTTCCAGAACCCGGAGCGAGGCCTCATGGACGGTGGCGACACCCTCTGCATCGAGCGCCTCCATCGGTCCGTAGCGATTACGCACCGAACGCCAGGGAAGCTGATCCAAGTGTGTCGACACTGGGGCGGTGGTTGTACGGCGTCTTCCGGTTCGTGCCATAGCCCCGACCGTAGGCGTCCAGCGAGTGTTTTGCGTCAAGCCTCGATGGTGGCTCAGCGTTCGGCGGCTACGATTTGCAACACGATGAGTCGACATGTGGCAGCAGTGGAAGCGGGCGGCACGAAATTTCGGGCCGCTCTGGTGGATGATGATCTACAGATCGTGGCTGAGCATCGGGTTCCCACCACGACGCCTGACGAAACGATTGGTGCAATCGAAGCGTTCTTCGCTGGGCAACCATCGGCCTCGGCTCTAGGCATTGCTTCCTTCGGCCCCCTGGTCGTCGACCCGGCATCGTCGGTGTACGGCTCTGTGGCCGCTACCCCGAAGCCGGGTTGGTCGGGAGCCCCCCTGTTGGCTCGCCTGAGCGACTCTCTCAACGTGCCGGCGGAGATCGAAACCGACGTTGAAGCAGCCGCTGTGGCCGAGTACCGGGTTGGTGCCGGCCAGGGCCACCGTCGCGTCGGCTACGTCACGGTCGGGACCGGGATCGGTGCTGCTATCGCCATCGACGGTGTTCCCTTCCGCGGCCGCGACCACACCGAGCTCGGGCATATCCCGGTGCGCAGAGTGGAGGGTGACACCTTCCCCGGCCGCTGCCCGTTTCACGGGGACTGTCTCGAGGGCATGGCGAGCGGCCCCGCCATCGGTGAGCGCTGGAACGCCGACCCTTCATCTCTGCAAGACCGCGACGAGGTGTGGGATCTTGAAGCCGCCTATCTGGCCCAGCTGGTTCGGGTCTACGCCTACGGGTTTGGTCCCGACATCGTGCTGTTCGGTGGTGGGGTAGGGACGAGACCCGACATGGCCGAACGCATCCGGCAAGCGGCGGAGGCCGACGATGCCGGCTACGCCGTGAGCGGGCCGCCGACGATCGCTACCGCTGGGTTCGGTGAGGATGCTGGGCTGATCGGCGCTGCCCTGATAGCCCAACGCTTACTCTAGCAATCTCGATGAGCGAGACCAGCCCGGAGCTGGCTAGTGCGATAGTTCGCGTTCAGGCGATCCGAGACCAGGGAATCCTGCGTACGCCGGAAGGGCCGGTTGGCCACCGAGGTGGGCGTACAACACGCGAGAGCCCGCCGGAATCTCGCCCGAACGAATCATATCGATGAGCCCGGCCATCGATTTGCCCTCGTAGACCGGATCGGTGAGCATCCCTTCAGTGCGTGCGGCCAGATGGATTGCTTCCACCGTGGCTGCATCGGGTACGCCGTAGGCCGGGCCCTCATAGCCCGGCAACACGGTGATCTCATCGCTACGGAGGGGCCGATCGAGGCCGATCTTCTCCGCAGTTTGGGCCGCGATGCGGGTGACCTGGGCAATGGTCTGGTCGAGCGTGGCCGATGCGTCGATGCCGATGATCCGCCGATCGTCGCGACCCTCCAGAGCGAACCCGGCGATCATGCCAGCATGGGTCGAGCCGGTTACGGCACAGACGATGATCGTGTCGAAGAAGGTGGCGAGTTCGGCTTCTTGAACGGCCACCTCGCGGGCCCAGTTGGCGAAGCCGAGTCCGCCGAGAGGGTGATCTGACGCTCCGGCCGGAATGGCATAGGGCATACCTCCGGCCTCCTCGACCGATTCCAGTGCCCGCCGCCACGAGTCTCGAACCCCGATGTCGAAACCGGCGGGGTCGATACGAGGATCGCCACCCATGATCCGAGTCAGCTGAATGTTGCCGACCTTGTCGTAGACCATGTCGTTGTAGTCGACCCAGCCCTCTTGCACGGTGACGGCCTTCAGCCCAAGCTTGCAGGCCACCCCGGTGACCTGGCGTGTGTGGTTTGATTGAATACCACCGATGGATACGAGCGTGTCGCAGCCGGTGTCGATGGCGTCGGCCGCCAGATATTCGAGCTTGCGAACCTTGTTGCCACCGAAGGCAATGCCCGAGTTGCAGTCTTCGCGTTTGGCCCAAATCTCAACATCGCCGCCGAGCGCGGCCGACAGGCGGGGCAGCGGATGGATCGGCGACGGGCCGAAGAGGAGATGTTCGCGGCGAAAATTGTCGAGGCTCATTGACTTCCAATCGAAGGGGAGGGTTAGCGAGGTGTCCAGGTGCCGCCGGCGGCGTCAAGATCACCGGCCAGAGTGTCGAGCTGTTCCCGAACCTGTGTCAGGCGGTTCCGGGCTGCGGTAAACCCGTCGGCGGCCGCCGCTAAGCCGTCGACCTGGGTTTGGGTTGGAGGGCCGCTGGTGCGCCAGTGCACAAAGCTTATGCGGCCCACCAGCTCAGCGACCGTTGGTGCGGCGGCCTCGTAGAGCTTGTCGCTCACAGGATCAACGACGAGATCCCGACGAAGCTCCTCGAGCGAACGGTGTATGTCATCGGCCCGCGAAACGAGCCCCGTCGTCTCGCTGGTCGGGGTTTGAAGGGCGGTAGCTCGAAGCACCGGTAGTCGTTTGCGTAGCGTTTCGAGCTCGGCTTTGGCTCCTTCGACGCCGCGGGCTAGAGACGCTGTGCGGTCGATGAAATCTTGTGTTGCTTGCTCGCCTGGTTGTTGGCTTGCTTTGTCGGCTTCGAGGGCCGGGATAGGAGCAACGCTGAAATGTTGGGCGTCGCCTACGGAGCGAAGCCCATCGGTCGACGCAACCGCAAGCTCGATCGAGTAACGACCAGGAGCCACCAGTGGACCCTGCGGCGTCGATACCCACGGCTCCTCGAACTCGGGCTTGTCGAGCGAAACAGGAACCACGGCTGGCCGTCGAAGATCCCAGGCCGTTCGATGGAGCCCGGCCTTCGCCTCGGCGGCGACGAAGCGTACGGGACTGCCGTCGGCGTTCCGCACGATCAACAACAGGGCTGGGTCGCTGCTGACATGCTCCAGCCAAAGCTCGTCGACGCCGGCAACGACGACATCTTCATTCTGTTCCCGCTGGGCTTTCTCCGTCTTATGTCGCCGACCCTTTGGCCCTGAGAGCTCGTCGGCGAGCGCTTCTGAAACAAGGTAGGTGGCGACAGCCCCGAAAGGCGGGTTGTCGGCGCGGAAGGCGCTCGATCCCAGAGTTGGTTGGCCTGCCGCTTGGGCTTGGGTGTGGGGCACGTACCACCAGGCATCGCGTACGGGAAACAGTGTGGTCGTTGAGCCAACCGTTTCAGTATCGGCGGTGCCTGCCGAAGCCATGGCTCGCAGAGGGCCGTAGTCGTCGAGCACGTAGATTCCTCGCCCGAAGCTGGCGGCCACCAGGTCGTCGTCACGCCGCTGAATCTTGAGATCCCGGAAAGAGATGGTGGGAACATCCTTGGTTAGCTTGTGCCAGCTGCCGCCACCATCAAGGCTGGTCGACACACCGAACTCGGTACCGATGAACAACAACTGAGGCTCGACGTGATCCTGCTGAAGCGTCCACACGGTGGTTCCATCGGGCAGGTTGCCTCGGATCGATGTCCATGTGCGCCCCTGGTCTGTGCTCTTGAAGAGGTAGGGCGTGTAGTCGCCGTGCTTGTGATCATCGGCGGCGACGAAGACCACGTCAGCATCGTGTTCGGACGCAACGACATTGTTGATGAAAGGCCGAAACGGTCCAGACCCATCAGACGTTGATGAGGTGGCGCGGGGGAGGTCTCCGGCGGCTCGCCAGGTGGTTCCGCCATCGACGGTGACGTGGACCAAACAATCGTCGGTGCCGGCGTACAGCACGTTCTCGTCGATCGGTGATTCACAGACATGGCTGATGGTGGCGTAGCGAGACATCGCCATGTGGTCATAGAGCGAATCGACGCTGGCCACGGTGTCGAACAGCGCCATCTCGTAGCGGTTGCGGCCGGTGGTGAGATCGCCGCTGATCGCCGTCCACGCATTGCCCCGGTCGTCGCTGCGCCACACTCGCTGGGAGGCAACGTAGATCCGATCATTGCGATGGCGGCTAACGACGATCGGGCTGTCCCAGTTCCACCGCTCGGGTGGCTCACCCTGGGCCGGGTAAGGGCGAATGTCGGTGAGTTCCATGGTGCGACGGTCATGTCGCATCACGTTGCCCTCTTGCCATTCGAGGTAACTGATGGCTGGGTCGTCGGGGTCGAAGGCGGTGTGATAACCATCGGCGCCCAAGGCCACCGACCAATCCTGGTTGCGGACGCCGTCTACGTTTGTGGAGCGGGTTGGGCCATAGATCGTGCCGAGATCCTGAGCGCCGGCCAACACGTTGGTGAAGGGCACAGCGTTGTCGACCGCGATTCGGTAGAACTGGGCCAGAGGCAGGTTTGGGAAGTGACGGAACGTCTGGCCTTCGTCGAAGGTTTCGTAGAGTCCGGCGTCGGTGCCGACCAGGAGATGGTCGGGGTCGGCGGGGTCGATCCACACCACGTGGTTATCACTGTGCTTGTTGCGCCCCGGTTCGAGGCGGTTGAAACTCTTGCCGCCATCCCGGGTCACGTGCACAAAAACGTCGACCTGGTAGACGCGGTCTGCGTCGTGGGGTGAGGCGAAGATCTCCTGGTAGTAGTGAGGGCCGGTACCGCCCGAAAGGTATTCGTTGCGCCGTTCCCAGCTCTCACCGCGATCGGTGGATCGGTAGAAACCGCGGATCTCCTCGTCGGCCTCGATCGTGGCATAGACCAGGCTTGGGTTTGCGTTGGTGACTGCGAGGCCGATTTTGCCCATGTCGGCTTCGGGCAGCCCCTCGGTCAGCTTGCGCCAGGTAGCACCACCGTCGGTCGACTTGTGCAAACCAGAGCCGGGGCCAGCGCCGAGAAAGGCAGCCACGCTTCGGCGACGCTGGTAGGACGCGGCGTAAAGAACGTCTGGGTTGTCGGGGGCGAAGACGAGGCTGGTCACGCCGGTGTCAGCATCGAGATCGAGCACCAGCTCCCAACTCGTGCCGCCGTCGATCGTCTTGTAGACGCCGCGCTCGCCGCCTTTCGACCACAGCGGGCCCTCGGCCGCAACATAGACGGTGCTACTGCGTCGAGGGTCGATGAGGATGGAGCCGATGTGCTCGGATCGTTCGAGCCCCATACGCTCCCAGCTCGCGCCACCGTTGCGACTGCGATACACACCGTCGCCCCAGGCGACGTGTCTCCCGCTTACGCTTTCCCCGGTGCCGACCCAGACGACATCCGGCTCGTTGGGATCGAGCGTGATGCAGCCGATGGAGAACGACGCCTGATCATCGAAGATCGGCTTCCACGTGGTGCCAGCATTGGTGGTTTTCCAAACTCCGCCCGAGCCGACGGCGAGGTACCAGGTCGTTGGCTTCGTCGGATGCACTGCGATGTCGGCGATGCGGCCGCCCATGAAAGCGGGCCCGATCGATCGCAGGCCCAGGCCTGCGATCGCATCGGCTACCGGGTCGACGGTCGTGTCATCGGTCGTGTTGTCCGCGTGAGCCTTGGACGTTGGGTTAGATGTAGTCATCAGGTCACTCTCTCGGTGCCAGCAACCGTGACGCGGCGCATGACTCGTCGTTGGTTAGCGATGTCGTAGGGGCGGAGCCGGTGCAAGGTCGAACGGTTATCCCACATGACCAGGTCACCGGCGGCCCAGCGATGCTCGTAGACCCTCTCGGCCACTGTTGCTTCGTCCACGATGGCGGCCAGTAGTTCTCGGCCTTCGTCGATCGGTCGTGCTTCGATGTGTGAGGCGTGGCCGCCGAGGTAGAGGCTGCGGCGTCCGTCGGCGTGGGTTCGAACGAGGGGGTGCGTTGCCGGTGGGTATTTGGCTCGTTCCTCGTCGGTCCAGGGTTCGAGCTCTCCTGGATTGTTACCTCTGGAGAACTCGTAGGAATGCACAACCTTCAAGGATTCGAGCCTCGCTTGGGCTTCGACGTCTAGCGCATCCCAGGCTGCTCGCATGTCGGCGAACTGGGTCTCTCCCTTTGTCTGTGGCACCTCGACGGCGTACAGCATGGTCGAGAGGCACGGTATTTCTCGGAACGAGCTGTCGGTGTGCCAACGCTCGGTGCCCCGGAGAAACACGGCTTGAGGCTCGTCAAAGTCCACGATCTGCCCGTCGGACCGAACATTGGTCAGGTCGAATATTTCGGGGTGGTCGGGATTTCGTTTGTCGGGTTCGGGCAGGATCTCCAGCTCGCCGAGCGCTCGGCCGATGGCGATCAGCTCGGCCCCGCTGAGCTCGAGTTCGCGGGCGACCAGCACGGCATGGTCGGTCAAGGCTTTGAGCAGGCTGGCGGCGCCAGCCACTGATGCCACCTGGGCTGGATCGAAGCCGACGAGTTCCGCCCCGAACGGTGTGAGCGGTTTCATTGTGAGAGGGCCTACCCGAGTCGCCACGTCATCCAGCTCCGGTTGCGATGAACGAGCGGAGGCAATCGCTGCCGTGCGATTCGAGCGGGCTGAAATCTCGGGCTGCGTAGTATTCAGGGCGCTGGTAGCTTTCGCCCCGGTTGTCGGTCGGGCACACATTTATATAGAGGATGAGGCGGCGGAGGGGGCTGATGTTGACCGACGACCCGTGCACCACCGTCATGTCCATCAGCAGCACCGAACCGGCTGGACCGGTGATTGCTTCGAGCCCGTAGGTATCGACGAGGCGAGCCATGGTCTCTGGGCTGATGTCGTAGCGGTACTTGGCCACGGCTTCGTGATCGGGGGTCGTTGGGTCGATCTTGGCCTCCGACACGAGGCCTTCTCGATGTGAGCCAGGGACGGCCAGAAGGGGGGCGTTGGTGGCGGTGAGGTCATCGAGCAGCACGGCGATCATGATGCCTCGTGGCTCGGGTACGCCGTCCACCCGGTGGTAGGTGCCGAAGTCTTGGTGCCAGTCGACGATCGATCCGTTCGTCTGTTTCCAGTTGATGCGCGACTGGTGGACGAAGACATCGTGGCCGAGAAGCTGGCTCGACCACTCGGTGATGGCTGGGTGGTGAACCAGTTCTCCCAGGCGATCATCGAAGAGATGCATGCCCCAACAAACATGCGGCGAACCGTCGGCCTCACGGCCAACCTCCGGGCCTGGCCGGTTCATGACCTCGACCGCGGCTGCGCTCAACACAGCGAGCTCGTCAGCGTCGAAGACACTCGGTACCAGGGTCCAGCCTTGGTGTTCGTAGGTCGCGACCTGGCTGTCGGTCAGCAGCGTCGTTGCCGGTGTCATCGGGTATCTCCTTGCTGAGCCGTAGCGCCGCCAGCTTGCTGATGGGCCTGGAGATCGCCGATGCCAGCCGATAGGGCGGCGAGCATGAGGCCGATGTCGTAGTTGTAGGAGATCATGCGGAAGCCCCGATCGAGCCAGGCCTTGCCGATGTCGACCGACCCGGCCAGGCATGCGGCCGCCTTTCCGTGGGTTTCGCAGGCATCGAGAATGGTGTCGATGCCTTTCTGCATCGAAGGGGTGTCGAGCTGGCCGGGCACGCCGAGCGAGAGGGAGAGGTCGCCGTGGCCGAGGTGGGCAACATCGACGCCGGGAACAGCCATGATCTCTTCGGCGTTGGCCAGACCCTGTGCCGATTCGATGAGCACGCAGACCATGGTGCGCCCGTGAGCACCCTCGATAATCTCCGGCACCGTCTGGGTGGAGTAGTCGTCGTGAGCGCCGCCGAACATGGCACCTCGGCGACCCTCTGGCGGGTAGCGGGTCCAGCTCACAAACTCGGCGGCCTGTTCGGCCGTTTCGCACATTTGGAACAGCATCCCCATGGCGCCCATGTCGAGCAGCCGCGCTGTGTATTGAAACGAGGTTCCGGGCGGCCGCACCAGCGGGATGAGCCCAAGACCACGACACAGGGCGATCTGATTCTTGATATCGGCGTCGGTGAACCCTGAATGCTCCATGTCGTAGAAGACAAACTGGGCGCCCGCATTCTGAAGGATCGTTGGTAGGCCGGGGCTGGCGAACTCGAACACCATGGTGCCGAACGTCGTCTCCCCGCGGTTCAATGCCTCTTTCACCGGATTGGATCTCACCTTGTCGAGTATCGCGCGAGGTGCAGGATCGGTGCGAGGTGCAGGATCGGTGCCAGGTGCACGGCTACTCCCGCTGGACTGGTCGAGGCGGCGGGGCTTCGGCCTGAGTCGCGCTCCGGGTCAACCAGATCCGCCCACCTGTTTCGACCGGCCGCCAGTACAACGTTTGGTTGGCCTGGTGGAGCCGCCGGTGACAGCCTCCACACAAGAGGGCGAGGTTGGCTAAGTCTGTGGCTCCTCGACCGGGCGCTTCCCACGGCATCAGGTGATGAGCCTCACAACGCTGAGGAGCGGCGCCACAAAGCACGCATCCTCGATCCCGAATGACCAAGGCCAGGAATTGTGCGGATGAGCCATGTCGTCGGGCCCGTCCCAGCCAGAGGGGCTGGCGATCGAGATCGGTGATCAAGGCAAAGAGGTCGGCCTGGGCTGCGTAGTCGGCGATGAGGTCATCACCGATCGGACCCGTGCCAGCCTGATAGGCGACCCCTTGCCCATGGAGGGGAACGGTGACCACCACCGCAGGCCGCTTTCCGTGACCCGTCTTCGCTTTACCGTCGAAGATGCCGATGGCCGCGTCGAATAGCCGGTGAGGCCACGACGTGTGCTCGCCGACCGGTCGGTCGCGACCCCCGGCTGCACGGTAGGCGCGGTCGGCTTCGGCGCACAGCTGGTTCCAAAGCCGGTCGATTACGGCATCTGGTCCTTCGATCGCGATGCCGGCAAGTTCAACCCCGCCAGAGGTGTCGGTTGTTCGATACCGCCGTGCTCGGCGGGCCGTCCTTTGTTGGGCGTAGCGTTCGTTGACCTCGGCCCGTGTCGCCTGATCAGCGAGATAGTTACCAACCATCCTGTTCGTCTGATCAGCGGGTAGCCCGGCGGCAGCGGCGATGAGGTCAGCTGGTATCGAACCAGCGTTGTCGGCGGCGCGAGCCAGAGCATCAACAGCGTCGCCGCTGAGGGTGCCTGCGGCTACCTCAGCGGCTAGACCGTCATTGGCGGCCACGGTGGCGGCTCGGCGAGCATCGCGCTGCTGGGAGCGAGAAGAGCGAGATGGGTCGGTCATCGCGGCTCGGGTTCGTTTGGTGTCGGTGCCGCCAACCTTGGCTGCGGCCAACAGACGAACCGATTCCAATCGCCGCTCAAATCGGCCGGCGAGCCGGATTTGGTCGACGGCATCCAGCAACGCCAACGAGTCGACAGCAGCAGTGAAGAGGCCAGCAGCCAACTCCTCATCGGAGCGCTCACCGCCAACAATCCCATTCCCAGATTCGATGCCCAAACCATCGATAGCTGCCATGCCGACAACCATAGGCAAGCGGTGTGACATCGAAAGCGCAGGCGTTACGACCGGCTCCGACAGAGCGGCCGTACCGTCACCCCGCTCTGTCCCTACGCCGCTCATTACCTTCGCGAGAATCCCGACCAACAAGACCTTGTAACCTTGAACGACTGACAAGAAACGAGAACGATTCAATGGCTACACCTCAAGATCAGACACCTCATGTTCCGAGCGTTCGAAGTCAACTCATCGGGTTGATTTTCGCTCTCGTCTTTCTGGTTGCTGCGGCTGGAGCGGTTGCGGCACAATCGAGCGACGACGACGCTTCCCACGCCGACGACAAGGATTCGGCCGAAACCCATGACGAAGGCTCCGACCACGACGAGTAGGACGGGAGATTCCCGATGAACCCAGGCCGTATCCGAACCGCGGCGAAGGCCGATCTCGATGCCATCAAGGCCATCGCCGTGGCCGCCGAGATGTTCAGCGTCGAAGAGGTTGGCTTCTTCGACGAAATGTTTGACGGGTGGCTTGACCACAGTCTTGAAGATCATCAATGGCTCGTTACCGAGGACGAGGACGGCACCCTAGTTGCCGCGGCCAACTATGCACCGGAGCCGTTCGCCGATCGTCTCTGGAACCTGTACTTCATTGCCGTTGATCCCGCTGCTCAGGGCCGAGGTTTGGGTAGGGCCTTAATGGACCACATCGAAACTGCCTTGAGTGAGCGAGGGGAGGAAGAGGCGCGGGTGCTCGTGGTGGAGACGTCGTCGACCGATCGCTACGCACTAACGCGAGAGTTCTACCGCAAGATTGGCTACGAAGAGGAAGCTCGTATTCGCCAGTTCTACGGCCCCAAGGATGACAAGGTTATCTTCTGGAAGTCCTTGTCTCAGGCCCCGATTCAGGCCTCGATTCAGGTACTGTCTGACGCATTGAACGCCAACAAACCGGAAGTCGCCTCCAACGAACTGGGCCAGCCGGTTGGCACTCCTCTCTCGGTAGTGCCCGACCTGGGGCCGCCAGCGGAGTCGACCATGGTGGGCACCGCCTGCCGACTTGAGCGGCTCGACGTTGGAATCCATGGTCGCGACCTGGCAACCGCCTACCTGGCCGCAACCGACGACGCCGACTGGACGTACCTCCCCTACGGGCCCTTCGACGACGAGGAGGCGTTCCTCGGCTGGCTGGGTCAGGTCGAGGGCCGCCCCGATCCGATGTTTTTCACCGTGGTCGACCAGGCGTCGAATCGAGCCGTCGGGCTCGCCAGCTATTTGAGGATCGACCCGACGAACGCCTCGATCGAGGTTGGCCATATCCATTTCAGTCGAGAGCTGCAAGGAACCGTTGCATCGACTGAAGCCATGTACCTGATGATGCAGAGAGCCTTCGACAGCGGCTTCCGGCGTTACGAGTGGAAATGTGATGCGCTGAACAGCCCGTCACGGACAGCTGCCGCTCGGTTGGGTTTCAGCTACGAAGGCATCTTCCGCCAGGCAACCCACTACAAGGGACGAAATCGCGATACCGCATGGTTCGCGGTTATCGATAGCGAATGGCCAGCAACGGCCGCCGAATACGAGCGCTGGCTACATCCAGACAACTTCACCACCGCTGGTGAACAGCTCGCCTCGCTCACCATGGTGACACGGGATGGCTGACCTCGAACCCAGCGACCATGAACCCAGCGACCATGAACCCAGCGACCATGAGCCCAGCGACCATGAGCCCAGCGACCATGAGCCCAGCGACCATGAGCCCAGCGACCATGAGC
>CAKZXA010000123.1 GCA_937922045.1 uncultured Acidimicrobiales bacterium | reverse complement strand
CCTGGGTGTTGTCGTCGCAGAAACCTAGCACTGCGACGACAACACCCCGGCGTGCTGCTCACAATTCAGTGCGTCGGGACCAGGGGCTTATCTATATAGCGCGAAGCCCAAGGAAATATCGATACCAGCTAAGCTCTCGCCGCACTGCTGACGCTACACAAGTCCTCCTTCTGATCGGGGCGGCACTCCTGGGGTTTTCGGGCTGTCAAGAAATGAATCGAGGGCCGGCCAGGCCAGCGCGAAATGCTGAAACCTGGTCGGCAACCTCGGCAAGTCCGGCCTTGGTAGAACTGGCAAGACTTGCGGCGATGAGGCGTGCCAGATCGGGGACGTCGTTCATGGTTAGGCCTATTCGCACGGCCTCATTGGTTCCTAGACGTAGGCCAGCGTCACTTCCGTGCGGAAGCCCGATTGAACAACTGAGTAGGTTTGCAGTACGCAGTCGCTTGGCGTTTTGATGTCCGCCGCCACTTTGGGCGGAATCGAGCGCGAACGCGTGCGAGCGCGTTGGCCCATCGACCGCTCTGAACACGGGAACGTCAAACTCGATCAGCTCAGCAGCCAAGGCCGCTGCAGTAGCGCACATCTCGGCCGCGTAGCCGGTGCCGTGAGTCCGCCAATCAAGCAGGGTGATGGCCAGAGCTGCGGTTTTGCCCGCATCGAAGTTAGCGGTCAAGCCGGGGAAGGCGATGGCATCGACGCGTTCAGCCAGGTCCGCCCGCCGCGTCACGAGCAGCCCGGATGGTGGACCGCCGAGGCTCTTGTAGGTGCTCATCGTCATCAGGTCGGCGCCTTCGTCGAGTGGATTGGGCCAGGCGCCACCGGCGATTGGGCCCGAGAGGTGGGCCGCGTCGAACAGCAGATCGGCGCCCACGTCGTCGGCGATTGAGCGGAGCTGTCGAACGGGGTGGTGGGTGAGGTTGAGGCTGCAGCCGATCGAGATCAGGCGGGGCTTTACTCGTTTGGCCAACACACGGAGCGCTTCAACGTCGACGGTGTAGCGTTCGGGGTCGATCGGCGCTTCATGAATTTGCAGGCCGTAGAGCCCGGCCGCTCCAGCACTGTTGTGGGTTATGTGGCCGCCGATCGTTGCTGGCGGCACGATGATGGCGTCTCCAGGCTTGGCACAGGCCATGAAGGCATAGAGGTTGGCCATCGCCCCTGATGCCACCCGAACCTCGGCGTAGCTAGCATTGAAGACCTCGGCCGCGAGTTCGGCGGCGATGACCTCGATCTGTTCGATCGCTTCGAGCCCCATCTCGTATTTGTCGCCGGGGTAGCCGAGCGATGGGCGTGCCCCGAGGCCAGCGCCAAGGACCGCTTCGGCCTTGGGGTTCATGATGTTGGTAGCGGGATTCAGATTCAGGCAAAGCTCGTCGTGGATGCGACGGTTGGCGTTGATGAGGTCCGAGATCTGGATGCCGAGCTCGTCGTTGGTCATGGCGGCCGAGCGAGCGGCGATGGTCGAGACGAGTTCCTCGCAAGCCTCGGGAACCCAGGTTCGTGGTGAGAGGTTGGACATGATTTCTCCCGATGGTTCGCGACGCTGCTCCGCAGACGCTGTTACCGATTTGTCGACTAGTGTCGGACGAAGTCTAACGAGGGAGGAACCGGCCGTGAAGACGATTGGGCTGCTGGGTGGGATGAGCTGGGAGAGCTCGATTGAGTATGAGCGGCTGATCAATGAAGGCGTCCGTGCCCGACTCGGTGGCAACAATGCCGCCGATCTGATCATCCGTAGCTATAACTTCGCTGAGATCGAAGTAATGCAGGCGGCTGGAGACTGGCAGGCGTTGGGTAAACGGCTGGTGGCCGACGCTCATTGGTTGGAGCAGGCGGGGGCTGAGGTGTTGGTGTTGTGTACGAACACGATGCACAAGCTCGCACCTGCCATTGAGGAAGCGACGTCGATTCCGTTTCTTCACCTAGCCGATGCCACAGCGGTCGCTGTCGCCGACGCTGGCCTCGTTAGTATCGGCCTTTTGGGTACACGTTTTACGATGGAACAAGACTTCTACCGCTCACGGCTAGAGGATCATGGCCTCGTAGTGCTGGTGCCCGACGAACCGGACCGCACCATCGTGCATGATGTGATCTACGGGGAATTGGTTCGTGGCGTTGTGAACGAGGCGTCGAAGAATGCCTATCTCGGTGTCATCGAACGGCTGCTAGAACGCGGCGCAAGCGGTGTGATCGCAGGATGCACTGAGATCGAACTGCTCGTAGGGCCCGATGATGTCGACGTCGCCTATTTCCCCACCACCCAGCTTCACGCCGAGGCAGCCGTAGCCGCTGCGGTTGGAGACTGAAAACGTTGGTGGAGGCCCGTTAGGCGAGCTTCTCGGACAGCGCTCTGACCTACGGTGTCGATGATCTTTGCGCCTAGCAATCCGGGTTGTGGCCGAGCAGGCAAAGCCCGAGTTCCATGACGCCGCCCACGCAGGGGTCGATTAGTCGGTAGTAGATCCGGTTGCCATCTCGGCGTGTGGCCACGATCTGTTGATCAGCCATTCGTTGGAGGTGGTTCGAAACTGCCTGGGAGCTTGCCCCGACGGCCTCGGCGATATCCGAGACGGCGGCCTCCTCGGCGCGAGCGATGGCGTGAAGCACACGCAGCCGGGTGTCGTTGCCGAGCACGCGAAAGAGGGAAGCGAGCTGGTCGACCTCGGGCCGGTCCAACAGTTCGCGCTGGGCGAGGGCTGGTGGAATTACGGACGGTGCTGCACGTGACATGAGTCTCCAACTAATACATGTTATGCTGTAATACGAAGAAATATTACTCCACGGGAGACCCAGATGTCGATATTCCAGCTTTCATTGAGCGTTCGCGATGTCGATGCTGCCGTCGGGTTCGACGCGAGGCTCGTCGGCGTCGGTCCCACCGGCACCACACCAGCCGACTCGTGAGCGGTCCAGCG
>CAKZXA010000122.1 GCA_937922045.1 uncultured Acidimicrobiales bacterium | reverse complement strand
GGCGAACGTCTCGTAGACCTTGATGAGGGGCAAGCCCTGGGCCCGCCGCGTCATCCAATAGTTGAAACCGGCTGCGTCCGGGGCTCGAAGGAAGAAGGCTTGGAAGGCTCGGCTTACCTGATGATCAAGCCATAAAGGACGCACCTCGGCGCTCCCGGTCGAGTTGGTGGTAGGCAGCGTTGAGCGGCGGAGGGTGGACACCGCGCCGGTTTTGGACCGACCGAGGGCAGCAACGGTGAAGGTGTAGGTGGTGTCGGGGGCCAAACCACCGATGGTGGTCGTGGTTGCCGATCCCGGCACGTTCTTGGAGGCCACAACGCGGCCATCGAGGAGCGCTTGGATTCTGAAATTGTCCGGTGGTAGGGCGACTTGGTTGAGGGAGTAGCTCCATTGCAGGGTGGCGCCGGTCTGGCTTGGCGTGGCCGAGGTGAGCGTTACGTTGAGTGGATCAGCCTGGATTGGCCAGCCGATGCGGGCCAGGGTGCCGAGAGTCCACGACTTCGGTTGACGCTTGATGTCGCCAAAGCTGAGCGCCGGAGTCATCAACGATTGGGCGCCGGCTCCGCCAGGGTCGATGTGGGAGTAGCTGGTGCCGTGCAGCCAGGTCGAGGGAGCAAAGATTTTCGCCGAGAGGTTCGAGCTGATACCCACACGCAGATTGTTGGACGTGAGCGCCGAGCCCAACGTGGGCAGTGAGGTAAGAGCCTGCCCGTTGTAGGTCACCTTCGTGTCGTAGACGAAGGGGGGTTCGCTGAGGGCCGACGCCGACTGGGGCGATCCGAGGAAGCCAAGGCCGTGGCCGATTTCGTGGGTGACGACACTGCGTAGGTCCATCGTCCCGCTGGGAGGGGTGCCGGAACCCGTGTACCACTTGCCCTCGGAATATAGATCGGCATTGAGATACACCTCGATCTCAGGGCGGGAGGCTCCGTTCATATCCGACCCGGTAAGAACATTGGCCAGTGCCGCTGGGTACTGCACGTTGTTGCTCGGGAGGTCGGACCCGAAAAACATCGTCTCCGGGCCGGCTGCGCCGAGAACGCCTTGTTCCAGCACAGCCCAAATGATCTGAACGACTATTGGCGCCCCGGAAACCGAGCCGAGAACGCTATCCCACTGAGCAACAGCGCTCTCGATGGCCGCTTTCACATCGGTCGGCACCGATGAGGGGTACGAGGCTGAGATTCCCGACGAGGTGGCGAAGGCTGTGGTGCCGGGAGGCCCTTGGATACCTGAGTTGGCGGCCCTTATCTCATCAGCGGCCAGGGTTCGAAGTTCGTCGAGAACCTCGGGATCGCTGACGTCGACATCGGGTCCGTCATGGTCGGTTTCCACAATAATTGGGGGCTCAGCCTCGCCTCCCGGAATCTGCAGCGGAACCGGATATTCAGTGGCGGCTTGTGCTGGATGTGGAGCGACCAACGAGGTCGCAAGCGTCACCAACGCCGTCAGAACGAGGATCGGTCCACCGAAAAGTTGACGTCGTGGTGATGAGTGCCGCACCAAGAAGATGTCGGCGGTGACGGGGCTTGTCTTGAGCAGACGCGCCTCGGGTAGGGCCGAAACCCTACCCGAGGCAGATTGTACGTATCTTCTGTAGCAGCGCTAGCTGGGCAAGGGGCTTGCCGTTCGCGGGCTACAAGATTTGAGTGTTGTCGTTACTCTTCGCCGCCGCCGGCGTGAGGGCCAGGACATGGCTTGGCCTCAGGATCGGGCGACCCGGTGCCGGTGGCTCCCGGGGTAACGCTTGGATCGGCACAGGCCAGCAGCAGATCGAGATCGATCGGCCCACCGTCCTCGCCAACCTCGGCCGCGTGGCGGAGCTCTTCAGCCCACTCGGCGTAGGCGGCCGCAGCGTCGCCTTCCAGCTCTTCTTCTTCAGCCGAAAGAACCGCTCGTTCGTGGTAGATGACGAGCTGTAGCTCAAGCATGCTGAGCGAACTCTGGGCTGGCATGACGCCGAGATCGCCAGCGACACGCCGACCGTCAGCTCCGTAGGTCTGCCCTGCGATGGCGGCCGAGCCACGGGCAACGTGCACCATCTGGTCGATCGCTTCGGGGAAGGTGGCGATAACTTCACCGTCGGACATTTGGTAACCGGTTCCGCCGCCACCAGCGGCGCCGTGACAGCCGGCACAGCCGCCGGTCACGGTGTAAACCTCAGCCGCTTCGGTTAGGAGGGCGTCTTCCCGTTCGGGCAGCTGCATGGTGCCGGCGAAGCTTAGAGCCCACACCGGAAGCGCAGCGACGACGGGAAGCGCCCAGACCGGCACTCGTCGGCGGGCCTTGGAGGCGCTGACGTAGGCGGGTTCGGGAGCGGAAGCTTCTGGCTTCGGATCGAGGTCGGGAAAGTTGGCCGCTGGCGCAGCGGGGGCTGCAGCCTTTGGCTGAGCCGCTACCGGCGCCTTGCTGGCGCTGTCTCCAGCGGAGGAATCGGAATCAGACGTGCCGCCTTTGGCTGCCTTGCTCCGCTTTAGTAGGTGTTCCGGGATCTCGGTCAACGGTCCTCCGGGAGCGTGATCGATCAGTAAAAGTATTCGAAAAAGCAATTCGGTAGTGCGTAACGTCTTGAGTGAGGTGGCTCAAGCGACACCTTACCCTACGTCGGCCAAAGGCTATCCAGCTCGGATGTCCAAGCGGTCACCTTTCACACGATCTTCGTAGTCCGATTCGTTGCTGTCGGGGACACCTTGGAGTTAGGGTCAGAAGCACGTTTGGTCATCAGTCGTGTTCGTTGGTGCGTCCGCTTCGCCCAACGGGGATTCGTCCCCGTCTCGCCCAGCTGTTTCGCGCCGACGTGCGATCACTAGCTAATCGTGGATGTTAGGTTACGGTTGCGTCGTTTCCGAGCGAGACGACTACATTTGTGCACAGGTTCACAAAGTTCGTGAACAGCCTGTCCGCAGGCGTTTCTCGAACCAGAGCGAACGCAGCTAAGAACGTAACGAAGTACACCCGTCGAAGCGATTGACCTCGACGAGAAGATCTAAGCAGCAGCCAGAACTAGAAGGACAGTAAGGAGCCAGTAACGGTGGTCGCCCTCGTGACATCCCTTGTGGCAGGAATCGTGATGACGATCGGCATCCTGTGGTACGCCAAGCGGCGCCCGGTCGGCACTTCTGTTACCTGGGGCGAAGCCATGGTTGGTTCGGTCTACGTCTTCTTTCTCGCTTTCCTCGCCTACGGCATCATTCCTCACCAGTGGCTGACGCTGGCAGAGAACGAATGGTCATGGCGTGCGGATCGTCTCCTGATCGGTCCCGCCAGCCACGGCTGGTTCCCCTTCGACATCACCTTGCGTACGATCTCCGACACGATCGCCACCGTGTTCTACGGAATCTTCCTCGGCATGCAGATTTGGCTATGGGCCAAGTGGCAAGGCCGAGGCCAGGACGCTGAAGCCAAGGCTAAGGCTTCGCTGAGCCAGGCGAGCTCGTTCGGTCGACCATTGATCAAGCAGGGTTAGTGGGGCAACGATGACGACGACCGACGCCAATCCACCGCTCCCAGAGTTCAGCACCAACTACCTCCTCATGGAGGTCGACGCCGACTATCTGGCCCAAGCGGTAAAGCCCAAGCAGTTCATTCATATCGATCAAGAAGAGTGCATTGCCTGCGAGGGTTGCGTCGACATCTGTCCGTGGAAATGCATCCACATGCAGACCACCGATGTCATCGATGAGGCCTACGGCATCGCCAAGCCCGGCGACGATCCAAGTGACGCATTCATTTTCACCATCGATGACGACGTCTGCACCCGTTGCGCTCTATGTGTCGACCGGTGCCCAACCGGCGTGATCATCATGGGCAAGGTCGGCGACCCGGCCCCCACCGGAGAAACCCACCAGCGCATGCCTTCCTACGGCTACGGCTACGGTATGCGACTGGCCTAGTCGGCCAGGCCTCAAACCGGCCGACCAGTAATCCCACGCAGAACTACATTCAGAAACCTACGAGAAGAATCAATCAGGAAACCTGCACCCATGGCAAAGTCGATACAGGACTCACCAACATTCGCAGAGCGCCTCCAGGCTTCAATGAGCCAGCTGCCCGACAACGTGCAGGGCTCACAGGCGTGGAACTCGATCTTCCGACCGGGCTCTGTTTTCCGCAAGGGCTATACCGACAGCCCTCGCAACCGTTCGTACGTGATCATGAACAGCGTGCTTTACCACCTTCACCCGGTGAAGGTGAAGCGGCACGCGGTGAAGGTGAGCTACACCCTCTGCCTCGGTGGCTTGAGCTTCTTCCTTTTCATCCTGCTCACGATCACCGGCATCTTCTTGATGTTCTTCTACACCCCGTCGGCCGCAGTGGCGTGGAACGACATCGAGTCGCTCCAGACCCAGATCGCCTTCGGTCTGCTGGTGCGCAACATGCATCGATGGGGAGCCCACCTCATGGTGATCTCGGTCTTCCTCCATATGGCCCGTGTGTTCTATCACGGCGCCTATAAGGCGCCACGAGAATTCAACTGGGTCATCGGCGTGATCCTGCTCACACTCACCCTGCTGCTGTCCTTCACCGGCTACCTGCTGCCGTGGGATCAGTTGGCGCTATGGGCCGTGACCGTTGGTACCAACATGATGGGCTTTACCCCCGTGTTCGGCGATCAGGTCAAATTCGTTCTACTCGGTGGTTCCGTCATCGGCTCAAGCACACTGCTTCGCTGGTACGTGCTCCACGTTCTGTTTGTTCCATTCGTAACCGTGATCTTCATGGCCATCCATTTCTGGCGAGTCCGGAAAGATGGCGGGATCTCGGGTCCGCTCTAGAGAGTGTTGAGGGAGACATCTAAATGACCGAAATCCCAGAGCATCTCAGGAAGCGTGCTGCTGAGGCCAAGAAGAAGGCCGAAGGCGATTCAGGAGACGCGCCAGCCGCTGGTGACGCCGCGGCCTCTGCTGGTGCCAGCGATTCTGGCGCCGAATCGAAAATTCCGGCCCATCTGCTTCAGCGTTCCAAAGCGGCCAAGAGCGGAGGCGCTGAAACCGCCGTCGCGGCAACCGGTGGTGGTGGTACCGCGGTGGTAACCGCAGAAGCCGCCGCGCCAGCCCCGATCCGTTCCGGCCCTGCTGGGCATACCCAGCGTCTGTTGACCGTGGTCAAGGCCGGATCGATCCAAGACATCAAGGCCAAGCCGATGGACAAGGTCCATACCTGGCCCCACCTCATCGTGATCGAGTTTGGTGCCGCTCTGGCCATCACGGCCTTCCTCACCGTCTTCTCCATCTTCGTAAACGCCCCGCTCCTGCGGCTGGCCGACGTTAACGCCACGCCAAACCCATCGAAGGCGCCCTGGTACTTCCTGGGCCTGCAGGAACTACTCACCATGTTCCACCCAATGGTGGCCGGTGTGACCATTCCCGGGATCGGCATCTTCGCCCTGATCCTGGCCCCCTACATTGACAAAAACCCATCGAACAAACCTGAGGATCGCAAGTTCGCCGTTTCGGTGTTCACCATCTTCATGATGTTCTGGGCAGTGTTGGTAATCATCGGTTCGTTCTTCCGCGGTCCTGGGTTTAACTTCGTGTTTCCCTGGGTCGAGGGCATCTTCTTCGATCTGTAGATCAGGAGCCATCTAATGACACCCCTCATTATCGGTCTCATCGTCCTAGCAGTACTGGCTTTGATCGTCGTGACCGCATCGTTCCGTAAGCGGGACACCTATTCGGCCATCGGTCAGCTTTCGGGTGAGACCGTTCGCCGCGACCGGGGCGGAGATCTCGATATCGAGGCCTCACCGACAGGCAAGGAAGTCGAGGCTGCGGCTCGTACCGCCAGCACCGACCTCGTCGTCCAGGAAGACCGCCCACCGGTGGTCTATGTGCCGCCAGATCCCGAGACGCTCGGCGTCACTCGTCGCCAGTTCCTCAACCGAAGCATCGTCTCGATGTTCGGCTTGGCTTTGACCGGTTTCGGTATGGCTGTTATCGCTCAGTTGTGGCCGCGGCCAACCGCCGGTTTCGGTGCCAAGATCAATGTGGGCCGGATCAGCGATATCAAGGCGAATGTCGCCGCTGGCGGTGGCTTCTACTACTTCCCTGAAGGTCGGATGTGGATCACCGAGTACCCACCATCAGCCGTGCAGAAGGCTGAGACTGCCTACAGCTTCTATTCCAAGGTCGAAGGCGGTCTCCAGGCCGGCGTTGTCGCCCTGTTCCAGACCTGCCCCCACCTCGGCTGTCGGGTTCCTGAATGTGCCACCTCCCAGTGGTTCGAGTGTCCTTGCCATGGTTCGCAGTACAACCGGGTCGGAGAAAAGAAGGGTGGCCCGGCCCCTCGTGGCATGGACCGCTTTCCCATGCAGGTCACGGCCGCCAACGAACTTGTTGTCGACACCGGCGACGTTATCCAAGGCCCACCGATCGGTACGAACACCACCGGTCAGGAGGCTGAAGGCCCGAACTGCTTGAGCTCGGGCGGAGGTCACTAAATGACAGCTGCACTTCTAGCCGCCAATTTCCGCGGAATCGGCCTGACGATTGCTGCCGTCACCATGCTCGGCTTTCTTGCCGTTTGGGTGCGCAACATTGTCAAGGCCCGTCCGGAACTCGGTTCAGAGATCGAGCTGGCACCCAACCGCAAGGAGTACATGAGTGACGAGGAGTTGGAGGGCTACAAGCTCGACCGCTCGCTCGGCTTCGCTCTCGTACTGCTTACCATGCTCGGGTTGATGCTTCCCTTCTATTGGCTGGCCGAGCCCGGCCGCCAAGAGGGTGCGGTTGCCGCCTACAACGCCTCGTTTGAGAG
>CAKZXA010000121.1 GCA_937922045.1 uncultured Acidimicrobiales bacterium | reverse complement strand
TAGCGAACACGGCCAAGGTCGTTGGTGCGGTGACCGCGAGCAATCGACCAATCAGATGGTCGAGCTTTTTGATCTCGTCGACGAGGTGTTGGGCTCGGTGGGCGATGCTGCGTAGCGCTGCTTTAGCGGCTTGGGTTGGTTCGTTGAGACGTTCAGGATCGGGTCGTAGTCGGGCGCACGCTTTGATGAGTTTGTTCGGTAGGCCAGTCGCTGGGAGTTGGGCTCGTAGTGGTTCTGGAGCGGTGATGATCATGGATCGCAGCGTGTTCGTTGCAGCAGTCTTAGCCTTGATAGCTCCAAGGCGGGCAGTTCGTAGCGCTCGGATGGCTTCAACGGGTCCATCTTGTTTCTTCGGGACGACCGTGCCGTCACAGGCCAGAGCGCGGCGCGCTGCAGCGACTGCATCGATTGGGTCTGATTTGCCGTGTGCTCGCCTGAGTTGGCGGTCTGGTCGCGGGACCTCAACCACGTCGATATGGGCTTGGCTGAGGTGGCGTGTGAGCCCGGCTCCGTAGGTGCCGGTTCCCTCAACCCCGACCCGTAGCAGCGGGCCAAATGATGATGCCCAATCCAACAGTGACCTGTAGCCCGCTTGGGTGGCAATGAACGAGCGTGTGTCGAGCAGTTTTCCGGTGACATCGACAACAGCGGCGTGGTGGGTAGCGGCGTGGGTGTCCACGCCACCAACAACAGCGACTGGTTCCATCTTCTTTGTTCTCCTTGTAGTGACGTTGCCGGAACCAGCCAGTGGCGGACAGTCCAGTGATGAGGCATTTGAGCTCGGGCTCCTATTAGGTCACGCTGGAGGCCGGACCCGGCAATGGGTTCGATGGTTGATGTGGTGAGCATCAGCCAGGTCGACAGGTCCTACGAAAGACACACCCATTCGGGTGGTCGGGAAACTTGTGGGTCAGACCTGAGCCAACACTCACCACCATCCAAGTTCATCACTGGAGAACTTGTGTTTCGATCTATCAATCCACGTCGCGTTGTCGTCGTTGTAGCAACCATTCTTATGGTGGTGGCCGGCCTGTCGGTCTCAGCTTCGGCGTCGAGCGCTGATTCGTCAGCCGTCGTCGTCGCCAACCGGGGGTCGGGCGATGTTTCCGTCATCGATACCACCGACCTGAGCGTCACCAACTACGACCTACCCGGCGATGCCGAGCCGATGTATGTCAACCACGACCCCGACAACGATGTGGTCTGGATCGGCGATCGAGCCTCCAGCACTGTCGTTGCGCTCGATGATGAAACCTTCGAGGTCGTAGCCACCGTCGATGTCGCTGACGGTGTCTTCCACCAATGGCTAGACCCAGCACGCGACCAGCTCTGGGTCGTCGGCACGGCGGCCAGCACGGTCACCATCGTCGACACCAAGACGGCAGAGGCGACCACCACGATCACGATTCCAGCCGAACTGATCGAGGCCGGTGGCATAACCCACGATGTGTTCGTTAAGGGCAACAACGCCTTCGTCAGCCTCGTTGGCCTCGACGGCTACGGCGTTGTGTTGCGCTACTCGACCCGCACCTTCGAACTCACCGGCCAGATTGAGACCGGCGGCGATCCTCACCTGTTCGTACAGGGCGGACGCCTCTACGTCGCTTCCCAGGAGGCCAACTCGGTCTCTAGCTACGTACCGGCCACCCTGCGCAAAGTCGGCGAGACCAGCGTGCCTACCGCCCACGGCATCTTCGTCACCCGGAACAACAATGTTGTTGTCACCAACATCGCCGGCGGTGGCGTTGACGCCATCTGGCAGCTCAACCGATCGCTGGACACCACAGCCGATCCTGTCAGCACCGACGCTGCCGTCGCTCACAACGTCACCGTCACCGCCTCGGGCACAATCTTCGCCACCCACTCGGGACCGAACAATGTTGTTTCGGTCATCGATGCTGATACCGGGGAGACACAACTCGTAACCGTCGGCGCGAACCCGTTCGGGCTCGCCTCGATCCGCTAGGAGCTAGGGCCCGTCACAACGGCGGGTAAATGACGGCCGGTGGGTAGCGTCAGCGAACCGATGGACGCTTGCGCTGAAGCTGGTGGCCGCGATGCCACCACCGCCCACTGAACCGCCAACGTGAAGACACCTGCTCCGACTCGGCCATGCCGGGTCGGAGCATTGTCATGGCCAAGGCGGCGACGATAGCGGCCGCCTCCTCGTCGGTAGGGGTTGGTGTGATATCCATTGGTTCAGACCCTCTCACGCCTAAAGCGGCACGTTGCCGTGCTTGCGCTGAGGAAGCTCTTCTCGTTTCGAGGCCAACATATTCAACCCGGCGATGATCTTGATGCGGGTCTCGGCCGGGTCGATTACATCATCGATGTAGCCTCGTTCGGCCGCTATCCACGGATTGGCGAATTGCTCCTTGTAGTCCTCGACCAGCTCGTTGCGGCGGGCCTCGGGATCAGCCGCCGACTGGATCTCGCGCCGGTGCACGATTTCGGCCGCACCCTCAGGGCCCATCACGGCCAGTTCGGCTGACGGCCATGCGAACGACAGGTCCGAGCCAATCGACTTCGAGTCCATCACCACGTAGGCGCCACCGTAAGCCTTGCGAGTGATGATCTGGATGCGGGGCACGGTGGCTTCGCAGTAGGAGTAGAGGAGCTTGGCCCCATGCCGGATAATGCCGCCATACTCCTGGTCGACACCGGGCAGGAAGCCCGGCACGTCGACGAAGGTCAGAATGGGCAGGTTGAAGGCATCGCAGGTGCGAACGAATCGAGCGGCCTTTGATGACGACTCGATATCGAGCACGCCAGCCAACACCATGGGCTGATTGGCGACGATACCGACGGCTCGACCATCCATCCGGGCGAACCCACACACGATCGAGCGGGCCCAGTTCGCGTGATACTCCATGAAGTCACCGTCGTCGACGACCTCGCTGATTACGGCCTTCATGTCGTAGGGCATGTTGGGGCTGGCCGGCATGAGATCGTTGAGGGCCTCACAGCGACGGTTTGGATCGTCGCCACTGTCGAGATGGGGGGCTTCCTCCATGTTGTTCGAGGGAAGAAAGCCCAACAGGTAGCGAACTTCGTCGAGCACGGCCTTCTCGTCGGCGGCTACGAAGTTGGCCACACCTGATCTCGATGAATGTGAGCCGGCGCCACCCAACTCTTCGAGCGTTACCTCTTCACCGGTAACGGTCTTGACCACGTCTGGTCCGGTTATGAACATATGGGATGTCTCACGCACCATGAAGATGAAGTCGGTCATAGCCGGGCTATAGACGGCACCGCCAGCGCACGGACCCATGATCACACTGATCTGAGGAATGACACCGGAGGCCTGCACGTTGCGGTAGAAAATGCCGCCGTAACCGTCGAGGCTCACAACGCCTTCGGGGATTCGGGCACCTGCGCCGTCGTTCAACCCGATGAAGGGTGCACCCACCGAGGCGGCCAGATCCATGATCTTGTGCACCTTCTCGGCGAAGACCTCGCCGAGCGAGCCACCCATGATCGTAAAGTCTTGAGAGAAGATGAAGACTTTGCGGCCATCGATCGTGCCCCAGCCGGTGACGATGCCATCGGTGTAGGGCCGATCGGCCGCGTCGGCGTGCCGGGTTCGAGCCAGCATGTCGAGCTCATTGAAGGAGCCTTCGTCGAGCAGGTAGTCGAGCCGCTCACGAGCCAGCATCTTGCCCTTGTCGTGCTGGCGTTGCACCGAGCGCTCGGGCCCTGCGTTGAGTGCCTCGGTCTTCCTGCGATTCAGGTCGTCGATGCGTTCGCTTAAAGAGTGGTCAGCCACGGCTCACAGCGTACCGTTCGACGGGGGCACAGGGCCAAGCCCAGCGATGAAGCAGCGGCGTTCGAACGCTGGGGCCGTGCCGTGCTAGGTTCCACCAGCGTCAGGCTGGCGGGTCAGCAGAGCCAGACCAAGGCCGGTGAGCATGGCCATGACGACCTGGCCGACCCATAGCTCTGGGGGCCACTCGATCGTCCACGCCAGGTGGGTCGCCAGGGTTGACACGCTCCACATGATCAGTGGCACCAGCAGGCCGATCCCTAGGCCGAGGTGGCGGCTTCCTCGAAGTGATCGAGCGACAAAATCGGCGGTGAGACCACCGGCTAGCGGGGCCAGAATCTGCCACGGTTCTGCGAAGGCGTCGAGGCCAGCCATGAAGACACCGACGACGCCGTAGATCACGGTGAAGGCGCCGAACGGGGTGTGCCAACGGCGAAGCACATACAGCGTCGGCGTGAGGAGGATCACGGTTGAGGCCAGGGTCGAAAGCACCCCGAAACCGGCGAGCAGATCGCTCTCGTTAGGGATGTACGTTCGCGTCGTCGGCCAGTTAGAAAAGCCGTTGGCGTAGAGAAAGAAGAACGCAACTCCCGTCGTGAGCAGCCCGATCGACAGGATGACGGGCAAGAACGAAGACACCGTCAGGGCATCTGACGTGCCTGCTTCGCTGCGTTCCGCTTCGGCGTCGCGGACAGGAGCGGCAACCGCCATCGACATGCCGACCAGCATCAGGAGATGGGTGGGCGAGAGCAGGGCATCGACACTCGTCTCAACGCCAAAGATCGTGTGCCAGAAGCCGTCGCCGATACCCCCGACGGCGAAGATCCCAAAGCCGACCACCGATAGCTCGTAGCCGGTCGGCACTGCGTCCCAGAGTGATGAAGCCTGCGATCGCCGCCGGATCACCATCACGGCCAAGGTGGCCACAGATGCGCTGAAACCGGCGTAGAAGACGGCATGCCAGGGCGTGAAGAACGATTCGAGTTCAGGCTGATGCCGATGGGCCCAGCCATCGAGGCAGAGACCTACCATCAGCCACAGTCCCGCACCGAGAAAGACAAGATGTTCGCGGCGCGATGCCCGGCGGCCGACCACCATGGTCTCCCGCTCGATCCCGCTCAACCCTAGTGATGTCATGCATCTAGTATTACACGAAGAAAAACGAGCCATCTCGCGAGCTTGGCGGAGGCGCCTGGACCCATGAACAGCGAACCCGTACCGGGATTCACCTCGGTATCAACATGGAGCCAGCCAGCTCCAACAACCAGTACCGCCGATCGCCAGCGCGTCATCGAGCGTGTGGCCTCGATGGTGAACCGACGGGGCGCCAAGCGGCTTCGAGTAGCCGTCGACGGCTTTACCGCAGCGGGCAAGACCACCTTCAGCCATGAGCTAGCTGCCGCCTTGCGTCGCCTCGGTCGCCCAACGCTGCAGGCATCGCTCGACGACTTCAAGCACCCGTGGCGCCATGCCCGCGAGCACGGCTACGACCGCATCTCGGGTGACGGCTACTATCGCAACACGCCCGATTTCGAGTCGGCCCGAGAGCTTCTCCTTCGACCATCGGGACCCCATGGATCGGGCCGGGTGGTCCTCTGTGCCCACGATCCGCTCACCAGCGTGGACCATCGAGATGTTGCGGTCGACGCCCCAGCCAACGCCGTACTCATCGTCGACTCGGTTTTCGCTTTCCGCCCGGCGTACAACGAGTTCTGGGATTACCGCATCTGGCTCGATGTTCCCGCCGAGCTGTCACTGCGACGAGGGATCGAACGCGACCGCGAAGCCGAAGGGCTCGAGGAGGCCGAGCGGCTCCACCGAGACCGTTATCACGTAGCCGAACAGATCTACATCGATGAGGTCGATCCCCAGTCCCTAGCCGACACCATCGTCGACAACACCGTGTTCGACCATCCCGAAATCCGCGAGCGCCCGTAGGTCTCAAACCCCAGGGACATAAACCGAGTAGCATGCCAAACCATGGCAATCGGTGATATCCACGATCACGTCGAATCCTTGATGGCCACAGCTCCCGGCCGAGTGCATGTTTCCCGGATCGTCGACCTCGATGATGCTGATCTGCTGCGCCGCTACCGCGACTCGCTCAGCCCCGACGAACAGACCACGCTCAGCGACACCCTCCGTACGGTGAAACAAAACCTCATCGGCATCGAGGTAGCGACGCCGCCGAAGGCGAAGAAGAAATCGAAGTGGCGCCTCCTCGGCGGAATCGCCACCGCCATGGCATCCCAGGACGAGCGACAAGCCGACCAATGGCGGGCAACCGTCAACGCCGCTGGTGGACCAGCAAAACTGGCGCCGCCACCCGGACTGATCGCAGCAGCCGAAGCCTGGATTGTCGCCGAGCTGGTGGCAGACCGTGCCAGCGAAGACTTGGCTGTCTTGCGCGCCCCGTGGGAGCAGGCCGCGGTTGGTCCAACAGGGTCGTCGTAGTTTGAGGCTCGCGCCTCGATCAAACTCCGGGGCGGCTGACGTCTAGCATGATGGCGTGGATCTCCCCGTCAACCCTCCGGTGAAACCGATGTTGGCCAAGGCTGTCAGCGGTGGCGTGCCCGGGCCTGAGTCCAAGTTCTGGCCCGCCGATGCCGGGCTCATCTTCGAACCGAAGTGGGACGGATTCCGCTGTATCGTGTTCCGCGACGGTGACGAGGTAATTCTCGGCTCCCGGAACGAGAAGCCGCTGACCCGCTACTTTCCGGAGATGATCGATCCGCTTCGAGCGTTCCTGCCCGACCGCTGCGTCATCGACGGCGAACTGATCGTTGCTACCGAACAGGCCGAAGACGGCGCTGCTCTCGAACTGAAGCTCGACTTCCAGGCATTACAACAGCGCATTCATCCGGCAGAAAGTCGGGTCAACATGCTGGCCGAAAAGACACCGGCCGCCTTCATCGCCTTCGATGCGCTGGCCATCGGCGACGACGATCTTCGGAACGAACCGTTCTCCGTGCGTCGAGCTCGGCTGGAGGAAGCATTGGTCGCGATCGAGCCGCCTATCTACCTCACCCCCACCACGACCGATCACGCCACCGCCGAACATTGGTTCACCGTGTTTGAGGGAGCAGGGCTCGACGGACTCATCGCCAAGGCAGGCAACGATCCTTACGTCGAGAACAAGCGCACTCAGCTCAAGGTGAAGCACGTCCGCTCGGCCGACGCGGTGGTGGCCGGCTACCGCTGGCACAAGGATGGCAACGGGGTTGGCTCCCTCCTGCTTGGCCTTCACGACGGCGACGGCAACCTCCATCATGTCGGCGTCGCCGCCAGCTTCACAGCAAAGCGCCGCACAGAACTGGTCGATGAGCTCGCGCCTCTCACGGAGGACGCGATCGAAACCCACCCTTGGCGATCGTGGGTTGAGGCCGAGGCCCACGCCAAAGCCGAGGGCAAGATGCCAGGAGCCCCCAACCGCTGGAGTGGCCAGAAGGATCACTCGTGGGTCCCGTTGCGTATCGAACGCGTAGCCGAAGTTAAGTACGGGTCCACCCTCAACGGTCGTTTTCGCGAGGTCACCAAAATGCTGAACTGGCGCCCCGACAAAACACCCGAACAGTGCACCTTTGAGCAACTCGATGAACCTGAACCGATCAGCCTCGATATCGTGCTCAACGCCGCCTCTGGTGCCTAGCCGGCAGCTGCAAACCTCATGAATTCTTTGAAGATTGGTTCTCTAACCGGCTGGTTCCTGGCCGGCCTCGTGCTGGCATCCTTGCTGGCCGTCGACCCGTGGGGTTGGGATCGCGTTGGCCCGCTGCGTTGGATGCTGGTCTCCACCTTTGCCCTTGTCGCTATCGTTGGTGCACTCGCCGAAAAGGGCCTGCCGGTTCGCTTCTGGCGAGAGTGCGACCCGATGGTTCGTTTCGGATGGATCGGCCTGCTCGGCGGTTTGGTGGTTGCGACAGCCGTGTCGATGTTGGGCGGAGCTGCCGACGATCCGTTCATGGCCATCTTCGGCACACCCGATCGCAATCTTGGCCTGCTCACCTGGCTGCTCTTTGCGCTCCTGTTCTCCATACCAGCAAGACAACATCTTCGACCCATCGCTTGGGCCGGCGCCATCGGGGCTGGCGTGAACGGCGTCTGGTCTCTCATCGAAGCTCTCACCGACGCCAGCCTGGCCAACGGCTTTGGTGGACGGGCCGGGGGAGCCTTCGGGCAGCCCGCCTACCTCGGCGCAGCGATGCTGCTCTGTCTGCCTTTGGCCGCCTGGCTCGCCCTCTCGGCCGAAGAACCACCGTGGGCCCGCGGCCTTGCGTTCGTCGCAACACTCAGCGGCCTGTTTGCGCTGCTGGCCTCGGGTACAAGAGCTTCGTGGGTCGGGGCTGGCGTCGCCGGGCTCGTGGTGTTGTCGGCAAACGGCAAGGCCGGGGCTCAGAGGTTCGGTCAACGATTCGGGAACCAGGGCTGGGGGGCAGCCGCTGGTGTCGTACTGGTCGGCGTCATCGTCATTGCCATAACGCCGGTCGGGCCGAGGCTCGCCGATCTTGCCGATCTATCCGATGGTGTCATCGCCGGACGATTCGACGAATGGCAAGTGGGCGGTCGAGCGTTGGTTGGGGCCGACCTCGGTGGACTCGTCGGCTATGGCCCGGAGGGGTATCGAACCGTCTTCGGTGCCTTCGTCGACGAACACTATGTGATCGACCATGGCCGAAAGGCGATCACCGACCGCGCCCACAATACCTATCTCGACACAGCGCTGGCTGGTGGATGGATCGCTGGCATCGGGCTTTTGGTGGTTCACCTCGGCCTTGGGCTTGCTGCCTTCCGACGCCTTCGCGGACCACAGGCGTTGAGCGATGTGGCGTTGGCCGCCGCGGTCATCGCCTACATCGTGCAGCAGTGGTTTCTGTTTCCACTCGCTGAGCTCGATCCGTTCTTTTGGGTTGTGGCCGGCTTGCTGGTGGCCCGACCATCGGTTGGCGTTCGCAACAACCCAGTGGGCAGCCCGGTGAGCGGGATGAAGCGCTTCTTCGGCTTCTTCGCCGCCGCTCTCGCAGGAACAGGCCTGCTGGCTGGGCTGTTCAACGTGGTGGCAGACCATCGAGTAGCCGATGCGGTTGCTGCGACCGATGCGGATCGTGCCGTCGACCGAGCGGATGCGGCCGTAGGCTTGCGGCCCGCCTCCATCCGCTACCGATTCATCGCCTCGCGGTTGTGGTCGCGCCACCCCGACCCGGAGGGAGTCGACCGGGCGCTCGACCATCTTGCGAGCGGCCTCGACCGCTCCCCTCGCGATCCAGCCCTGCTCACCGAGCAGGCATCGCTCCTGCTGGACAAGGCCCGCTCAACGGGTGCTACCACCGACCTGGACGTGGCCTTGACGGCGTTAAGCCACCTCGACGAGGTCGACCCGAACAATCCACTCCCTCAACAGCAGTACGGTGTTGCCCTTGCCCTCGCGGGGAGAGCTGACGAAGCAACCGCCAAACTGCAGCACGCCTCCAGGCTCGCCCCCGATGCCATCGAACCTCTGCTCAACCTGGCGGTGGTGCATCTGGAGAACATGCGCTGGCAACAGCTTCAAGCCACACTCGACGAAGCCGAGGATCGGTTTCCTGGGGATGCGCGGATCGACACCCTCAGAGCCGACGCCTTCGAAGCCCAACAGAACGAGTCGGCAACCGGCGGCTAGCCTGGCCTAATGGCCAAGGCCACCGACTCGATCATCAAGACCATTGCCGGGCACGAGGTGAAGATCTCCAGCCCCGACAAGGTGTTCTTCTCCCGTTCGGGCCACACCAAGCTCGACCTCATCGAGTTTTACGAGTCGATCGAAGGGCCACTCATGGCCGCTATGGGTGATCGGCCAACGCTGATGCAGCGTTTCCCCGACGGAGCATCGGGTAAGTCGTTCTTCCAGAAACGGGTTCCCAAGGGTGCCCCCGAGTGGCTGCAGACGACGGTGGTTTCCACGCCAAATGGCACGACCTCGAACGCCATGGTCGCCGCTGATGTGGCCCATATCGCCTGGGCGGCACAGATGGGCTGTCTGGGATTCCATCTGTGGCCCTACAAGGCGCAGCAGGCCGACTCGCCCGAGTCCTACAATGCCGATCAGCTCCGCATCGATCTCGACCCCTCCCCTGGCATCGGCTTCGACGACATCCGGGCTGCTGCTCGCTTGGTGAAGGATCTCATGGACGAGGTCGGCGTGCCTTGCTACCCGAAGACCACGGGTAGCCGGGGCCTCCATCTTTTCGCCACCCTCGAACCTCGCTGGGATTCGTACCAGGTGAGGGCGGCGGCCGTCGCTCTCGCCCGGGAGTTGGAACGCCGTCATCCTGAGGAGCTCACCGCGGCCTGGTGGAAAGAGGAACGAGGAGAGCGGGTCTTCATCGATTTCAATCAGAACGCTCCACACAAGACGGTCTTCGGAGCCTGGAGTGTGCGATCGCGCGTTGGCGCTCAGGTCAGCACCCCCTTCCATTGGGACGAGCTCGACTCGGTCGATCCCGAAGCGTTCACGATGGACGTGGTCTCGGCCAAGGTGGCCGCAGAGGGCGACCCGTGGGCGCCGATGTATGACGCCCCGTGTTCCCTCGAACCCCTGTTAACAATGCACGAGGCCGATATGAGCAACGGCATGATGGACGCTCCGTGGCCGCCCGTCTATCCCAAGATGCCGAACGAACCGCCGAGGGTGGCACCGAGTCGAGCCAAGAAGGCCGACTAGCTGTTCGAGCCAGCCCTGGTGGCGGTGAGGCGAATGCCGCCTAGATTTCCGCCGTCGAAAAGGCTGGCCACCGTTGCGTAGAAGCGGTCGAGCGAGGCCACCGTCGCCGGATTGTAGCGGTCGGTCAGCTCGGTGCGAGCCGACCTGAAGGCCCCGAGCCTTTCAGCCACGAAGTCCGTCCAATCGTGCGTCATGTCGGTCACATCAATATCGATGAAGCCAGCGTTGGCTACCTGGGAGACGTAGGTTTCGAGATCGGGGAGGTAGGGGCATGACACGTCGTGGGCGAGGTCGGCCTTTTCCTGCTCGGTCATGGGTGCTCGCTCGTAGTAGTCCTCGATGAAAATGCGGGCACCGGGGGCCAGTGCATGCGCGCATCGGCTGAAGAGCTGGTCTCGGTCGGCGATGTGTAGGACGCACAGCATCGACATCATGCCCCCGAAGCGACCGGCTCCGAGATCGTCGGTGAGGATGTCGCCGTTCACGTGGTGTACGTGTTCGGCGAGGCCGCATCGCTCGGTGAGCTTGGCCCCAAGTTTGTCGAGGTCGGCCTGCAGCTCAAGAGCTGTCACGATCGCTCCGCTGGTCTCGGCCAGGTAGCGGGCTGGGCCACCAAGCCCTGCGCCAACATCGAGCACTTCCAAACCGCTGGTCGCTCCAAGGGCGAAGGCGGCTTCATCTACGGCGACGGTTCCCTCATAGTGGTACTGATCGAAGGGTGTCAGATCGCTAACCGTCAGCGGCGAGTCCGGGCCCAACCCAGCCGCAGCCAGATCGGCAAGGATGCGTTCGACGTTGTTGTACAACCCCATTGACTTCATGGCTGATGGCTTCGATCCCGACATGGGCTCATCGTAATGCCCGGCACTGGTCGCCGCCGAATGGCGAAGCGTGGCGCCGCGGCGGCGCCACGCTTCGCTCCCCCGAGGGGTACCCGGTCTTCTATCAGCCGTTTCGGGTGACGGTGATCTTGGCTACCGGGCCACGCCAATCCAACGACGGATCCAGATCGCCAACACCACGCAACGTCCGATGCCGACCAACAACACCATTCTCAGCAAGCGCAGGATCCGACACCGTCGAACCATCACCCTCACCACAGAACGGAGCAGGAACCAAATCAGCCCTCAACTCCGTATTCACCTCCGTACCAGCGTCATAGGCCCGCACATAACCAGTCCACGAACCACCATCAAACCGAGGCAACCGCCGCGAATCCACACCAGCAAAACCATCATTGGTACAAATCACCATCGAAACAACACTCAAACGATTCTCCGAAGAGGTCACCTCAAACGTCGTCGACTCACCCGGAGCCAACGGCCCATCACCACCAACACCACTCACACCCAAACCAGCATCATCAACCGCGCCCTTCAACTCCGCAGCCAACACCGGCACACCACCATTCTCCGCAACCGCCTGAACACCAGCACTCGCCGGATGACCAACCTGAAACACATCAACCGAACGGCTATGCACCGCAAAATTCGGAGGCGTCAAATACTGACCCTCCGTCACATTCTCAAACGAAACGACGTAGGTCGCTTCGGCGTCTTCTGAACCCCAGTCGTAGGTCGCTGATGCAGGGGCGGCCGAAACCAATGCCATCAACGTGATGAAGGCACCGGCAGTCGCCATTACTCGTCGTCTAATCCGTCTCATTGTGTATCGCTCCTTGGGACATGGCGAGACCCTCGGACCAGTTGTTGACCCCATCGGATCTACCCGCCATTGGTTGATGTCCGCAACATAATCCGCGATCACAGGGCGATGCCCGAGTGTTCGACAATGGCTACCGGATGTTTATTCTCCGTTGAGGATGTTGCGTCAGCCGTTCTGCTTTAGCAGACACTCCATCATCACGACGCGGTAGTCGGATGAACCGGTTGGTTCGAACTCTTCCAACCGGTTAAACCCGTAGATTTCATGGAAACGCACCGAGCGAGGGTTGGGCGGTTCGACATTTACCTCAGCGGTCATCCTCGGCAGCCCCGCTTCCCTAGCCCACGCCTTGAAGTCGTCGTAAAGGGCGGGGCCCCAGCCTTGTCCTCGTTGCGACTCGGCGATGGCGATCCGATCGATGTAGGCCATCCGGTCAAACCGGTTGGTGAACCAGCCGAAGTTTAGGCTGCCGTAGGGTGCAGTCTCGTCGAGGCCGACGAGCAGACCAACGATCTCGCCACCAACATCGACCACGCGCAGGTACGGTGCCCATTCGACGAAGCTGGCCAATTTGGCCTCGTCCATAGGTCCGACTTCGGGCTGGCATGCAGCGTTTAGGGCCAGGAAACCGGCAGCGTCACCATCGGCGTAGGGACGGATCATGACTTGTCACCTCTAACCGCGGCCAGCTTGGCTGTGCGTTCGAGCAGGTCGGGGGCGTCGAGCAAGGCGGCCGCCTCAGCTAGATTGTCGGCCGGGCCCGTCCAGCGAAGCTCATCGATCGAGGCTGCGGTCGGGGCGTCGTGCTCCAGGGTGGCGATCCGGCGAAAGAGCAGGGCGTCGTCAAGATTGTCGGCGAGTGTTTTGGCCAACGTGGCGCCGCTGCGCACCGTGATGTCCCACTGGCCTGCGGCCAGCGGGATTTGGTCGATGTGGCCATAGCGGGTCAAGACGGCTGCGGCCGATTTGGCGCCCCAGCCTTTCAAGCCGGGGAATCCGTCGGCTGAGTCGCCGACCAGACCGAGCCAGTCGGGAATCGACGCTGGCGGAATGCCATACTTCTCGATCACCCCTGCCTCGTCGTACATCACATTCTTCCGACGGTCGAACTGGATGATGGGTGGATGCCAGAGACCGTCATCGTCGGTGCCACCGTCGGTGACGCACTGGGCCAGGTCTTTGTCGGGCGTGCAGATCAAAATCTTGGTTACGCGACCGTCGGCGGCGGCGATCCGTGCCAGAGAGGCCATGCCGTCGTCGGCCTCATGCGCCACCATGGGGTAGGTGGCGATACCGGCCGCCATCAGGGCATCCTCCAAGGGCGCGAACTGGGCCTTGATACCAGGCTCCATAGCCTCGCCCGTTTTGTAGCCAGCGTAGAGCTCGTTGCGAAACGACTCGATCACCTGGTCGGTGGCGACCCCGAGATGGGTCGCGCCTTCTTCCAGCATGGCCAGCATGCCTCGCACCACGGCACGCACTGCTCCCACATCCAAGCCATCGCCGTTGATATGTTCGGGGCGGGCGAAGTACTGCCGGAACAGCTCATAGGTTCCATCGACAATATGCACGACGAACCCTTCAGCAGGTCCATCGGGACGAGGGTCGTTGGAAGCCGAGCCGGACATGCTATGACTATACCGACCACTAATCTTCCGTCCCTGATGTCTACCAATCAGCGGAGAACCCGTGCAAAACAACGTCCAGACCATCAAGTCCATCACCGACCAGCTGCAGTCTCAAAGCCAGGCCGACTACAACATCGCCTCAGCTGCCGATCATCGGCGTGTCCGAGACCTCGCCGACATGCTGCTGAAGCTCGGCACTGACGACGAACAGCTCGAACAGTTGGCCCAAGATGCCACACTCAACCTCGATGTTCGCGTAGCGACGAAGCTGGCCGGATCGAAGCGAGATCTACTGGAGAGTGGTTGGACCCAACCGCTCGCCGTGGTGATGGCGATGTGGGGCGAGCAGAGACGTCTCCGGCCGAACAGCGCCGAGAATCCGACCGGCGAGGATTCGCTCCACGTGAAGCTCGATCAGCTCGACTGGCTCTTCGACGGTACCCACATCGATTGGCGAATCTATGCCGTCGACGACGGCGATCCTGACGACAGCGCCGCAGTGGCAGCCGAGCGGGCTGCTCAACACGCCAGCGGCGGACGGGTGAGCCTCCTTCGATTGAGCGACGCAATCCCAGCCGACGATGGCCCCTTACGCGACCTCGCTCATGTCGACGATTCCCGCAAGGGCGGCGCGATCGTCTACGGCGCCAGCAACGCTATGAACGACAACTACGAGGCCGTCATTCTCACCGATGCCGACAACTCGGTCGATCTCGGCCAGATCGGTCTGCTTATCGGTGCCCATGCCAGGGGCGCGGCCGTGGTGGTTGGCGACCGCAAGGATGCCAGTTCGGTCTTGGTCAAGGCCGAGGCGAGGTGGGGTCCGGGAATCGTGGCGTTGCGCCATATGCAACGCATGGTTGGACGCGAGCTGTTCGACAGCGGTCTCCGTGATACCCAAGCAGCCTTCAAGCTCTACGGCCGCGAGGCCCTCGCCCCGATCTTGGCCGCTCCATCGACCTATGGGTTCTCCTTCGACTCGGACTGGCTGTTCGGGGCAATCTCGTCAGGCCATTCGATCGAAAGCGTTTCCTTCGCTTTCATCGATTCCTTTGAAGAGTCGGCTTCGCTCACCCAAGGCCCGATGACGACGTGGGAGTCTCTCCTACGCGGCCTGGTGGCGGCGGCTCGAGCCCGAGGCGTCGATCACGATCCCGAGATGGCCCAGGTCGTCGATGACCTGGCCGATGCTGCCACCCTGGAAAAAGTCGTGGAGCAGGTGCCTCCTCAGTTGGCAGAAATCGATCCGAATCGACTAGGCGACAGGGATGCGATGACACCTGCCGACTTGCGCTCCTGGATCATGAGCCTGGGCTGAGCAACGACGGCGCTGGGCGATCGTCTCGCTGGTTATCCTTAGCGGATGGCTCGAAAACTCGCCACCGAAGATCTCGTCGAACGCGATGAGCTCTTGGATTTCATCCGACCCCGCAACCAGTGGCTCCTGGCTACCTTGCGTCAGGACGGACGACCCCAAACCTCACCGGTTACCGGTGGGGTAAGCGAGGCTGGCCAGCTGGTCATCGCCACCTATCCGGAGAGAGATAAGAGCCATAACCTACGGCGCGATCCTCGGGTCACGGTCTGTGTGATGAGCGATCATTTCGGCGGAGCCTGGGTCCAGGTCGATGGCACCGCTTCGGTTACCGACGTGCCCGAAGCGGTAGAGGGCCTGGTCGAATACTTTCGGGCGGTATCAGGCGAGCACCCCAACTGGGATGAGTATCGCGAGTCGATGATGCGCCAGGGCAAGTGCTTGATTTCGATCGACGTCGAGCGGTGGGGTCCGATCGCGACCGGGGGCTTCCCAACCAGCGTGGCGACGATCCTCAACGCCCTCGAAGCCGACACCGGCACCGACACCGGCACCGGCCTCGATCAAGGCCCCGACGAGGCTACAAGCGCGTAGGCGCTACCAACCGCCGCCATCGTAGATGGCTCGGTTGCGTTCCTCCTGGCGACGAGCGATCGATTGACGACGCTCGCGCTCGGCTACCTGGTCAGGTGTCATCTGCTCTCGCATGTTTCGTTCACGCCGCTGGTTGAGCAGGTTGGCTTCGCTGCGCATACGGTCAACCGCCGAGTTGAGGGTGACCAGTACGGCGACGAAGAACGCGCCGAACACCAACACGAAGGCTAAAAAGACGGCTCCAAAGACGTATTCCATCGAACGTCCCCTCTCTGGCCCGTAGGCCGTTGCTACTCCTAATCGTTCATATGAATGGACTGTGTTTTGATCGTGACAGGCTCAAACACGCAGGTGGGCAACTTTCGGAATCGTTCCGAACGAGATCAGTCGTCATGTGCCATTCGGCAGTACTTCATAGTTTCGGCTTTCCTAAGTGGTTCATTTCGTACGAGAATGGACACATGCCAGCAATCCCTCCGCTGAACCATTCACCACCGTCCACCCTCGAAATGTTTTGTATGAAGGAGTTACCGCCTAATGCCTTCACGAGCCGCCCCAACAATCCCGACTGAACCAGCGCCCATCGAAGACACCTCCCCACCCACCGATCCGTTTGCACCGGACACTGCTGCCAACGCACGAGCAACCATTCAGGTCACCGACGACCAGATCGTTGCCGGCCAAGCCCTCCGTGTGGTCTACATAGGCCCCAACATGGACACCGTTGAGCTCGCCTACCGCAAGGTCCACACCGAGCGCGGTCATTCCGTTCACTACGTTCGGACCGTGGCCCACGTTGCTCAGCTCAACCTTGCTCCCGACGTGGCCGTCATCAACCCCCTGGTGCTCACCCCCCAGGGCATCGACGGGGCGTGTGCCCTCCAAGCCATCGTCCCCGCATCCACCGTCATCGTGGCCCTGTTCACAACGCTGGGCAGCTCCCACACGATGTTCACCCGCCATGCCCTCGCCGGTCGCTGCCATCCCCGAATGCTGCTGCACTACCCAAACCCAAACGTTCAGGCCGCCGACATCATCGGACAGATGGATCGCCTGGCCCGAGGTCATGGCGGCGGTCACCAAGTTCGAACCACCGGGCACCTGCCGCCAAGCCTCATCCCCACCGATGCCGAAAAAGAACTCGGACAGGTTCTCAGCGAGAACAGCGATCAATGCCGCTCAGCGGACGATTCGCTCACCTTCGCCCGGCTCCTCTATGCCGCCTCGGTCAACGCCGACTGGTCGACATGGGGTGATCTGGCCTCAACCCTCGGCTTCGCTGAAGGCCACGTGAAGAACACGAAAGCCAAGATCGGTCGGGTGCTGACCACCGAGGTTCTACCGGATCGGGCCGAAGTGGGCGTGCCCCGCCAGCGGCCGAACAAGGGCGGGCAACCCACCTGGCGTATCGCCGAATTCACCCGCTTCGTGACCGAACATCGCAGCTTCATACGAGCCTATTGCGAGCACCACCTTGCCTACCCGCCAGTCGCCGCCTAGGAAGACCTCACACCAGCGATACACAACTGCGCCCGACAAGAATGAGGAGACAATGATGTCATCCGTTCAACGAAGCTCCGTCGACACCATGTCGGATAGCCGGGTTTGGGTGATGATGCGAAGAGTCCACTGCCACGTGAATGACCTCGTGGCCAACAGACTCCACCAGCGCATGGTCAGCACCACCGATCGCCGGATACTCGATGCTCTCGATTACGCCCGCATCTGTGGCCTCGAATCGGTTCCTGTCTCAACCCTTTGTGCCATGATTCCGATCCTGCTCAAGCCTCAGACCGCGGCCTCGGCGCTTACGCGCCTTAACGATCGGGGGCTCGTTGAGATGGCCGACTGCGGCCCAGGGCTCAAACATTGGCGTTTGACCGAGCAGGGCCGCGCCACCAGACACGACTACGGCTATGAGGTCGAACAACTCCTCCGACAAATCTATGGTCCCGCCGATGGGTTGACCGAGACACTGCTGGCCCGCGCTAGAGCCGCCGTCGATTACATGAACGAGCGCATGGTCCCCGTCCTCGAATTTGAGGGTGGTCTCGGCGTCGACCTACCACCGGTGCCAAGCACCGACTGGTCGGCGCTCCGTCGCATCCACTTCTACATCAACGACCTCATCTGCCGCGAAATCGAACCGTTCGGCGTTGGACGGATAGAGCGGCGAGTGCTCGACTCACTCGGCTATGCCCGAAAGCACGAGGTCGACGGCGGCCTCAACATCGGCACGATCTGCCGTCTCAACGAAGCCGTCAACCGACAGGTCGTACAAACCTCGCTCGAACGCATGGTGCAGCAGCGCTGGATCGTCAAGAACACCGACACGTCCAAGAAGGCGGGCAGTCGTTCCCGCATCCGCTGGGATCTCACCGAAAAGGGAACGTCGATCCGCGAAACCTACAAGCACTTCGCTCAAGACAAGCTGCACGAGATCATCGACATCGACGACAACTATGGTCAAGAGCTCTTAGCGCTGTCCTGGCGCGCCCACCACCATCGCGACAGTCGCTGTCGTCCGGTGATCGAGCATTACCACCGCCTCCAGAGCCCGGCCCGCGTCAGCAGCTAGCTTCATCGACAACCACACGGAGACCTGAGAGCACGGGTGGCGCCCGATCGGCAATACTTGACCTGATATCGTTAAGAGCTAGCCAAGCGCGCTCAACAAGCGGTCTCGACGAGCGATTGGAGTGATGTGGCAGAACGGCACGTTCAATTACATGTACCCGAACCATCAGCGAGGCCGGGTGAGATCCCCGACTTCTCGCATCTTGTAGTGCCACCGGTCCATGACGCTAGGCGACCACCGGTCGAGGCCGAGGCTCATAGCACCTATGACCTCGCCACCACGCTGATACGCGTCCTCGACGACGATGGTCGTGCCGGGGGCGAGTGGGACCCGGGGCTCGATGCCGCAACGCTTAAGACCGCTCTGCGCCACATGATCATCACCCGGCTGCTCGAAGAGCAGTTCATGCTGCTCCAGCGCCAGGGCAAGGCTGCCTTCGCCATACGATCGCTCGGTGAGGAGGCGGTGTCGGTTTCTTCGGCCATGGCGGTCGGCGCAACCTCTCCCGGTTATGGCCCAGGCCTCGACATGCACTTTCCTACCTACCGGCAGGCCGGGCTCCTGGTCAGCAACGGCCACTCCCTGTTTGAAATGACCTGCCAGGTCTTGTCCAACTCGGGCGACCGTCTCGACGGCGCCCAACTCCCTGGCCTGCATTCGGTGCCCGAGTGCGGCTTCTTTTCGATATCAGGCAACTTGGGAACCCAGATCATCCAGGCCGTTGGGTGGGCGATGGCCGGCGCCATCGAGAACAAGCGCATCGTTGCCCTGGCCTGGACCGGCGAGGGAGCAACCGCAGAAAACGACTTCCACTCGGGCCTCGTGTTCGCCTCGGTCTATCAGCCACCCGTCATCCTCAACGTGGTGAACAACCAGTGGGCCATCTCCAGCTTTCAAGGAATCGCCGGCGGCGGCGACACCTCCTTTGCTCAACGAGGCATCGGCTACAGCCTCCCCACCTTGCGGGTCGACGGCAACGATCTGCTCGCAGGCTACGCGGCCACCACGTGGGCAACCGAGCGAGCGCGCTCCGGTCATGGCCCAACGCTGATCGAGTGGGTGACCTACCGCGCAGCCTCCCACTCATCCTCCGATGATCCCACCAAATACCGCCCCGCCGATGCCGCAGCGGCATGGCCGCTAGGCGACCCGGTCAAACGACTAAGCCAGCATCTCATCGTCACCGGATCCGCCACGGAAACCACGCTGGCCGAGCTCCATGAGGCCTGCCGCAGCGAAGTGATGGACGTGATCGACCAGGCCGAGAACCTCGGCACGATCAACAGCGGCCCTAAGGCCTCACCGGTTGAGATGTTTCGCCATGTCTACGCCGAGATGCCGCCACATCTGATCGAACAACGCCAGGAACTGGGATACTGACCATGAGCGAACGGCCCCAAACCGGTTCGAGCACACGCCGGACCATGATCGAAGCAATCCGCGATGCCCTGGCTGTGATGATGGCTCGGGACGATCGAGTCGTCTCGTTCGGCGAAGACGCCGGCTATTTCGGTGGCGTCTTTCGCTGCACCGAAGGGCTACAGCAGGAGTTCGGCCCTCACCGTTCGTTCGATACGCCGATCTCCGAAAGTGGAATCGTTGGCGCGGCCGTCGGCATGGCCGCCTACGGTCTGCGCCCGGTGGCCGAGATCCAGTTCGCCGACTACATGTACCCCGGCTACGACCAGATCGTTTCCGAAGCGGCCCGGCTCCGGTCTCGCTCAGCTGGCGGCTTCACCGCTCCACTCGTGATCCGCATGCCGGTTGGGGGCGGGATCCGCGGCGGTCAAACCCACTCCCAGAGCCCTGAGGCACTGTTAACCCATGTGGCCGGCCTGAAGACCGTCATCCCCTCGAACCCGGTCGATGCCAAAGGCTTGCTGATCGCAGCCATCGAAGATCCCGACCCGGTGATCTTTCTCGAACCGAAACGGCTCTATAACGGTCCCTTCGATGGACGTCCCGACCAGCCGGTGCAACCCTGGTCCAACCATGCTCTCGGCGATGTGCCCGACGGCTACTACACCATCCCACTCGGCAAGGCATCCATCGTGAGGCCGGGTGAAGATCTGACCGTGCTGGCCTACGGCACCCTCACCTTCATCGCCGAGGCCGCGGTTGAGGAGACCGGCATCGATGCCGAGATCATCGACCTGCGCACCCTGCTACCGCTCGATGTTGACACCATCGTGGCCTCGGTCCGCAAGACCGGGCGCTGTGTGATCGCCCACGAAGCGACAAGAACCAGCGGATTCGGCGCCGAGCTGTCGGCCCAAGTGCAAGAACGATGCTTCGACTTTCTCGAAGCGCCGATTCAACGGGTCACCGGCTTCGACACCCCCTACCCCGTTGGCTTGGAGTGGATCTACTTTCCCGGTCCGAAGAGGGTCGGCGACGGCATGAAGAAAGCGATGGCCTACTGATGAGCGGCCAGCCAGGCAACGAGTCCCCCGGTGACAACGCTGCATCAGCAGCCGGATCCTCCTATGAGGTGAAGGTGCCCGACGTCGGCGAGGGAGTTGCCGAGGTGGAGCTGGTTAGTTGGCAGGTCGAGATCGGCCAGACGATCCGCCGCCGAGAGATGGTGGCCGAGGTCATGACCGACAAGGCCACAGTGGAAGTGCCGTCGCCGGTCGACGGCACGATCGCGTCCCTCGGTGGCACGGTCGGCGATGTCCTGGCCGTCGGCTCGGTGCTGTTCGTCTTGCATGTTGACGGCGCAGTTGGCACTGTTTCGCCACCGACACCACCGGTCGTCGTCGCCCCCGATCCACCAGCCGGGGTTGACGGGCGTCCTCATACCACCGGCGAGACCCCGGCCGCCGACCGGCCCGCCCTTCCACGAACCGAACCGTCGGCACGATCTGCGTCCGCCCATCACGTCGATCGCCCAGACAGACCTCGCTCAACGCCAGCGGTTCGCCGGCGGGCACGCGAGGCAGGCGTCGACATGCGCACCGTGGTCGGCACCGGCCCGTCCGGCCGGATCACCCACGAAGATCTCGACGGATATCTGGCCGCTCCTCGTTCAAGCGGCAGTTCAGGGGGAACCCTGCGGGGTGCAGGTTTGACTAAGCGGACCGAGATCACCGAACAGCCCATCATTGGTCTCCGGCGCAAGATTGCCCAACGCATGGTGCACGCCGTTTCGACCATCCCCCACATCACCTATGTGGAGGAGGTCGATGTCACTGATCTTGAGCGGCTTCGGGCCAGCCTGAATCAGAGCGTTGGCGACAGCTCGGCTCGTCTCACCATGTTGCCCTTCCTCATTCGCGCCATTGTTAACGCCGTACCCGCGTTCCCGATGATCAATGCTCACGTGCTCGAAAGCGACGACGGCACCGACACGCTCACGTTGTTTGCCCCTGTACACATGGGAATAGCGACCCAGACCGACACCGGTCTTATCGTGCCGGTGTTGCGCCACGTGGAGGCCGACACCATCTGGACGGTAGCCAAACGCATCGCCGAGCTGGCCGACGCCACCCGCACCGGCCACGCATCAGCTGGTGATCTGAGCGGCTCGACAATCACGATTTCGAGCCTTGGCCGTCTCGGCGGTCTTGTCTCAACCCCGGTGATCAACAAGCCGGAGACCACCGTCGTCGGTGTCAACAAGATTGCGACCAGACCGGTGTGGAATGCTGATGTTGGCGGTTTCGAACCTCGCCAGATCATGAACTTGTCGTCCTCATTCGATCATCGCGTTGTCGACGGGTTCGACGCAGCCTCATTCATCCAAGCGATCAAGGCCTCTCTCGAACAGCCAGCTCTTCTCTTCGTCGACGAGCACCCGACGGAAGGCCGACCATCATGACCGAGATCTCCACCCAGGCCCGTGCTGAACGGTCGACCGATGTGCTCATCATCGGCGGCGGACCCGGCGGCTATGTGTGTGGCATCCGAGCGGCCCAACTCGGGCTCGGGGTTATCATCGTCGACCGACAGCCGCCGGGGGGAACCTGTCTCAACGTCGGTTGCATCCCGTCGAAAGCGATCATCCACGCCGCCGATGAATTCGCTGCGGCAGCATCCAAGGCCTCCCCCGCTGGCCATCTCGGCATTCATGCTGGCGCTCCCACCCTCACCATGACCGAGACGATGGCCTGGAAGGACTCGATCGTCGGTCGCCTCAACAAGGGGGTCGCTGGCTTGTTGGCGGCCGCAGGCGCCGAATGGATCGATGGCTCGGCCACGCTGGTCGATGGGAAGTCGGCCGACATCGAGACCGCCGATAGCACCTTCAGGATCAACGCCGATCATCTCGTGCTCGCCACAGGATCAGCGCCCATCGAGATCTCGTTGCTGCCGTTCAGCGATCGGGTGCTCTCATCCACCGAGGCGCTGGCCTTGACCGAGGTTCCCCAACGGCTGGCCGTGGTTGGTGGCGGCTACATCGGCTTGGAACTGGGTATCGCCTGGGCCAAGCTTGGTTCGAGGGTGACGATCGTGGAAGCGCTCGACCGGGTGCTGGCCCAGTACGACAAGCGACTGACGCGTCTCGTCGAACGATCGCTCGCCTCCCTCGACATCAAGGTGCTGACCTCCACTCGGGCGATCGAAGACGGCGGGTCTGGGCTCGTCGTCGAGGACGACGACAAGGGTCGGCGCGTGATCCCAGCCGACAAGATCCTCGTTACCGTCGGTCGACGACCAACCACCACCGGGTTCGGGCTCGACGCCCTTGGCCTGGCGATGGATGGTGATGCGGTCGCCGTCGACGCTCGGTGTGCAACCTCGATGCGTAACGTTTGGGCGATCGGCGATCTGACCGGTGAACCGATGCTGGCCCACCGAGCCATGAAGCAAGGCGAGGTGGCGGCCGAAGCCATCGCTGGCAAAACATCCGCATTTGACCCGACCGCTATTCCGGCCATCGTCTTCACTGATCCTGAGATCGTTTCGGTTGGGCTCGGTCCGGATGAAGCCGCCTCTCAGCATGGCAGCATCGTTGAGGGTCGCTTCATGCTGGCGTCGAACGGGCGCACGATGACCCTCGACGCTTCCGCTGGTTTCATCCGGGTTTTGGCCCGAGCCGAAGACCACCTTGTGGTCGGCATGCAAGCGGTAGGTCAGCAGGTCTCCGAACTGTCGGCCGCCATGGCGCTGGCCATCGAGATGGGGGCTCGGCTCGAAGACCTGGGCGACACGATCTTCGCCCATCCCACCGTTGGTGAAGGCGTAACCGAAGCGGCCATGACCGCCCTCGGGCACGGGCTACACGGCTGAGGTTGGGACGCTAACGCCCCTAGTCAACATCCCTACTCGACACCTAGTCGACACCTAGTCGACGTCCATCGTCTCCAGCCGGAAGGTCGTCGCCCCTACGGCCACGACAACAACACCAACAGCAACGGCCACGCAGGTAGCCAGGGTCGACGGTTCGGCGATGATGCCCTTCACATCGGTCAGGCGGGACAGCATCGAGCTCGAGTAGCTGCTCAAGGCAAGGCGTCCAGCCCCCCGGCTCAACCCGGCAACGACCCCTTCCCACAGCATCACATAAACCAGGCCCCAAACGAGGGCTCGGCGGGTTAGCAGGCCAAGCACGGTGAAGACTGCTCCATAGGCCAGGGCGCTAAGCACACCAGCCGTCACCGCCGCGGTGACCGTGGTTCCCGTTCCGGCGATAGCGGCAATCACCGCAACCGGCACCATGACCAGGGGTAGCAAGACCAGCCAGCTGGCCAGCAGCCCGGAGATCGCGATTTCTATTCGCCGAATCGGCCGGAGCCAGAAGTAGGCGAGCGTGCTGTCCTCCAGGTGGGCGCCGAGCGTACTGGTGGCGATGACCAGAGCGGTGAGCGGGATGTAGAAGGTGAGCGCGAACCGGTCGATCAAGAAGGCGCCGTCGATGGCGCTGGCCCCTTCCGACCAGCGCAGGACACCAGCCAGAAAGACGCCGATAAGCCCAAGCGCGCTCAGGGCGACGAGCCGACCTCTGGTTGCGACCGACCGAACCATCTGGCGTGTCATTGAAAGGATGCTTTTCATCGCCTACTCACCGTCCCACGAGATATTTGAAGACACTCTCGAGGTCGTCGTCGAGAGGTTTGACTTCGTCAAGCCGTACGTCGATGTCTCTGGCCGTTCGCGCAATACCGCGGCGGAAGGCGGACACATCGTTGGTTTCGACGATCAAGGTGTCGTCTGCGATCGATACACCGGAGACTCCGCCGGAAAGAAGAGCAGCGCCAAGACGCCGAGGCTCATCGCTGCGGATGCTGACGCGGTGCGGGCGATCGTCCATCAGCTCGCGAATCTCGTCGAACTGGCCGTGGGCGGCCAAACGCCCTTGGGCGATCACCAGGACTCGGCTGCCGAAACGCTCAACCTCTTCCAGGACATGGGACGACACGATGACGCACACACCCTGGCTTCCCAGGTTGGAGATCAGTTCGATCATGTGCAGCCGTTGTCGGGGGTCGAGCCCGGTCAGGGGTTCGTCGAGCAGCAGAACGTTGGGTTCGTGGATCAGGGCTTGGGCCACCTTCACCCGCTGCTTCATACCCTTCGAGTAGGTGGCGATCGGCCGACGATCATCAGGATCGAGCTCGACGACCGACAAGACAGCACGAGCTCGCCCCTCGGAATCGTCGAGATGGTTGAGCGTGGCCGCCAGCGCAACGAAGTCGACGGCTCGCATCGTGTCGAACAGGTTTTCCTCTTGCGAGACGAGTCCGATCTGGCCTCGGATCGCGAGGTTCTTGCGAGGATTGGAGCCAAGGATCTGGACCGTTCCCTGCGATGGTGGGGTCACCCCAGCCATCATCCGCAACATTGTGGATTTACCGGCACCATTCGGTCCCAGCAGGGCGGTAACCCCGGGGCCGACGCTGAATGACACGTCGGAGACGGCGACCACATCACCGAACCACTTCGAGACGCGAGCCACCTCAACAACCTGGGTAGGAGGCGGCGGCATGGGCGCATCAGAACCGATCATTTCGTCACCTCCAGTCGGCGGTAGCTAAACACAATCGTGGCGAGAGAAACGAGGCAAATCCCAAGCCAAACCGCCAACGTCGAAAAGGTGGAGACCGCAGAGATCTGTTCGATCGGCTCGTTGAAGATCCTGGCCACCAGATCGAGGGGTATCTGAAGCAAAGCCAGTAAGCCGAGAAGGGGCGAGGCGTTGTCGAGGTCGAGCAAGGCACCGCTCACGATGCTCGATACGAGGAAGAAGAGCACGATCCCGGCCGACGCAAACGACTGGCGTTTCGTGATCGACGAGATCGCCATACCCACCAGCGAGAAGTACAGCGAGACCACCAAACCACTCAGGAGGATCTTGCCCACCGTCGTGAGGATGCTGAGTCCGCTCGGACCGAGGCCGGTCAGCAGATAGCCGGCGAGCAAAAGGAGCGCTGGCAGCGAGGTGACGAGCACCAAGACGGTCATGAGAGCGGCAGCCTTGGCCAGCAGGTAGGAGGCTTGATTGAGCGGCGAAGCCATATAGAGGCCGTACATCCCGTTCTGCCGATCCGAGTTCATAAGCTCGGGGGCAACGAAGGCCGAGAACAAAAGGTTAACTACGCTCAGCATCGCAAAGTAGCCGGCATATTCGACCACCAGACCTTCGGCGAAATCACCGAGCAGAGCGGCCAGGCCGACAAAGATGATGGCTGGCACGTAGGCGATGCCGACGGTAATCATCGGCACAATCTTGTAGCGGAACTTTCGCCGCAGGCCCAGCGCCCGCTGGATCGACACCTTGTACACGCTGCGGGCCGCAGCGGTGACTCCAAGTCGAGGGCCGTCGTAGGAGCGGTACCCCTGGTCGAATATCTCGGCCGCAGCCGATGGAGTCGCCGCGGTAGCAACGGCTTGTGATTGTCGTGGGTTCGTGGCTGAGATTTCGCTCATCGACCGTAGACCTCCGTGAGAAAGATGTCTTCCAAGGAGTTTCGAGCTGGGCTAAGTCGCCGCATCTCAGCGTCGGCGTCAGCCACCGCATCTCGAATGGCCAGCAGGAGACGATCATTGTCGGCGCCGGTTACGTGCAAGCGACGACGGTCGCGACGCACGTCATAGCCCTGGGCGGTGAGAAGGGCGACCGTTTCCTCCAACCCACGTTCGATCTCAACGGTTACTCCTACATCGTTCGAGGTGCGCAAGTCGTCGATGGTGCCGGAGGCCAGAGCCTCCCCGTCTGAGACGATCAACACGTTGTCGGCGATGCGTTCAACCTCTTCCAAGAGGTGAGAGGAAAGCACCACATCGATCTCGAACTCGGTACCGATACGTCGGATCAAGGCCAGCATGTCGTCGCGCTGCACCGGATCGAGGCCATCGGTGGGCTCGTCGAGCAGGACCAGCTTCGGCCCGTGAGCGATCGCTTGAGCGAGCTTGACCCGCTGGCGTTGCCCGGTCGACATCGTGCCAACCGGCCGTCCTCGTTCCTCACCCAGGCCGACGAGCCAGAGCGCATCACTCGACCGGGTGGTGGCCTCCCGTCGGGGCAGACCGTGAACCTCGGCCAGGTGCCTCACAAAATCATGAGCCGCCATATCGGACGGGAGGTTGTGATGTTCCGGGCTATACCCGATCATCTGACGCAGGTCAGGGCCGGCCGCAGCAGGATCCTCGCCCAGCACCCGAAGCTCTCCCGAGGTGGGGTTGTGAAGCCCGAGCATCATGCCCAACAACGTTGTCTTGCCCGAACCGTTGGAACCGAGCAGGCCGGTGATGCCAGGGCCGACTTCGGCGGTTAGATCGGAGAAGACGTGGGCGGACCCCCACGACTTTGTGACGCTACGGGCTGAGATAACAGGTGGCGAGGCGGTTGATGTCACCTGGTCAGTGTCGCTCATGGGGGCGCCATCCGCACTGGGGGATTACCCTTATTTCACCTCGGGGCAGTCGAGTGGTTTGGGGTCAAGCGACAACCGACGGCTCATCGAGCGTGGGCCCGTGGCCCGCAACCCGGGTTTGGCGCATGTAGCGGCGCCAACGGTTGGCGTCGTAGCCAGCACCTCGATGGAGAACACAGCGGTTGTCCCAGAACAGAGTGTCACCTTCAGTGAAGCGATGGGAGTAGACGTCTTCGGGGCGGGCTGCGGCCTCGTTCAATCGGTCGATAAGCCGCCGTGAATCGACGCCCGACCAGCCGATGATCGAGCGCGCATGCGAACCAACGTAATAGTTCTTCAAACCGTTGGCAGGATTTCTGCGGACCAGCCTCTGCTCGATCGGGGGGAGTGAGGCGGCGTGATTGGGGTCGACAGGGGCGACCTTGGTCCGAGAGAAGACGTAGTCGTGCAGCACATGCAGTCCATCGATCTCCGCCTGCTCGGCCGGGTCGAGGCGGGCGTAGGCGGCCCGCTGGCTCACGAACTCGGTTTCACCTCCCTCGCCCGGGACCTCGTAGGCGTGCAGGATCGACACATAGGACGGCACCAGCCGAAACGACGAGTCCGAATGCCACATATTGTTGCCGCGCTGGCTCACGCTGTGGGGATGATCGCCATCTCGCTTGGTCTCGGCGTCGACCACATTGCCGATCGTGCCGAAATAGGCGACCTGACCCGTCTTGCCAAAGTGCACATGTTCGGGCTCGGGTTCACCCAAGGACCGAGTAAGTGCGAGTTGCGCTTCGTCGGTCATGGCCTGGTCGGGGAAGTGAAGGACCGAGTAGGTGTCGATGGCATCGTGGAGGGCTTCCACCTGTTGTGACGACAAGGGCTTGGTCAGATCGATACCGGTGACCCGGGCACCGAAGTCTTCGTGCAAGGGTGCAAGGCTGAGCATCAACCCATCATCGCGCCAAGCCGCCCGACACCACAAAGGCCCCATCCCACAAAGGCCCGATCCCACGATGGGTGCCAGCGAAAGCCCTATCCCACGAACGCAATACCTTCGGTAAGGAGTTTGCGCCAGCGGCGTCGGTCACGCTTGGGAATCGACACCCACTCCTTGAAGACCTTTCCTGCTGGAGCGAAGGCCTGGCCGTGCCCCTGCTCGATCAGCTCGGCCACGCGCTCCTTTGGCAACTTCACGACAAGCCCGGAGCCTTTGAAATCAACCAGTCCGAGAAACTCGTCGCCGACTCGGGCGCAACGGCTACCCATGATGGTGCCTTCATCGACCCGAGGATCGGCTTCTTGGAGCTCGCCTATCAAGTCCCAGAACAGGATTTCGTCCTTTGACTCCTGCCGATCCGATGCCTTCTCACTCTTGGCCATAGGCCAAAACTAGCGCACCGAAACTCGCCTGCGACGCTCCATCATTCGCTCGTGAGCTTCGTCGGTCCCGTCGTGAAACGAGCCAAACCACGTATCCCATGGCACTTCCAGATTGCCGTAGTTGCACTCGAAATAGCGATGATGCATCTGATGATGGAAGGTGCCGAGCGCTATGAGCTTTCGATCCTTTACGAGGAGTGCCTCATAACCCGTATGGGAAGTGGCCGCCGTGAGCGACTGGTGCTGCATATGAAAAAGGATGTGCAACGGATGAGTAGGCACGACGAGGTGCACCAGAACCGACGAGAAGAACACGAGGTGTTCGAGCGGATGCATGGAAAGGCCAGACCACGGTCCCACGTTGGTGTTGCGGTGGTGCAGCGCATGAGCGAGCCGGTACAAGCGCGGCTGATGGAGCCATCGATGCACCCAATAGAAATGGAACGAGATCCACACCGGCGTCGCCCACAAAACAACGACGAACCACACCGGGTGCTCAGACCACGCCATCGTTGGCACGCGACCGTTGGCCTGGGCCCAGAGCATCAGCACTTCATAGGCGGTCCAAAACGCTACGCCGCTAACCAACGTCCAGAAGACGTTGTCGCACACCTGGTTGGAGAAGGTGAATAGCCGGCTGGATCGACGGAGATCACGCGGGTCATAGCGCAGCTTCTCGCCTTGCCCCTTCCGCCGATAGAAATACAGGTGCAGCCCCCCGGCGACGAGGATCATCAGGCCGAGGTTCCGGAGGTACATGGCTCCAATCCAGCCGACCTCGAGCTGCCGTGCCACCTCGGGACCTGGCTGAAGCCAGCGCCACGACACCCACGCCAAGACCACCAGGAGGGTGCGCTCGCTCAACGGATTCCAGGTGAACCACGTCCAACGAGCGATCGCTCCAAGCTGTGGAGGCCACCGAAACCAGGGTGCAACCTGGACCGGGATCGTTGGCTTGTATCCCCAGACAGCCCGCTCCGGTCGCATCCTCTAAATGTGCCCGTAGGCGGTCCAGCCGCCGTCAACGGTCAACACCTCGCCGGTCACGTAGCTCGACTCGTCGGAGGCCAGCCAGGCCACGGCAGCTGCGATGTGATCAGGATCTCCCAGCTCCCCCTGTGGCACCCGCGCTTGCAGCGGAGCTTCGTCGAGGGTGCCGGTGTCGAACAGGTTCTGAATCATGTCGGTTCGGATATAGCCGGGCGCAACCGCGTTCACCCGTATCTTGTGCGGGGCCAAATCAACAGCCATCACCTTGGTCATGTGATGAACGGCCGCCTTCGTTCCGCAGTAGCCGACCCGCTTTGGGAAACCGACGCGGCCAGCCATCGAGCCCATCTGGATGATCGAGCCGGACAAGCCGTTGGCCGCCATCCGCCGAGCCGCAGCCTGTGACCCGTGGAAGACCCCGAGCAGGTTGATGTCGATGATGCGGGCAAAGTCAGCCGGGTCGGTTTCGAGAAAGGGTGCAACTTGGGAGATCCCTGCATTGTTGACCATCAGCGAGATCAGGCCGAGCCCAGACTCAACCTGATCCAGGGCGGCCTCCAGTGCATCGCGATCTTCGACCCTCGCTCCCACTGCGACGGCCGAACCCCCTGATGCTTCGATCTCGGTCGAGATCGCCGAGGCGCTTTCTGCGGATGTGGCCAGGCACCCAACAGCCCATCCATCATCGGCCAGCCGTCTGGCGATGGAGGCGCCTAGCCCACGGCTCGCGCCCGTGACTACCGCTACCGGTTTTGTGGCATCTCCTGTCGTCATCCGAGCAACGCTAGTCGGCGAAGCGATTGGGGGCGAACGCTGGCGGCGACAGTGCACTCGGGTCGTTGAACAGCCGACTGCACAGCTGGGAAACGCCGGGAGAGGTCTCGATGCCGAACCCGCCCAGCCCAATCGCCCAGAAGAATCCTGGCCGGTCGTCATCCCATCCAAGGGCGGGGCGACGATCGGGACAGAAGCTGCGTAGGCCCGCCCACGACGACTGGATCGAACGGGTCGGGTAGGCGGTCGCCTGCGAGAGCCGATCGAGCAGCCTGGCCACGTCGAGCTCGGCGGGCTTCACGTTGTGGGGATCGTCGGGGTGCTCATCCATCGGCGAGGCCAGCACCGTACCCGTCTCCGGTTTGAAGTAGTAGCGGTTGCTCACACTCACGACCATCGGACCCTCGTCGTTTCGCAGCTCGCCCGGATCGAAGGTGATGACGGTTCGACGCATCGGGGTCAGGCCGACCGGCGCCGCACCGGCCATCGCCGCGACCACATCGCCCCAGGCGCCAGCCGCATTCACCACGCTCTGGGCCTTCACCAAGCCTTGCGATGTGGACACCTGCCAGGCACCTCTAAACCGGCGAAGCCCGTCGACACGATGCGATAACTCGACGCGCCCACCACGGCGCTTCGCCCGACGAAGGTAGGCCTGATGCAGACCAGCTACGTCGATATCGGCCCCGGTCGGGTCGACAAAGGCCTCGGCCACCGTCGAACGCAGGGCAGGGCACATCCGGTAGGCCTCGTCAACCGAGATCCGATGCAGCGCCGGCTGCATCCGCTCACCCAGTGTGTAGAGGGAGGACGACGCATCCAACTCATCGTTCTGAGCCACATAGAGCACCGGGCGAGGCCGGAGAAACGAGTGCTCGGAAAAATCGAACGGGGGCGACTCGAGGAAGTCTCGACCCGCGGCGATCAGTTCGCTGATCTCGGCGTCGCCATAGATCAGGCGCCACACCGCGGCGGAACGTCCGGTCGAATGACGATCCGGCTGAGCTTCGGCCTCCACCACCAGCACGTCGTGATCCACCGCAAGTTCAGAAGCGAGAGCGGCGCCAACGATGCCAGCCCCGATGATCACAACCTCAGCGGTCGTGGCGGCCTCCGTCATCAGCGTCAGGCCCGAGGTTCGCGTGGCAGGCCGAGAAGCCGTTCACCGACGAGGTTTCGTTGGATCTCGCTGGTGCCGCCGCCGAACTTCATACCTGGAGCGTAGAGAAAGGCGTCGACGTCGCCGGCCGCTTCCCCGGCGGAGAGCATGGCTGCGGGGCCATGCCCGTGCAATTGGGCCGCCGCCACATCCATCCCCAGTTCGCTGCGACCAAGTTTGGTGAGCGGGCCGAGGCGGGGATCGCCGCCCGACCGATCGAGGAGGTGGGCCAAGGCATCACCCCGCACCATCAGATCGAGGACACGATCACGCTCGGCCCGACTCAAGGTCTCGCTGTGCTGGTGGAGCCGGTTTAGCTCGCGACGCAGACCGATGCCAGCAGCGGCTGCAGCCGCTCGCTCATCGGAAAGCACCGAGGTTGCAACGCCCCACCCCTCCCCCAACGTGCCGAGCAGTCCGTCGGCGGCGACCGTGGCACCGTCGAGGAAGACCTCACAGAATTCGGTGTCGCCTGTCATCTGCTTCAGCGGGCGAACCTCGACGCCGGGGTCGCTCATGTCGAGAAGCAGAAACGAAATGCCACGATGGCCGGGCTGGTCCGGATTGGTGCGAGCCAGCAGGATGGCCCAGTCGGCCAGCTGAGCGGTCGACGACCAAACCTTCTGCCCGGTCACCCGCCAGCCGTCGGCGCCGTCGGCCTCAGCCCTCGTTCGCAGGCTGACCAGGTCGGACCCAGCTTCGGGCTCGCTGAACAGTTGGCACCACACGATGTCGGCCGAGAGGGTGGAGCGTAGAAAGCGGGCCTTCTGCTCGTCGGTTCCAAAACGAACGAGGGCGCCTCCGGCCAACACGACACCCTGAAAGTTCATGTAGGGGGTAACCCCGCGCCGGGCACACTCGGCGTTCCAAACCTGATTGTGTTCAACGCTGAGCCCCTGGCCGCCGAAGGCGGCGGGCCAGTGCAGACCAGCAAAGCCGTGCTCATAGCAATGTCGCTGCCAACGCTTGGCTGGCTCGTAGAAAGCCGGGGGCATGATGGCCCCGAAGGCGGGGCAGGCGACCCCGGCGTCAGCTGCGCTGTCGATGAACTGGGCCGCTTCGGCCCGAAACATCTCCGGATCGGACGGCTTGTTCGACACGCCCCTTAGTATTCCTCATCGACCTCCGCTGCGCCATCCGGCGGGGTGGCGCCGATTCGACCGGCCGGGTGCGGGTGGTAACAGGTTGGTGATAGCGGCCAACCATCTGGTTGAGAATGATCCGTCCAACGTCGCGAACAAATCGCGGCGCGACGCGTAGATGAGCAACCTTCGATCCCGGTGCGTCGAACCACGCAACCGGCACCTCGACAACCCGCAGACCGCGTTTTCGAGCCAGGTAGAGAACCTCGAGGTCAAAGGCAAACCCGTCGATTCGCTGGCGAGTGAAGAGCTCATCGACGGCTCGCGGGGTGAAGACCTTGAAGCCGCATTGTGTATCGGCGATCGGCAAACGCAAGGTGGAACGAACGAAGAGACGAAGCCCCGCCGTCACCGCCCGGCGTTGCAGCGACTTGTTATCGACGAGGGCTCCGGCTGCCGCTCTCGATCCAATGACCACATCGAAGCCCTTGTCCAGAACGGCTTCGAGCGCTGACAGCTGCTCGATCGGGGTGGACTGATCGGCATCAGCGAACAGAATCACCTGTCCCCGTGCAGCCAACATGCCGCGCCGGACAGCGCTCCCCTTGCCCCGATTCGAACGACCGGCGAGTACTCGAGCGTTCACCAGGCCGAGCCGACGGACAACATCGACTGTTTCGTCGGTCGAACCATCGTCGACGATGATCAACTCCCACGGCCGCCCCAGCGAGCAGAGATGGGCGGCGATGGCACCGACCGTCGGCACGATGCGCCTCTCCTCGTTGTAGGTAGGCACCACAACGGAGTAGAAGGGCTCAGCATGCAACGCTTCGGCAGCCCACGTTCGGTACGACTCAAGGGTG
>CAKZXA010000120.1 GCA_937922045.1 uncultured Acidimicrobiales bacterium | reverse complement strand
CGGGCTGATCTACCTGACGGCGACGATGCTCGGTCCGACGTTCGATTGCTCGATGACGCCGGGGAATCCTTCACCGATCGAAAAGTTGACGACATAGATCGTGCTCTTGTCTCGGCCGCGGCCAAAGGTGAGGCTGGCAGGTGCGTCGAGAACGTCGGCACTGTCGACCAGCCTTGTGACCGAGCCATCTCGCTCGACCCGAACGAGCTCGTTTTGGCCGACGAGCACCGTGTGGGGACGACCTCGCTGATCGACTTCGACCCCGTCGGGAGCACCATCGATCTCGGCCAAAACCCGCAGCGTCGAACGGGAGCTACGGCCGTTGATCTGGGCTGTGGTGATGAGTCCCTTTTCCAGGTTGGCGATGTAGAGCTTGCCGCCGAAGGCATCGATGCCGTTGGCGCCGATCGGCAACCCTGGTACGAGCTGGCCGAGGCCTTCGAGAAGAGGGTCTTGAAGCCAGATATCGACCGAGTCTCCATCCACGACCCAGACGGCGCCACCGGCCGAGTCGGTCACATAGATCTTGCCGGCCCAGGTGGTGAGGTCATTCGGCAGCGTTATGGCTTCGGTGCCTGCGATGTGTTCGGCCGCGCCGGTTGCGACGTCGACGCGCCAGACACCGTTGAGCGCTGGGTCGGCGAAGGTGTTGGCCGCGGCCAACAACTCGTCGCCGTCGAAGTGAAGGCCGAGCACGCCAAAACCGGCTCCGCCGGTTGGAGGAATCAGGGTGGTGACGACGACCGGCTGCGTGGCGCCTGGCGCTATGGCCCAGATCTGACCGCCGTCGGCGGTGTTGGCCGAGACGTAGATTGTGCCGTCTGCACCTACAGCGATGCCCTCGGTGCCAGGATCAGCAGCTGGATCTCCGGTTGAGAAGTTGATGACCTCCTCGGTGGAAACCGTGCGATCGGGGCTTGCGTCGGCGACGGCTGGAAGCCCGAAGAGAACAGCGACAAAGGCCATTCCCGCCATCGCCAGAGAGCGCGTCAACGACCGTGGAACCATTTTCATAGGTAGATCCTTCGGTAAGCCCGCCGACATCACCTTCGCATCACCTAGGTCGGCATGCAACCGCAACGGGCATATCGTTTCGGTGTGTCCAACTCTGCCGACGATCTAGCGAAGAATCAGGCAGCACCGCTCAGCCGACGGTTCGGGCCTTTTACCGGGGCTGGCTTAGGGGTCGCCGCCATCATGGCCGTGGGCTCTTTGCTCGGCATCGGGCTCGACTCGTTTCTTCTCAAGCTTGAGGCCGACGACGTGCGAGTTGAAGCCGAACAGCAACTCGACGAAACGATCGGCCAGCCCGCCTTGAGGGACATGGCAATCCAGCTCCTCGACGAGGGTCTGGTCGTGTTGGCGTTCCACCGTCGACGCTAGGCCCCGTCCCTAGCTGCGCTGCCAGAGCGAAAGGCCGAAGTCTCCGGCGTCATCGGTATGCCAACGCACCAGTTCCAGACCAACCTCGGCCATGTCGGCCGTAATCCTGGCCTCGGTGAACTTGGCACTGATCTCGGTGCGCATGTCTTCGCCTTCGGTGAAGGTAACGGTGAGGTCGAGAGCGGGAATCGTCACGGTCTGATCGGCCAACGAGCGCAGCCGCATCTCGATCCAGTCGTTGTCGGCGTCGTAGATCGCCACATGCTCGAAACCATCGATGTTGAAATCAGCATCAAGTTCGCGATTGATAACGGTCAGCACGTTCTTGTTGAAGGCGGCGGTCACACCGGAGGCATCGTCATAGGCAGCCACCAACCGAGCGTGGTCCTTGACCAGATCGGTACCGAGGAGGAAGTGATCATCGGGCCCGAGGGTGGAGGCAACAGAAGCAAGAAATTCTGCCCGCTCAGCCGGCGCGAAGTTGCCGATCGTGCCGCCGAGGAAGATCAGCAAGTTACGGCGGCCGCGAGGCACATGGCTGAGATGGTGGGTGAAATCGCCGACAACACCGTCGACCCGCAGCCCTTCGTAGCGTTGGGCGATCGTTGCCGACGCATCCCGCAAGGTAGCTTCGGCCACGTCGAGGGGTACGTAGGTGCGTAGACGCCCGGTGGCTGAAAGCGCGTCGAGTAAGAGGAGGGTTTTGTCGGAGGTGCCGGAGCCGAGCTCGATCAGGTTGTCGGCTTTGGTGAGCGTTGCGATGTTGAGCGCCTCGCGGCCCAGGATGCTCGCCTCGGTGCGGGCCGGGTAGTACTCGGGGAGCCGGGTGATCTGGTCGTACAGATCGCTGCCGTGGTCGTCGTAGAACCATTTCGGCGGCAGTGTCTTTGGCGTGGAGGTGAGGCCGGCGGTGACATCGGCGGCCAGGGCCTGGTCAAGCCACTCCGGCCGTAGGTACACCTTGGTTTGCACCGGGAGCACGGTCGTGTTGGCATCGCGGGCCAAGCGAACACCCGTCATCGCCCAGCGACTGCGGGCCGGGAAGAAGTTGCGATAGCTGGCCCGAACATGGTCGGTGGGGCTGAGGGCACAACCGCCCTTTAACACATGCTGGTTAGACATGAACTTGCCGTTGTATTCACCAACCGCGCCGTCGGCAACCTCAAAGCCCGGGTACGGCAGGTAGGCACTGGCCGTCCACTCCCAAACGTCGCCGAAAAGCTGTTGCAGCCTGGAACCGACGACCGCGGTGGTCGGGTGGAGGGCGCCCATGTCGAGGAGATTCCCTTCGACTGCGTATCGCTGGGCCGCCACTTCCCATTCGAATTCGGTAGGAAGCCGAGCGCCACTCCAGGTGGCGTAGGCATCGGCTTCAAACAACGACACGTGACACACAGGCTCGGAGAAGTCGAGCGGGCGGAGTCCGTCGAGGGTAAACACATGCCACTCGCCGTCGATTTCGTGCCAGTACTCAGGGGCTCGCCAACCTTCGTTGTTGACGGTGGCCCAACCCTCCGACAGCCAATGCCGAGCGGTTTCGTAGCCGCCGTCATTCATGAACTCAAGCCACTCGCCAGTCGTTACGAGCCGAGATGCCAGCTCGAAGGGCTGGATGAGTGTTTCATGGCGAGGCGTCTCATTGTCGAAGGCAAAGTTGTCGCCATCATGGCCGATCTCGACGAGGCCCCCAGCCACCGCCTCCCAGCGCAACGCCGGAGCTTCGAGGGTTTGGAGATGCTCCCAGTTGCGATAGCGGGGGAAGGTTGGATGCTGAGCCAGCATGTGCTTGGCATCCATCAGCAGTAGTTCTTGATGCTGTTTCTCGTGCTGGATGCCGAGCTCGACCAGTTCGGCGACATCGGTCGACACCTCGCCGCTCAACAGTTCGGTCATGGCCGAGGTGACGTGGAGGCGATAACGGCCGATATCGGCGGCTGATGGGCGGGAGAGCAGACCTCGCTCGCCGCGGCCATGGCGAGGGCCGGCCGCCTCATAGTAGGAGTTGAACAAGAAGGCGTAGTCCTCGTCGAAGGGCTCGTAGTCGTCGACGTAAGGGACTAAGAGGAAGGTCTCCCAGAACCAGGTGGTGTGGGCTCGATGCCACTTGGTCGGCGACGCATCAGGCATCGATTGAACGGTCTGATCCTCGGGTGACAGCGGTTCGGCCAGTTCTTCGGTGAGCGTTCGAAGGGCAGCGAAGCGCTGGGCGAGGTCGACAATCGTGGCGCGGGCGGCGGGAACGGTCAGCGAGGTCATCGGCATATATATCGGAACGTTTGCTGCGGTGCTTTTGTTCCGTGGTTCTGAAACGGCTGATGTCTGGGCAAGATGAAGAACTCTCTAGTGCGGTCTGTCCACGACCACGACCACGGCGCTACCTGCAAAAACCGCTATCTGCAAATACGAGGACGAATCTCATGACAAACGATCAACTGCTCGACCGTCGCAAGTTCTATATCAATGGTGCCTGGGTTTCCCCGTCGGCCGAGCATGACGCCGAGGTGATAAACCCCTCGACGGAACAGCCATGTGCCACGATCTCCTTCGGTTCCCAGGCCGACACCGACGCGGCGGTGGCGGCCGCCAGCGCCGCCTTCATCCCTTGGGCCGAAACGCCAGTCGCTGATCGGGTAGAGCTACTCAAAAGCTTGCTCGCCATCTACACCGCTCGTGCTGACGAGATGGCGGCAGCGATCTCAATGGAAATGGGCGCCCCTATCGCTCTGGCTCGCACCCAGCAGGTCGGCGCTGGTCTCGGCCACATCAAGAGCATCATCCGAGCCATCGAAGGATTCGAGTTCGATCGCCCGCTCGGCGATCACGCCCCCGAGGACCGCATCCTCTACGAGCCGGTTGGGGTTTGTGCGCTGATCACTCCCTGGAACTGGCCGATGAACCAGGTCACCTTGAAGGTCGTTCCGGCCCTGGGCGCAGGCTGCACCATGGTGCTGAAGCCCTCGGAAGAATCACCGCTTTCATCGATGCTGTTTGCCGAGATGATCCACGAAGCAGGCTTCCCCGCCGGTGTGTTCAACCTCGTCAACGGTGACGGTCTTGGTGTAGGCACCCAGCTTTCCGGTCACGACGATGTCGACATGGTGAGTTTCACCGGCTCGACCCGGGCTGGTGTCGCTATCTCCAAGAACGCGGCCGATTCGGTCAAGCGGGTCGCCCTCGAACTCGGCGGCAAGGGCGCCAACATCATCTTCGAAGATGCCGACGATTCGGCCGTCGACTGGGGCGTGAAGCGAGTGTTCAACAACAGCGGCCAGTCATGCAACGCTCCAACGCGCATGCTGGTGCATCGTTCACGCTACGACCAGGCCGTCGAACAGGCCCAGGCCACGGCCGAACAGACAGAGGTCGACGCCTCCGATAAGGAAGGCCGCCATATCGGTCCCGTCGTCAACCGCACCCAGTTCGACAAGATCCAGGCCCTGATCGAAAAGGGTGTCGATGAAGGCGCCCGCCTCGTCGCTGGCGGCCCCGGCCGACCCGAAGGCCATGAGACCGGATTCTTCGTGCGCCCAACGGTGTTCGTCGACGTCACCCCCGACATGACGATCGCCACCGAAGAGATCTTTGGCCCTGTGCTTTCGATCATGCCGTTCGATACCGAAGAAGAAGCGGTAGCGATCGCCAACGACACCGCCTACGGCCTCACGAACTTTGTGCAAACCACCGATCCCGAGCGGGCCCGCCGGGTGGCTCGTCGCCTACGGTCGGGCATGGTCGAAATGAACGGGAAGAGCCGCAGTGCGGGCGCTCCGTTCGGTGGCTACGGCCAATCGGGCAACGGCCGCGAAGGTGGCGTTTGGGGGCTTGAAGACTTCCTCGAAGTGAAGGCGGTCGCGGGTATCTGATCCCGACCAGGCGCCACGCTGCACTCAGGCGGCGTGGCGCACATCCTCTGTGTGCTCCAAGGCGTCACCCAGCGGCAGCTCGATGATAAATGTCGTGCCGACGCCATCTTCACTGTCCACCTGCAGGCTGCCATGGTGACGGTTCACGATGATGTCGTAGGCAATGGCGAGGCCCTGCCCAGTGCCTTTACCAACCTCTTTGGTCGTGAAAAAAGGATCGAATATCTTCGCTTTCACGCCCTCCGGCATGCCACAGCCGTTGTCTGATATGGCAATGCGCACGCCCCCATCGCACACCTCTGTCGACACCCCGATACGACCGCGCACTGTCGTGCCCCCGGCATAGCGCTCGGCAACGGCGTGTGCGGCGTTGACGAGAATATTGACGCAGACCTGATTGATTTCACCCGGGCTGACAAAGACATCGGGCAACTCCTCGGCAAAGCGGGTGTCGAGCTCGGCGATGTACTTCCACTCGCTGCGGGTAACGGTCAGGCAGCTGTCGATCGATCGGTTCAAGTCAACCGCTTGTTTGTCGGTGCCAGGGTGTGAAAAGTCTTTCATCGCCCTGACGATTTCGGAGATGCGGGTGATGCCGTCCTTGGCCTGGTCAACCGCGCCCGGCAACTCCTCGACGTAAAACCCGAGGTCCGCTTCGCGCAACAGCGCACGAATTTGTGCGGTATCCAGTTCACCGTCACCCTCATCAGAGGTGGTGTCGAGCGCGGACTGCAGCGTCATCAACACCGGCAAGGTGTCTTCCATCGCCTCGGCAAAAAAGTGGATGTTGTCGCCGACAAACTGACATGGCGTGTTGATTTCGTGCGCGATGCCCGCCGCGAGCTGACCCACCGCCTCGAGCTTGCGTGAGGCCTGCAATTCCTTCTCGAGTTCCTGCCGCTCTTTTTGCGCGGTGATATCACGCTCGATCGCGATGAACCGGATCAAGGCGCGGCGGGAATTGAACACCGGGACAATCGCAATCTCGACCCAGTAGGGCTCGCCTGACTGGGTGTAGTTGAGAATTTCGGTTCGCACCGGTTCCGCTGCACTTAGCGCCGCGCGCATTTTTAATCGGGTATCAAAGCAGCTGTCCGGCCCCTGCAAGACCTCACCGGGCGTCTTGCCGACCAATTCGCTGAGCGAATAGCCAGACAAATCCGTCATGCTCTTGTTTGCCCAGAGCACTTTACCGGTGTTGTCCGTGATCACGACCCCGTCGTTGGCTGAC
>CAKZXA010000119.1 GCA_937922045.1 uncultured Acidimicrobiales bacterium | reverse complement strand
CGAACCTGCGCCAAAAAGACGCTGTGGCGCCAGGGCACGACATGTAGCGGGCCTGGTCTCGCAAAGTGCATTCGTTGCGCAGGAGAGCACTATGGGCGAGCTCGCGGCGCCTTGGTCACCCTTGGGCTGCGAGCCGGAAGTCGAATGGAAGACGCGAAGACCGATGTCTTCATCTCCGTTTCCAGCGCCACCGAGCGAGGCAACGGACTGACAGGGCGGCCGGGGTCGGTTGTGGTTCCGAATCCGGTGACCACCTTTTCCGACGGTGGCGTTGATGAGCAGCTTCTGCCGCTCCAAGGCATCGAAGACCGCATCCCCGACGGACCGTTCATTTTGTTCGTCGGCGACATCCGAGCGGAGAAAGGCCTGGCCGTATTGGCCGAGGCGGTCGAAGATCTACGAGCAAACCACGGTGACGACACGCCGTTTGTCGTGGTCGGTGAGCGGATGAGCCAGAGTATTCGTCTCCCTCCGGGGACGGTCGAGGTCGGTCATATACCGAACCGTGCGGTACACGCCTTGTGGCGTCGTGCCACGGTCGGTGTTGTGCCTTCACTGTGGCCAGAACCCTTCGGTCTTGTTGCGATCGAAGCAATGGACGCGGGCTGTCCGCTCGTCGCATCAGACGTCGGGGGCTTGGCCGAGATCTTGGCCGATGGACGCGGGGTCTTGGTCACCCCGGGCGATGCCTCCCAACTGGCGAAAGGGATCGCTGAGCTGTTAGGTGACGAGAGCAGGCGAGACGAGATCGCCCGCACAGCCAAGGCGGCGGTCGGCGACTATTCCCTCGTCGGCGTGGTCGATCGGATCGAGGATGAATACGCTCGCCTCATCGGGGCCGCCGTCGGAGTTGATCGTGGGCCTCGCTGAGTCGGCCACCGTTGTCGTAACGAACTACAACTACGGCCGGTATCTTGGCGCCACGATCGATAGCGCACTCTCGCAAACTGTCGAGTGCCAGATCGTCGTGGTCGACGACGGTTCACGTGACGACTCATTGGAGGTGCTCGGCCGATACCAGCGGTCACACCCTGGACGAATCCAGGTGGTGGCCAAGGCCAACGGTGGTCAAGCATCAGCATTCAACGCCGGGTGGGAGCGGGCCGAGCGCCCCGTCGTGTTCTTCCTCGACGGTGACGACACGCTGGTGCCGGATGCGGTCGAAAAGGTGCTGACGGCGTTCAACGCCGACCCCGACGCAGTCAAATGCCAGTTTCGTATGGCGTGGATCGATGACGATGGGGCGCCTGTCGCCGGCGGATTCCCTGAGCCGGGCCGAGCCTTGCCGGCCGGAGATCTCCGAGATCAGCTGGGTCGCAACCCCGACGACATCTCGTGGCAGCCCACCTCGGGCAATGCCTTTCGGGCGTCGGTGCTCGACGCCCTGTTGCCCATGCCGGAAGAACCGTACCGGATTTCTGCCGATCACTATCTTTCGAATGTGAGCGCCCTCTATGGCCGAGTGCTCGGCCTCGAACTGCCACTTGCTCACTATCGAACCCATGGAGCCAACAATGATCACCGCTCCGGGTTCGACCTCGATCGGGCGCGAGACATTCTGGTAAGGACCGAACACACCCATCGGCTCCTCATCGACCATGGCCGAGCTCTCGGTGTGGCCATGCCGGCCGACCCGTCAGGCTTTCGTTCCCTGACGACGGCTGGTTTGCGTCTGGTGTCGAGCCGCTATCCCGAGCACCCGTTCCCCGCCGATCGTCGCCGAGCATTGATCGAGGCGGCCGCAGCATCGGGGTGGGGCCGCGAAGACTTCAGCGTCGCCCGACGTATTGCCGCAGTCGGTTGGGCCTTGCTGACGGGGCTTGCGCCAAGCGCCCTGGTTGGGTCGCTCGCCGCTCGGGCGCTCACCCGCTAGCTAGTTACGCCAGGCGGACTAGTTACGCCAGGCGGCCAGAAACCGTTGACGGTGACGGGCGAGCGTTTCGAGATAGGGCTTGGCGCTGCCGGGCTCGACGGATCCAGCATCCTGGTCATTCGTGCTCAGCCCTCGTCGCTCGATGGTGTAGAGAGCGGTCTCCAGCCAGAGATAGAACGTCAACAAGGGGACGAAGCGGTGATCGATGCCGAGCCGATCGAACTCCCGCCGCACGACGGAAAGAGCGACCGAACGAGGATCTTCCGGTCGACGACGACTGTCGAGTGATCGAGGGGCAAGGAACAGGAAGGCATCGAGCTCATCATCGATCGACGCGGTTTCGAGCGCTATGTGCAGCCAGTACTTGGCGAAGTAGAGATGATCAGCGCCAGCTGGCGCGACCACGCTGGCGGTACGAGGCGGTGCCAGTTCCCAATCGACGAAGGTGAGACCTTGCGAGCCTGTGGTTCCATCGAGCATCACATTCCAAGGGCCGAGATCGTAGTGACGTTCGGCCAGCGCAAGGGGCAAGCCTTCGAGCTCGCGGGAGAGGTCTTGCAAGGGGGCGTACAGGGCATTGAGGGTTGCCTTTTCGCCGAGTAGGCGCTGGTAGCGGGCGAACGGTTCGGCGATGAATCGCTCGAAGCTTTCAGGCGTCCAGGGCTCGGTGGTCGAGGTTGTGGCCTTGGTAAAGCGCGTGAGATCTTCACAGATCCGTTCGAGCAGCTCAGCCCGACGTTCTGGATGCTGGTAGCAAACAGCGGCCGCTGTCCATCGACCAGCGAACACCTCGGCCGTCGCTTCCAGACCGGCGACGGTGAGGCGGCCAAGCTGATCGGGCAGGAGCCTGGCGGCGCCTGGGTCGTTCTGTTGGAGCATCTCCCTCAGAGCGGCGATACGACTGGCCTCGGCGACGATGTTGTGGTTGTAGGAGGGCCGAGACGAGACCTTGAGTACACGATCGGGCTGGTTGGACTCAGCGCCCAGTGGCAACACGATCGCCCGGCTGCCTTCGTCGTGGCCGCTGGTTAGCAACAGCAGATCGCTCGTACCTTGGACGGCGCCATCGAGGTAGGTGAAAGCGCCGCTTCGTCGGGTGGCGACCACGAGCCGGTCTCCAGCTGGTGCGCCAGCGGGGGAGCGCAGCACGCCGCCGATGGCCTTGCCCGCGAACTGCCTGACACCATCGCCTATCCACGCTGGTCCCACATTGTCGACCATCCACGTAAGCCCGGAACCGGAGTCGAGGGGGATGAGCCGCTTGGCCTGGTCGAGCGATGGTGTGGCTAGATGGCGGCTAATGACTCGGAAGCCACCGTCCTCCACTATCGATTCGACGCCACTGCTCGGGCGGGCCGATCGTGGTTGCTCGACAATGATCGATCCGTCGGGGCTGGCGGCGCCAAGCGCTGCTTTGAGATCTGCACCTCCGGTTACGAGCACGACGTCGGCCGAGGCCGGGCCATCGTGCGATGCGCCGACCGTCAAGGAGTCGATCCAGCCGTCGTCAACCAGCCACTGCCAGCGCGGCCGTTCGGTCTCTGCGTTCAGACCAGGCGAGAGTGCTACATGGAGCCGGGAGCGAGGCCCGTCGGGGAGCAGGAACCGCCAGTCGGCTCGAAAGCCGACACCGGTCTGCGTTTCGTGAGGCGGCGGTGCCGCCCACCTTGTTCGAGCGTCCTCGCCAACGCGGCGAGCCAGCTGACTGCGGCTGGTGCTGGACTGGGGCGAGGCGGTAACGAGCCCGGCTGCGGTCAGCGTTGCCCGACGGAACCAGGTCAGATCATGACCGGCTTCGTTCCGGCCGTGCCGTTTGTACCAGAGCGCCTCAGACGCGAAACGCTCTTCGACGTCGAGCCCTTGATAGAGTGCCTCGATCAGGGTTGGCGTGCCGTTGAGACCGGCCAGCGACCAGCCAGCCACCATCAGCCTCTGACAGAGATCGGGTAGGCCCAGGCCGGGGAATCGAGGATCGAAGCCGCCGACGTTGATCAGTGCCTCGGTGCGCAGAATGAAAGTCGGTGCCGAGCCGGACTCTGCTGGATACGGGTCGAGCAGGCGGGTGAGGGCAGCAACCGTGTCGGACCGCCTCGTGCCCCGTCCAGGGGGAAGACTCGGCGTAACCAGCAAGGCCAGGCGCGGCGAGGTTCCGAACCGTTCTAGCTCTGCGGCCGTCGGCGCGTTCTCACCGAACCAGACGAGCTCGGTGTTGCTTTCGGCGATGGCATCGTTGGCGCCAGCCGCGTGTTCTGCGTCTGGGAGCCGACAAGGTTCGGTTGAACGACGGCTCGAACTCATTGGCTAAATGTAGCCGATCGATTGGTGCTCACCCGGGCGCCGCCGGCGTTCAGGAAAAGGCGGAGCGAGGGTTGAGGAAGGTGGCGGTGTTCAACCCAACAACTCGCCGAGCCAGTCCAAGGTTGACCACGTTGATGATGATCTGGCCCAAAGCGGTGGCGGCGGCAGCACCAACGATGCCGTAGCGGCTCGTAAGCACGAGGGCAGCAACCGTCGTGACGATGGCACCGATCGCGGTGGAGGTCAGAATCGACGACTCTCGCTTAGCCATGATCAGGGTGTAACCCGAAGGGCCGGTTCCAACCTGTACCAGCTGGCCGACCGCGAGGAGGACGAAGGCGAGGGTTGTTTCGCTGGTCGTCGGTTCTCCGGTCAGAACGCGTAGGAACACCCGGTGAACGAGGAAGATACCGCCCAACACAACGAGAGCGCCGGTGGTCGCCTTCGTAACGACCGAGCGCAGGTGCGGTTCCAACGCATCGAGCGAGCGGCCTCGATGAGCGGCCGCGATCTGATTGCCATAGAGAAACTGGACGACGACAGCCAGGATGGAGATGAAAGCGGCCAACCGGGTCACGAGGTAGAACACCCCGACAGCGGCGTTGCCGTCGGACCGATCGAGGACCCACATGGCGATACTGGCGCTGATAGTGAAAACGACTTGGTGGCCGAGGAGTGCCCAGGATTGGAAGGAGAGGCGCTGAGACAGGCCAAGGTCTGGAGCGGTGGGACGTAGGCCGTCGCGCTTTGCCAGCCAGGCGAGAGTGACGACGAGTGGGGCGAAGACGGCGACAACCGTGGTGAGCAGCACCGAAGGTAGCGACCGGGGCACAAGGCCGATGGCAATGAGCGCCAATCCGGCGAGAAGCACCAGTTTTGACGCCAGCAATTCGGTCACGGTCGCCAGGGTGAGTCGGTCGAAGCCGCGTCCGATGGAAACGGCTAGCGATTGGAAGGCCAGACCGCCGGCGATGAAGACGATGTAGAGTGCCTCCCATCCCAACTCCCCGGCATTGAACCAGCTGAGCACCGTGTCGTCGAAAGCCACGAGCGCGGCCGCTACGAGTACCCAGGCGATGGTTGAGGCGGCCAAGGACGACATCGTGAGCTTGGCTTTCTCGCCGCCCTGCTCTGCAACGGCAAGCTCGCGATTCAGGGGAGCCTGCATGCCGAGCGAAATCGCGATGGAGGCGAGGGCGGCCACCGAGGTGATGATGGCGTAGCGCCCCAGACCGTCGAGGCCGATGAGCTTGGTGATGGCGAGGTCGGTCAGGAAGCCAAAACCGGGCGCCAAGAAGCGTAGAGCCGAAAGCCGCCCAGCGCGAATACCCGGAATTCCGCTCACCCTCCTATACCGGCTCATTGAAATTCAGGGTACGGGGAGCCCAGGCTATGTGAGGGCGGCGTTGGCGGCTGTCGACGGATCGAAACCTCAATGAAGCCAAACAAAGGGGAAAGAGCCTTGCCGACCTGGATTTCGAAGCCAGGAAATCGGTGCGTGGCGGCCAATGACGGGCGCTAAGATTGTGAACCTTGCCCGGATAGCTCAGTTGGTAGAGCAACTCATTCGTAATGAGTAGGTCCCGAGTTCGACTCTCGGTTCGGGCTCCAGCCGTGACCAGGGAAAACGTGCCACTAGGCCGCTACAGAGCGGGCCTGCGAGCCACAGAACCCCGGAGAAAACCCGGAAAGTGTGCAGGCGACATCTCGTTTGCCAAGTCAACCGGCAGGTTTGCGAGTCAACCTCGTTGGAGACTACCCAGGGTTCGTCACGCACTACGAGATCGAGCGACCGACTACCAACCAAGGGTGTGACTAGCCATCAGCCAGCAGATTCGCCATCGCTGAGGCGATTTGCCGGTCTACCTGAGTGACACGCCCGGTGTAGTGCGTACTCGCTACTGCTGGGTCATGACCGGCTCGCATCGCGACCTGGGCGAGCGAGAACCCGAGTTCCTGGCCGTAGGTATCCATGAACCGGCGAAGACCCTTGAACTCAAGATGATCCAGATCGAGCCGAACCCGAAGGCGGCTGAAGAACTGCGAGATCGTGTCCGGGTCCCACGGTGTACTTCCGTCGAGCGATGTCGTGAACACGTAGGGATCGCTCACAAGCCTCACGCCCGCCTCACACGCACGCTCTTCAGCTTCGGTGAGCAGACGCTGCAAGATCTCAAGACATCGACCGTCGATCGCTACGGCCCGTATACGACGGTTCTTGGTCGGCCGATCGATCAGCTGGCCGTCCTGGCGGATGATGTTACGAGAAACCTCTAACACACCCGAATCCCAATCGACACGACTCGCTCGGAGAGCGCAAACCTCACCACGCCGCAAACCCGTCGTCGCTGCAAGGTAGATCACATCGGCGTGCTCAGGCCGACGTGACCGTGAGGCAGCATCGATCAACCGCCTAACCTCTTCAGGCGTCGGGACGACGGGCACCTTCCGTTCAATCGGAGGTGTCTCTGCCCACGTCGCCGGATTCGTGTCACGCCATCCCCACCGGCAAGCCTGGGTCATCATCGACGAAATCGTGGCATGGATCTTCACAACCGAAGCCGCCGACTGGCCACGCCTCTGATGCGCCCCGTACAGATCGGTCAACATCTTCGTGGTGACCTTCCGAACCGGCACTGACCCGATCGCCGCCTGGATGTCGCGACGATAGCGGCGCTCATACTCACCTATCGTGCGAGGCGACCGACGCTTTCGCTCCAACTCGACCAACCACTCAACCACCAGTTCATCCACAGTGGCGCTCGCTCCTCGGTGGCGACCCTGCTTGATTTCAGCAACCAGCTCAGCTCTAGCGACCTTTGCCTGGCGGAGCGTGCCCGAAAACCGGCGAGTGATCTCGGTGTACTTTCCACTCAGCGGGTCACGCCCAAGCGACGCACGAAGCTCGAAGACTCCGGGTGCCACCTCACGAACCCCTGTCGCTTTCCGCATCGCCGTGCCCACGATCAGACTGCTTCGTCGAGACGGAGCAATTCGTCGATTGCCTGGCGAGGAATCACGATGCGACCGCACAACGTAACCGACCGGATCAGCCCGGTTCGGACATAGGTGTAGGCGCTAGCCTTGCTGACGCCCAGCATCACGGCCACCTCGGGCACGCTGTACGCAAGTTGCTCAACACTTGATGAAGTCATTCGGTATTCCTTCCTAGGGGAGTGGTCGGGGTTGGCCTTTGGGCCAGGGTGTTTGTTCGGGGTGGAGTAGTCGGGCGAGTTGCATCGCGACGGCGGGGCCGTTGTTGACGAAGATTGAGAAGCCTCGACCGGCTTCAGCTTTGGGGCCGGTGGCTCCAAGGGATCGGAGTTTCCAGCGACGGTTCAGCGTCCGATACCCGCCAGGGACGAGAATGGCGGTGAGGGCCTGGCGCTCGTCGTCGTTGAATTGTTCGTAGTCGTCTTGGCCGAACATTGGTATCGAGTCGGGGAGCCACCCGTACTCTCGTTTGCCTCCGTCGCTGCCAGGGATTGCTATTCGCCGGTAGGTGTCCTGGGTTTGGTCGTCGAGGCGGTCGTAGTCGTCTTGGCTGATCACGGCCGTTTCTCGTTGTCGGTCACCGATCGTCGTCGATGGGATGTACCGCTGTTCCCATTGGCGAGCAATCTTTCGTGTGCTCGTTCGTTTCTGGGCTCGGATCATGCGCCGCATGTGCCTGCGTATCTCGACGACATCAGCCGGTGTGAGCGCCACTTCAGCAGTCGCCTTAGTTAGTCCTCGCCTACCCCAGAAACCTCCGACTGAACCATTCTCGTTGCCCCAGTCTTTCGGGGGTTCGGTCTGGTAGTCCTTGTCTTTCGTCGTGTATCCGGCGAAGTAAGCGGCGGCACGTTTCGGATCGATCGAGCGAAGGCCCGGTTCGTAGTCAACGCCGGTTCCGGCGAGGAGGTGTTTGTCGTCGTTTGAGTCGACGATTTCATACCAGGCTTGGGATATCCACGACGTGAACGACTGGCCTCGAACTCGGTCGGGGATGAAGGCCAGCAGGTGGAAGTGGGGTGCTCCTCGTTTCTGGAACTCACGGACCCACACACACCGGAGTTTCGTGTCGGTGGCTCGTTGGAACCGTTTGGCGAGGGCGTCGAGGTGAGCGATGCTGGTTTCGGGGTCGGGTGCTACGGTTTGCCAGTCACTCGGGTAGGTGAGTGTGATCATGCCGAGCCGTTCGCCGGGTTCGGAGGCTTCGATCCAGTCGACGGAGGCGACGTAGCGCATCATGCGTCCTCTAGCCCGGTTTGAGAAGCCTCGGACGATGCCGGATGCTAGTTCGTCGTCGTAGTCTTCAAGGTCTGCCATTTCATCGATCCTTTGTTCCTCACACTCATCGCATTCACAATCTTCTGGGTGGGTTGGTATGGGCGGTTCTGATTCGTCACCGGAGGCAACCCTGACGGTGATCAGTCCGGGGGCGATCACAATGCTTGCCCTGCGGCGTGGGACGAGGGCCAGGATTTCGTCTACGAAGGCGGCACCTTCTGGGCTGCGTTCCCAACGCTTCAACGCGAACCGCTCGGCGGTGTAGTTCACGGCCGAGTCGATGTTGTCGAGCACGGCCGGATCAGATGGCCACGACCCTGCTGCAATGTCGACGGCGGCTTGACCGTGGAAACCTGTTGTCGTTTCGTTTGCTAGTTCCGGCCAGACTGGCTGCGGGTCGGGAAGAACAAGATGGGTGCTAGTCACTAGTCACTTCCCCCTTCGTGGGTGGCGGCGTGATATGGCATAAGAACAAGCCCAGAACCCGAAAAGCAGACAGACGAAAAGGGGAGAGTCCAAAGAAGGGGCCGGGCCTTCGGCCCGGGCGCTCCGCTCCCGCCTCTTGCCTCCGGCACGGCGGGCGTCGCTCGGAGAAAGGCAGGCAAAAAGGGACAACCCAGCACCCAGGCAACGGGAAGAGCAGTTGACGCCGGTCACGGCCAAACGTCGGGGAGTGATCGTGGAGGCTCATCGGTGTTGCCCGTCTAGCCATTGGGCGAACATCAACAACACGCAACAAACCACACCAGCACCGGTTACTGCGGCCGTTAACGGATCGGGTGCCGACACAGCAGCCGCTACACCAACAAGAGCGCCGATAGCGGGGAGCGCTGTCAGGGCTGCCCACGGGACACGGCTGGTCCAGGCCGGGAAACGTGACACTGTGGGTTGTTCGTCGGGTTGGACGATCCGAAGATGACGGCCACCACGGTTGTTGTCGACGACGGAAGCGGTGGCCGGCTGGGCGACGTAGGCAGGGAACTCCAGGCCGGGACGGCGGACGGGTTCTGTGTCGTGGGAGGCTACGCACCGACCTGCGGCCGGTGAATCCCGATCAGGGTGGGCGACCCGAGGGCCACAAGTGGATTCTTCATCGCTACTGGCGATGTGCTCGAGGTGGCCGGCATCGGTGTCGGAGATCATTAGAAGACCTCCCGGCAGATGCACTCATCATCAAAGTTGGTTGTTCCGTTGAGGCGTAGCTCGGCGTCGAAGAGAGTGACAGCGCCGAAGGGTTCGAGGGCTGCTCGGAGCCGTTCGATCTCTTCCCAACGGCGGACATCGACAGCCTCGACCAGGGCATCAACCAGGGCGGTGAGTTCCCGGTCTGGTGTGAAGACTCGACACGGTGTCGTGGGTCGACGGGTAACGGTTCCCGCCGTGCGTTGAGTGGTTGTAGTGTTCATGGGGTCAGCCCTTCCGGGGGTTGGTTAGCGGGTGGCCGTTCCTGAAGGTCTTCCAGGACGTTTAACAGGAACGGCCACCACAATTCGGGTGGAGGATGGTTAGTAGGCGACTTCGGCACCGGCCAGCTCGGCGGGGGCTTGGAGGTGGGCGAGATCCCAGCGGAGATGTGCGGTGGCGGCGGCTCGTTCGAAGATCTGGGCGTCGGTGAACAGTGGGCCTTTGGCTTTGACCGGTCGGGTCGAGGGAGCTTTGTAGTAGAACGCTCCGGGTTCGTCATGAGCGATCGAGTCCGGTGGGATTGTCTTTGACATGCCTTCGCCTAGGGAGACGTCGACGTGTTCGGTGCGGTCGACTCGGTGCATCAGGATGTAGTCGATCTGGGCTCGGACTTGTGTGCCGATGATGGCGGCTGTTGGGTATTGGGTGGCGAGCAGGATGCGGATGCCGAGGGCTCGGGCGGTGCGGGCCATTGTCTCTAAGTTCGCTGAACGGATCTCTTTCGCTGTCTTGGCCTCAGACAGTCGGGCGGAAATCTGCTTTTTGGTTTCGGGGTCGGCGAGGAGTTCGTCAACTGAACCGCCGGCTATGAGCTGGTTGACTTCGTGGGTTGAGAGGCCGAAGAACTCGGCGGCTTCGTCGATGACGACAACGATCCAGGGTCCTAGCCCGGTGTGCCAATCCCGCAACCCAGCCCCCACGAGGATGTCTTGGCGGTAATCGATGATCTGCAACACCCACGCCACCAAAGAATCCGCTTCAGCATGAGACCGGGCGACGTAGGTGAACCGGCGGTTCCAGGGTGCGAGTTCGGTGAGTTTCAAATCAACCCCAAACAACGCAATACAAGACCAGGCGGCGAGCTGGGCGATGATGGCGTTCATGGTGGTTGATTTGCCGGACCCGGTGATACCTGAGATCAGGGTGTGACCCATCGGCCACTCAACCTTCAACGGGCGTTGATCGAACCGGCGACCAAGAATCAAACTGCGAGCTTGAGCGCTCATCGGGTTACTCCTTCAGACACAGAACCCGGTGCCGGGGCGGGCCGGAGGGTTGGGAACTCGACAACGACCGCATCTTCACCCGGACCGTCGTCGGGTTGTGTTGGTTCGTCGTCGACCAGGGCTAGGTCGGCGAATGGTGGTGGTCCGGTTGGGTCGGCGGCTTCGAGTGGGAGTTCGTAGGTTTCAGTCATCGTGTTCGCAAACAACACGACCAGGCGTGCCCAGGAGGATGAGGGGTTGCGGTAGACCACGGTGATGTTCTCAACATGCGGCAACTGAGAAGCCAAGACGGGGGCGAGTTCTTCCCACGCTGCCATCGTCCGACCAGGGGGCGGGCCAATCCACCACGACACGACCGGCCACTCAATCGTCGGGAACCAGCCGATGGGTGGGTGATCCAACACCGGTCGCAGCTTGGTTGATGAGCGTGGTTCGCTCGAGGTGCCAACCTCGGCCTGGACTCTGACGGTTTTGACTGCGCCTTCAGCCCATTCACGAGGCAGCCGGCGACGGAGCCTTGTTGCGAGGCGACGGCCAACAAGGCGCATCACCCACCGGGGCCCGCCGTTGTCGAACGCCCACGCCAAACCGGCACCCATCCACACAGAGACCAGCAGCGTGAACCCGGCCCAGTGGAGTAGTGGAACGTCGACGACGACCAGGCCGAAAAGGGCTACAGCGGTCACGATCGGGCAACCGGCTACGAGGTGGAGGAACCATCGCCAGAACACGACCCACACGGCTAAGGGTTTGAATCGGTCGCAGAGGTAGCGGCCCATCGGGCGGAACCCGATCAGTACACGCCACCACACTCGATGTATCCACACCATCTCAACGTCACCCACCATTGCCACCACTCCTTCACACACTCGACTACTTGTCTTTGTGGCCGGTTCGGGTAACGCTCCCGAACGTTTGAGCACTTGCTCCGGCCTGCCGTTGCTAAGCGGCCGCTGTCTCGGGAACAGCGCTGGCACCGTTGGCGGCTCTGGCTGCGATCTCGCGTTGCTTGGCGAGCGTGGCGGGGAACTTGTCGGTGTCGACGAACTGGACCGCCTCGGCGTTCACGATCTCATACGGCTTGCCGTTCTTCTGCGACAAACCTGACCGCACAACCAGATTTGCGAACACCGGCACCTGGCCCGGAACGAATGCGGGGGCGGTAGGTGATGCGACGCTGACGGTGATCGTCTCAGGGCCACGGCTCCCACGGGTGACGAGGTGCATGTTCCACTGCGGATAGTTCGTGAAAGTGTCCATGCGTTGTGTGCCGTCAGAGTTTTTCGACGGCTCTGGTTCCATAGCCACAAGCAGCGACCGGACAATCGTTTCATTACAAAGCGGGTAAACAGACATACTTTTTCCTTTGTGTTTGATGGTTAATGGTTATTCGGACCGCAACAACGGGGTGACGATCAGAACCGCACCGGCACCAAAGGCACAGGCAACGGAGCGAGTAGCGGAGCAACAACAGGAGCGGGTTCGCCTTCAGGCCATAGCTCAGGGCCAGGCTCGACATCGGCCAGGACTAGCGATTGAGACTCAACGGGTTCAGGCAAAGGGGCGGCGGCCTGGGAGCGGTTCGACAGCTCGACCAGGGCGACGGAGCAAATGACGGCAAGGCCGTCAACGGTCAGCGGGAACAGCCACGCCACGAGTTCAGATTCGCCCGCCGCCAACGCCACGGCTCGCATATGTGAGAATGAAGCCACGCCCGCAACCGATGCCACAAGACCAGTCGCTACCAACACGACACGACCCAGCCAGCCAGCAGAGCGAGGGACACGACCCAATACGTCCACGACGAGCATTAATGCAACCGGAGGCCAAGCGGCAACACAACGTCCAACCAACGAGGGTTCGGCGGCAAGCACGTTGCAGGCCACCGAGACCACGAGGGCGATCGCTAGGACCAGCTGCACTCGGCGCTGACTCAGTTCATGGTCGTTCGTGCTAGGTCGTGTGGGTTCAGGTGTCATTGATATTCCGAGTCCGCATTAGGCATGCCGAAGTGGATCTCTGGTAGGTTTAGTGGTGGCAGTTGGTAGTGCTTTAGGATCATCTTGGCATACCAAAGAATGCCTTGTCAAGTCTTAAGCATGCCAAATATGGCAATGAGTATTATCAAGGCCCAAAGGAGTTGTCGTGGCCAGGAGCAAGAGTGACCAGATCTACGTGGAGCTGATCGAGAAGATTGCGTCGGGCAGTTTGAAGCGAGGTGACCGGCTCCCGACTCAGAAAGAACTGGCCTCCGAGTTCGACTGCTCGGTGGCACCGGTCAAGCAGGCGTTAGCTCGTCTTTCTCTTGAGGGGGTTACGACCTCCTCGACTGCTGGAACCTTCGTAGCCACCGCCGAACCTGCGCTTGCAGGCAATCTGCTATCGACTTACGCGCTTGTACAGCAGGCTCCGGAGTCGTTTGGGAAGGACTATGAGGAGCGGATCACACGGGCCGAACGGGTCGAGGTCGAAGGTCGCCCAGCGGAGATGCTGGGCCTACCAGACGGCGAGCTTGTCATCCGTCGTGACCGACAGCGCTTCGTCGGTGCCACTGCGATTACGATGTCGACTGCTTGGATACCTTGGAAGCTGGGACGCCACCTTGCTCACCTTCTTGTGCCTGAAACCGCACCTGGCATGGAGGCCATCGAAGAAGCGAACGACATGAAAACCGCTCGCCTGGAGGAATGGGTCAAGGCCGACTCAGCATCGGTCGAACAGGCTGAGTTCTTCGGAGTTGACGAAGGCTCGCCTATCAAGGTCGTCGATCACCTTTGGATCGCAG
>CAKZXA010000118.1 GCA_937922045.1 uncultured Acidimicrobiales bacterium | reverse complement strand
GCAATGGGTTCGATGGTTGATGTGGTGAGCATCAGCCAGGTCGACAGGTCCTACGAAAGACACACCCATTCGGGTGGTCGGGAAACTTGTGGGTCAGACCTGAGCCAACACTCACCACCATCCAAGTTCATCACTGGAAACATGATTGGTCTTCACTCTGTCGCCTCATAGAGAGGCGGCCGGGATGGCTACCGCGGGAACCGTTGGTGGGTCAGGATGAGGCGGGAGTCGAGTACGGCTGCGGTCCGAGCTGGGCCGGCTGTCTGATAGATCTCCGAGTTCGCCATTCGGCGGAAGTCGGCGATTGAGGGATAGGCGATCAGCAAGATGCGATTCCAGCTCTCGTCAGCGGGTCCAATGATGGTGGTTTGGCCTTGACCGTCCCAAATGATGGTGCCGGGGAAGTCGTGGCTATTCATGGCTTCGAGGCGACGGACGTATTCGGCGTACGCCTGCTCGCCGGTCATGCCATCGCAGGTGTGGCCGGCGAGAGCGGCCTCTTGGTAGCGGATGAGGCTCAGCATGACAACCGGGTCGTCGACGTTGCCAGCTCTGGCTCCGCTGGACCACTGTTTCATCGCGTCGCTTGCACTCGTGGTTTGGTGCATCAACACGAGGCGTGAGTCGGCCACCGCTGCGGTGCGAGCCTCGGCGGCTTGTTGGTACGCGTCGGATGCGAGCATGTTGCGGAAGATCGAGACCGACTCGTAGCCGACAAAGAGCACCATGTCCCACGTCTCGTCGTCGGGCCCGATGTAGGTTCGTCTCGCATCGCCTACCCAGAAGGGGCTGCCCGGAAAGTCTGAGGCCAGTGCCCGTAGCCGCCGTCCGTATTCGGCGTAGGCCTGCTCGCCGGTCATGCCATCGCAGCCATGGCCACCGAGCGCAGTTGAGCGGAAGCGGATCAAGTTCAGCATCACGATCGGTCGGTCTGGATCGGCGTCGTTGAGCAGCTTCCACTGTTCGTCGGTGCGAGTTACGTGCATGGCAACCAGCCTATGTAGCGCGCACTGGGCGCACCAAGATCAGAAGCGTCGATGACTGGGCGGACTGACTTGGACCGCCACAGGCTGAAGCTAGTCGAGCGGTCGTTGCGAGAATTCTCGGAGGCTACGCCACTTTTAGTACTTAGTACGGGTATCGTGTTGACCGGACAGCGAGCGCTGAGACATCACCGCTTAACCTGACCCGAACCGCTCGGGCCACGGGATTGTGGTACCTGGGCGTGGCCGTAACCGGCCTTCTCGGATTCATACTCATCCGCGCCGCTCTGTACGTCGACGGCGATCCTGCGGCTACTGCGGCCAACCTGGCCGACAATGCCACTCTCGCCCGTATTGGAATCGGCATCGACCTTGCGCTGGTCATCACCCAAACGATGGCCGCGCTGTGGTTCTATCGCCTCTTCCGCCACGTCGACATCTTCGCCGCCGGCTCTCTGGCCGCTCTTGGGTTGGTGAACGCCATCGCCATCATGATCGCAACCGCGTTCACTGCGACGGCCCTCGCTACCGCACTCGGTGAAACGCCGGCTCCAGGCGGTGACCTTGCAGCGAATGCCCAGCTGCTCTACGACCTCAGCGAGGCAATCTGGGATGTCGCCGGGATCTTTTTCGGATTGTGGCTGCTGCCCATGGGTTATCTCGTTCTGAAATCTCGCACCATGCCGCGCGCTCTCGGCATCGTCATACTCGTCGGTGGAATCGGCTACATTCTCGCCACCTACGTCGCGTTCCTCTTTCCCGATGTCGCCAGCACCAGCGATGCTCTGACCTGGGTCGCTGCCATTGGGGAATTCTGGATCATCGGGTACCTGCTGACGGTCGGATTCCGCACGCCGAGCCGCCGGCTCTGAGCATCTTTGCGGGCTAGGGGACAGCGAGCAGCCGTTTGCCGAGCAATGCCGCCGCCAGAGAGGCGGCAAGGTAGAGGAGATTGATGGTGGCCCGTACTGCCCAAGGACGTCCTGAGTAGTCTAAGCGGATCGATCGCCCAAGCACGACGCCAACGCCAAGCAGAAAGAACCAGGGTGTAAACAGAAACGCGGGGGCCCCGTCGCACAGCCATTGTGGCCAGATCATGAACGGCTCCCGAGATGGCGAACGTCACGATGACCGCAAACGCTCGAGGCAGCACACGCTTCAACGGTGAATAGATGAACTTCCCCAAGTTGTAACCCCAGATCGGATTCCAGTACTGCCAGAATCCGCCAAAGGAACCGGCGCCGAACGAGCGATACATCATGTTTCGCAGCGACTTCGAATCTCCTAGAGCGACGCCATTTCGGTGCAAGACATACTGGCCGAGCGTCGCTCCATGCCATGGCTCTTGTTCGTCACGGTTATGCATGCTCATTGAGAGATGCCGTGAAATCGGCCTCGCATAGAACCTCGATCGACCGGACGACTTGTTTGCGACGCAAGTCGATCTCGGCCGAAGCTAACGCTCCCAGCGCTTCGGGCACCGTCGCCCACGCCCACGAGACCGCCAGCACCATGACCAACAGGTCGGCCGAGCTCGTCCCATCCGCCGCGGTTGAACCGATTGCATCGAGCGCAGCGATCTTCTCGGCAAACATCTGTTGTTCAAGAGTGGTGTTGGTCGGGCGCTCCAAACGACGCCAGGCATCGATTCGTATCTCGACGGGGTGTGCGACGAGGAAGTCGAAGAGCCGGGCTCCGAATGCGGGTAGGTCGTCGGGAGTAAACGGCACCGACTCGTGTAGGTCCCCGATCGCGGCTTCGAGAACAGCGTCGAAGAGCTGATCCTTGCTGCCGTAGTAGGTGTAAATCAGGCTCTTATTGGCGTTGGCTGCAGATGCGACGCGATCGATCCGTGCGCCAGAGAATCCGTGCTGGGCGAACTCGGCGACCGCAGCTTCGAGGATTCTCTTCTTGGTTGCTTCCGCGTCTCGGGGAGACATGTGCCAAGTTTAACCAACTAGTTAGTTTGATCCTCAAGCTCGGCCTCGTATCATTCTTGTAACCAAATGGTTAGTTGAGTTAAACCGGCCCACGCAGATGACAGGAACTCTGATGAAATCACTACTCGGTATCGCTCCGCAGGAAGAGGCCGACGGCTCCTTCCGGCCCTCAAAAGTAGCGCTTCGAATGGCGACATCGCCGACCACCGAATTCAGCAACCCGCACTACGACAAGTATGAGGGGTCGCGGTCGAAGATACTTGTCATCGGGACCGAACAAAAGAACATGACGATGGCAAACGGCAAGGAGTTCTCGACCGGCAATCACCCTGTCGAGATGCTTGTGCCGATGCTGCATTTGCGCAAAGCCGGGTTCGACTTTGAGATTGCCACGCCGACGGGTGCCCCCGTCGTGCTCGAAATGTGGGCATTCCCGTCCGAGGACCGACACGTCAAGGCGCTCTTCGATGAGTTCAGCGACGCCTTCGCCAATCCTCGCAGCCTGGCCGATGTCGTCACCAACTCGCTCGACGACCCTCAAGACTATGCGGCCGTGTACCTTCCCGGCGGTCACGGGGCGATGCTCGGTCTTCCCGAGGACAAGAACGTTGACGTCATCCTGCGGTGGGCAGACGAGAACCACCTCTTCACCATCAGCATCTGTCACGGTCCCGCAGCGCTGCTGGCCACAACCATTGGAGGCCAGGATTTCCTCTACGACGGCTACAAGATGGCCGTGTTCCCTCATTCGGCAGACAAGCAAAGCCCGAAGATCGGCTACATGCCAGGCCAGATTCCATGGCCGCTAAGCGAGACGCTTGAGGCAGCCGGCGCGACCATGACGAACAAGAAGGCCGATAACAGCGTGTGCATCGATCGCAAGCTGCTGTCGGGCGCAAGCCCCCAGGCAGCCGAGCCGCTCGGAAAGCTCGCGGCCGAGACCTTGCTGGCCCACGCAAAGAAAAACCGATGGTAGATCTAGGAGATGACATGACTATCGAAAATCTCAACGCCCGCTTGAACTGGCGATACGCCACCAAGAAGATGGACCCCTCAAAACCGGTGCCGCAAGACAAGGTCGACGCCATCATCGAGGCAGCTCGGATGGCCCCTACCTCAAGCGGCACCCAACCCTTCGAGCTTTTTGTGGTCACCAATTCCGAGGTCCGTGGCGAACTTCGCAACGCTGCCTACGACCAATCACCGGTAACCGAAGGCTCGCACCTGCTCGTTTTCGCGGCGTGGGACAACTACACCGAGGACCGTATCGACGAGGTAGCTCAGCTGAACAAGGACGCACGCGGCGACCTGCCTGCGATCGATGAATACTATGGAAACCTCAAAGCGAACTACCTTCCTCGTGACGCCGAGATAAACGCCGCTCACGCCGCTCGCCAAGCCTATATCGCTCTCGGATTCTCGATGCTTGCCGCCGCCGAGCTCGAGGTGGACACCACGCCAATGGAGGGCTTCGTGCCTGCCGACGTTGACAAGATCTTGGGCCTCGACGAGCTCGGCCTTCGGTCGGTTGTTCTGCTCGCGCTTGGCTATCGAGACCCGTCGGGCGATTGGTTGCTGCCAATGCCAAAGGTTCGGAAATCACGCGATGCCATGGTGACCCAGATCGACTAGGTCGGAGCGGAACTGGCAGGGGGACGAGCCGAGCTCTATTGTCGAGCGACAGATCGGCACGATTCGAGGTACCCAGGGGGAGGACCATGTCGCTCACGGACAACGCTGCCAGAAATCCCAACAAGGTCGCCACGCTGATGGCCGACACGGGTGAAGCGCTCACCTACCGAGAGCTAAACGAGCACAGCCAGCGGCTCGCCCAGTACTTTCGTGCCGCTGGACTTCAAGAGGGCGACGTCGTCGCCCTCTTTATGGAGAACAACATCCGCTACCACGAGGTGTTCTGGGCCGCGGTGCGCTCCGGGATGTACCTCTGCGCGGTCAGCCGGCACCTTACCGCCGATGAAGCGGCCTACATCATCAACGACTCCGGCGCTAAAGCCATCGTCACGTCTACCGCGCTCGCCGGTACGGCAGCGGAGCTGATCGGCCTGATCGACGACTGCCAAGTTCGGCTCTGCGTGGATGGAACTCTCGACGGCTACGACGATTATTTCGAGGCCGTTGCCGGCTGCGAGGCCGCCCCACTTGAGAGCGAGATTCGGGGCGATTTCATGAACTACTCGTCCGGAACGACGGGCCGACCGAAGGGTGTCAAGCGTCCGCTTCCGGGACTGTCGTTCGATGAGAACGCGCCCCTCGATGGGCTGCTCGGACAGCTCTTTGGATTGGACGAGTCGACCGTCTACCTCTCGACTGCGCCGCTCTATCATTCAGCGCCGATGGCCTTCACCACTGCCGTTCATTCCCTGGGCGGCACGAACGTGATCATGGGTCGCTTCGACGCGGTCGACGCGCTGCGTTTCATCGAGGAGCATCAGATCACCCATAGCCAATTCGTGCCGACGATGTTCGTCCGCATGCTGAAGCTGCCGCCCGAGGCTCGCTCCCGGTTCGACCTTTCGAGCCACCAGATGGCCATCCACGCCGCTGCTCCATGTCCCGTCGATGTTAAGCGGCAGATGTTGGACTGGTGGGGGCCGATCATTCACGAGTACTACGGCGGCACCGAGATCAATGGTCTGACTGTCTGTAACAGCGAGGAATGGCTTGCTCACCCAGGCACGGTCGGACGCCCGGTTCTCGGCATCATCCACATCTGCGACGAGGCCGGTGTCGAAGTGCCGACGGGTGAGCGGGGCATCGTGTACTTCGAGCGGGATGCGATGCCGTTTGAGTATCACAATGACCCGGCCAAGACTGAGGCCGCACGCCATCCCGATCACCGATTGTGGACCAAGCTTGGCGATGTTGGCTACGTCGATGACGACGGCTACCTGCACCTGACCGATCGAGAATCGTTCATGATCATCTCTGGCGGGGTCAACATCTACCCACAGGAGATCGAGGATGCCCTCGTTATGCACCCCAAGATCGCCGATGTTGCGGTGTTTGGGGTGCCAAACGATGATCTCGGCGAAGAGGTCAAGGCAGCGATAGAGCTGGCGGACGGAATCGATGCCTCGCCAGAGGTAGCGGAAGAGATCCTTGCCTTCGCCCGGGATAACTTGGCCCGGTTCAAAGTGCCCCGGAGCATCGACTTCGAAGACGAACTGCCCCGTCTCGACACCGGCAAGCTCTACAAGCGCAAGCTGCGCGCTCTCTACTGGCCCGCCTAGCTGCTCTATGCCGCCGCTCGCGAAGCCGCTATGACGAGGCGAGCGACTTCTTCGGGTCGAAGAATGGCCGCTCGACGACCGTCGCCGAGCGCGAACTCGACGTGGTCGTGACGTGGAGATCGGTGCCGAGCTCGGCCGAGCCATTCGAGACCATGGCGAGCGCAATGTTCTTGTCGAGCCGAGGGGAGTAGATGGCCGAGGTGATCTTTCCGACGGTCTCGCCCTTGTTCTCGACCGGCCAGAACGCAGTGTTGGGCCCGGCCAGCGGTTCGCCATCGATCACGACGCCTACCTGCTGGCGCGTGATGCCTTCCGCCTTGATTCGCTGAAGCGCTGCCTTGCCGATGAACTCGGCTTCGATATCGAGGTTCACGAGTCGGCCCAGGCCGAGTTCGAACGGGTTAGTGTGAATGTCGGCATCGGCATGATAAGAGAGCATGCCACCCTCGATTCGTCGTATCGATGAGGTATGACCAGGCCGCAAGCCTAGAGGCTCGCCGGCAGCCATGATCTGCTCCCACAGCTCGTCGCCACGAGACCCGTCTCGCAGGTAAAGCTCGTAGCCGAGCTCGCTCGACCACCCCGTGCGGGAGACGATCAGTGGGATGCCGTCGAGTTCAACTTCGCGCAACCAGTAGTACGTAAGGTCGCCGATGTGGGCACCGAACAGCTTCTCCATCACCTTGCCGGAGCTCGGGCCTTGCAGCTGAAGCGGCGAGACGTCGGGCTCAGAGATCGACACGTCCATACCGGCGTTGACCGCAACACCCTGGGCCCAGAGCAGAACGTCGCTGTCGGCCAGCGAGATCCAGAAATGGTCCTCGGCCAACCGCAGCAGAACCGGGTCGTTGATCAGGCCACCTTCGGCGTTGGTGATGAGTATGTACTTGCATTGCCCAACCGCCATCGTGGAAAGATCTCGCGGGGTGAGCATCTGCGTGAATGCCGCCGCATCCGGGCCGGTGATCTCGACCTGGCGTTCGACTGCTACATCGCACAGGATGGCATCGTTCACCAGGTTCCAGAAGTTCTGTACCGGATCGCCGAAGTCCCGAGGGATGTACATGTGGTTGTAGACCGAGAAGCCCTGAGCGCCCCATCGAACGGTGGCATCGAAATAGGGAGATTTTCGGATCTGCGTGCCGAAACCGAACTCTTTTGTCTGCGTCATGGGAGGCACCTCATAGTCATAGCAAGATTGGTCATGCGGATGCTGCGGCCAGCTCAGGTTCGGCCCATCGCAGATGCGATGAGAGTTCATCGGCCATGGTGATCAGCTCCTGGCCGAGCCGTTTGCGAAACGCCGGGGTGAAGACGCGCATTGAGCCGGTCGCTCCTATAGACATGTCGGGACTCTGCCAACGAGGCCCGAGCGGGGCTGCCACCGAGCACATGCCGCGCTCGATCTCCTCGACACACTCGGCGTAGCCGCGCCGTCGAATCACCTCGAGTTCAGCGGCGACCTCGGCGGGATCGGTATGAGTGAACTCGGTGTAGGCCTTAAGTCGGCCGGAAATGGTGCTCGCAACCTCCGGTGAGAAGGCGGCCACCGCTTTGGAGCAGGAGCAGGCATGAAGGGGGCGTCGTCCGAGGCCCGGGTGGAGGAATGACACGCCGCTGTCGGGCGTTTCGACCGCGATGATTTCGACCGCTTTCCCTCGAAGTCGCGACAGGAAGAAGGCTGCACCGTGGTTGTCGGCAGCGTGGCGGAGGACCGGGCTGATTACATGGAGCAAGGCCTGGTCGGTCTCGTCGTTCCCCGTGATGCGCTTGAGGCGATAACCGATCGCGAACTGGCCTTTCGCCACGGGATCGAGCAGACCGGCCTCGGCCAGGTCGTTGACCAGTCGATATGCCGTTGCTTTCGGTAGGTCGGTGTGGGTGCAGATCTCGGCGACGGTCGCCTCGCCCTTCTGCCCGACCAGCTCAAGGATCATGGTGAGTCGTTCAAGATGCACGGTTGGGATCCTTTCCAGAGCGAATCTTAGTTTGCGGGAACAGCATTCCCAGAATACGATAATCGTGACCGAGAACGCAACCTAGGGAGCTCTGTTATGGCGAGTGCTGCTGATGCCGAGGCAACGTGCTGTGGGCCGGGATACGCAAGCCCAGACGATGCCATGACCGCACCGGCTGAGAAGCTGCTCTACACGGTGGCCCTCTATACCGGAACAGGTATCCAGAAGCCCGACTACCTCGCCACCGTGGATGCCGACCCGGAGAGCTCGACGTATTCCAAGGTGATCCATCGCCTCGAGATGCCCGGAATCGGGGACGAGCTGCACCACACGGGCTGGAACGCTTGCTCGTCGTGCCACGACGATGGCTCGATGAGCCGCAACTACCTGCTCTTGCCAGGGGTGAGGTCAAACAATATCTACGTTGTCGATACAGCGACCGATCCAAAGGCACCATCCCTGCACACCATCATCGATGGGGACGAGATCAAGGAGAAAACAAACCTCTCGGGGCCACACACGGTGCACTGCCTTGGATCGGAGATCATCATCTCCTTTCTTGGCGATGCCAACGGCGAGGCCCCTGGCGGCTACCTGCATGTCAACGAAGACTTCGAGATCGTGGGCCGGTGGGAGAATTCGATGGGGGACATCCCCTATGGCTACGACTTCTGGTATCAGCCTCGCCACAACGTGATGATCAGTTCTGAGTGGGCTGCGCCAAACACCTTCATGCCAGGGTTCGACCTCGAAGAGGTCGGGCACCTCAAGTACGGGCGCCGACTCCACGTGTGGGACTTCGAGAAACGTGAACCGATACAAACCATGTATCTCGGCGAAGACGGCCTTCTCCCTCTCGAAGTCAAGTTTCATCACAACCCCGACAGCACCCATGGTTTTTGTTGCGCGGCGCTGAGCTCGAACGTCATCCACTTCTGGCAAGACGACGAAGGTGGCGAATGGAAATGGGAGAAGACGGTCGACGTCGAGAATGAGCTGCATCCGGAGTGGCCCATACCCTTGCCTGGCGTAATGTCGGCGTTGCTCGTCTCGATGGATGACAAGTACCTCTATGTCAACAATTGGCTGCACGGCGACATGCGCCAGTACGACATCACCGACCCGCACAACCCGGTGCTCACCGGCCAGGTCTGGATAGGGGGCCTGCTCGGCAAGGCACCCGAGGTAAATGGCGTCGAGGTCGCCGGTGGTCCACAGATGTTCCAGCTCTCACTCGACGGCAAGCGGCTGTACGTGACGACGTCGTTGTTCTCAACATGGGACAACCAGTTCTATCCAGAGATCAGAACCAAGGGTGGTGTGATGGTCATGATCGACTGCGACGTGGAGAACGGTGGCATGAGCATCAACGAAGACTTCATCGTCGACTTCGGCCAGGAACCGAATGGGCCGAGTCGATGCCATGAGACCCGCTATCCCGGCGGCGACTGTACAAGCGATATCTGGCTCTGATGGCGCAGCTCTCCGACACGTGGACGATCACCATCGCGAACCAAGGCAGCGGTCGCTTTAGCGTCGACGCACAACGACCGCTGCTCGACACATTGGAAGAACACGGCGTCGACCTTCCCTATGGTTGTCGGTATGGAGGCTGCATCACTTGTGCGGCCAAACTCACCGCCGGCGCGGTCGATCAGGCCGAGCAGGTTGCGTTGAACAATCGCCAGATCGCCAATGGCTACGTCGTCTTGTGCGTTGCTCGGCCGACCTCAGATTGCACTCTCGAAGTTGGCGTCGACAGTCACGACAAGTTGTATCGCAATCCGTTCCTCGACCCGCTCGAGCCGCACGAGCTCAAGCCCGATATCGCCACACCGATTGGAGAGTCCTAATGGCCGAGGCCGATCTTGAAATCGCCAAGGAGATTGAACACCGCTATCACTACGATCCGGCCTACCTGGCCGAGATTCTTCGATCGGTGAAGACCGTTGCCATGGTCGGGGCAAGTGCAGATAAGACCAAGTTCAGTTACGGCGTCTTGCGCCAGCTCAACGAGATCGGGTACGAAATTCTGCCGGTAACGCCGAACCCGAAGACCACCGAGATCCGCGGCCTCAAGGTCTACCGCTCACTCCAGGAAATCGACCGGCCGATCGACATGGTCGACGTGTTTCGTCCCAAAGAGGAGTTCTACGGTATGGCCGAACAGGCCATCGAGATTGGGGCCAAGGTGCTCTGGGGTCAGATCGGTGTCTATGACGACGAGGCGGCCGCCCTGGCCGAAGCAGCCAGGCTCAAGGTAGTCATGGATCGGTGCCCGAAGATCGAACTGTTTCGGCCCTTCTGGAAACCCCGGATCGATCTCGACCTCAACCTGCCAGACAAGCCAGGATCACCGCTCTAGCTCGGGGCATTCTCGTCGCCCTGAAGCGACGGCCAAAGCGGACATATCTCAAGCGGGTGGGCGGATGGCAACAGCTGTTGGTAGGGCATACCAGATCGTGGCGTCGGGCCGCTCGCTCCAGCCGCGGAATTCAGCAATTGCGGCATCGAAATTCGTCGCCGTCCAGGAGCCGGTTGCGATGATCCCTTCCCTAGCCCCAGCTACCGCCACGGCAAGGTTCTCTACAAGAGCCCCGAACCCGCGCTGGCCGGCGCAGCCGCCAAAGTTCACCTGTGTAGTCTCTACCACCTGCGCCCCCGCCGCATGGAGGAGCGAGACGAGGCGGCGCCCGATGAAGGGATGATGTCCTAGTCGCTCGAACTGGAGTGCATAGTCGTTAAACAAGGTGGTCATAGCCCCTGGGTTCGGATCGAAGAGCATCAGCGAGTGATCATCGTCGACGATGACAATGCGCCCGCCCGGCCGTGCCGCCCGCAGCATCATCTCCACGGCTTCGCCCGGCCGCGCGAGGTGCTCCAGGAGAAAGCGTGCATGCACAAGGTCGAAGCTCTCCCACTCATCAGCCGAAAGCGGCGGATCATACACGGTGCCTTGGCGAATCTCGAGGGCGGGTTCCTTCTCGGCGATCTTCGCAGCCTCAATGAACTGGCGTTCATCGAGCTCGATGCCAAGAACCATTCCACGCGCCTTTGCGGTGACCTTTCGGGCAAGGGCGCCCGCGAAGATGCCGGTCCCGGCTCCAAGTTCGAGTACGCGTTCGCCTGGACTTGGCGCTACGACCTTGAGGCATCGCTCGTTCAGGATGCCGTTCATGAGCGCCAGCCGTTCCTGCTCCACGTCCGAATTTCCGTGCAGATAGGTCTCCCCGCTCATGCGATCAACGTACCACGGAACCGATGCCTCGATCGCTGCAAGATTGAGCTGTTCCGGCCGTTCTGGAAACCACGCCTCGACCTCGAAGAACGGAGGGCGCCTCTGCTAGCGTCTGACCATGAGCCTCGAGTGGGAACAAGTCGTGATCGCCGCGCATGACCCTGCCGCGCTGGGTCGGTGGTGGTGCGAGGCGCTCGATTGGGTTGTCGTCGACGACGTCTCGCCCATCTTTGAGATCCAGCCTCAACCGGATCAGCTTCCTGGCATCTTGTTCTTGCCCGTCGAGGATGCAAAGGAGACGAAGAATCGTCTCCATATCGATCTTCGTCCTGACGATCAGGTAGCCGAAGTCGAGCGACTGATTGGGCTCGGAGCTTCTCGTGTTGACGTTGGGCAAGGCGATGTCTCGTGGGTGGTTTTGGCCGACCCTGAGGGCAACGAATTCTGTGTTCTGCAGGGCCGCCACAACCCTTAGCCCATACGGCGCAAACGGCAATGAGTGCAGCGGTATCGACAGCATGCGTTGGGCACAGCACCGAACGCTCGGCCTTGGATCTCGTCTAGTCGAAGCTTGATGGATCGAGTTCGACCCCGACGACGTAGTTGTAGGCGTCGGCGACAAGTTGCAGGGCTATGTCGGCTTCAGCGGTTGTCTCTGGGACGTAGACCATGACGACGCCGTCCCAGAAGTCGTCGCGCTCGACCACGGGGTGAAGCTCTCCCCATGTCGTTTCGTGCACTTCGAGAGCCCGTTCGACGGCCAACCACAGATGGAGGCTGCCATCGGGGTGAAAGTGGCCGAACTCTCGTCCGGTTGGCAGGACCTCGGGTCTCGCCAGCTCAATGCCGTCGGACAGTAGGAGACTCCGAGCGCCTGGGAGAGATAACGAAGACTCGCCTTCGTCGATACCCGGAATTGAGAACACGCGACGTCGCAACTCTGCATCGACGTCTGGAACCGGTACTGCGTCGGTTTGGATGTGGGGCACGCCGCCGGTCGTCTGGCGTCGGGGGCCGTCCCGCAAGCTAGCCGCACAGCGCCGCCAGCGTCGCTATCGCGGGAACGTCTGGTGGGTCAGGATGAGGCGGGAGTCGAGCACCGCGGCGGTCCGAGCTGGACCGGCAGTCTCATAGATCGTGGAGTTGGCCATTCGACGGAAGTCGGCGATGGATGGGTAGGCGATCAGTAGGATGCGATCCCAGCTCT
>CAKZXA010000117.1 GCA_937922045.1 uncultured Acidimicrobiales bacterium | reverse complement strand
TCCCACACGATTGAGCGCGAATACAGTTTCTGCTTGATTACTGGTGCGCTCAATCCCTGACTATCGCAGGACGCTGCACTCACCCCTGTTGGCGCAAGCACCGTGACCAGGCTGACGATTCCGACAACGAAAGCCAACATGATCGTTGTAACACCGATGGGCCGGACTCGCTGAGCCGAACTGCGACCTCGATTACCAACCAAATGTTTGCTCATAGATACTCTTCCCTTCTACTGCTAGTAGGTTTCCTCTGACAGTAGAAATCGCCTCGCACGCGACCCGCACGAAGTCGGTCCTAACTCGCACCTAGAATTCCTCCGCCTAGCGCATCGGATTGCTGCGCCACACAAATTCGTAGTGACGACGCGCGATCGGGGGTCGTTGTCCCACTACGTATACAGCGAGTAGAGTCCGAGCGAGAGGATTGACTGTCATGGCCGCAGTCTTGGTGGAGGCGATGTCTATCGACGAATCGGAGCTGCACCCGATAGATCGTGTGCTGGTCGCTCGCGAGCTGGCGGCGTCTATCCCCGACGCCGCGTCGGCGGAAAAATCGAGCCTGCTCGACCGCTTGGCTGTACTCGCCCAAGACGGTCGACCTGTTTTGAACAGCGAAGGCAAGACCGAGAAGGTCGCTGTCTTTCCCGAAATCGTTGGCATCTTCCTAGAAGCCTTGGAGTCCGAAGGACTCATCGAGGCCAGCCTGTTGGCCCCTCGCTACCGGTTGTGCGGACCAGCGAACGAACTAGCTCGACGCGAAATTGTGCAACAAACGTTCGCGGCCATCCCCGCCGCGCTTCAATCCTTTCGCGGGGATGCGAGCGTCAAGTCCTACATCCTCGGGATCACCGGTAATCAGTATCAGAATTGGGTCCGAGAGACGGCCAAGAACAAGTCGATCGCTGATCTGCCCGAAGATGACCGACTCGCCGGCGCCGCGCTCAGAAGTTCGCTGTTGCTCAACAAGCTAGAAATTAGCGAGGTCATGTCTGACCTTGCGCCCAAGCACCGAGAGATTATTGTCCTCGCCTTCTTTGAGGGTCTTTCGGCTGCAGATATGAAGTCTCGCCTCGGTCTCAGCGATGGCCAGTACCGAAACCGACGCCGCCAGGCTCTCAAGGAAACGGCTGAGCTGCTGGAGGAGCGCGGCTATGCCAGATGAGCCCCCTGTTCCCCTAACGCGAGCGCAGCGAGAAGCTTTGCTTCAGCCCACCTTCGATTGGGCGGGGACGGCTGACGAGGTGCCGGAAAAAATCGGTGACTATGAGGTCGACCGTGTAATCGCTCGCGGTGCCCACGGTGTGGTCTATAAGGCCACTGACGCCCACGGAATTCACGTAGCAATCAAGTGGCTCAAGAAGCGACGTGACGAGCACGAACTCGAAACGTTCGTCAGCCTTTCCAAGACGGTCAAAGGCATGCCGCCAATCCTCAGCAGCGGCATCTTGGAAGATCGGACCTACTTCGTAATGCCGTACTACGAGCGGCGCTCGTTACGGTATCGGCTTAGTTCTCTTGCGTTTCCGCAGCCGCTCTCCGAAGTTGTCAGGCTGGCCAGCGCCTTCACCGAAGTGCTTGGCGAGCTGCACCGCAACGGGTACACACACTTTGACTTCAAGCCCGACAATTTGTTGCTTGAAGCGCTGCCATCCGCGTCGGATCACTCAGAATTCTTGCTACTTCGAGACGACGAACGGTTGATTCTGACCGACTTTGGCACCACCAGGTCGGCCGACAGCGAAGACCAGCTAGGTGATGGAACGCCGGGCTATGCCGCCCCGGAGCTATTCGTAACGATTGTCGATCACGATCCGCGCGTGGATGTTTACGCGGCCTCAGCAACCCTGGTTGAGTGCATCACTGGTGTGCTTCCAGATCAGGTGCGCACTCCATCGGACTCTGCGTTCGCCCCCGAAGTACTGAGTCGCACCGGTTCGCTGGAGCCGGTTCTTCGAAAAGGTTTGAGTCGCGAACCTCAACACCGCCAAGAGACCATCTCGGAGTGGTTAGATGACTTGTGTGAAAAGGCCGACGTTGTTCGGTCATTCTCACCCAATGACAGCCCTAAAACGTCGCGGATAGCGACCCACCCGATTACCCGTCCTGACACGGTGCCGTTCACTGACGTTGACCGAGCCGTTCGGGGTCTACATGGCGAGCCATCCGACACCAAAGCGTCGGACGTTGCCTTGCCGACGCATCGAACCGACGCGCTTGTGACAAAGGCCGCCAAGAATGTTGGCGCCGTCGTGTTGTCGGTCGTCGCTGCCGTGGCTCTCTACTGGGGGCTGATCCAAGACGGCGATCGACCGGTGTTGGCCGATGCCTCATCGGCTAACGGCTCCGTCGCCCCGGAACCCAGCAACACGAGTGCCCTTCAGAACGTGCCAGATGATTCCCTAGATGATGACGATTCCGATTCAGTAGAGATCGACGTAGCTCAGCGTGACATGGAGAGCGATCCGATTGGTCCAGGCCCGGTCGAGGCGGGCCCAGCCTTGCTCGACGCCCAGCCGGATTCGGATTGGGGAACGCTTCGACGTCGTCTAACTGCTGTTCAGCAAAGCGGAGATGGGCCGAGCCAATCGGACGGCGCACGGTTCCATCGAATCCATGAAAGCGGCCGCTCGGTCGTAAGCCCAAACGAGCAATGGATTCTAGCTATGCGCGAATTTGACTGGACCATTGTGGATCGATCGACAGGAGAGTATCGATTCCTTGACCTTGGACGAGATAGCCAGCCAACATGGCATCCGTCGGAACCGAACACTATTCTCCATCTCGCTGAAAACGACCTGGCCTTGCTTTCAACAGAAGTAGGAGAAGGCCGAACGGCTGTGGCCGCCGACCTACGCGATCGAATCACGAGCGTGCTCCCAGACGCTGCCTACTTTCGAGCGCCCAAGTACGGAGAGCCCTCCCAAAACGGCTTGCGCTTTGCGTGGGCTGTCTTCGACGTCAACGAGGATCTAGTCGGATTCGCCACCTACGATTTGTCGGCAGATGTCGTTCTGGGTATCAAAGGCGAGCTGCCCGAAGGAAACATCGGTGACTTTCATTCGACAGCGATAGCCAAGAGCGGTGACACCGTGGTGTTGGCATTCGCGGAGGTCTACGTCATATACGACGTCGACTTTACTAACGAACGGTACATCGAGCAGCGGCCGCAGGCGTACGAGCTCGCACTCTCCGCAACTTCAGAAGACGTGCTCGTCGTCGCCAATTTCGACACCGGCACATTTGGAACCGGATGGATTGTCGTCCACAACCTCGATGACCGACAGCCGACGAGACTTCTGAACCTCTATGACAATGCCAGCACCAACATCCATTTCTCCGGTCTGGCCGTTGACGTTCCTGGTTGGGTCTTAGCGTCAACATACAAGTGCCGTGCGCCAGGTGCCTGGAGTTGCGATCGGATCATGGCACTGAACATCGATGACGGATCAATCATCAACCTGGCCGAAACCAACAGCTGTGTTCGTACCGACTTCGCCATTCCGAACGCTGTCGTCAACCGAGACTTCACCCGAGCGTGGTTCAACACCAATTTCGGTTCCTGTGGCGAGGATGCCTCAATCGTAGAGTTAGAGATCGGCGCCTTTACGAAGTAGCGTCGACCGGGCAACACCAGCCGGGCAACACCGACCGGGCAACACCGACAAAATAAAGTTCCCTCATTCTTGCGCGTTCCACTGCTGTCAGTCCACTAGTCGACACACAGCATCGAGGCAAAGGCTTCGACCGAACGAGGGGCAAGAAGATGAAACGCCAAAGACGAACGAATACTGAGGACGCGGAGCGTCGGCGACGCGCCGTAGTCGTCAATCTGGCATTGTTGGCATCGACGCTGACCGGTCTCAGCGTCGGCGGGAGCTCTCCGGGCAGAGCTTCTTCAGTGCGGCACGCCAAAGGTTTAACGATTATGGGCTACCGTCTTGGCAACTATCCCCGGCCGGCGCTCTTGTCGCCCCGGCCGCTTGGTCAGGTTCCAATCATTTCAACCTGCGTCATCACGTGAGCGTTAGTCGCACCACGCCGGTTCAGTATTCTTGCGATCTATTCGGTCACGTTGATGTAGTCCACCAGCGCCGAGCTAAACAGGACAAGCTGTAGGAGAAGAGCGGTCACTCCTGCGGCGATGATGCTCCGTCGCCAACGCCGATTGTTGACGGTTGCGAAGGTGGTCTGGCCAGGGTCTGACGCCCAGGTCGTAAGCGCCATGGATTGACTTGTAGTCCGCAACGATGGAGCGGATCCGCCAGGCGTCTTGGGCCATGCGAATCCAAACGATCGAGACGATAGCCAGCACTACCGAACAGCACCTTTGGCTCGCCCAGATCGGCCACCGACTGATCCTTGATGGGCTTCGCTAGGAGCAGGACTATCAACCGTCACAACGCCATTATCAAACAGCGGGATCAGGGGGTCAATGGGCACACTGGTGTTGAGCGGCCAGTGCTGGTCCGGCGTTCCCCTCGACACAAGAACGCGAGCTGCTGAGACTGATCAGAATCTCGGCGTTAGGTCCTGAAAGAAACGAAAAGCCAGAAGGGCTTAAGCCGCCCGTAGACACTCCGGACGGCGCCAGAGGAAGATGGCCAGCCCGGCCAGCCCGATGAGGTTCGAGATCAGCAATGCTGATTGAGGCCCAACCGCCTCCGCCACTTCACCGAGCGTGGTCATGCCGAGCGGTAACATGCCGATCGCCATCGCCAGTAGACCCATCGCTCGGCCTCGGGCTTCCTTGCCAACCGACGTCATAACCAGCGCACTCTGGGTAGCGCCGAAGAGGCCGACAAAGCTCGACGCCACCAGCAGTGAGGCGAACACCAGCAGGTAGCGGTCGAAGGCGGCGAACCCCAGCAGGAAGACGAACGCCCCGGCCGACCCCAGCGCATACAACAGGCCCCGTCGTACCGGGGACCGAAGAACGATCGTCGCCCCGACAGCCATGCCGAGGCCGGTGGCCGCCGCCAACGCGCCCGTGGCCGCCGGTGAAGCATTCAACCGATCGGCGATCACCGGCACCATCGGGAAGTAGGCGAAGTGGAAGAAGTTGGTCAGGGCGGTCACGCCGAGCACCGAGGCTAAAAGGGGCCGCTTCCCTACCAGCCCGAGGCCCTCTCTCAGCTCGACCCGCAGCGACGACCGGTCTTGCGATCGAGTAGCGGGTAGCGGAATCGAAGGCACGCGAGTCAGAAGCAGGGTGGCAAGCCCGATCGCTCCAGCCACGGCGAGATAGGCGCCGCCGGCCCCGACCGTGCCGATCAGGATCCCGCCAGCTAACGTCCCGGCCACCAGGCCGAGTGAGGAGGCCAGACCCTCGAAAGCCATGGCCTTGTCGATGCGGTCGTCGCCCACGAGGTCATAGACCATGGCTTTGCGCACCGTCATGTCGGTAACCCAGCCAAAGCCGGCCGCCACCATATAGAGGTAGAGAAGCCACAGCGGAAGCCGGTCGAGCAGGGACAGGATCCCGATCCCGGCCGTCAACGGTCCGAGCACAGCGAACTGGGCGAAAAGAAGGGTTCGTCGAGGTAGACGATCCGACACGGCGCCGCCCATGAGCCCGACGAAAAGCAACGGCGCCCACAGCAGTGTGCCGGTGAGTTGGACGAGACGCGGTGAGCCGGTCAGGTCGGAAACGACGTAGGCCCCGAGAAAGCCGATACCCCACCGGCAAAGACTCCAAACCACCCCGACCGAGTAGGTGGCCGCAAACCCAGGCACCGCAAAAACAGCACTCATCGGTTCGCTTTTGTCTCGCACAGCTCTGGCCATCAGGTCGTCTCCCCATGAGAGCCTGCCTTGTTCAACGCTCACCGGCAAACCTGCAAGCGCAATCCGCGTTGTGTAGGGAGCCGAAACGACAACTACCATCGCCGGATGGATCCAGATATTGAAGTCTCGCGCGAGATGGCGGCAGCGCCCGAAGCGGTGTTCAACGCAATCAGCGACATCACCAGGATGGGCGAATGGTCGCCCGAAAACGTCAGCTGTGAATGGATCGACGGTCACGACCATGCCGAACTCGGCGCTATGTGGCTCGGACACAACCGCAATGGCGACAAGGAATGGAAGACCAAGGCACGCGTCATCGAGTTCGAACCCAACCGTCGGTTTGCCTTCGAGTGCATGGCCAGAGATTTTGTCTTCGCCAAATGGGCCTACACCGTTGAAGAGACCGAAGGTGGATGCCGGGTCACCGAAAGCACCCAAGATCTTCGCCCTGAATCGGTCAAGCAAGTCAGCTTCGAGATCTCCGGTGTTGAAGACCGAGCCGCCCACAACCGAGCTGGAATGGAAACCACGCTGGCCAGGATTGCCGCCGCGGTCGAAGCCTGACCTGGAACGATACGGGTTGTAGATGCGAGACTTGGCCCATGGCTGATGAGACCGAGGTTCCAGAAGACACGCTCAACGATGTCGGCGTGCTGGTGCGACGCGAGATCGAGGCTCGGATCGTAGCGCCGCTTATCCAGCGACTAGGAGAAGAGTTCGGTCATGACCGGGTCACCGAGCTCGCTCGAGAGGTCGTCGTTGAGGTCGCCCAGGGGCAGGGTGCGGTCTTGGCCGAATCCCTTGGGGCCAACGACCTTGCCGCCTTCATGGCGAGCCTGGACAACTGGACCAAGGGTGGAGCATTGGAGACCGAGGTTGTCGAGGAGAGCGAGGAGGTGTTTGCCTTCAACGTGACCCGGTGCAAGTACGCCGAGATGTATAAGGCTCTAGACATCCCCGAGCTGGGCGCCCTGTTCTCCTGCAACCGAGACGCAACGATGATCGAAGGCTTCAACCCGAACATCACCTTTGAGCGAACGCAGACGATCATGGGTGGCGCCTCACACTGCGACTTCCGCTACACCTTGACGAGCGGTGAGACGCCGGTCGAAGCGCCAACCTCGCGCTAAGGGGAGTCGGTTCTCTTGAGCCGCCGTTACGAAATGCCGCCGCTACGAAATGGCCTCGGGGTAGCAGCGGCAGGGCTGGCGTTGGTTGGCGTGCTGGCCTCCAGCTGGAAGTATGCATTCCCCACCCCGCTCCTGCGCCGCCCACCGGGAATCCGGTATCACCCGGCGACGAGGTTGCTACGAGCCAGAGCCGGAACAGTTGACGAGCTAGCGAGCATTCAGCCGGGTCTCTAGCATGACAGATATGAGCCACCCGCAGATGTTCGACGATGACGACGTGGTCCTGGCAAAAGTGCGCGAGATCTGCCTTGGGTTGCCTGGCGCCGACGTGAAAATCTCACACGGCCGCCCGGCCTTCTTCACCAAGAAGATCTTCGCTGGGTACGGCGCCGTGCTGAAGGGGGAACACGACACGGGGCGCTACGACCAGTCATTGGTGTTCATGCCCAGCAGCGATGAAGCCGAAGCGCTAACCCAAGATCCGAGGTTTTTCACGCCCGCCTACTGGGGCCCCTACGGATGGATGGGCCTCGACCTTTCGGGCGATGCCATCGACTGGGTCGAGGTGGCTGAACTGGTTGAAGAGTCGTACCGCATCACGGCTCCGAAGAAGCTGATCACCGAATTAGACAATCGGTAGCGAATACTGAGACTGTCGACAGGTAGGCGAGTCGCACCAGGAGATGTATCAGCGCATGCAAGCATGAGCGATACCTCGTTCGAAGAACGTCTTTGGGATCGTTCTTTTGGATGGGAACGGTTCGACCGAAAGGCCGATGTGCCTCTGGCGCTTGTCGTGCATAGTTACTTCACCGTGTTCTTCATGGCTGTCTCGCCAGCCCGGTAACTGTGCGAATCGTGTGAAAGAGGATCTCCAATGACCACACCTCCAACAAAGAAGCCATTCCTCCCGCCTCGCTGGTTTATACATTTCTTCTGGCGTCTTCACCGAGGCCTCTACAAAGTATCGGGTGGCCGGCTGGGCCTTCGTCGCCCGAAACCGACGAGC
>CAKZXA010000116.1 GCA_937922045.1 uncultured Acidimicrobiales bacterium | reverse complement strand
GCTCTGGAAAGCGACGAGCTTCGACGTTGCGGATTCGGTGCTCATAGGAGCCACAGCGTAGCGAACCTAGGGCTGACGATGCCTGGTTGAGCGGCAGAGCTCGATGGCGACAGAGGTCGCGCCGCGAGGCCTCACGGGTGGTGGCTATGTCCGTGATCGTCGAACATGAGAAGCTCGCTGGCGTGGTCGTGGCCGTCATGATCGCCGAGGAGGCGATTCCCAAAGGCCGATCGCAGGTGCTCGACGGTGAGGACGTCGTTGGGTGCACCGGCGGCGACGAGGCGAGTGTTGAGGAGAAGCACAGCATCACAGTGGCGGGCTTCATCGAGATTGTGGGTCGTTACAAACACCAAGCGACCCGCTGCTTTCTCCTCGTCGATGACATCGAGGATGAGCTGCTGACTTGTGAGGTCGAGCCCGGTTATCGGCTCGTCGAGGAGGAGGACGTTGGGCTCTTGGGCCAGGGCTTGCGCCAGCCGGATCCGCTGGCGTTGGCCGCCTGAGAGATCACCGTAGGTTCGGTTTAGGAGATCGTCGACCTCAAGTCGATCTGCTGCCTTCGAGATGCATTGCTTGTCGTCAGCATCGAGCCGACCGAGCAAGCCTCGGCGGCGGAACCTTCCCATCCGCACGATCTCGTAGGCGCTGATCGGGAGCCAACTCGGCGTGCTGGCGTGTTGGGTTACGTAGGCAACCTCAACCTCTGGCGGCCGGTTCACGGCGCCGAAGCTGGGATCCTGGAGCCCGGCGATCAATTGGAGCATCGTTGTCTTGCCTGAGCCGTTTGGCCCGATGAGCGCAACCGCGGTGCCTGCATCGGCCGAAAAGCTCACGTCATCGACGGCGGTTACTTCGCCGAAGCGCACGCTGACAGCGTCAAACGAAACCGAGACCAGGCCTTCGGTTGAGCGAGCCCTCGCGCCATCAGCGATACCATCCGTTTTGGAGCGCTTGGCGACCATTCCTCAGCCTGCCTTACCGGCTCAATGATTCCACCTTCACCGCATGGCGGGAATCATGGATCGAGGCAAGATCACAAGGTGCTCCACCTAGGCTGATCGGATGTCGAACGTGATCGAAGTCGCGGATCTGCGCAAGTCGTACGGGCGCCATGAGGTAGTCCACGGCATCGACCTCCATGTTGAGCAGGGTGAGGTTGTTGCCTTCCTGGGTCCGAACGGGTCGGGCAAGACGACGACGATCGAGATTCTTGAAGGCTTTGGCCAACGCGATGCCGGAGAGGTCACGGTGTTGGGTCACGACCCAGCGACCGCGCCGCGGTCATGGCGAGAACGCATCGGCATCGTGTTGCAGGAATCTCAGCCGGTGCCCGAACTGACCGTAGCGGAGACTCTCGCCATGCAGGCTGGCTACTACGGGGATGCCTTGGCCGTCGACCATGTGCTGGACCTCGTTGGCCTTGTCGATTCGGCTGACCAGCGGACCCGACGGTTATCTGGCGGCCAGCAGCGGAGGCTCGACCTTGCGATGGCGCTAATCGGCGACCCGGAGCTGGTCTTTCTCGACGAACCCACCACCGGCTTTGATCCAACCGCCCGACGCGACGCCTGGGCCATGATCAACCGACTCAAGGACGCGGGCCGCACCGTTTTACTCACCACCCACTACATGGATGAGGCTGAAGCGCTGGCCGATCGCATCGTGATGATCGCCGATGGCCGCATTGTGGCCCGTGGAACGGCCGATGAACTGTCGAAGCAGCTGAGCGTCACCCCAAAGGTCGTCTGGCGGCAGGGAGCCGATGCCTCCCGTCCACCCGGTGACCTGATGGCTGACCATGGATCGGATGGGGCGTGGTCGATCGAGACCATCGACGTGGTCGGCGCTCTCAACCGTCTGACGGCCTGGGCCTTGGCTGACGACGTCGAGTTGGTCGGTTTGACGGTAGAACGACCAGACCTCGAAGATGTCTTCCTCCACCTAGCCGACGAGCGGGGGGCGGAAACATGAGCGCGATCGCACGACTGGCTCACCAGGCGCGTTACGACCTGCTGATCTTTCGGCGCAATCCTGCGGCCATGGTGTTCACCGTGGTTATACCCACGATGTTCTTCGTCGCCCTCGGTCTGCTCCTGCGAGTTTTCGTCGACGATGACGACTTTCCCGCCCTCTTTACCTCCTCGATGATGGCATTCGCCATCATCGGCGCCACGTTCGTGAACCTGGCGATGACGATGACGATACGCCGTGAACGCGGCGTACTGAAGCGGCTTTGGGGAACGCCCGTCTCGCCCTGGATGTTTGTTGCGTCTCAGTCCGTTGTCGCCCTTGCGGTGTCGTTGGTCATGGCCGTTCTGTTTGTAGGGCTTGGATCGGTGATCGTTGGGCTCAGCGTCGACGCCACCGGATTCTCGGTGGTCGTGCTGTCGCTGCTGATCGGGGTTGGGTCCCTCGTGGCCATGGGCCTGACCTTGTCCACCTTCGTCCCGTCCGAAGAGGCCGCTCCATCGGTCGTTCAAGGGGTGGCCCTGCCCTTGTATTTCATCAGCGGCATCTTTTTCCCAATGGATTTGATGCCGTCATGGATCGGCGCCATTGGCCGCGTGCTTCCCTTTCACCACTTTGCCCGCTCAATCGAGGCCGGACTTGTCTGGGATGACAAGAGCGTGCCGTTCGAACACTGGGCGGTGGTGCTGGCGTGGGGAGTCGCCGCCGCGGTCTTCGTGATCAAGCGGTTCCGTTGGACGCCCCGTCGCTAGGGCTGGTTTGGGCTCATCCGGGAACCCAGTCTCGACCCGCTTCAGGATCTTCGGTGCTGTAGGGGAGGGTGGCCAGTTCGTCCCAGACCTCGTCGGGGATGGCGGTGGCCGCCCACTCGATGCTCTGCTCGACGCGCTCAGGGCGCGAGACCCCAATGATGGTCGACGTGATTCGAGGATCGCGGATGGAGTGTTGAAGGGCGAGAGCGCCGAGCGGAATATTGTGCCGGCCGCAAAGCGATTCGAGGGTGCGGATCGGCCTGAGCGTTTCCTCATCAGCGTCTTGGTAGGTGATGCGTTGGACCGCCCCGGTTCCTTTGGCCAAGACGCCGCCAGCATAGGGTGCCGCATTGAACACGGCGATCCCGCGCTGTGCCGCAGTATCAAAAAGGCTGGCCGCTGACCTGTTTAGCAGCGTGTAGCGGTTGTGGTTCAAGATGACGTCGAAGTCGTAGCGGTTGACGAGCTGAGTCATCAGCTCGAGTTGGCCCATCGCTAGTCCGACCGAGGTGGCCAAGCCCTCATCGCGGAGTCGGAAGAGCTCATCCATCGCTCCACCTGGCCTGACGATCTCGTCGAGGTCGGCCGCATGCTCGGGATCATGGAGGTGGAGGATATCGACTCGGTCCCGACCGAGAGCTTCCAAACTCTCCTCAAACGACTCACGCGCTCGAGCCGCATCGAAGCGTCCGGTATCGCTCGAACGATCGAGCTTGGTGCTCAGAACGAGATCGGAGGGGGCCGTGCCGGTGGCCAAGGCCTTACCGACTCGCTGTTCGGAACGGCCTTCGCCATAGTTGCGAGACGAGTCGATGAGGTTCACCGGAGATTCGAACATGGCGTGCAGTGTCTGCAACGCCCTCTGTTCGTCGACCTCGTGACCGTAGGTCTCGGGCATGCTGCCTAGAGGCGAGGTGCCGAATCCGAGGGGGGACACCAACAAGTTGGTCGATCCGAGTGTGCGTCGTTCCATCGGATCAGGCTAGATGATTGCTCCTCAGCTGCGTCGCTGATTACCTTTCGCCGACGGGCTGGATGATTGCCGCTCTCGCTAGCGCCCACCGCCGACGTCGATCAGTGCGCCCGTTACGTAGGATGCTTCGCTTGAGAGCAGCCAGACGATGAGGTTTGCTACCTCTTCAGCCGAACCAGCTCGGCGCATGGGAACGTTGGCGACGAGCTGTTCGACCCGGTCGGGATGGCCGGTGTCGGCGTGAAGCTCTGTCTCGATCAGGCCAGGTCGCACGGCGTTGACTCGAACACCACGGGTGCCGAGTTCGGCGGCCAGGCCGATCGTCATCGCGTCGACCGCTCCCTTGGTGGCGGCGTAGTCGATGAACTCGTTTGGGCTTCCCATCGTTGAGGCTCGGGACGAGACGTTGACAATCGCCCCGCCGGGTCCGCCCAGTTCGGTCGAGAGCCGCCGGACCGCCTCGCGAGCACAGAGGAAGGCGCCGGTGACGTTGACCGCCATCAGACGTTGGATCCGCTCGGCGCTGTAGGTCTCAAACGGTGCGATCGGAGCGACGATGCCCGCATTGTTGACGAGGGCGGTGAGCGGACCGAGTTCGTCGGCTTGAGCGAAGAGGCGTTCAACGTCGGCTTCCAGCGCGATGTCGGCCTGCACCGCGACAGCCTTGGTCCCTCGCTGTTCGAGTTCGTCGACGACGTTGTGGGCGGCCACCTCATTCGACGTGTAGCCGATGACAAGGGTTGTAGAGGGTCCGCCAGGCGGCGTAGTCGCCAGCCTGCGGGCTGTTGCGGCACCGATACCTCTACTCGCCCCGGTGATGATTGTGACAGACATGCCACAAATCTAGACAAAGAATCTGGATAGCGGTCGCCCAACATGTCACCGGTGCGGTCTAGGTTCTTTGGTAGTAGTTGTGGCCATGGCGGAGCAACGTGACACTAGAGTCGACAGCAAAATCGACTACCGAAATCGACCAGGAATGGTGTTGCTGCTCAGTGTCGTGTTGTTCGATGTTCTGTAGTTCGATGTTCTGTAGTCCGTTGTGTAGTTCAGTGTCGCTTGACCGGAGGACGAGGCGAAGATGACAGACCCCGGACCACCGATCGTCGGACAGGTGATCGGCGTCGACGATGCGACGCCTTTGGAGTTTTGGGTCGCGGTTGCGCCGGATCGAACACTCCAGCTCGACGATGTCGTTGCCCTTGATCGCACCCTTCCCGACGGACGCGTCGTGCACATCTTTGGGGTCGTTAGTCAGCTGCGGGCTCGGCATGAGGGCGCAGTCTTCCAAAGTGATGTGTTCCTGATCTCCGAGGGGGTGTTGCCGGGCCAGGTCAGTGAGGCCGCTCTGGTGCAACCCACGCGTTTTGAGCCTGAGATTCTTGTGCCGCCGCTGCCTGGGACGCCGGTCCGCATCGCCACCGACCTCGAACGAGATGTCGCTCTATCGTTTGACATGGTCGCCCATGACCGCCGTTTACCTGCGGGGCTGTCGCGTGCTGATGAGCCGGTCTACCTCGATTTCGATTTCGTCGACGGCACCAAGGGCGCCCATATCAACATCTCGGGTATCTCGGGCGTGGCGACCAAGACGAGCTACGCCACCTTCCTGCTCTACTCAATCTTTCATTCCGCCGCCCTCGGAGCGGCTGCTACGAACACGAAGGCCCTGATCTTCAATGTGAAGGGCGAAGATCTCCTCTTCCTCGATCAGCACAACGGCATGCTCGATGAGCAGGCGGCCTTGCGCTACAAACCGATGGGGTTGCAGCCGGGCCCGTTTCGCGATGTCGGCATCCTGGCCCCGCCTCGACCAGGCGACCCGAACGCAACGCCGGCCACCGGCTCACGGAAGCTCGGCGTGCATCCGTTCTATTGGACGATCGCTGAGTTCTGTCAGCAGCGACTCATGCCGTTCCTCTTCGCCGATGCTGAAGACGAACGCCAGCAGTACACGATTGTGGCCCAGGCTGTTACCGACCGGCTGGCCGCTTTAGAAGAGGCGGGCGACGGCGCCGTCAGCTTCGATGGTCGCCTGATTCGCACCTTCAACGAGCTCGTTTCCGCCATCGAAGACAAGCTGATCCCCGTCGACCCCGACGACGCCCCTGATCAGCGGTGGACGGGCCGAGCTGTCGGGTCGGGCACGATCAATGCATTCGTTCGGCGCCTCTCGTCCGCCCGTCGTCACGTCGAGCATCTGGTTCGGGCCGATGTTTCCGATGGTCGCCGTAGTGGCCTCGACCTCGATGCCCATCAGGTCACGGTGGTCGATATCCACTCACTCCACGATCGAGCGAAACGATTTGTCGTTGGTGTCGTGCTCCGCCAAGCCTTCGATGCGAAAGAACGAAGCGGTTCGGCGCTACCGCTCCAGTTCGTCGTGCTCGATGAGCTAAATAAGTACGCGCCCCGCGATTCGTCGAGTCCGATCAAGGAGATTCTCCTCGATGTGGCTGAGCGCGGCCGATCCCTCGGCATCATTCTCATCGGCGCCCAGCAGACCGCAAGCGAGGTTGAGCGCCGAGTGGTGGCCAACAGCGCCATCCGTGTTGTCGGCCGCTTAGACGCGGCCGAGGCTCGGCGCGATGAGTATGGCTTTCTACCCGCGGTAGCGCGGCAACGAGCAACGATTCTCAAGCCAGGTTCGATGTACCTCGCCCAGCCACGGCTACCCGTTCCGCTGCTGATCGAGTTCCCTTTTCCGGCCTGGGCTACCCGCCCCGCCGAGGTGGGCCGCGCCTCCGGCGACGCGAGCCCATCCGATGAGGATCCGTTCGCCGGGCTGGGCTGATGCGACTTCTCCACACCTCTGATTGGCATGTCGGTAAGACGATTCGCGGCCACAGCCGCGCTGGCGAACATCGGGCGGTGTTGGCGGAGATCGCTGCTATCGCTGCCGATCGCGAGGTCGACGTGGTCCTGGTAGCCGGGGATCTCTATGAAACGTCGGCCCCGAGTGCTGAGAGCGAATCGATCGTTCATCGTGCACTTCTCGACCTGGCCGAGGTTGCACCGGTCGTCATGGTCACTGGAAACCACGACAATCCTCGTCGCTTCGAAGCCCTTGCGCCCCTGCTTGCCCTCGGGCGAATCCACGCGGCGTCTGCGCCGAAGGCCCCAAGCGACGGTGGCGTCGCAACGATTGAGGTCGATGGAGTTGGGCTGGCTCGGATCGCCTTATTGCCGTTCGTGTCGCAACGTTCGATCGTCAAGGCTCGTGATCTGATGGACGCTGCCGCCTATGAGAATGCTCAGAACTATGGCGAGCGACTGGCTCGCGTTTTGGCTGCCCTCACCGCTGGTTTCACCGCTGACGCGGTCAACATTGTGCTGGCCCACGCCTTCGTGTTGGGTGGTCAGATCGGGGGTGGCGAACGCCCAGCCCACCTTGTCGAAGACTATTCAATTTCCTCGCTCGATCTGCCAACCACCGCCGGGTATGTAGCCCTAGGCCACCTTCACCGAGCGCAGAAGATCCCAGGGCCCACCGCAATCCACTACTGTGGCTCGCCACTGCAGCTCGACTTTGGGGAGCAGCAGCAGCACAAGCAGGTGAATGTCGTCGATATCGAACCCGGGCTTCCAGCCAAGGTCGAGGGTGTTGGCCTCACCCAGGGTTGGGATCTGCGAACCCTGAAGGGCACGGTGGCCGAGCTTGAAGCCATCGTCGAGGTTGGGGGTGACCAGCTGGAGGAGACCTGGTTGCGGGTGCGGGTTACCGAGCCAGCCAAGGCTGGCCTGGCCGAAACTGTTCGCACACTCCTCGGGCCGGGTGTGGTGGATGTGCGCGTCGAGCGCGACGATTCCCGTCCAGCGCCCCGGTCGAAGCGTGAGGGCCGATCCCCACAACAACTTTTCGCCGAGTACTTGGGCGAGGCTGGGGTGGCCGATAGTCGCCTCGATGACCTCTTCATCGATCTCTACGAGCGAGCCCAATCATGAGGCCGCTCCGGCTCGAACTCGAAGGCTTCGCCACCTTTCGCCAAAGGACGGTGCTCGACTTTGATGGACTCGAACTCGTCGCCTTCACTGGGCCGACCGGCGCTGGCAAGTCAACAATCATCGATGCCATAACCTTCGCCCTCTACGGCTCCGTCGCCCGTTACGACAACGCCAACGTTGTTGCACCGGTCATCCATCAGCTGGCAAACGAAGCCAAGGTGCGCCTCGACTTCGAACTGGGCGGTATTGGATATACCGCGGTGCGCGTGCTCCGGCGCACGAAGGCAGGCGCAAGCACCCGAGAAGCACGCCTAGAGCGCTTCGATGGACGCTGGGGCCTGGACGAGGCGACAACCTCGGTCGCCGGCTCCGTCAAGGAGCTCGACGAGATGGTGGTGAAGCTTCTTGGCTTGGATTTCGCTCAGTTCACCCGCACCATCGTGTTGCCGCAGGGTGAGTTCGCTCAGTTTCTTCGAGACGAACCCGCCAGCCGACAGCGGTTACTGCGGCGCCTACTCGACCTTGAAATCTACTCGCGCATGGGCACCTTGGCCCGAGACGAGGCGAAACGCTCCGCCCAGCAGGTCGAGGTGATCGAAGCTGAACGGGATCGTCATCTTCCGGCCGACAAACAAACGCTTTCGGTCCTGGTGGAGCGGCTTGAGGCCTTGGATGAACTGCGGGCCGGGCTCGACGCAAGATTGCTGGAATTGACCGAAATCGAAGCGGCCTTGATTCCTCTACGTTCTCGCTGCACCGCCATCGATCACCTGGTGGAACGACTCGACGACCTAGCGGCACCGCCACCTGCGGTATCGCAAGATTCTGAAGAGTTGGCGGCAGCTGAGAAGACGCTCGAGCTGGCGGCTAGCGCTCTCATCGAGGCCCGATCTGAACGGGATGCCGCACTCGAAGCAATGAGCGGGTTGAGCGACCGAGCGACACTCATGGCCGCCTTGGGTGGTTTACGTCAACGTATCGAGCTCGACGCCGAGATCGATGAGGCCCGAACACAAATCGAGGAGCGAGAATCGAGCCGGGAGCGGCTCGACAATGAAGCGGCCGCAGCGTTGGAAGAACTGGAGATGAGGGAGAGTGAGCTGGCGCTGGTCCGCAACGCAGCCTCGGCCCACGAGTGGACGGCGACACTCGTTGTTGGCGAACCGTGCCCGGTCTGTCATCAAGAGGTGGGAAGCGTGCCATCCCATGACGTTGGCGCCGAACTCGCCAGCGCCACCAACCTCGTCAAGAAGGCGACGGAAGCATCGAAAACAGCCAGCGCCGCCGCAGTGGAAGCGGCAGCAGCGGCCAAAGCATCGAGCGAGGCGATCGAGCGGCTCAAGGCCCGGCGCGCACTGGTGCTTAAGGCCACGGGCGGCGAGGCGAACGTCTCACCGTCGGCGATCGCTGGGATCGAGGATGAGATCGAACTCGTGGGGCTGGCTGAGCACCGGAGGGATGAAGCAACGAGACGGGTGGCAGCGGCCGAAGCCCGGGTTGAGCGGGCCGAGGTTGGCCTCAAGGAACTTGCTGCGATGGCAAAGAACCTTCGCCTGGAGTTGGCGACAGCTCGCGATGGTGTCGTCGAACTAGGCCCGCCGACGCTCGATGGGTCGTCGTTGGCCGAGGATTGGGCGTCGATGACTTCTTGGGCGCAAGCGACCGCGGTCCAGCTTCGCGGGGAACGCACGAAGCTGGCCGATGAGGGCAAGAATCTAGCTCAGAAGAAAGAAGGACTCGACTCGACTCTTCGAGGCGAAGCGGAGGCGCTAGGTGTCAGCGCCGCGCCAGACCGGCTGGTCGAACAGCTCGCTATCGCCAGCGGTGAGGCCCGCTCGGCTCTACAGATTGCTGACGAACGCCGTGCGACCTACGAGCGTCTGGTCGCCCAGGCGCTTGATCTGGCTGAGCTGAGAGACCTCAACCGTATGGTCGGGCTTCATCTGCAGGCCAACTACTTCGAGGGTTGGCTGCTCGACGAGGCCTTGGAGACGATCGTGAGGCGGGCCACGGTGTGGCTACTCGATCTGTCCCGCGGCCAGTACTCGCTGGTCGTTGACGAACGCCAGTTCGCGATTCTGGATCACGCCAACGCCGACGAACGGCGCGACGTGCGAACCCTCTCGGGAGGCGAGACTTTCCTGGCTTCGTTGGCTTTGGCCCTGGCCTTGGCCGATTCGATTTCCGACCTGGCGCCAGTCGACGCGCCGCGGCTTGAGTCGATGTTTCTCGACGAAGGATTTGGCACTCTCGACCCGGAGACGCTCGACGTTGTCGCCGTGGCGATCGAGGAGCTGGCCTCGACAGGCAGGCTGATCGGCATCGTCACTCATGTGGCCGAGCTGGCCGAGCGAATGCCGGCTCGCTTCGAGGTTCGTAAGGGGCCCACGGGTTCGTCGGCGAGTCTTGTCGGTCTTGAACCGGTCGCCGCCATCATCTAGGTGGTGATCGCTGATCGCGACTACCGAGCAGCGATACGCATCCACCCTGAATGACCTACAACCGTGTAGTTTGCAGGCTGATGCAGTTTGCGGTTGAAACCTGGGATCCGGCCTACGGCACATCGAATCGCGAGGCCGATGAGCGAGAGTCGGCCCGTCCGGTCGATGTCGCCGTCGAAGTCCCGCCCGATTCATGGAAGCCGATCGACCCGTCGTCTGATGTGACGGTGCCCCATGCCGTCATCTTCGTCGACGGTGTTCGTCGCATCGACGCCAGAATCTGGATCGCCGAGCCAGACGGCACATCGCAACCGGGGGTGTGCGCGACCGTCGCCGCCGGGGCCGTGCTCTGCACCCCGAACAGCGCATCGATTGAGGCCGTCATCGTGAAGCGCGGGCTTTACACCGCATCGGCCGAGGCCGAAGCCTTGACCAATCCGGGAGGCCTCGGGACCCAGGTCAGCTATGAGGTGCGCGATGTAGCTGGCGACGGCGCCGAGGCGACCTACCTGGCGGTTCACAATCACATGACAGAGGTCGAACACGAGCTGTCGGCCACGCTCGGCCCTCAGGCGATGGTGGTCTTTGATGGGCCGCTTGCCCGCAGAGACTTCCCTCACGGGGTTGGCTATGTAAAGACACAGCACGTGCACTATCTCGACCCTGAGCTTCGACCTGTCATCGGTCAGCTCGACGTTGGCCAACGCACACCTCTGTTCCGGGTCGGCGGCGAGTGGGCAACCTGGTCTTGGTATATGCGACTGCCAGGTCCAAGGAGCCACAACCTCAGTGGCATCGTGCGCCTCGAACTGCCAGCGCTGGGCGACAGTAGCTGCGCTGTGGCTAGGGCTGATGAGGTGACGGCTACGCTGCCTCGCTTCGCCAGCGAGCCACACAAGGATGCGCGCGCTCCACAAAACCTTTACCCCATTGCGGGCCTCGAGCGACAGCTCCGACGTCATCTCGGCGATGCAAAGCTCTTAGAACGGGCACTGCGCCTTCACGCCCGCACGCTCCGAGTGGCGAGCTAGCGGCCAGGGTCAGTCGTTCTTCGGCCGGTCACAGGCCTAGCCTGGAGGCCTCATGGGATCATCAACGTCGGGCCGTTCCCGATCCGACCGTCACGTCATTGCTGTTACCTGCACACCAGGGCTCGAGCCGGTATGCGTTGCTGAGTTGAAGGCCCTAGGCCTGAAACCAAAGCCTGCCGGCAGCGGGGTCGTTGAGTGCAACGCAAACGACCGCCAGCTCTATTCGGCCAACGTCTGGCTCCGCAGCGCCAACCGGGTAACGGTGAGGGTTGCGACCTTCCGTGCCACCGACTTCGCTCACCTCCAGGAACACGCGGCGATGATCGATTGGAACCGGTGGATTCCGTCGGGCTTTGCTCCGCGGTTTCGGATCTCCACCAACGCCTCGAAGCTTTACCATTCCAAAGCGATCGCTCAACGTCTCCACCAGGTAAGCATTCCTCCGACGATCGGGGGACCAGAGCAGCTCTTTATCGTCCGCATCGAACGCAACACCGTCACCATCTCGGCCGACTCCTCCGGTCAGGCCTTGTATCTGCGGCCGTGGCGCGAGGACACGGGATCAGCTCCTCTGCGGGCCACGATGGCATCGGCCATGATCGACCTCGCCGGCTGGGGAATAGACGATGCTCTCGTCGACCCCTTCTGCGGCTCGGGCGTCATCGGTATTGAGGCTGCCCTACGCCGCGCCGGCCTCCCACCAGGCGGCGAGCGTGAGTTCGCCTTTCAGCACTGGTCCGGCTTCGACACCGGATCTTGGGCCTCGGTCGTCGGTGGTATTCAGGCATCGATGGACCGTGCCCAGCCGGATGGAGACCAGGCGCGGGTTCCGATCTTGCTGCGCGATCGCGACGCCGCTGTGTTGGCTGGGGCTCGAGCGAACGCCGAGTCGGCGGGTGTGGCCGACCTCATCCGTTTTGAAGAGGGGGTTGTTTCCCACCTCGATGGCGATCATGGGCCGGGCCATGTGATCACGAACCCACCGTATGGAAAGCGGGTTGGTGGGGTGAAGCTTGAGGCCCTCTATCGACGGCTGGGTTCGGTGATCCGGGAACGCTTGCCCGCCTATCACACCACGCTGATTACGTCTGACTCGTCGTTCGCCAGAGGGGTCGATCGGCGACTCAAGCCGGTTACCTCGTTCGGCCATGGCGGCTTGCGGGTCAAGATTTATCATCGAGCACCCGAGACTTCGGAAATCGAGACCGCGAACGCCGAGACCGCGAACGCCGAGACGGTGGAATCCGAGACGGTGGAATCCGAGACGGTAAAGACCGAGACCTCAGCCCCTGAACTGGCCTGAGTGTCAAGGCTGAAGGATGACCAGCTCACCGGTCGGTGAGCTGAGTTCGATCCCTTCCGGCAGTTGCCGCCAAAACGTAACGTCGGCGAGCGCCATGAGGATCGCCTTCTCCTGGTTTGCGACCTCATCGGGACACGGGGTGCTGGTGCCCCCTGGCACCGTAAACGAGGCCGACCCTGCAGCCTCGTCGTCAGCCAGGTTGAAGGACCCGAAGTAGGTGTTGCAGCCCGCTTGAACGACGAGGCGCCCATCTACGGTGTCGAACTCGATGGTCGCCGAGGCTGGGAGCGGCTGTTCCTCACCGGTAACGGTGAGCGAGATCAATCGATACTCCCCGTCGAAGCGGCGAGGGGCAACGCTGGGCGTCGAGGAGGCGACCTCATCGGTCGAGGCAGCGCAGGCGGAGAGAAGGCCGATGAGGATGAGGACCGTTAGGACGATCGGACCGCCTGGCGTGGATCGTGGCCTGCTGGGGGAGAGGAGCGCCATCGCTGGCAACGATAGCGTTTGGCGGTGCCGGTCCGGACGGTGTATCACAGAGTAGTTAGGTCTCAAGCAAGGGTGTATGCAGGGTGGCGCCAATGGTGTCTCTGCCGTTGCGTACACCGATCGAAGGGAAGTGCCGTGCCCCAACCTGTTCATGTCGACGTCCTCATCGTCGGCGCTGGTATTTCCGGCATCGGCGGTGCATGCCACCTGAGCGAGCAGTGCCCGACCAAGAGCTTCATGATCCTTGAATCGCAGGAATCGTTTGGTGGTACATGGCGTACCCATCGCTACCCCGGGATTCGCTCCGATAGTGATCTCTACACCTTTGGCTACCGGTTCAAGCCATGGGTTGGCGCGCCGATCGCGTCGGCGGAAGAAATCTTGAAATATATGGGCGAGGTGATCGAGGAGAACAAGCTCGATCGCTTTATTCGCTACGGTCATCGAGTCATCGACGCAACCTGGTCGACCTCGGATCGCCAGTGGACCCTCGTGGTCGGCACCCCCGACAGTGATGAGCCAACCGTCTATACGTGCGGCTTTCTGTGGATGTGCCAGGGGTACTACCGGCACAGTGAGGGCTATACCCCTGAGTGGCCGGGCATGGACCAGTACGAAGGCCGCGTCGTGCACCCCCAGCGGTGGCCGGATGATCTCGACTACAAGGAAAAGAAGGTGGTCGTGATCGGCTCGGGTGCAACCGCAGCCACCCTGATTCCGGCGATGGCCGACGATTGTGAACACGTGACCATGCTTCAGCGGTCACCCACCTACTTCTTCTCGGGGCGGAACCAGGACGAGTTGGCCGATCTGTTGCGCGACCTGGAGATCCCCGATGAGTGGATTCATGAGATCGTGCGTCGCAAGATCCTGAAAGAACAGCAGGAGGTTACCCGGTTGTCGTTCGAACAGCCGGAAGCGGTGAAGGAGATGCTCTTCGATGGGATAAGGGAGCATCTAGGCGAAGACTACGAGCTGGCTCCACACTTCACGCCCTCCTATCGACCATGGCGACAGCGGTTGGCCAAGGTCCCCGACGGCGACCTGTTCAAGGCGATTGCCGCCGGCAAGGCTTCGGTCGCAACCGATGAGATCGAAACGTTCACCGAGAACGGCATCGCCTTGGCATCGGGAGAGCACCTCGAAGCCGACATCATCATCACTGCGACGGGTTTCAACCTGAACGTTCTGGGCGACATCAACTTTGTGATCGATGATCAACCGCTCGACTTCTCAAAAACGGTGAGCTACCGGGGTGCCATGTTCACCGGCATCCCGAACATGATGTGGGTCTTCGGTTACTTCCGGGCGAGTTGGACATTGCGCGCCGACCTGCTCGGCGACTTCTTGTGTCGTCTGCTGAACCATATGGACGACCAGGGCGCCGATGTCGTGGTCCCGGCGTTGCGGTCCGAGGACGAGGATATGAAACTGCATCCGTGGGTCCAGGCCGAAGACTTCAATCCCGGCTATTTGATGCGAAGCATCCACCTCTTGCCTCAGCAGGGTGAACACCACCCGTGGGTTCACCAACAGGACTACTGGACCGAGTCCAAAGAGCTTCCCGAAGCCGATCTCGACGACGGCGCACTCGTGTTCACCTCACCGCCCACCGGGTAGAAAGGCGTGGCTTGCACCCAGACTTTGGGGTGAGAAGGATTCGCTGATCGTCTCCAGCTCCGCTATCGGCAGGCTACGCTGTTTGACAGAATGTAAAGTTCGAGTCAGGCCGTTCGTGTGCGCCGTGAGGCTGCAGAACCGAGGCAAAGGGCCGATGAGTAGGTCGATGAATCCAGAAGTCTCAACCATCACGATTGGTGTCCCCGATTGGGCCTGGGAAGCAGGGCGTGACCTCGGTCCACTTCCGCTTCCCGAACAACAGGTCGAGTTCGTTCTCGGGCTTGTGGCCCGCAATATCGAGGATGGTGGTGGCCCCTTTGGAGCGGCCGTTTTCGACGCGCACGGCTTGCTCATAGCCCCGGGAATCAATCGAGTGGTACCCGACAATGCGCCGATCGCCCACGCCGAAATTGTGGCCATCGCCGCCGCTTGTCAGCGGCTGGGCAGCTGGGATCTCCGGTCGGCTGGATCCTTTTCGCTTGTCACCTCGGCTGAGCCTTGCGCCATGTGTCTCGGGGCAACGCCATGGTCTGGCGTGTCATCCTTGATCATTGCCGCCCGCGACGAGGATGCGCGAGCTGTCGGCTTTGATGAAGGGGCTAAGCCCGACGATTGGCTTGGCGAACTCGAGCGACGCGGTATCTCCGTGACCCGGGATGTTTGCCGGGAAGAAGCGGCGGCCCTGCTCGCTGGGTATGCCCTCGGTGGTGGCATTATCTACAACGGAGGAACATGACAGAACGCCTCGCATTGCACCCGATTCAGCGCCCGTCGACACTCCTCGCCCGGGTCGCTACGCCAGGATCGCTGGAAGTAGCGCTGGCCTTGTTGGCCGAGCACGGTCCTCGGGCGAAGCCCCTCGCCGGTGGAACCGACCTGATGGTAGAGGTCGATCGATCTGAGCACGGCGACGTCGAGGTCTTTGTCGACCTGACCAGGCTGGATGGGTTGGGCGAGATCTCGGAGTCCGGTGGACGGATCACGATCGGCGCTCTCGCAACCCACGCCGAATGCGCGGCGAGCCCCTTGCTGCAACGGTTGGCGCTGCCCCTGGCTCAAGCCTGCCTTGAAGTTGGTTCACCCCAGCTGCGGAACCGAGCCACCGTGGCCGGGAACCTCGTCACCGCCAGTCCCGCCAATGACACCATAAGCGCACTAGCCGTTCTGAACGCTGAACTCACCCTCGTGTCACAGGGTGGAAGCCGAACGGTGGCGCTGTCGGCATTTCACCTCGGTGTGCGCAAGACGGTGCTTGAACCCGACGAGCTGGTCACCGCGATTAGCTTCGATGCCCTCGACGACACCTGGCGCTCTGTGTACGTCAAGCTCGGTCTTCGACGATCGCAGGCCATCTCCGTCGTACACCTCGCCGTTGCCTGCCGATTCGATGGTGGAATCAACGCCCCGGTCACCGAAGCTCGACTCTCGCTCGGCAGTGTGGCACCGACGATCGTTCGTATCGATGACGCTGAAGCTGCGCTCGTCGGCCACAATCTGACCGAAGAGCGAATTGTCAACGCCGCCGAGCTGGCCGCGAACGCGGTGTCGCCGATCGATGATCTCCGGTCGTCGGCCCGGTATCGAAGCTCCCTAGTCGGTGAGATGGTTCGGCGGGCTCTTCACGCGGTCGCCAGCGATACAACCCGAACGACGATACCGGCCAACCCGGTCGTGTTAGGCGACGCCGGGCCGTGGCCGACCGGCGACCGGTTCAGCGCCGAGCACGCTCTAGGCGACCCGATCGTGGCTGAGGTGAACGGTGAGACCATAGACGGTCCTTTCGGTGGCGGAACCTTGCTTGCGTGGTTGCGCCACCGCGGCTTGAGCGGCACGAAGGAAGGATGTGCCGAAGGCGAATGTGGGGCGTGCACCGTACATCTCGACGATCGAGCCGTGCTGAGCTGCCTGATCCCGGAGACGAGAGCCCACGGGGCGACGGTCGTGACGATTGAAGGCCTGGCCGAACATCACCACGAGCTACAGGACGCCTTTGTCGACGCCGGGGGTGTGCAATGTGGCTACTGCATTCCCGGCTTCCTCATGTCGGCGGCAAAACTACTCGACGACTATCCAAGCACCGATAGCCCAGTGATGCGCGAGGGGGCCATCAAGGCCGCCCTGGCGGGCAATTTGTGCCGATGCACCGGCTACTACAAGATCGAAGACGCCTTACGGGCCCAGATCGAGTCGAGGATGAGTGTGAGCTCCTTCGAGCACGAGGGCGGCACGCGATGACCGACTCGAACTCCAGCGTCGGAAGCTGGCCCGAGGCTTCACCGGTATCGGTTGGAACCGCGTTGAACCGAGCCGACGGGAAAGGCAAGACGACGGGCGCCACCCTCTACGTCGGTGATATTGACGCCCCGTCGGCGCTGCATGCCAAGGTCGTCTTCACCAACCAGCCGCACGCTCGACTCCGAAACCTCGACGTGTCAGCGGCTGAAGCCGCCGACGGCGTCGTATGCGTCGTGACGGCGGCCGACGTACCACGCAACGACTATGGACTGACCGTCTTCGACCAGCCGGTCCTCATCGGTCCCGTCAGCGAGGCCAGTCGTGGTCCAGAAACCGTGGACCCATCAATCTCGCGTTGGGAGGCCGACCATCTCGCCATCGTCATAGCCGAGACCGAGCGCCAGGCCGAACGGGCCGCCACCCTGATCGAGGCCGAGTGGGAGCTCCTTGAGGTGGTTGCCGACATCGACGCGGCGCTAGCCCCCGACGCCCCCTTGCTCCACCCTGAAACCAACTCAGCGGTCAACAACCCTGGTCGGAATGATTATCACCACTACGTGATCCGCAAGGGGGATGCCGTCACCGCCATGAGCACGGCTGACGTCATTGTCGAAACCACCTACGAGTTCCCTTATCAAGAACACGCCTATCTCCAAACAGAGGCAGCCCTCGGCTACACCGACGATGAGGGTCGTATCACCATCGAAACCGCCGGGCAGTGGACACATGAGGATCAGGAGCAGGTCGCCCATGCGCTTCAGATCGCTCCCGATCAGGTGCGGATCATCTACCGGGCCATCGGCGGTGCCTTTGGAGGCAAGGAGGACATGAGCCTCCAGATCGTCATCGCTCTGGCGGTTCGAAAGCTGGCGGCGTTGGGCATCGATCGCCCCGTACGATCCGAATGGTCGCGCGAAGAGTCAATTCTTGGCCACCACAAACGCCATCGGGGTCGGGTCACGACCCGGTGGGGGGCGACCGAACAAGGGCGCTTGGTCGCGGTGGAGGCTGATTGCTACCTCGACGCTGGCGGCTACAACTACACCACCAACAAGGTCCTTGGAAACCTTCATCTGTGCGTGACGGGCCCCTACGAGGTGCCCAACGCCCGCGTCGACTCATGGGCTGTCTATACCAACGCCATACCAGGTGGTGCCTTCCGCGGCTTTGGCTCGCCGCAAGGGTGTTTCGTCGCCGAGTCTCAGATGAATCGTCTAGCCGAAGCCTGCGGTATCGACGCCGTCGAGATAAGGCGTCGGAACCTTCTCAACGAGGGCTCTGTCGGTATCACCGGAACCGTGATGCCAGCTGGTGTCTCGATCCCTGAGGTGGTCGAGGCCTGTGCCGATGCCGCTCAGTGGTGGGCGCCTCTCGCCGAGCCAGTCCCTATCGCTTCGTTCGCCTCCTTGCCGCCATCGGCCGAGTCCGCTCGCCGAGGGCGAGGTTTCGCCTGTGCCTACAAGAACGTCGGTTTCTCCTTCGGTTTCCCTGAACGCAGCGAGGCTGAGATTGTCTTGAAGGGAGACGAGACCCATGACCCAGGGGACGAGCAACCGATACAGGCCGAACTCAGGATCGCAGGCGCCGAGGTGGGCCAGGGCCATCACACCGTCATGGTTCAGCTGGCGGCCGATGCCCTAGGCCTTGACCCTTCTCAGGTGAAGGGAACATTCTCTGATACCGCAAGTTCCGGGGATTCCGGTTCGGCCTCTGCATCGCGACTTTCGTTCATGGCCGGCAATGCGGTGCTGGGAGCGGCTGAGGAGGCGGAGAAGGCTTGGCGAAACGGTGAACGACCGGCCGTTGGCACGTTCCGTTATGTGCCGCCTCCGACCGAGCCGCTCGATCCCGAAGGCGCACCGACCACACCAAACTTTGCCTACGGGTACGTTGCCGAAGCCGTCGACCTGTCGGTCGATATCGCAACCGGCCACGTCATTGTTCACGACGTTGTGTGTGCCGTCGATCTCGGCAAGGTGCTCAATCCGCAACTGGCCGAGGGGCAGGTCGAGGGTGGCGTCATTCAGGCCCATGGCTACACCCTGTCGGAGAATCTGGTCGTCGATGGGGGTAGAACGCTCAATCCTCGCTTCAGCTCGTATCTAATCCCGGGGATTGGCGACATCCCTGAACGGGTGCGTTCAGTTCTGCTTGAGCATCCCGATCCCCACGGCCCGCTGGGAGCCCGGGGGATGGCCGAGATGCCGCTGATTCCGTATGCTCCCGCAATCGTGGCCGCCCTCCACGATGCCACTGGCGTGTGGTTCAGCCAGTTCCCGCTGACACCAGATCGGGTGCTCACCGGACTCCGGGCGGCAGCCGAAGGCGCTACGGACGATGATGCTACGTCAACCGCTTGACCTTGGCCTTGAATTCGGCCGAATTTGAGAAGGCGAGCATGACTGCGCCTCGAGACCGGCCCCCAACCAGTTGCTTGATCCAGTGCTGTCGGCCCGCCTTGTCGGCGGCGCGACCGAGCACGTTCTTGTAGACCAGGTCTACGAACTCGGCGTGGCCGAGTGAGCCGTAGCGTGATGTGAATTCAGCCGAGGTGGCGAAGGCCTCGCTGACGGTCTTGGCCGGAGATCCGGTATTGGTCCAGAACTCGAGGCCAGCTCGGTCGGCGGCTCGGCCAAAGTAGGCTCGATAGAGCCGACCGATCTCCCCGGTGAGTTCGGTCCGCCACACGATGTCGGCGGTGCGTTTCTTGTTCTCGGCCGATTCGGAGAACTGTGTCATGACCTTGCCCCGACCCGCTCCCGAAGCCAGCGCTTCTCGCCAGTGACGAGCTCCCGCGGCGTCGGGCTTTCGGCCGAGCACGTTGGCGTAGACGAGCTCGACGAAGCGCTTGTTGTCGACCGATCCGTAGAGTTTCTCAAACTCGGCGGAGCCAGCTAGTGCGGTCGAAACGTTGGCGAGGGTGCTCCCCGACTGGAGAGCCTCTGACCAGTGCCGTAGGCCAGCATCGTCTGGCGCTCGATCGAAGTAGGCGAGGTAGAGCCTTGTGATCGAGGCCCTCTGGGCCATAAGGCCCGATGGGGTTGCCGATGGCTTGCCCCGACGGCTCGGCTTCGTCGCTGGGGCCCGTAGCAGACCGAGGTCGCCATAGTTACGGCCGACGATCTCGGCGGCGTCGCCGCCGAGCCAGGTCGTGACGATGTTGGCATAGAGATGGCGGTAGTCGATGGTTGGTCGGAGGTTGCCGTACCGGTCGAGGGCCCGAAGGGAAGGAAGGTCTCCGTAGAAGCCCTTGTTGACCTGACTGCCAACGGCGAAGAACGAGTTGGCCGCCCCATGGTCGGTGCCGCTTCCGTTCGCGGCTACCCGACGTCCAAACTCAGAGGTGCCGACGATCAGCGATCGGTCAGTAAAAGCTGTATCGAGCTCAGCGTAGAACGTTTCCAGACCACTGTTGAGCTCCGACATGCGAGCTTGGTGCATGACGAGCTGATTGGCGTGGGTATCGAAGTCCCCGTAAATGATGGAGATGATCCGCACACCGAGGTTGGCGTTGATGAGGCGGGCGGCCAAGCGAAGTTTGGTCACGACCTCCGGCTCGTCCTGGTCATCCTGGACCAGGGGTTGAAGCTGGGTTGCGAGGTCGACGGCGCGAGCTCCGGTATCAGCCAGGCGATCGCCGAGATAGCCAAGACCGCTGTGCTCATTGCCCATCGCCTTCAGCGCTGCGTACTGCCGTGCATAGGTGGGGTCGAGACCGGCGGTCTGAAAGATCTTGTTCCTGCGTTCGGCTACTGCGATAGCCCGACGGTCGCGGCCAGCCTGCACCAAAGGTACTGACGGTGCGATCGAAACCGAGTGGAAGGGGTTCGACGAACCAGAGGCATCGTGAAAGCGGCCAAGCCAGCCCGTGTTGCCAACGGTCTTGGTTCCGTTGGCCGCCATGACCTGACCCATCGAAACGAAATGGCTCAGTCCGGCGCTACTCTGTCCGACGCCATCGATGACGGCGAGATCGCCGCGATCCCAGAGCTTCTTCATGAAAGGGAGAGCGGGGTGCAGCGATCGGTCGCGGCTGAGACGGATGGCGTCGGCACCCTTGATGGCGAGCGAACCTCGACGGTCGTAGTACGTCCCATTTCTGACGGGAATGAAGGTGTTGAGACCATCATTGCCTCCCCCCATTGTCAGGAGGACGAGAACACCGTCGGCGGCCCTAAGCGGGGTAGCCGCCGCAGCCTCGGAGGCGAGCCAGGTCGGCATGGCAGTGATCGCCACGCCGGCACCGATCGCTTGGAGAAAGCGCCTTCGGCCAACGTTGACGGTCGGATCGGTTGGTTGCGACAGAGAGTCGACGATATGGGCAGTGCTGAGATCGTTCACGCGAGCTGAAACTCCGGTGTGAGTAATGGAAGCATGAGAAGCCCGGCCTGTTGGCCCCAACCATGGTCCGAACGACGTTCCGCATCGACATAGTCGAGCAGTGCCCGCCGGGTACGGGGGCTTGAGAGCCGCATGTTGTAGTTGACCATGGCGGCCGAGACGGCCTCATCAGTGCTTATCTTGTAGACGCGAGGGTTGTAGCTGACCACGTCGGCTATGTGGTCGAGATCTCCCCGGTCATAGGTGAGCCAGCGCAGGTGAGACGCCATCGTGCCCTTGGCCCAGATCGCCGACTCCGAAATCCAGTAGTCATTCTGGCGCCAGCCGCTTACGTTGGGCGGATCGAAAGGCCGTTGCCCCATCGCCGTCAGGTACCACTCGGGATGGGCTTGGTCACAGGCGAGGCGGGTGTGGCGCATCGCCGCGACGGCGAATTCAATCGGACTTCGGACCAGACCCTGGATGCTTCGTTCTGATCGGAACCTCGGGTGAAGGAAGATCGCTCGCACCGTGTCGCCGATATCGAGCTTCTGTCGATAGACAGTGACGATGTCGGCTACCTCAGGATCGTCCGGGCCGACCGGGTAGGCGAAGAACGACCAGAGTTTGCGGCAGACAAGACGAGCATGAACATCACGACGCCGTTCAACGATCAGGCGGATAATGTCTTGCCCGTTCCAGTTGCCGGAAGCTCCAAGGAAGCGCTTGCTGCCATTGTCGTGGGCGGCGGGATCGAATCGGTAGCGCTTGTCGCGGCCAAGGCCATGACCGGTCCACGCCCTGGCTGAGGATCGGACATCTTCCTCGGTGAAGTTGCCAACGCCCAGGGAGAAGAGCTCCAGGAGCTCGCGGCCAAAGTTCTCGTTGACGTTGCCGACCGTGTTCTGACGGTTGTCGAGGTATGTCAGCATCGCTGGGTCGATCGAGGTCTCCCAAAGCAAGGTGTCGAAACGGCCCAATGCGTGGCGGCGGAACAGGCGATTCTGGTCGAACATCATCCGATGGTCGCCAACCTTCTTCATGCCGGAGCAGAGAAAGCCATGCCAGAACAAGACCATCTTTTCTTGGATCGGGGCCTGATCGACTGGTCGCCGTGCCCGGTCGAGCCAGAAGTGGTTCATGTCGACCCATTTCGCGTACCAATCGCGATCTGGTGCCAGGTTCGGAAGCGAGCCATCCGCCGGTGCCCGTGACAGGTCGAGAACCATGTCGACTTTTTCTTCCCAGGGCATCGTCTCGTATTTGACGATCTCGGAGTGTAGTCCGCCGAAACCGGCCCGCCGGAAGAGCAAGGAGGTGGCGGCGTAGTCGGGGGTCATGCTGGATGTTTCGGGCAACCCGGCAAAATTCTTGAGCGGTCCCCGGTAAGTCCCCACCGCGGTTGGTGGGGTGAAACACCCCTAGCGACCTAAGGAGTAGAACTCGTCGTTCGGGCGAATTGAGGCGACGTTGGCGAGCCGGTTCGACATGGCAAAAAAGCTGGTGATAGCACCAATATCCCAGATTTCGTCCTGGCTGAAACCCTTGGTGATCATCTCATCGATGTCGTGCTGCCCGATGGTGTCGGCGTTCTCTGCGACCTTCAAGGCGTAGTCCACGATGGCCCGTTCGCGCTCGCTCAGATCTGCCTTGTGGTGGTTGATGGCGACCTGGTCGGCGAGAAGAGGATTCTTGGCTCGGATGCGGAGGATCGCCCCGTGCGCGACTACACAGTATTGGCAGTTGTTGAGGGCACTCGTGGCTACCACGATGAGTTCTCGTTCGGCCTTCGACAAACCTTCATTCGAGTCCATGAGGGCATCGTGGTAGGCGAAGAAGGCACGGAATTCGTCGGGGCGACTTGCCAGGGCAAGGAAGACGTTCGGGATGAAACCTGACTTCTCTGAGATAGAGACAATCAGTTGCCTGATGTCGTCGGGCATCTCATCGAGGCTTGGCACGGGAAACCGTGAGATTGGGGCCTTTTCGGTCTCGGGATTGCTCATAGCGGCCAATCGTAGGCCACGTCGCCTGGATGTGGGAATCCTGTCGTTGGTGGATGTGCGATGAACAGGAAAGGCCACCCACCTGAACCCGGTTTGGGTTGAGGTGAGCGGCCTTTCTACCTGTCGTTTTCGCCGTGACTCAGCGGCTAGCTGCCGACACGAACGAGGTTGATGGTGTCGAGGCGTGTACCGTCTTCACGGTGGTGTATCGCAACCGTGTGTTCGCCTGCGCTCAGGGTTACCAGTACCGGGTTGGCGCCGCCTCGGTCGGAGACCGAGTCGGTTTGATAGCTGGTGTTCTGGGTGCTGTCCCAGAGGTAGCCCTCGCTGGGGCCGCCGTCGACTCGTACGTAGAA
>CAKZXA010000115.1 GCA_937922045.1 uncultured Acidimicrobiales bacterium | reverse complement strand
CGTTGACCCTCAGCGATCTTACGGATGATCTGCTCGGGCGTGTGTTTACGTCTTGTCATACGATTCCCTTCCACCTGCCAGTCTTAGACAGATGATCAGAACACGCAAAGACCCTGGACCAGATTCAGGGGATCAGCCCAGGCGAGGTGATGCGAATTAGAGCCGCTCTGTTCGACCTTGGACTTGAGCTTGACTGGTTGGTGCTTCGATTGGCACTCGATTGGTGGTTGGGTCCACCACTGGTATCGACGTCCGAAGTACAAGTCTTCGCAGCTGAGATGCTTGTGGCTAACCCCGAAGATGACGAGATCCTCGCTCTGGCTAGCCTTGGTGAGCGTCAAGAGGACGAAACTCGCGCTGCGCTTGATGTTTTGGCTCGGCGGTCTAGTCTCACGGTGACTGATGCGAATGATGTTCTGCTACTTACGCAATTGCGTGATGAGCTGGCCAGTCCGCCAGATGAGCCTGTGACGTCGCAGGTATCGCGACTTCTCGGTTTCTTCGCCGACCCGGATTGGCCGCAAGACCAACCGCCGTTGGTTCTTCGATGGCGTTTGGGCGATACCGCTCCGAGCGACACGTGGAGTGTCGAGGGTTATGCGAGTCTTCGTTCTGAAGTCGAAGACTGGGTGAAGAATAGAGCCTCCTTGCTTGCCAGCAAGACTGGGCTCGGAGGGCCTTCGCTCAGGAGCGGGTGAGTCGCTCGCCGGTCAGTGGAGCGTTGTCTCTCAGTCTTCGAATACGGGAGAAACCGTGAAGTTCGGGTCGCAGTAGGACCGGAGGTAGTCGGCGGCTCGGCGTTGTGCGTGTTCGAAGTTCAGCACGTTGCCGTCATCGTCGAGTTCGGCGCAATCCCTGGAAACGGTGACGTGTCATGGCCTGACCACCTGGTAGCGACTTGAGCCTGCGTTGTCGTATCCGAATGCGGTACACAGAAGTGGTTTGACCTCGCGAACCTCGCATCTACTCGGCTTCTTTGATGATCCTGATTGGCCCACTGATCAGCCCGAACTCGTAGCGCGGTGGCGCTCCGGCGATGGCTCTCCCAACGAGATCTGGAGCATTGAAGGTTACGAGCGTCTTTGCTCTCGGCTTGCCGCTTGGGTTGTTCACAGAGCGAGCACGCTGGCGGGCAAGTGCCGACTATTTTGAATGACCGCTGAGGACCCACGACCAATCTTCGCTGTCACACCTCCTCACTAGTGTTGCCATATGAAGTTGTTTGGGCCTGGGCTAGGCGGAGGAACAACTGAAGAGGCACGTGTTAACTCACCGGTTGATGCGCCGATCGATGTGTTGTTCGAGCGCCTGATCAGGGAGCTGCGTGCGTTGCCCGACGGAGCGCTCATCTCTGCGGCGTCGAGCTTCGTGCCGCGGCTTGAGAACGAGAGGTTGCTGGCGGCTGCCCGGCTGGCAGGGTCGAGCGGTGACCCAGTCGCCGACCGTCGGAAGGCCCGATCCGCCCTCAGGGATGCCTCCCGGTCCAAGCGCTCGGTCGCTCATGATGCCCGTCGAGCGGCTGCGGTTGCCGCCAACGAAGGTCTGGGCCAACAGGTCGCCGATGGCGAGATCAGCGCTGACGGCATCGACGCGCTCGCTCGTGCATCGAACGAGGAAACCGGTCGCATCCCGGAGGACTTGGTGAACGCTGCCGCTGGCCTGCCACCCGACCAGGCCGCCAGGCTCGTCACAACCTATCTAGAGGATGCCGCCAAAGCCTCTGAGGTGAATGAGACCTATCGGCGTCAGATGGAGGCACGCCAGGTCCGCCGATACGTCGTGCCGGCCGATGCTGGTCGCCCCGCGATGGCTGGCCTTGGCATCGAGGGTCCTGAGGCGTTGATCGATCGGATGTGGAGCGAAGTGAACGCCCGCGCCGATGCTGCCTATCACGCGGCCGGTGGCCGTGATCGCCCCCACGCCGGGCACGCCACGTTGGCCCACCGGCGTTTCGACGCCGCTCGCGACGTCTTCTCTGCTTCCACCAAGAGTTCAAGCTCTCGTGGAAATCGGCCAGCCGTGGTCGTCACCGTCGATGCGGAACAGCGTTCGTCCGCCTCAGCGCGAACTGCGAAGCCCGCCGTGCAAATCGGAACCGGGCCGATCAGTGACGAGCTCTTAGCCGAGTATGCGTCTACCGGCACGCTGTCGGTTGTCGTGGCTGGGATGGGCGGCTCGCCCCTCTGGCTTGGACGTGCGCGGCGCCACGCAAGCGCCCATCAATTCTTGGCTCTCGCAATTCGGGATCGTGGCTGTGTTCTGTGCAGCGCAGGCATCGACCGCTGTGTTGCACACCACGTCACGCCCTGGAGCGCTCCCGCCAAGGGTCGTACCGATCTCGACAACCTGGCCCTACTTTGCCAGAGCTGCCATCGCAGTCTGCACGACCGCAATCACACGCTGACCTTCACGCAAAGGGCGCGTCGGAAACGGATCTGGACCACACGACCCGCAACGCCCGCGGAAACCCCGGCGCCACGACCGGAGGTGGTCCAGCGAGAATAGAGATTTAGTGTCCGGCGGAGACCTTGCCGGTAGTACGGCTGTGCAGGCTTTCGGCGTGACGGTTAAGGCCGACGAGGTGGGCTTCGATACCGCGCTCGGCGAACTTGGCGACCACGGCGTCGAGAGCGACAACCGAGGACGAGTCCCAGATGCGGGCATTGCTCAAGTCGATCTCCACCCGGTCGACCATCACGCTGTCGTAGTCGAAGGCGTGGACGAGGTCGTTGGTCGAAGCGAAGAACAGCTCGCCGGTCACGGCGTAGAGGCGTTCGGTGTTGTCGGGATCGAGAACGCTCGTCACCCGCACCACGTGTGACACGTGACGCACGAAGAATACGGCCGATAGCAGCACCCCAACCCCAACCCCATAGGCCAGGTTGTGGGTGAGCACAACGACGGCCACGGTGGCCAGCATCACAGCGGTCTCGGTGCGAGGCAGCGAGCGGAGCATCTCGGGGCTAATCGATCCCCAGTTGAAGGTGCCGATGGCAACCATGATCATGACGGCCACCAGAGCCGCCATCGGAATCTGAGCGACCCAATCGCCGAGAGCGAGGATGAGGATCAGGAGGAACACGCCCGAAGCCAGGGTGGAGAGACGGCTACGGCCACCGGAGCGGAAGTTGATCATCGACTGGCCGATCATGGCGCACCCGGCCATGCCACCGAAGAAGCCGGTCACCACGTTGGCCATGCCCTGGCCTTTGGCTTCCTGATCCTTGTCGGAGTTGGTGTCGGATAGGTCGTCGAGCAGCTGGGCGGTGAGGAGCGATTCGAGCAGGCCAACGAGGGCCAGAGTGATGGAGTAGGGGGCGATGATTCTGAGGGTCTCAAGCGAGAACGGCACCTCGGGGAGAGCAACCCAGGGGAGGGCGCTCGGCAGCGAACCCATGTCGCCAACGGTCGGGAGGTCGAGGTTGAAGCCGATGGCGGCCGCAGACAGCACGACGATAGCGACAAGAGGCGAAGGGATCGCCTTGGTGATGCGAGGCAGCCCGTAGATGATGGCCAGGCCGAGGGCGATGAAGATGAGGTTCATCTGAAGGCGACTGTCGCCGGTAGCCGACCCACCTTCGCCGCCATCCGAATCAGACAACAAGATATGAGGTACCTGAGCCAGGAAGATCAGAATGGCGAGGGCGTTGACGAAGCCGAGCATCACGGTGCGAGGAATGAACCGCATGAGCGAACCAACGCCGAGGAAGCCGAACGCCACCTGCATGAGTCCGGCCAGGATCGTGGCGGCGAAGAGGAAACCGACACCGTGCTCGGCTACCAGCGAAACGACGACGAGGGCCATTGCCCCGGTTGCGGCCGAGATCATGCCCGATCGTCCGCCGACGAAGGAGATCAGGATGGCGATGGTGAACGAGGCGTAGAGCCCGACCTTCGGATCGACGCCTGCGATGATCGAGAACGAGATGGCCTCAGGAATGAGGGCCAAGGCCACGACGAGGCCGGAGAGGAGGTTGGTCTTTGGATCGGCCAGCCACGCCGCGCTCGGTGGCGCGTCTTGAGACGCAGGAGTGTTCGTCAGCATTCGAGTATTCAGCCTTGCTTTGATGTGTGGGACGACGCCCAACAGAAATCAAAATCTAGGGCTCGTCAACCCTATCGGTGCGAAATGCCCTCAGCAGGAGTCATTTGGCACACATCGATCAATGTCAGCGGCTGGTGACGCCAACCTTTCGCCCGGCGAGCAGGTTAGGGGATGGGCCGGTGACCGAGACCGACGTGGAGTGGCCGATGGTCTCCGCCGATCGCTGGCCCGATCGAATACGCCACGGTTTCCCACCCGGTGGTGTGAAGGCAGAGATCGATCGGGATGCGCAGCACACCTGGTTGATCGGCTGGCCAGGTTCCTTGCAAACCGTGACCGCGATTTGAGAGAACCAGGCCAGCCGCTTCAAGGCCACGAATGGGGTTAGACCAGGGCGTGGCGTTGAAGTCGCCTATGACGATGACCTCGCCGTCATGGGCCTCGACCCACGAGGCGAGATGGTTGAGCTCGTTGCTGTGGTAGCGCGTCCGAGTCGAACCTCCTGGCCTGATGGCGTGATAGCTGATCACGGTTACCAGCCGGTCGCCGACCATGAGATCAGCGCTGAGCAGAGGACGTTCGGCGGAATCGGGGATGTGCATTACCTCGCTGGTGACCACCTCTCCGGCCCAGTCCCGGCGAACCAGCATCGCTGATCCGCGAGTGTCGTCCCGAGGACGAGCGATGACGAGCTGATACTCGTCGAGTTCGTCGAGGAGGTTGGCAAAATCTGGTGTGACCTCCTGCAAAAACACGACGTCTTCGGTTCGATCCTCGAGGTAGGCGAGGGTCGAGCGCCGACCCCGGTCGGTGTTCAGATGAAGCAGCGTGAGGGTTGTCTCGCTCGATGATCCACCGCCGAACCAGTAGGGCCCAAGAACAATGAGATTCAAGAGCAACGCTCCGAGCGCTCCGACCGCCCACCATCGCCGCCGGATAAGCCATAGCCCAGCGACCATGAGGAGCAGGAGCCACAGCAGCTGAATTCGTAGGTGTTCGAGCAGAAGTAGCGGCCACCACCAACCCGATCGGTATCCGGCAACGGTGTTGGCCGTGGCAAGCACTGTGGCAGCAATCAGCCCACCAGCGATGGCGGGAAGTGCGATGCCTGCGATTCGACGGCGACGCGGTTCCCGTCGCTTCGATGGTCGATCGCCAGTGACTGCCGGTGGCACCTAGAGAACCTTAGACGCAGCCGGATCTAGCCACCGGTCGCGCCTACCGGTGCCGCCCCTCTAAAGAAACAAGTTTCACTGGCGGCCGGGCCGAGGCGACCTACTTCGCCGGTTCCCGAGTGGGCTGCGTGAAGAAATCGTTGCACGAAGTGTGCGGCCCTGTGGCTGGGAGAGCGTCTACTTCAGGGTCGCTCGGTAGCGGTCGCCCCATTCATCGTTGAGTGACGTCGCCAACTTCGCGGTCCCGACGGCCGGGACCATGTCAGACTTGCTGCCGATGTGGCTGAGCACTGCCATCGTCTGCTCTACCGGTTCTCGCGACAGTGATTCGTAGGTGAGATCCAAGGGCGCGATCGATTGCGCTGAGAACCACGTGTCCCAGCCTCGTGCTTCGTTCTCGAGCATCTCCAGTTCGGCGGCGATCTGTCCGCTGTCGTAGCGAGGCGGTTCCGCAGGCTCGGATCCCTGACGTACCGTCCCGTCGGCGTTGCGATGCCAGAGGCCCGTCTGTGCAGCGATCACGAGTGAAACCGCCTGGGCCACCTTGTCATTTCGCGAGAGGCGCACGAAGTAACCAACCCCGAACTGCGAACGTAGCCGCTCCCGATCGCTACTGACGGCGGGATAGAGAATGGCGAGTCGCTCAAGGAATGCGGGCATGTCGCTCCACATGATCCTCATTCCGAAGCATCCGGTGCCAGCCTCACCGTTGTGACGGACCGACTCGATGTAAGAGTGACCCCAACCGTCAGCGCCGCGTTCGACGCCCCAGGCCATGGAGTAGTCGGGGATTGACGCTGGCCGGAAGTACGACTCGGGCCTTCCCGCGACCCGACTCCGCGCGAGGAGGTCACACAGCAGAGTCGAACCACTACGGGGCGACCCGCACAACAAATAGCCAGACATCGGCTTAGCTTCCGTCATCTACCAAACAAGCCGTCTATGCGGGGTTGCACCCTTGGACCGAGCCATCTCGTAATCATTGCATCCCGGCGCTCGATATCGACGCTCAAAATCACGAACGGCGCCGCGAGACCAACGCGACATTCCGACCCTGCTTCTACCACTCGATCCGGTCATCGGCGTAGCGGGCAGATGGCCTCAAGCCGGCACGCCAACTGGATCAGCTCTGTGTCCAGCCAAAGGCGGCCAGGTTTGCCGGGCGCCAGCGAGTTGCACGTTGCGCGAGGGGGTGTGGCGTGCGCAGGTGGAGCCGTCAAGTCCGACGGTGGTCTGGTCGGTCGGGCCGCTTTGGGGCAGACGGCCATTGGCTATTCCCGCTGAACCACCCTCGGTCGGGGTGCCGGGGTTTCTGCTGGCGTAGCGGGCCGCGTCATCCAAATTCGTTTGAGGTTCGACGTGTGTGTGAAGGTCAGGGTGTGGTTGCGTTCGTGCAGGCTGCGGTGGCAGACCTGGCAAAGCAGGGCAAGTTTGTCGACATCGGTGCAACCCTTGGCCGGGGCGTTCCATGGCGTGAGGTGGTGCGTGACGCACCGATCGATTCCGGCGCCGCAGAGAACACAGCCACGATCGCGAATCGCGAGAGCCAGGAATTGGTGAGTGCTGCCATGACGTCGGGTACGACCAAGCCATAGGGGCGCGCCGTCCATGCGGGTGACGACCGCGGCTACCGTGCCGGTGGATACATAGTTGGCCAAAAGTTCGTCGCTGATCGGCCCAGTTCCGAGTTGCACCGCAGGTTTCGCGGCTCGCTCCAATGTGGTCGAGAGGTGTTGCGCGTCGACGGTGATTACCACGGTCGGTCGTCCGGTCGCGGATCCAGCAGAGCCAACGGCACCAAAGAAGACGTCGTGGGCCGCGTCGAAACGTCGGTGAGCCGGTGAAGTGTGCTCGGCTCGAGGCCGGTCCCGACCGCCGGCCTCTCGGTATGCAGCGCCGGCACGGGCGTTCAACTCGCTCCACATGCGGTCGATCAGGGCATCCGGGCCTTCGATCCCGAGGCCGGCCATCGCCGGGTGGCCAGCATCGGCTGGCACGACATATCGACGAACCTGACGAGCCATCATCTGACGCCGGTAGGTCTCGTTGACCTCATCAGCATCGGCGGTATCTTCCATGTAGGTGGTGACGAGCCTGGCCGCTTGATCCGGTGGTAGACCGGCGACGGCATCCACCAGATCCTCCGGGATACAGCCCGTCTCCTCGTCGGCTGCACGAGCCAGCGCGTCGATACCATCGGCGCTGACTCCACCATCAGCTACCTGTCGGCCCAAACCTTCGTTCGCAGCAATAGCTGCCGCTCGGCGAGCGTCACGAGCCACCGACCGGTTCGAGCGGGATGGATCCCCCATGGCGGACCGAGCCCTACGACGGTCGGTAGCCGGGTCGCCGCTTGCGCCCGCCACCCGCGCCGCGGCCAACAACCGCTCGTTCTCAAGACGGCGAGTGAAGCCAGAGGCGGTGTCGATGAGCACAGTGTCGGGCATCGCCCGCAGCTCTCTCACCAGGCGTTCGAACAACGCACCAACTGAAGAATCTTCTGTTGTTCCTCCGCCTAGCCCAGGCCCAAACAACTTCATGCCACCACGTTAACCAACAGGTGTGACAGCGAAGAGATCGGTGCCGCGCAGTTCGCTGGCTCAGGGCCTTCAGAGCAATCGACGGCGAGAATATGCGGCAGCGCAGCCGCTTCGACAATGAATGCGCGCCATCCCCTCTAAAGAAATAAGTTTCACTGGCGGGAAATATTGTGAGCGGCTACGTTTACTTCTAGGCGGTTCGATTGGGGAGTCGGTTCGCCTGTCGTCTTCGGGCGACCTACGACCAAACAAGCCACAATCCACAGGGGGAACTGTGACCGATCTTGATGCATTTGTCGAAGCGCCAGGGCGTGAGGAACAGATCGCCGAAGTCGAACGGCAGATCGAAGCCAACGACATCCGCTATCTCTACTGCCAGTTCATTTCCGTCACCGGGCGGATCATGGGCAAGGGCATTCCAGCCAAGCATTTCGGGGTTATGGCCCGAAAAGGTTTTCAGCTGGTCTACGGCTCGACGGCCAACCTCTTCGTCGATCGCCACGGCGACTACATCGGCTACGGCCCCGAGTCTCGTGAACTGGTTGGCATTGCCGAACCAGAGACCTTCATGCAGCTCCCATGGGATTCCAAGACCGCACGGGTCTGGTGCACCCTGTTCCGGGGCCGAGAGGAAGAGGTCGACGGCGGCGCCTTCCTCACCTCCGACTGTCGAGGCAACCTGAAGCGCATCCACGCCGAGTTCGAAGCCAAACACGGGCTCCATCTCCGCGCCGGCACCGAGCCTGAAATGATGTGGCTCAAGACCGACGACAATGGCAAGCCAACGGTCGAGGGTCTCACCAACCCGAACTGCTACCACATCGACCAGTTCGCCGAGCTCCAGCCCTTGATCCACAAGGTCGTCGAGTACTGCGAGGCCATGGGCCTCGACATGATCCAGGGCGACCACGAAGATGCACCGGGCCAGCTCGAACTCAACTTCAACTTCGACCGGGCCGACCTCACCGCCGATCGTCTCTCCACCTACCGCCAGGTCTGCAAGCAGGTTGGACGCGAGATGGGGGCCTTCCCCTGTTTCATGCCCAAGCCGTTTATGGGTGTTTCGGCCAACGGCTGCCATCACAACATCTCGCTGTGGGATGGTGACGACAACAAGTTCATGCCCGAGGGCGACAATCCGCAGATGCCAGGCCCGATCGGCATGAAAGCCATCGGTGGCATTCTCGAGCACCTCCAAGCCTTGACCTGCATCTCGTCGCCAACCGTGAACTCCTACCGCCGCCTGTGGGACACCGGTTTCTGGGCCCCCGTTTTTGCCGACTGGGGTTTCCAGAACCGGACCACGGCTCTACGCATTTCGGCTCCTGGCCGATTCGAGTACCGCTCGGTCGACTCGGCCGTCAACCCTTACCTCTCGTTCGCTGCCCTCATCAAGGCAATGGACGATGGCCTTGACCGCAACCTCGATCCCGGCCCTCCCGAGGAGCGCAACATCTACGACGCTATGGAATCGGGCAAGGATGTGAAGAAGATCCCGCTCAGCTTGGGTGAGGCCCTCCAAGCGCTCGAGGCCGATGAGGTCGTCAAGAGCGCGATGCCAGGCGAGATGTACACCGTCTTCGAGCACTACAAACGTGACGAGTGGGAACGCTTCATGGCCACCGTCACCGATTGGGACGTCAAGGAATACCTCGATATTCTCCCCTGACATTCCCGCCAACCCGACCAACCTCCAACCCATCCTCTCCCCGACCTAGAAGGAGTTACCAACATGTGTGGCATTGCTGGTGTTATCCACCGCGATGGTCCTGCTGACCTCGGAGCCGAACTGACCCGCATGCTTCAGTCGATGAAGCATCGTGGCCCAGACTCCACCGGGTATGCGCTCTACGGACCAGCCGACGACCTTGTCGTCATCCGATTTGTCCTGGCTGAGCCAGCCAAGGCCGGCGGCATAGGCATGGACGAACGGCTTGAACGAAACCGGGCCGAGATCGAGTCTCGATTGAATAAGATCGGGGCCGACGTGGCCACGATGAAAGCCGAGACCGGCTACGCTTTCCGGGCCACCGTCCGCTACTCGGGCGAGCTCAAGCCTCTGGCCGACTACCTCGAAGACGTACCCGGTTGCGAAGTGCTTTCGCTCGGCAATTCGTTGGAGATCGTGAAGGATCTGGGCGATGCGGCCACGGTGGCCGAGCAGTATCGGCTGCCCGGTTTCGTCGGTACGCACGGTATGGGCCACGTGCGCATGGCCACCGAGTCCGACGTAGACCTCGCCTCGGCTCACCCCTACTGGGCCTACCCCTTTGCTGATGTGGCCGTTGTGCACAACGGGCAGCTCACCAATTACCACCAGTGGCGTCGGCGTCTTGAGCGCAGCGGTCACCGGTTCCAATCGGAATGCGACTCGGAGATTATCGCTGTATACCTGGCGGAGAAAATGGAAGGTGGGGCTTCGCTGGAAACCGCGATGAAGCAGAGCCTCGACGATCTCGACGGGGTCTTCACCTACCTGTGCGTCACCGGCAACGAACTTGGTGTGGCTAAGGACGAGATGGCGGCCAAGCCCCTCGTGCTGTTCGAGTCTGACGATCTGGTGGCGGTTGCCACCGAGGAAATCGCGATCCGGGCCCTCGTCGGGGTAGACGTTGAAACCCGTGATCCTTACGAGCGAGAGGTGTTGGTGTGGCAGGTATAAGTACGCCCTGCGGGCGACTCGAGTTACTGCGTAACTCGGTGCAGCTAGCGTTGCTGCGTAACTCGGTGGCGAGAGTATCGGTGCAGAGAGTATCGGTGCAGAGAGTAGAGGTGTTGCGATGAGTTCTGAGATTTCTGGATCACGATCGGGTGTCAACTATGACGCTCGAGGGTTGGCTGAGCCTGATGCGGTTGCGCCCGGCACGGCCGAGATCGACGGCGATACCGCCCGTATCGACGCCACCGACCTGACCACTCGTCTGATCAACCTCGAGTTGAAACGGCTGGTCAACGTTGAAGGCATCAGTGAGGTAACCATCTTCAACCCGGGGGCCAAGCATTCGATCGGTGTCGGGATTCTGCGACGCTGCACGATCAAGGTTGAAGGCTCGCCTGGCTGGTTCGCCTTCGGCCTTATCGACGGCCCCGAGGTTCACATCAGCGGTCGTGTTGGCTGGTCGTGTGCCGAAAACATGATGGCCGGTTCTGTCGTGATCGACGGAGGCGCGGGCTCGCTCACCGGGGCCGCATTGCGCGGTGGTGACCTCGTCATCAAGGGCGACGTTGGCGCTCGCACCGGCATCGACCAGAAGGGCGGCACCATCATCGTGATGGGCAGTGTTGGCATCAACACCGGCTTCATGATGCAGCGCGGCCGTCAGATCATCTGCGGTAACGCTGGCAACAACGTTGGCGATTCCATGTATGACGGCGAGATCTATGTCGCTGGCACGATCGCCTCACTCGGCGTCGACTGCGTGCCCGGTGAATGGACCGACGCCGACACCGAACTCATCAACCGCAAGTTCAAGATCTACGACCTCGGCACACCGCCGGAGTTCCAAAAGCTCGTGTGCGGCAAGCAACTCCACAACTACGACTCGCTTGAGCCCTCCGAGCGCAAGCTCGTGCTCTGAGAAGGGACTGACTACCTCATGGATCCAAATCCCACAAGTAAGTCTCCAGCAGCCCAAGCTGCTCAAGACGCGGTGATGACCAACGCCAAGACCGACAACCTCGGTCAGAGCCAGATCTTCACCCCGACGGTGATCAACGACATCCACGTGAAGGCCGAACTCGGTCGCTACCGGATGCGCGGCTTCTCGATGTTCAAGAAGATCCCGCACTGGGACGAATTGGTGTTCCTTCCCGGAACGCTCACCCGGTTCGTGATCGAGGGTTACCGCGAGAAGTGCGAAACCAAGACCGTCATCGGCGGTCGGTTCGCCAAGAAGCCGTTGGAGCTCGACATTCCGGTCTACATAACCGGCATGAGCTTCGGTGCCCTGTCGATCGAGGCCAAGATGGCCTTGGCCAAGGGTGCGTCGATGGCGGGTACCGCCACTTGTTCTGGCGAGGGTGGCATGATTCCGCCCGAGCGTGACCTGTCGACCAAATGGTTCTACCAGGTCATCCAGAGCCGCTATGGCTTCAACCCTCATCACCTCATGCTGGCCGACGCCGTCGAGTTCTTTATCGGCCAGGGCTGTAAGGTTGGTCTCGGTGGTCACCTCATGGGCCAGAAGGTCACCGAGCAGGTGGCCGAAATGCGTTCGCTGCCCGCTGGTATCGATCAGCGGTCACCGGCCCGCCATCCCGATTGGATCGGCCCAGACGATCTGTCACTCAAGATCCAGGAGATCCGCGAGGCCACCGACTATCAGGTGCCGATTCAGCTAAAGCTGGGTTCTTCCCGGGTCTACGACGATGTGCGCATGGCGGCCAAGTGCGGTCCCGACTCCATCTTCCTCGACGGGGCCGAGGGTGGCACCGGCGCCGGCCCTCACCTCGCCACCGAGGAGACCGGCATTCCCCTGATGGCCGCGATCCCCGAGGCTCGACGAGCCTTGGAAGACGTTGGCTTGGCCGACGACATCAGCCTTGTCGTCGCTGGCGGCATTCGCAACGGTGGCGATGTGGCCAAGGCGTTGGCCCTCGGCGCCGACGCTATTGCGCTCGGTACCGCGGCCTTGATGGCCCTTAACTGCAACAAGGAGATCCCCGGAGTCACCGACTATGAGGGCACCATTGGTGTGCCGGCTGGTCAGTGTTATCACTGCCACACCGGGCGCTGCCCGGTTGGTGTCGCCACCCAAGATGTGGAGCTGCGCAAGCGGCTCGATGTGGACGAGGCGGCGCTGCGGGTCTACAACTTCCTGATCACGCTCACCATGGAAGTACAGATGCTGGCCCGAGCCTGCGGCAAGACCAACATCCACTCGTTGGAGCCCGAAGATTTGGCCGCCCTCACCTATGAGGCTTCGGCCATGGCCAAGGTGCCGCTGGCCGGAACCACCTATATTCCCGGCGTTACCGAAGAACGGGCGTTGGCCGAGATGCGCGAACTCGTCGAGAAACAGGCAGGTATGGCCTAATGGCAACTCAGAAATCCGATACAGGTAAGCGCACCGTTGGCATCGACGCCGAAGTGTTGGCCGGCAAGCGCTACGACTACCAGGAAGACCGTTCCCTGGTGGAAGACATCGACCTGATGGGCGCCACCCCCGGTGATGACCTCAACTGGTTGGAAGACATTCACATGCTGGAGGAAGACGGCACTCCTGCTGTTTTCGATCGTTACTCGAACTCGTTCATCAAGATCTACTTCGATATTCCGAAGGGCCGCGAGGATGAGCTGGCCCGCAAGGTATTGATGAAGCACCTGATGGATGGCAACTCCTATGGCATCCAGCTGAAGGACATTCACTGCAAGTACCCTCAGATCGATCTTGGGTCGTGGGTCTCCCTCGACCAGTGCAAGACGGTCGGAACCGACTGGAAAGCACCCGTGCTTGAAGGTTGGGAACCTCAAGGAGGTCACTAGCTCATGAGCCTGCCAGGTTCTTCAAAATATGTGATCGTGGGTGCTGGCATCCACGGCTTGTCGACGGCTATGCATCTCGCCCGTGGCCTTGGCTCGGGCGACGACGTCATCGTCATCGATAAGAAGGCGGTGGGTGCTGGTGCATCGGGCATCGCCTGTGGCGTTATTCGCAACAACTACTTCCAGCCGGCCATGCGCGAACTCATGGCCCATTCGGTTTCGGTGTGGGAGAGCGATACCGACGCCTATTCCTATCACCCGATCGGCTACATGCAGATCAGCCACGAAGGCATGCACGAAGACGTGGCCTCGATCTATGAGCAGCAGAAGGCCATCGGCTACGATTCAGCCTTCATCGAGGGCGCCGCCGAGTGTCAAAACTATATGGAAGGCATTTTTCACGATTGGCGGGCCAAAGGCATCACCTCTGTGCTGCATGAGAAGAAGGGTGGCTACGCCAACAACATGCAGTCCTTGAAGGGACTCGAGTCGAAGTGCCAGGACGCTGGGGTAACCATCCACCTTGGTGTGGAGGTCACCGGTTTCGCCACCGAGAGCGCTTCTGGCGCGGTGACTGCGGTTGAGACCGACCAGGGCTCGGTGAGCTGCGATCATGTCGTGATCGCGGTCGGGCCGTGGGTGCAGGCACCGTGGGCGATGTTGGACCTGCCCAAGACGACCTCGATCGCAGGCCCGAACGGTGAGCAGATCGAGAAGCAGACGTGGACCTATTGGGCCTTGCAGGAGGGCGTGCTCGGCGTTGACCCCGGCTACCTCGTCGACAACGACGGCAACATGCCACCGGTGATCCACATCGATACCGACGCACCCCTCTACGACGACGACGGCGAGCTGGTAACCGAAGGACCGTGGGGTATTTACTACAAGCCCGACTTCTCCTTCGGCGGTGTACAGGGTGGTTACATGCCCTACATCGTCGACAAGCAGGCCCATGAGGTTGCTGTCGATCCGTATGGTCCGGAGAGTCCCGACTTCGTGGTTGGTGGCGATTTCTACCGCACGTGGACGTCGGCCCTCTCGCACTGCCAGAAACGATTCGAAGGCAAGTCGGGGCTCATTAAGCATGAACCATCCGGCGGGATCGGGTCATTCACTCCCGACAGCTTCCCGGTTTTCGACACCTTCCGGGAGAACGTGTTTTTCATCGCCGACTCGAACCACGGTTACAAGATGATTGGTGTTGGGGCCCTGGTGGCCGACGAACTGATGGGTAAGCCGTCACCGCTTTTGGAGCCGTTCCGCTACAGCCGCTACGCCGAGGGCAAGCTCCATCCGGTCAGCAACTCCCCGTACCCCTGGTCATAGCTGTCGGTGGTCATACATTCCCCAGAGATGGGGAGTACCAAAGACAGGCCCACCGGCGGCCCCCTGAACCGCCGGTGGGTCTGTTGATGTTTTGTGTTGTCTCCGGTCTTCGGGCGGTGACTAGGAGCAGCCGATACCAAGCCAGACGGGGACGTCGCGGCTCGTTCCCGCGACCACCGCAGCACGGGCGACGTTGAATTCGGTGGAACCGCCACCGTCGAACAAGATCAAGTCCTCATAGCCGTTGCCAGCCGCCCAGTTCAAGAGATCGAGAGCGTCAAGGCTCGACGTTGCGCCGAACACGAGGCGGTCGGTGTGCTTGTCGACGGCGATGAACGAATGATTGCGCGTCTGGTAGGTGTAGGGATCGCCGTAGTAGTCGGCGCTGAAGTTGAGATCGTTCTGACCGTCGATGCGCACGGGAATCCCCGCAGCCGCCCACAGCCACTCGTTCGGTCGGACGATTTCGTTGGGCGCGAGATTCGGTAGGTAAGGCGAAAGCTCGGCCGCCGCATGCCACGACTCGAGCGCCCACGTCCCATCCTCAAACAGGACACTGTTCAGTCGAACATCGTCGGCGCTGAGCGTGTCGCCGGGCCATACCTCGACCACCGAATTGGGGTTTACATCGAGCCGCAGGCCGAAGACTCCACGGTCGCTGCGATCCGACGAGTTCTTCACGTGTACGCCGTCCACCACACCGAGCCCTAACGCTCCCGGATTGGGGGCATCTTTCTCCGATGCGGTGAGCCAGTTGGCGTTGATCGACGCAACGTCGCAACGGTTGTGGCCAGTGGAGAACAGGCTGGCGGTGTCTCGTGTGAGGTCCACCTCGACACCCTTGAAGGAGCCGGAACCGACGGAGCGGTCGAAGGCCCGGTAGCCGTTGGCTGACAGTGTGGCCGAGGCCAAGGGCGGCAGACCATCAGACCAGCAATGTTGGACTGCGCTGGTCTCGGCGGGGTAGATGCTGTGACAAGTTTGAGTGAAGCGCAGGTATTCCCGTAGCTCGGCGAAGTTGACCAACAGGGCATGTCGGGTGAGACGACCATTGGTGAGCTGGCCCGTCCAGTAGCTCTCACCGTCGGCGTCGGGGGCCCGACACAACACGTTGCGGTAGACGAGCTGCACGAACTCACTGTTGTTCAGATCGCCGTAGCGGTTGGTGAACTCGGAGCCCTCGGTGAAGTTGTAGGCAATGGTGGCGAGGTCGGCACCAGCAACCCGCTGGGAGATCCAATAGTCCAACCCGTCGCGGTCAGGTTGACGGAGGAAGGTGGCCTGGTAGAGCCGCCAGATCTGAGCGTGAACAGCAGAAGACGAAACCTGGCTTTCAAACGCGGCAGCCGGAGCTTCTATCTGACAGGTGCTGGTTACGGCCGCGGACGGCGCTGGCGCCTGGACCAGGACGGCACCGATCAACAGAAGTACAACACACGCTCGAGAGAAGGCAGCCATCTTTGCAGCATCGGCCTTCTCGGTGCAGAACCTAAATGGTCGAGGTGGCCCGGGCTCGGATGAGCGAAACGAATTGCTCATAGGGCATCGGCCGGTAGAACAAGTAGCCCTGCGCCAGTTCGCCGCCCATCTGCTCGGCCGCTGAGGCATGATCTGTTGTTTCCACACCCTCCATCACCACGGTCAGTCCGAGGATTCGGCAGAGCTGAACGAGGGCGTTGGTGACCGAGTTTGTCACCTGATCGGAGGGCAAGTTTTGGACGAAGGTGCGGTCGACCTTCACGATGTCGACCGAGAGCTCGCGCAGATGCGCGATCGAGGAGTAGCCGGTGCCGAAGTCGTCGAGAGCGATGCGCACCCCAGCCTCCCGCAAGGCTTCCAACGTTGGTCGGACTGAGTTGGCGAGGAGAAAAGTCGATTCCGTGATCTCCAGCACCAGATTCGTTGGATCGAATCCTGTGTCCTGAGCCAGTTGCAGCACTCGCTCGACGTAATCTGTGCTCGTCAGCTCGGCGCCCGACACGTTGACGGAGACGAAGAGGGGTCTGCCGTCGCGGATGACGGACGCGCCGTCGATCATCGCCCGTCTCAGCACTCGGTGATCGATCTCGGGCATCATGCCAGCGTCTTCGGCTACGTCGAGAAAGTGCCCGGGTGTTCGGAGCCAGCCGTCCTCTGTGCGCCACCGAACGAGTGCTTCGATACCAACGATGCCGGAACCGGGAAGACGAACGATGGGTTGATAGTGAACCTCGATGCGGTTGTCGTCCAGAGCTGATCGAAGTCCGAGCTCGACGTTGAAACGGCGATCGGCGGCCGAACGTAACCGTTCATCAAAGAGCACGTATCCTTCGCGATCTGATTTCTTGGCCTGGTAGGCGGCGAGGTCGGCGTGGGCGAGCAGCTCTTCAGCCGTCACCCGTTCCCCTGGGGTTGCCACGGCGATGCCGATACTCATCGCAACGTGAACCGATCTGCCTTTCAACAAGAACGGTTCGGTCAATGTTTCGAGGATCTGTTCGGCCACTGCGGTAGCGCCTCCATGATCTGATGAGGCAAGCACGGCGACGAACTCATCGCCGCCGATCCGAGCAACGAGGACATCACCATCTTGCTGAAGGTCTTTCAGTCGGCGTCCAAGATCAGCCAGCAAGGAATCTCCCGCTTGATGGCCTAGCGAATCGTTGATCACCTTGAATCGGTCGAGATCGCAGAAAAGCACGGCCGGCTGGCCTGACCCCTCGAGGTGTCCTCCGAGAACTTCGAGGAGTTTCGCCCGATTGGCCAGCTGCGTCAGATCATCGGTGTAGGCGCGTTGACGGAGCTCATCATGGGCTCGCAACTCTTCGGTGACATCGCGGCCGATGCCGAAGCACCGTCCCACGTTTGTGTCGAAGTGAAGTGCCCACTGGATGTCTCTGTATGTCCCGTTTGCGGCTCGCATCTGAAACCGTGGCTCGGAGTGACCCATAAGGCGAAGGTCCTCTTCCACGCGGGCGCGGGTCTCCAGGTCGGTTGGGGGGAGCAAGGTCCAGGAGTCGAGGCCGAATACATCGCTACTCGAGTATCCGAGGAGCTGATTCCATGCCTGATTGGATTCGATAACTCGGCCTGCTTGGTCATAGACCACAAAGAGCGAGTCGTGTGAGGCAAAGAATCGGCGAAGGAGGTGATCGCCGGCATCTTCACGTTCGGCCGTTGCGAGCAGCAGGTATCCGGCATCGTCGAGACGACGCACCCGCCATCGGCTGGTGCGGTCGACGCCGAACCGCAGCCCCGGCGCCACCTCCTCATCTGCGGGCGTTACGAGAGCTTGACCGACGGTTGCCTGGATCCAGCGGTTGGCGGAGACGACTCGTCCTTGCTGATCCACGACCGCGGCGGGGATAGGAAGCACACCGATCATTGCTGTCCACGCCTCAAGAGGAGCAGGCCTTGGCTCCGCTTCGTTCTCAAAACCTCCGCTCGTCACCTTCGTAGGATCGGCGCCGAATGCCCCTCGACTTTAGGTCAATGGCACTACTGAATTTCTGGAGGCGGCTATCCGACCTGGAAGACGTGGACGACGGGCACCGGCGAGAACTCGTCTTGGCTTGTGTCGGCGTTCACTTGGACCACGTAGAGTCGACCCGTCGTCTCGTCGAAGGAGATCGAACTCAGCAGCCAATCACACGTGGTGACAAGATGCTCGACCGGATTCCACGTCCGGTATGGCTCAACTTGGGCAGGGTCGAGGTCGCCGGCTGCTACTCGGGCCAGATCTTCGGGATCGTAGAACGCAACCCTCGGCTCGTAGGGGTCGCCGTGGGCGCCGGCGTACTGGTTGCAATCACCCTCAGCCGGTAGACCCTGTCGGGCCGGGCCGAGACTCTTGTGTCCGACCACGACGATGGCTCGATCACCGGTGGCGTCGGCAACCCATGTTGCTCCGGGCATGAGATCTGTGGCCTCGTAGTCGGCTAGTGGCTCATCGGACTCGAAGCCGTAGTGGGCTAACTCGATGGCATCGAGCCGCCTGCTCGGTTCAGCTTCAAGCGGTGGGGTGTAGGCGAAGAAGGGTGGCCCCCAGCTGTTGTCGGCGCCTGCAGCCTCGGCCTGGAAGCCGGTGATGAAGCGATGGCCATCGAGATGTTCGTCAGCGAAGTCTGTGGGTGCGGTAAAGAGATAGCCAGCGGTTTCGCCCATGAGATGATTGTCGAGGAACCAGGGGCCCTGTGGATCGGGGTTTGACAGATCGAGGCTGGAATGTCCGTGGCTGGGTATGTCTTCTTCGGTGGCGTGGCTGTAGCGCCATGCGGTCCAATGGAGACGGGACCCGGTTGGGCCATCAGCGATCTCTAGGCCACCAAAGCGATAGTCGTCCGCGATTTCGGGTTCACCAATCTGCAGCTCACCTCGGCCATCGGTTAGATCGGCGAAGGGTTGGAGCACCTCGGCCACCGGGAGGCCCTCGGTCGATCCGTTGTGCTGGGCGGGTGTAGGGATGGTGAGTTCAGCCACACCGTGGTTTCGCACTGGATGACCACTCATGAAGAGCGAGCCGGGGTAGGCATCGTCGTTTGCAGGGTCGCCCAGTGGATTGAAGGCGGCGGCGGAACCACCGAACGCAAACTGGGACTCACCGATCTCACCGGCTGGTGCCATGAAGGCACCCAGGTACTGCAGGTCGTTTTCGGTCAGGCGACCGGTTCGCTCTCCGGTGGGATCTTCTTGCTGTCCTGTGTCGGTGGGAGCTTCTTCGACGATGAGAAGCTCTTCGCCTTCGTCTCCTTCGGCTCCGGTGTTCTCGTTTTCGGTTTGGCCGTTGGCTGGGTTGCTGTCGTCGGTCGCCACCGCGATCGGGCGCTCCGTTAGCGATCCCGTGGCGCGGGCCGCAGCGTAGCCGACGCCGCCAACGATGAAGGCAACGGCGGCCATGGTGGCAACGCGGGCTGTGCGCGCCTGACGGTCGGCACGCTCTCGTACCGAGCTAGCGGAACCGGGCTCGAGGTCGACCGCCTCGCGTGCCTGATCGAATTGGCGCTGGAGTTCGTCGTCGAGGTTCACGCGTCGCCTCCAATTTCTGGGTTGATCTCTACATTGAGTATGCCCCTGAGTTCATTGAGGGCTCGAGCCAGTCGGCTCTTTACTGTTCCTTCGGCGAGATCGAGTGCGTCGGCGGTCTCTTTCACGGACCACTCGCTGAGGTAGCGCAGAACCACAACAGACCGGTGATCAGGTGAGAGTTGGGCCAGTGCCTCGGTTAGATCGACAAACACTCGTGATGGAGTTTGTTCCTCTTCGAGTTCGGTGGTGGCTACAAGCTCTTCTCTGAGCTGTCGCCGCTTGCGAGATCTGATCCAGGAAAGACCCCATCGGAGCCCAGCCCGATAGACCCACCCGGCCGGGTTTTCGTAGGCTCCAACCTCATGCCACCTCTTATAGGCCTTCACCATTGCCTCGTCGACCGCTTCCTGGCCCAGCGTTTGGCTGCCGAGCGCAAACGACAGGGCTGACCCGATCTCGTTTCGATGGTGGTTGTAGAAGGTGTCGAACGAGTGGGTCGGCGCGTCAGATGCATCATCAACCAACCATGATGAACTTCCGGCCTCCCCCGTCGACACGAAGGTGATCATGTCATATCAACGCCGCCGGCGCCTGGTTGGTTCCATGATTTCTCGAGGTTTTTCTCGATCCTTCTCTTGATGCTTCGTTTAGGTCACCGAAAAGACGTGGATAACGGGGAGCGGTGAGTACCGGTTTTGGGTGTAGTCGGCTTTCACCTGCACGACGTAGAGGCGTCGCGATGCCTCGTCGAAGGAGACGGAGGTGAGCAGCCAGTCGCAGGTGGGGATGAGGTACTCGCTCGGATCCCAGCTTCGATACGGCTCAATCTGCCATGGTTCGATCTCGCCAGCTGCAACCCGGGCTAGGTCGGCAGGGTTGTAGAACATCACCCGGGGGGCGTAGGGAGCGCCGAGCCAGCCCTTGCCGTCGTTGCAGTCGCCGTCCTGGGGGATGCCGTAGCGGGCTGGTTCCAAGCTCTGGTTCCCGGTTGTGATGATGGCGGCAGCTCCACCCGCGTTGGTCACCCAGTCGGCGCCGGGGGTGAGGTCGGTTTCTTCATGACCGGCCAGCTCGTGCGTTGGGTAGCTGTAGTTGGCGAGCTCAAGGGCGTCGAGGCGGGTGAGCGGCGCTGCTTCAGTTGGCGCGTCGTAGGCCACGAAAGGAGGACCCCAGCTCGTGATATTGCTGGAGGCGTTGTCTTGGAACCCGGAGATCAGCTTGTGACCATCGAAATACTCGTCGGCCGCATCCGAAGGTACATCGAACAGGTAGCCGGCCGTCTTGCCCATGCTGTGGTCATCGAGGAACCAGGGGCCTTGGGGATCAGGGTTTGCGAGGTCGAGGCTGGAATGCCCGTGGCTGGGGACATCATTGTTGCCAACGTTGTAGTACTGCCAGGCTGTCCAGTGGAGACGAGGTCCGGCCGGTGCATCTACGACTTCGAGACCACCGAAGCGGAAGTCGTCGATACCGCCGACATCGCTTGACCCAATGTGAGTCATCGCCCGACCGTCGGTGATATCGGCGAAGGGTTGGAGCACCTTGGCCACCGGCAAACCGGCGCTGGAACCATCGTGAAAGGCCGGCTTGGGGATGTCGATCTCGGCGATGCCCGGGTTTTGTTGCGGATGGCCGCTGAGGAAGAGCGAGCCGGCAAAGGCATCGTCATTCTCGGGATCCCCATGGGGATTGAAGGCCGATGCTGCTCCGCCGTAGGCGAAGACCGAGTCGCCGAACTCGCCGTCGGGAGCCACGAAGGCGCCCTCATAGGTGAAGTCATCTTCGGTGACGAGCCCGCCCGGCCGGGGAGGCTCGGTGGTGGGACCACCCGTCGTCGTTGATGTCGATGATGATGTGGTCGATGATGATGTGGTCGATGGTTGAGACGTTGTCGGTTCGATCGTCGTAGGCGTTGGTTCGCTGGTCGTTGTTGACTGGTCGACGGTGGTGGTCGACGTGCATATGTCATTGTGTACGGTTGTGGTGGTTCGCTTTTTGCCTCCGGGTGGGCCGGCCGCAGCATCAGCGACCGAGAGATTGCCGGCACCGAGGATAAGAGCGACCATAACGAGAAGCACAGCTGCAAACCCTCCCAAAAAGGCGGGTACTACCGACGAGGTACGCCTCGATGATCTGGGAGGAAAGTCGCTGTTCTGATCGTTCATAAACGATCAACGCCACCGAGGGCAGGTTGGTTCCCAGATTTCTTAGCGAGCTCTACCGATCGAGAACCCGATCGAGAACCCGATCGAGAACCCGAACTAGAACATGGTGAGGTAGAGGTCGACCTCAGCTTGGGTTACTTGGTGGTGGTGCTTCATGAACTCATCCCGCTTGACCTGCGAGAAATAGTCTCGATACGGGCCGTCCGGCGTCATACCAAGCCCGTCTTTGAGGACCTCGTTTTCGGCGAGCGCTTCGGCTGCGTGGAGCAGGGTTGGAGGCAGCGTTGCGATGCCGCGAGCCGCCACCTCATTCCGGTTGAGGGCGAACAGGTTGGCGGTGTTAACGTCTCCAGGATCGACACCTCGGTCGACGCCGTCAAGCCCGCAGCTCAGCATGGCGGCGAACATGAGATAGGGGTTGGCGGCCCCGTCGCCGAGGCGAACTTCAAGCCGATCGGGCTCAGGAACGCGAATCATCTGGGTGCGATTGTTGCCGCCAAAAGCGGCATAGGCGGGAGCCCAGGTGGCACCGGAGGTGGGGGCGCCTACCCCCATGCGCTTGTAGGAGTTCACGATGGGACAGGCCACCGCGGCTAGGCCCTGAGCGTTGTCGATGAGGCCGCCGGCGAAGGTGTAGGCCAACTCGCTCAAACCCAAACCTTTGGGGTCGGGGGCTCCCTCGGCGTTGGGGAACAGCGGCTTACCTTCGCCCGACCACAGGCTGAGGTGGGCGTGGAGACCGTTGCCGGTTTTGTCACCGAAAGGCTTAGGCATGAAGGTGGCGTAGTGGCCTCGACGGTGGGCCAGGGTGTGGATCATGAGTCGGAAGATGATGAGCCGGTCAGAGGTGGTGAGAGCATCGGCGAACTGCCAGTTCTGTTCGAACTGACCGTTGGCATCTTCGTGATCGTTGGCGTAGTTGCCCCAACCCATCGCGTTCATGTGCGACGACACTTCGGTCAGGTGTCCGAGCATCCGGGTCAGACTTCTGGCGTCGTAGCAGGGGAGCTGGTCGACGTCGCGTTCGTCGGCCACGGAGAGCGAACCGTCGTCGTTGCGCTGAACCATTGAGTACTCGGCTTCGACCCCGCCCATGAGCACCATGTCGCGTTCGGCCAGCTTGGCCAATGCACGCTTCAGGATCACCCGAGGAGCGAAGGGCCACAGCTCACCCTCGACGGTCGGGTCGCACTGCATGGCGGCCACGTTGGGTTGCCAGGGCAGCTGGGTATAGGAGTCTGGATCGGGCAGGGCGAGGATGTCTGGGCTGGACGGGTCTTGGCCCATCGGTCCAGCCGCGAAGCCAGCGAATCCAGCCCCGTCAGCCATCAGGGCGTCGAGTGCCTGGATCGGCACGAGCTTTGCGCATGGCTTGCCGTGCATCTCCACAAACATGGCGTAGATGAACTCCACCCCATCGGCTTCGGCTCTGGCTCGAATCTCGTCGGTTCGGGCTGTCCTATCGTCTGGCATGTCCGCCGACCCCCTTAGCTGTAGCGAAACGCTGAGCGTGAACTATGAGTTGAACTATGAGTTGAACTATGAGTCGAGACAGTAGCACGAGGGGTGAAGCAATTTCACTGTGGGGAAAGGTGGCGCTAGCATTCAGCACCATGTGTGGTATCGCTGGACTGTTTCTGAAGACTGAAACCCACCGCCACGACCTTGGTCGGCTGACCGCCTTGATGTTGCATGAGATGCGAGATCGCGGCCCGGATAGCGCAGGGTTCGCCGTCTACGGCGAGGGCCGTGCCGGCGCTACAAAGTTGACGGTCTTGGCCGAAGACACCGAACCAGGGTGGGGTGCGGAAGCAGGGTGGGAAGCAGGGTGGGAAGCAAGGTGGGAGGCCGTGGCTGCTGGACTCGGTGAGGCCTTGGGAACCGAGGTATCGGTGAGATCGATTCGAGATCACGCCGTGCTCGAAACCATGGGTGATGGCGACGCTGCTCGGCGTTGGCTCCTGGCCAATCAACCCGGGCTCGACGTGCTCAGTCATGGCGAACAGCTTGAGATTTACAAGGCCGTTGGCGACCCCGACCTGGTCGCCCTCCACTACGACCTCGCCGGCCGAACCGGCACACACGCCATCGCACACACTCGCATGGCCACCGAGTCGGCGGTAACCACCAACGGCTCGCACCCCTTCGCCACCGGGGCCGACACCTGTCTTGTCCACAACGGTTCCCTGTCCAATCACAACCAGTTGCGTCGCCTGCTCGAAAAGCAGGGTGAGTCGTTTCAGACCGAGAACGACACCGAGGTGGCCGCCGGGTATATGTCGTGGCGAATCCGCGAAGGAGACACCCTCGATCTGGCCTTGAAGAAGGCGTTGGTCGAACTCGACGGGTTCTACACCTTTGCCATCGGCATCAAGGATGGGTTCGCTATCTTGCGCGATCCAATCGCGTGTAAGCCAGCGGTCATCGCTGAGACCGACGACTGGGTAGCGATGTCGTCGGAGTACCGAGCGTTGGCTCAGCTGCCGGGCGTGAACGATGCCGAGATTTGGGAACCAGAGCCGGCCGAGATCTACACCTGGACGTTGACATGAGTCTTGCTCTACCAGACACGTTCGATCTCGCCGACACGACCGTGCGCGAACTCAATCGCTCCCTTCACCTGGCCGAGGGTGGCAGCTGCACCGTGCTCAACCCTCGGGGCGCCCATTCCGTCGCTGCCGGTTTGACGTCGCCTATCGACGTGACGGTCGACGGTTCGGTCGGTTACTACTGTGCCGGTATGAACCAGCAGGCCACGGTTCACGTCAACGGCAACGCCAGCACCGGTCTGGCCGAAAACATCATGTCGGGCACGGTGAGGGTTACCGGAAACGCCACCATGTCGGCTGGAGCCACAGGCCACGGTGGCCTCGTGGTGGTCGAGGGCAATGCCGGGGCTCGTTGCGGTATCTCGATGAAAGGCGTCGACATCGTGGTTGGAGGCAACGTCGGCCACATGAGCGCCTTCATGGCCCAAGCAGGCAACCTCGTGGTATTGGGCAACGCAGGCGACGACCTGGGCGATTCACTTTACGAGGCTCGCCTGTTTGTGCGGGGCACCGTGGCGTCACTCGGTGCCGACGCGGTCGAAAAGGAGATGGGTCCCGAACACCTTGGCATCGTGGCCGACCTGTTGGAAAAGGCCGACATGAGCGATGCCGCAAACCCGAGCGAGTTCCGCCGCTACGGCACCGCCCGCCAGCTCTACAACTTCCACATCGACGACATCGACGCCGAACTGGCAACAGGAGCCACGCCATGACAGACGGCATGATGGACGGTATGACAGACCGCAGCTGGCAGCACCGAGAGTCGTACACCTTCGATCGGCATGTCATCGCCGAGATTCGCCGTGCTGCGAACACCGGCATCTACCGCATCCGCGGCTTTGGAGCGAAGCGGCCCCTACCAACGCTCGACGATCTGGTGTTCCTCGGCGCTTCGATGAGCCGGTACCCGTTGGAGGGTTATCGGGAAGCGTGCGGCACCGACGTGATCATCGGCGCCGAACGGGCCGAACGCCCGGTGCGACTGAAGATTCCGGTCACGATCGCGGGTATGAGCTTCGGCTCCTTGTCGGCCCAAGCCAAGGAGGCGTTGGGTCGGGGGGCATCGGTGGCCGGAACATCGACCACCACCGGCGACGGTGGTATGACCCAGGAGGAGCGAGGCCACTCCGAAACCCTGGTGTATCAGTACCTACCGTCGCGCTACGGGATGAACCCCGACGATCTTCGCAAGGCGGACGCCATCGAAGTAGTGGTCGGCCAGGGAGCCAAGCCTGGTGGTGGTGGCATGTTGATGGGCCAGAAGATCACCGAACGAGTGGGCGAGATGCGCACCCTGCCGGTTGGCATCGATCAACGTTCGGCTTGTCGACACCCCGACTGGACCGGCCCCGACGACCTCGAGATAAAGATTCAAGAACTACGCGAGATCACCGACTGGCAGATACCTATCTATATAAAGGTGGGCGCCGCCCGTCCCTTCTATGACACGGCCCTGGCGGTGAAGGCTGGCGCCGACTGTGTTGTGGTCGACGGGATGCAGGGCGGCACGGCCGCAACCCAGGACGTTTTCATCGAACACGTCGGTATCCCTACGATTGCGGCCATTCCCGAAGCGGTGCGGGCGCTGCAAGAGCTCGACGTGCACCGAGGTTCGGTGAAGCTGATCGCGGCCGGTGGTATCCGATCGGGTGCCGATGTGGCTAAGGCCTTGGCCTTGGGTGCCGACGCGGTGTCGATCGGTACCGCCGCCCTAATCGCCATTGGCGACAATGATCCCGGCCTCGACGACGAGTATCGGGCACTCGGTTCGGCCGCTGGTGCTTGGGAGGACTACCAGGACGGCACCGACCCGGCCGGTATCACAACCCAGAATCCCGAGCTGTCGGCCCGCCTCGATCCGGTCATCGGCGGCCGCCGCCTCGCCAACTACCTGCAGGTGCTCACCCTCGAAGCCCAGACGTTGGCCCGGGCCAACGGCAAATCACACGTGCATAACCTGGAGCCGGAAGACCTCGCCGCCCTCACGGTTGAAGCGGCGGCGATGGCCGGGGTGCCCTTGGCCGGAACCAGCTGGATCCCGGGTCGGGACGGGCCTAGAAACTGATCCCACTCGACGCTGGTCAGTTAGATGCCGACCGTTGAGCTTTGATCAGTTGAGCGAGGTCGGAGCGTATTGCACGAATGCCTGTGACCATCACGCGCAACGCTTTGTAGATAAACGCCAGCTGGATGATGATCACGAAGAGGAAGACGAACAACATCGGCCGAGAGTAGCACTGCACCCCACGAGCTGCCTCCTGGGTGAGTGTGGAGCTGTCGAAAGCAACACCTTCACCACAGGAGGCTCGCCATGCTCGGCAACCGGCAGGTCCGGCTGCTAGTTGGTTGGGTTCCGATCGATGAATGATCGAATCGTGTTGTACTTCGGCGCGTCGTTACGTCGCTGCCGGATGTGCTCTTTCACGCCCCAGAAATCACCGGTGGCCGTGTTGGCGTTGTAGGCACGAGGTGACGTGTACATCACGTTCATCGTGTTGTTGGTGACATCTCGCCAGATATTGTTGCGCACCGTGTACTCGTCACCGAGACGACGATCACGGTTGGCGGCGAGGTAGAGCTGCCGGAGGTCGGCGTTCTCCTGTTTGCCGACCGTCAAATGATGGCCGGCCTCATAGGCGAGCAGTTCCACTTCGGCGTTCTCGGCGATTTCGTGTTGACGCCGAAGCGTCCGGGCCCAATCCCCCCGGTCCTCAACGATGCGGTTGAACACCTCGCCGAGGTTCCGGGGTTTCACGAAGGGATTCGACGTGTTGCTTCGATGTTCGGGATTGCTGATGTCAAAGTAGGGTCCCACGGCGAGAGCGTCGAAAAGGTCGGCGGCCCGGTTGCCCTGGAAGCGGCTGTTCAGCGCCTGGGTCGACTTCGCTGGGTCCCGGAACTGACGGGCCAGGACTCGTGTCAGCCGCTGCCGTTGGCCGCTGAAAGCCTGTTCCCAAATCCGGCTTATCTCGATCGAACGCTGGACGTGGTAGTCGACGCCGACGTCGAAGTACTGGCGCAGCGTGACGGCGTCACCGGTGAGGTTGGGACAACGCGCGGGCTGGTTGGCGCAGCCCTGCCGGATCACGTGTTCCGCCTGCCGGAAGTCGGGCGACACGATGTGAACCGGTGAACCCTGAGGCTTGTAGACGATCAAGTTCCAGGTCTCATTGGTGTACTCGAGGTAGACCTGGCTGGCTGGTTTCAGATCCCGTCTCACGATGTTGGCGAACCGGGTCACGTAGCCGTTGTAGGCCTCGTGGGGCATGTTGAACCACACGTCGGCGTTCAGGGTGTTGGCCAACTCGATCATGACCTCGAGGGGGACGCCGTGACGGACCGGTGCATGACAGCCGCGGCAAGTAGCGTTCCACGTGGCATCCCCGATTCGGGACTGGTGATTCCAGCCCTTGATGGGAGAGCTGTTCGTCGCCATCATGTCCATGAAACGGATGACCTTGAAATCCTTCATGAAGTTCAAGTAGTCGGGGTTGAACCGCAGCGCCCCATTGTGATTGCCGCGGAAGGCCATGAAGTCGCCGCGGACACAGTCCTCGGCCTTGGCCACGTGACGCAGCGGGTTTCGCTGGCAGACACCGCCGGGCATGATCACCCGAATGTTGCGGAGATGATCGGCCGGGTTCGTCGATTCGATGGTGATCCGGAGTTTCTTCAAACCGGCACTGTTCGGATCGATCCTGACCCGATGGTTGCCGTCGGCGATCCGACGGACGTCCACCGACCCGCTGGGGTGATAGGACAGTTCGCCCTTACCGTCGTAGAGGACGTGGTAGTACCCGTCGACCAGTGCCTCGGGTATCACCTCGACGACGGTGGTGTCGGCCTTGGTCCCCGGTGAGAGGAAGGTGGGCCAACCGGCATTGTCGAACCGATAGTGGGTGCCCTCTTGGGGGGTCTGACCGTTGCTCGTTTGCACCGTGAACGGGGTTGCCCGTCGGTACAGGTCGGTGAAGGGAACCGCGGATGAATAGTGGAACACGTCGTTCGTGTTGATACCCAACGGCGATCGGGAGTTGCAGTCGATGGAGAACCTTCCATTTCGGAACTCGATGGCATCACCAGCATCGCCGCAGTCGGCGACCGGGGCGACGGCCGCCTCCGCCTCGGCCGCCACCGGAGGAGTTTCGGGGTCGGCCTCGTTCGACGCGCCGGCGATACTGGGTGTGAGGGTCAAGAGAAGGCTCAGCAGGAGGGCATAGAACGCCGAAGCCCGCGCCGGTTGCCTGTGGTTTCGCATTGGTCTTCCTTTCGTGGATGTGTGCTCGATAGTGAGTAAGGCGGAAAGGCATCACGATGTCAGCCCAGATTGCAGCTAGCTGCATCTCGAGATCACCGGTCGAGGGACGCGACGACGGCCGCCGCCCTTGTTCCGCCTGAAGTCGGAGTGAGGCAACGGCCGTCGCATGATTTGTGTAGTGTTTCAGACTGCGACTAGCCGAGGCCCCCAGCGACGGTGTTGATCGCAATCACGACGAACACGATGCACAGAACCGAGAAGGCCAGCATGGCCATTTCGAAGCGCTTGTCGTGTGTTTGATTCTTCGGGAACTCAATTTGCTTTCCAGCCATGATTTACAGCCCCCACTTTTCGTTGAGGCGGGCCGCGCAATGTTCGAGGTGCTTGGCCTCGTTGCGGGTCAGCCAGACCATCCAGGCGATCGACAGTGCAATAGCCAAGATGGCGAGGACGACCGATCCGGTGCCGTTGGCCCAGGTGTAGTACCCGGTGCTGCCGTCGGCATCGGCGAGCGCCTCCTCCCACGACTCATACGGAAATGTGTCCATCGTCGGCCTCCTCCTTGGTGAGATCGATCTCGTGTCCGTTTGATACGGCCATGGCATCGGCCATGGCTTGACGTAGTACGACTTCGGCGGGGACGTTGGTGCCGTCGGCTTCGACGATCACCTCGCCCCGAACACCCATTTCGGGGAAGAAGTCCTCGCCGTACTCGGCGATGTCGAGGCCTTCCAACTCCACAGCGGGGAGGACCCGAAGCAGGTTCAACTTCTTCAGAATCCACGACGCTCCATAACCGCTCAAGAAGGCGAGCGGGAACATAGCGGCCACACCCACCAGCTGACCGAGCAGCGTCGTCTCAACGTTGTAGGCCCCGGTTGGGTAACCGGAGGCGAAGATGCCGAGCAGGATGACGCCCGTGAATCCGGCGAAGCCATGAACGGCCACCGCGCCCACCGCGTCGTCGAGACGCATCTTGTTCTCCAGAAAGGAGCCAACGTAGTAGGCGAAGCCAGCCATCAGGAAGGCCAGGATGAACACCAAGCTTGGTGAGTAGATGTCGGCACCGGCCGATACCGCAACCACACCGGCCAGACCGCCGGAGATGGTCCAGAACGGATCACGCTGGGAGAAGAAGTAGCCGCCGGCGAAACCGCCAGCGAAACCCATGGTGATAGTTAGGGTGATGGCGCCCAAAGTCGCCGGGCTGAAGTAGATGTTGGCCCAGCCCGGAACCTGGTTGGCGGTGATGGCCAAACAGGCCGCGTAGAAGGCGTAGAAGCCAGTGAAGATCAGCATCAGGCCCTGCAAGGTCATGTGCAGATTGTGAGGCTTGAACGATCTGGCGTTGCCGTCTCTGTCGTATCTGCCGATTCTCGGCCCGAGGTTGAATAAGACCCCGAGGGTGAAGATGCCAGCGACACCGTGGACCAGGCCAGAAGCGGCGAAGTCGTGGTAGCCGAAGTGCAGCGTCAGCCAGCCTCCATAGCTCCAACCCCATGCAGCAGCGATCACCCAGATCAGACCGCCCATGAGAGCGGTGAGCCAGAGATACGCCGAGGTGCGAACCCGTTCGATGATGGCGCCCGACATGATCGAGCCGGTTGTCCAGGCAAACAGCACGAAGGCAGCCCAGAACACGGCGGTGATGTTGTCACCGAGGTTCGGGCCCATCGAGGCGTCCCAGCCAAGGCCGTAGCCGTCGCCGCAGAAGTAGAAGCCGCTTCCTTCCGGCTGATTGCCGTCAGCGGTTGTGGTTGGGAGCAGACCTTCTTGCATACAGAAGTAGGCCCACCACCCGAGGTAGTAGAACGTGGGCGTAACCACCGCGATCGTCAGAATGTTCTTGATGGCGGTAGCCATCACATTCTTGCGTCTACTTACGCCTGCTTCATAGGTCATGAAGCCGACGTGAAGCAGCCACATAAGTGCGACCGTGAAGAAGTAGTACGCCTCGGTAAAGACGGTTGCCGTTAAGTCAACCGTTTCTTGGGCGAACACCAGAAGACCCCCCTTGCTGGTTCGTTATGAGTATTGTGTGTCCCCCGTCACTCTGACAGGTAGGCCAGAACCTATCACAGGTGAAAGATATTTCGCCACAGTAGAGGTTGCGAGGAGGCCTGCCAACCTCCTCAATCGGTGTCGAGCTGACCCTCTTCGTCGACACCTATCCTGAGCACCTGACCGGTCTTTGCGTCGAGCTCAACCGTTGTGTGACGGATCAGTTCGCGCGGATTGTCGTCGGCTGGGATCGAGAACGATACCCCCCACACCGGGCGTAG
>CAKZXA010000114.1 GCA_937922045.1 uncultured Acidimicrobiales bacterium | reverse complement strand
CGTCGATAACGGATCGCAGAAGGAGGGCGGCCCGCTCGCCGACTTCAAAAACCGGCTGAACCACCGAGGTGAGGCGGGGCACCGTTTGATCGGGTGGAAGGAGGCCATCGAAGGAGACGATGGCGATATCGCCGGGGCAGCTGAGTCCAGCGTCACGAATAGCCCGCATAGCGCCGACCGCCATGCGGTCTGAGCAAACGAAGACCGCATCAGGTTTGCTCTCGATGAGCGCCTCCATCGCGCTTCGGCCGGACTCTTCGGTCCAGCTGCCTTGACCGACCCGCCCTTCTAGGTCGAGTCCGACCTCGGCGAGGCCTTCGACGAAGCCGCTGTATCGATCGGCGCCTGCGGTCGTTCCCTCCGGAGGCGTGATAATGGCGGGGCGCTTGTGGCCGAGCTTAGCCAGATGGAGGGCGGCCAGCCGGGCGCCGCCCCTATTGTCGGCGTCGACAGAGTACTTCGAACGACTGTCGTCAGGGCGGCCGATCACCACGAACGGCATGTCGGCCGCTCGCAGGGTGTCGAACAAGGGATTGCCCATCTGGCTTGCGGTGACGATTACACCGTCGACCAAGCCCGAGTTGGCGACTCGCGGCACCATCGAACCGCCATCGGATTCTTGCTCGAAAAGGAACAATGCCACCGTTGTGCCCACGGCGTTGGTTGCTCCCGTGATGCCCAGGATGACTCGGCCGAAGTAGGGATCGTCAAAGAGAGTCTCGGGTGCGCTTGGAATCACAAGGCCAACGACACCGGTACGGTTCGATGCCAGGGATCGAGCAGCGGCATGAGGCTGGTAGCCGGTCTCAGCGATCACCGACTCGACGCGCCGCTTCACCTCTGGGCTGACATTCGGGCTATGGTTGACGACGCGCGATACCGTGGAGCGAGAGACCCCGGCCAGGCGGCCGATCTCTTCTAGGTTCACTCTCGCCATCTCTTCCCTTCGGGCTCTTTCCACGCTCATGGGAGCGCTCCCACAGCGTACTCACAGCCCGGTCACTCGTCAACAGGCTTCTCTCTAGGTGCCAACAGGCGCCCTGAGCTAGGGTCGTCGGATGCGAACGCTCTACACCGTGAAGAGCAACCCCGTATCAGGCCGCGAGGACGAGTTCAACGCCTGGTACACCGACGTGCACATGGCCGAGGTCCTCAGAATCCCAGGCTTTCTATCGGCCCAGCGGTTCGAGCTCGCCAGCCAACAGATGCAGCCAGACCAATCCCACAACTATATGGCCGTCTACGAAATCGACGGTGACGATATCTCGGGTGTCTTCGAGGCGCTGAGGGGCGCGTCGTGGCTCACATTGAGCGATGCGCTCGACATGTCGTCGGTCGAGATCTCGGTTTTTACCCCGATGACCGACACGTTCAACACCGACTAACGCGCTCCACGCCGCTAATGCTGTGCAGTTAGCGCTCTCCGAATCGCTCGACCAGTTCGAGGAACGTGCCGTCGGGATCTTTGAAACAGAAGAAGCTACTCCCAGCGGTCTCGGTGATCATCACCGTGGCAGGAGGCGACAGGATCTCAACTCCTTTGGTTTGGAGAAAGGCGTAGTCGGCCTCCAGATCGCTCGTGGCCAGGGCGAGCCGAGCGAGCCCCGGGCGATAGAGATGGGGATAGGGAGCCGAGTCGTCGCGAGGTTCTTGCCACTCCAGCAAGTCGATGATGACCGGCGGTGAGGCATCCTTCAAGCTAAGCAGAGCCCCCTTGACCCGGTAGGTGTCGTCCATGCCGACCGCCTGGGCAACCTCAGGGGTATTGGTCTCCGGCACACGCCAGAACTCTTCGAAGCCGAGCATCTCATAGAAGCGCAGCGAAGCGTCGTAGTCACGGCAGTTGATGTTGACGTGGACCATGCCGGTTATATGCATAGGAGTACCTTTTGATCGTGGACAGATACATGTGCCATCACACGACCGTGTCACCGTTGTCGATGACCAACTCGGCGCCGGTCATGTGTTTGGACTCATCGGAGGCGAGAAAGAGCACCATGTTGGCGACGTCTAACGGTTCGCCGATCCCCATTGCTCGGCGAGTTTGTTCGGGATCCTCCTCGGCCATCAGATCAACCCCCACAAGCTCCTTTAAGGCATGATGCACCATTGGTGTACTGATGCTTCCCGGGTGGATCGAGTTGCAACGGATGCCGAGGCCTTCCTGTCGGCAGTGGATCGCGATCGACTTGGTCATGGCCCGAATGCCGCCCTTGGCGGTTGAATAGGCGAGGTAACTGGCCAAGCCGATCAGGGCTGCGGTCGACGACATATTCACGATCGAACCGCCGCCCGAGGTACGCATCAGCGGTATGGCGGCCCGACACCCAAAGAAGGTGCCGTCGAGATGGATGGCCATGGTCTTGCGCCAAACGTCGGTCGTCAATGATTCAATCGTCGCGATTGGGGCGATCCCCGCATTGTTGACCAGGCCATCGAGGCGGCCGAAGGTCGATTCAACCTGGGTCATCAGCGCCGGCCACGAGGCCTCATCAGCGACATCTTGGTGAACGAACACAGCGCCAAGATCGGCGGCGAGATCAGCGCCTCGATCGTCGATGTCGGTCATCACGACCTGCGCACCCTCTTCGACCAACCGGCGGGCATCGGCCAAACCGAGCCCTGATGCGGCCCCGGTAACAATGATGACCTTGCCGTCGACCCTGCCTCTCGTTCTGCCATCCATACTGCTCATGTCCGAATCCTAGGTCATCGGACTCGCCCCACCCGTTTCGAACTCAGTGCTGAGTGACCGAGTGCTGGGCGAGGAAGTCGGTCAGGAGCTGGGTGACGGCTTCCGGCTGCTCAACGGTAACCACATGCCCTTAATCCTCGACGATCTCGAGACGGGCGTCGGGGATCCTTTCGGCAAGCGCCTCGTGTTGCTCGACCGTTGACCATGCATCTTGCTGGCCACAGACGACGAGGGTTGGGCAGGTGATTGTGGGGAGAAGTGCCCGAAGGTCGCGTCGCCCCAGCAATGCTGTCACCTGTCCGACGTAGTCGTCGATCGTGTAGGACGACACCATCGCCGCCAGTGGATCCATGATCGAATGGTCGGCCCGACCGCCCATCGAATGGCCGACGACATGGAACGGCGCATTGCTGGTCGCGATGGCCGAAGCTGCCATTGTTGTGAGCGAGTCGAAACCCTTTAACGAAGGATCACGACGTCGTAGTCGCCCGCCAGCGCATCACGCTGGTGGGCCCACACCGTTTCATCGCAGAGGAGCCCGTGGAGCAGGAGAAGCGTTGGTGCCGTCATGGGCGGTCTCGCCTCTAGTCTTTCTTGCGGCCGCGACCTCTACCCCGACCTCGGCCCTTGTCTCGACCCGGCCCTCGACCGCGGCCCCGTCCTCGACCCTTGCCGGGGTGGTCATCGTCGTCACGATCATCGTCGTCACGATCACGGTCGACGTCGTTTATCGGAGCGCGATCGTCTGGGCCCTGTCGTTCTTCGGCCGTATTCCGCTCCTGATCGTGACGGAATCGTAAATCGTCTTCCTCGGTCTTGTGGCGATGTTGCAGCTCGTCGCGCTCGCGGTTCTGACGGTGACGGAGCGCATCCCAGTCTTCCTCCGGCGAGGGGGGAGTAGCTGAGGCTGGGGTTGATGGTGCTCTGCGAGGGGTAGTCGGCGGCGGTTCGCTCGAGGACTCTGAGCCTTCGGTCGACATATCTTGAGGTTCTGTTGAAGTCGAACCGTCGGGCACGTCGAATCGGGTTCCCGGCATGCTTGCATTCACCGCTTCGCGGACCGCATCCTGGATGCGAGTTCTGATTTGGTCGGTTCCGATTCCCGCGTTCGGGGCCTTGATGAAATCTTCAAGTCCTCCGAGTAACGAATTGATGAGAACCTCTTGGTCCTGATCGTCTGCCATGCGCCCGCTCCTTCTCGCCGCCACGACTACCTCCGGTAGATAGTTCTATGACCGTAGTCGATTCATGTCTACTCGCCTACAGGGACCGTGAATGCGATCAGCGGTGGGTAGCTTGGTGGTCGCGAACGCCCAATCTGGAGAACGATGATGGTACGAGAAATCGAATCGGTAGCAGTGCTCGGTTGCGGAACGATGGGAGCCGGGATCGCCGCTGCCAGCGCAGCGGCGGGATGTCGAGTCTTGATGCTCGACCTCACCACCGAGGCCGCAGAACAGGCAGCAGCCCAGATCGACGATGAAGCTCGCCATCTGGTTACTACCGGATCACTAGCCGATGATCTCCCCGCCATCGCCGACTACGACTGGATCTGTGAAGCGATCGTTGAAGACCTCGCCACGAAGCGACAGCTCTTCGAGCGGGTCGAACCGCTGAGGGCAGACGGTTCCGTCGTGAGTTCCAACACATCGGGTATTCCCCTCGCCGCGATCAGCGAAGGTTTCAGCGAGCGCTTCCGTAGCGATGTGGCTATCACCCACTTCTTCAACCCGGTGCGGGTAATGAAACTCTTCGAGCTGGTACCGGGGGTGGAGACCTCGCCTGAGGTCATCGATGCCTTCGCCCGTTTCGGAGCAGGGCGACTCGGCAAGGGCGTCGTGCACGCCAAAGACACGGTGAACTTCATCGGCAACCGGATCGGTTGCTTCTTCATGCTCAGCGGACTTCACCGGGCGAAGCCCTACCTGGCTAATGGGATGACTCAGGAGACGGTTGACGCCGTGCTGGGTCAGCCGATCGGCCTACCGCCGACCGGGCTCTACGGTCTCATCGATCTGATCGGCCTCGACGTGATGGATCTCGTTGGCAAGAACCTGGCCGAGAATCTGCCGGCCGATGACGTTGGGCGAGCCTTCACGTCTTTCCCCGAGGTCGAGCAACGCATGCTGGAGCGAGGCCAGCTTGGCCGCAAGGCCGGCGGTGGGTTTGGCCGGGTCCAACGCAACGATGACGGTTCGAAGACCAGGGAAACCTTCGACCTTGGTACCGAGGAGTGGCGGGCGGCCGTCGCCCCCGATCTTGAGGGTGCGCCTTCCGCCGATCTCGGCGCCCTGCTGTTCGATGAGTCGCCAGCCGGGAAACTGGCCTGGGACGTGTTCGGCAGCACTCTTTGTTACGCCGCCGACCTCGTCCCTCAGATCGCCGATGGTCCCCTCAACGTTGACAACGCGATTCGCTGGGGTTTCAACTGGGTGAAGGGTCCGTTCGAAATGCTCGACCACCTCGGTCCAGCCCGAGTCATCGAGCGTCTTGAAGCCGAGGGAGCGCCTGTGCCCGCGATGCTGGCAACGCTTCGAGATGCGGGTGCTGAAACCTTTTATCGCGATGGGCAGGTCCTGGGCCCCGACGGTTCGTGGCACCCGATCGGCTAAGCTGTCTGTGCTTCGATGCGGATAACACGTTGAGCATGGTGGTCCCGGATGGCTAGCCTGCGGGCATGAGAATCGGTATCAACGGCTCCAGCCTGCTCGGACACGCCCAGATCGATGAGATCGTTGCCGATATCGGCCGGACGGAAGCCGCAGGTTTCGCCAGTTACCACCTTGCCCAAACCGGGCTTGTCGACGCCCTAACCACCTTCGCCGTTGCCGGTACGTCAACGTCGTCGATCGAGTTGGCGACAGCGGTTGTGCCTACGTGGCCTCGCCATCCTCAAGCTCTCGCCGCCCAAGCCTTGACCACCCAGGCGGCGACCGGCGGGCGCCTCACCCTTGGCATCGGCCTGGCCCATAAGCCTTCGGTCGAGGATCGTTGGAAGCTTCGCTGGGAAAAGCCCATCCGGCACATGCTCGACTATCTCGCCGTTCTCGATGAACTTCTGGAGACCGGATCGGCCGCCTACGACGGCGAGGTCTGGTCGTTCGAAGGCGAGTCTGTGCGCCCGACCGAGACGAAACCGAGCGTGATGCTCGCCGCTCTGGGCGACCAGATGTTGCGTATTGCTGGTCGTCGAACCGATGGCACGATCCTGTGGTGTGTAGGACCGAAGACGCTGGAGCGCCAGATCGTGCCCGGCATCAATGAGGCCGCGGCCGAGGTTGATCGACCAACACCCCGGGTCGTGTGCAGCCTCCCTGTGTGGGTGACCGACCGGCCTGATGAAGCTCGGGAGATCGTGGCCAAGTCGCTGACGATTTACGGGCAGCTGCCGTCGTACCGAGCCATGCTCGATATCGAGGGCGTTGAAGGCCCGGCCGATATCTCCCTCATCGGCAGCGCCGAGCAGGTGACCGAGGGCTTGGCCGTGGTGGCCGCGGCGGGGGCTACCGATTTCACCGCTGTGGTGCAGGGCTTTGATGCCGATGAACGCCAGGAGACCCTCGACGTTCTCGCTGGTTTCTAGACCAGAAACCAGGCGACAATACATCCAGACCGCCGGTTGCTACGCTCGCGCCATGGTCACCGCCGAGGGAATAGGGCGCAGGACGATCAGCCTTGCCATGTTCGTGATTGTCATCGCGAGCTGCGGCGCCGAACCGATCGAAACCTCGACGCCAGCGCCACCGCTAACCACCGGCACTTCTGTGGGCGCAACCGAGGTAGAGACGACCGAGGTAGAAGCGACGGTGGAGACGACCGAGGTAGAGGCGACCGCGACTACGAGAGCCTGCGTCACCGTACCCACCACTATCCCCGGGGATGTCTTCTGCGATGGCTATCAACCGTTCCCCGATACCCCCGTCACCCGTACCGGATGTCCCGACTGGGCGATCACACCTGTAACCCGGCCCGCCGATGGCTGGCTCGGGACCAACGGCCCGGAACCGAAGGATGGGTTGTGGCGTCGATCGACCGAACAGCTCTACGACCACGAGGGGCTCGTCGACTTCGCCAGTCGAGCGAGATCTGCCGCCCCGAACGGTTTCGCTCTTTCTACATCGGAAGCCATGGCGTCCCCGGCCTGTATCGAAGAGTCGGTCAGCTACAGCTTGTCGTTCAATGGGCCGGATGGGGCCGTGCTCTGGGTGCTCCGCACGCGTTTGATCGGCCAGGCGAACTGGTTCGAGGAAGGGTATGCCCCAACGGATCGCAGTTCGTCTGGCGACGGAACCGAGTTCGCCACCTACGACGAACCGGCGGTGGTCAAGGTATGGATGGCCGCCCCCGACGGGACCCTGGTGAAAATCACCGCCTACGGCGCCAACGCCGATCGTCGCTTCGGGTTCCCAACCACCACGACGGGACGCGCCTCGTCGCTGCCGGCAACACCGCTCACGATATGTGCCGAAGATCTCCTGGCCATGGCACGATCGCTCGCTGGCTAGTTGTCGGGCGGTCCCACGTATTCAAAGTGCCCAGGATCGGCGTTAACCCATTGATGCCCCGAAACGAACCCGGCCTCTTCCATCCGCTCCAACAGGATGGGATGAACGGGCGAGCCCGGAGATGCATCGGGCTCGTTGCCGAAGTTGATGTCGGCGGCAATTCCCCACGAATGACGTGAGAGCCGTTTGGAGCCACCGATGTGTCGCGGTGTCCAGCACCCTTGGTACGTGCTGGGGTCGATGAGATCTTCGAGCCCGTCGATGCGAAGGCCTCGCATGACCTCGGTCAATGCATCGATATAGATCTGATGACACCGCATCCGCCCAAGGATCGGCACCCGGGCCAGCACGATGTTTTCTTCAAACCATGCAGGATCAACCTCGACCTGTCGTCCGCTTAGTGGGCGGTGGGAAAACTCGCCGAACACCTGCTTGACCTGAATCGGGGTGAGGATGGGCCGAGGCAGATCGCGGTCCTGCCCGTCGTCGCCGCCGAACACCCGCACACCGTCGCCGCCGTTGAGTTCGAGCAGGATCTCTTCGAGGTCGCTAGCCGGGCCGTCGTAGTCGACCAGAATTGTTGGCCGGACTGAAGCTGCGCCTGCGGCCTCCAAGGAGGCGAGGTTGGCGAACACGACCTCGCCAAGATCGAAGTCAGCACCGGCGCTGTCATCGGGTATGACGCGGGCCACGGTGTAGGTCGAGCCGCTGTCGAAGGTGAGGCGTGCACCCTTGTTGAGTCTGCGGATGATAGCCGACGAGGTGGTGATCACCACCTCGTCATCGTCGAGTTCTTCCAGAATCTCGGCTAGTTCTGGAGCGAAGGGCATGAGGCGTTGGGGGCGGTCCACGGCACGAGCATCGAGCTGGATTACGAACCTGTCTTCGAGCACGTCGACCGGGTGGCCTCGGTGGTCAAGGCTCGAGGCGAGATGAACGGCGGCCACCTCGACGACGGTCGAAGCCTTCACCTTGTCAAGTCGACCAACGGCCTGTCGTAGCTCAGGGGTCAGGCCTGAGGGAACGAAGACCCGGACAGGGCCTGCAGGCTCCGACTGGCCGGCGTCGGCGCCCTCTGTCGCGCCCTCGCCTACCGCCAAGCTCGTGCTGGTGGCCGCCGTCGTGGTCGTGGGGTTGGCATCGTCGGGCTCGACCGCCGAGTCGTTACAGGCCGCAAGCGTGAAAAGGAGTACGGCCAAGAAGCCGACTCGAGTCGGCAGGGTGGAAGACAACATATCGAAAGCGCATCGACTATAAGGCCGCCCGAAGATGCTCAAAGTGTATATTCTTCGTGGCCGCTTCTAGGGTCGGGGAGAGCCGCACCCGGTCTAGGTCGTGGCCGATGTGTCGGAGGGCCCGGACCGCGGCCGACGAACACCGCGACAGCTATCTGCGCCGTCGCGGCATTCTCGGATTCGCCTTCGTGACGTTGGGCAAGCCCTAGGAGACGGTTCGGTCGAACTCGGCCAACAAGGGCTCGAGCCGTTCGACCTCGGATTCGTATCTGGTGCGGCCAATCCTGCGATTGATCGGATACATCACGGCAAAGAAGACGATCGTCACGGCCGGGAAGATCAGGTCGCTCGTGCTTTGGAACTGGTACCCGAACCCATACGCAGCGAGCGCTATGGCTACGGCATACGGCAAGAAATACCACCAACCCACGTTTCGCAGCAGCCGGGCCCCATAGCTGACCTGGGCTAGTCGTCGGGCCAGTTGGTCGCGCACCGAGGAACCCCAGCTGCGATCAGCCCGTTGTTGGCGAATTGAGCTTCCGGCGAGGAAGCAGCCGACGGCGATGATCAATCCCGCAGCGGCTTGGAGTGCTGCCGGGTGTTCCGAATTCGGTGCTTCGTTCAAGAAGATCCCGGCGACCACGAAGCTCGGCAAGACCTCCCGTACGTTCAGCCAGAACAGCCGCCGTTGATCCTTGCGGTGGGCCTTGTTCAACGAATCGACGAGTGCCGCCGGATCCGCCGGCAGGTTCGGGGCGCCGTCGGTCGTGTTCTGATCAGCCCAGGCAGCCGCGATCGGGTCGGTTGCGTCGAAGCCACCATCTGAAGGTGTCTGGTCGGTCATCGGGTTTCCTCCAGTTGTTCGGTGAGACGAACTCGGGCCCGGCTAAGCCGGGCGCCGACGTTGGTTTCGGTCAGGCCGGTGATCTCGGCGATCTCGGTGTAGGGGTAGCCCTCCAGCGAGAGCACGATCAGTGAACGGTCGATTGGTTTCAGTGTTCGGATGGCGTCGTAGATGCGATCGACAAGGATGCTGTCGTCGGCTCGGTTCGAGGCAGACGGCTCAACGACGTTGTCTAGATCGCGATGGGCAGGCTTGGCCGCCCGCCGCCAGGTGATGGCCTGGTTGAGGGCGATCCGCCAGATCCAGGTTGAGGGTTTCGACTTGCCTTGGAACGATGGCACCGATCGCCAGAGAGCAAGGGTGATGTCTTGGGTCAGGTCGTCGGCATCGGCCGGCTCGGCGGTGAAGCTTCGAACGATCTTCACGATGATCCCCTTGTGATCGGCCATCCAGCCGGTGAAGACATCGCGGTCGTGGTTGCGGCGACTGCCGGGTGGGACAGAACGTGATCGTCTCATTCGATGAGCTCGATGGCCGAGGCCAAGATAAGGACTGCGTCGATGCTGTCGATGGCTGTGTCGGGGTTGGCGACACCGCCCGCCACCACATAGCGACTGTCGTCGGAGCCTTCGAACCACCAGGCTCCGGCCGCCACCCCGGGTTCGGACCCACCCTTGAAGCGGATCGTTGGCCACCGGTCTCGATCGAACGGAATCCCGCCTCCCGGATTGATCTCGAGGATCGAGGCCACCGATTCCAGACCGGGGATCCTGGCCATCTCGTCCAGGTGGACAAGGGTTTGGCACAGGTCCTCGGCGGTGGCGAACCATTCGATGTCTAGGTCGCGGGGCTCATCGATCGGCACCCCATCGGCGTTCGTACTTGCAGCTATCTCCGACGGCGACATGCCAGAGCTGACCCAGGGGGATATGGCCTGGTCCAGCTCGCTCAGCATCGACCGTTTTCCGGCCTCGTCGAGGGCCCGGTAGTCGACGGCGTTTGGCTTATCCGGCGCGAACTTCAGAGTGAAAAGGTTCCCGGTCGAAAGCATCGGGATGTTGGCATCGAGGTCGTCAACACCGATCCGTTGCAGCGTTGCCTCTACCGTTTCTCGGCCGAGGCGATCGAGCAGCATGTCGGTGGCGGTGTTGTCTGAGATTGAGATCATGGCCTCGGCCAGTCGCTGGAGCGAGACCTCGGTGTCGGTCTCCAGCTCGTAGATTTCGCCGTCAAGCGAGCTGCGGAGCTCGTCGGCAACCGGCACGGTTTCATCCCAGCTTGCCCGGCCGTCGTCGATCTCGTGGGCCAGCGCAGCCAGCACCCATAGCTTGAACACCGATCCCAGCACGATCGTGGAATCGGACCGGATCTCATGAACTGCCGTGCAGCTACCACCGGTCACGTCGTAGACACCCAGAGAAGATCGCGGCGCCATATCGACCAGACGGTCATCGATGGTCTGCACATCTACCGGAACCGGAAACTCCAACTCGGTGGGAACGAAACCTAGGCCTTGGATCAGGTTTGGGGCGCTGGCCGCTACATGGATTTGGGTGGAGAGGCGTCGGTCGTCGGCGCCGACCAGGACGGCTTCGGCGGAGAGTCCGCCATCAGAAGGTTCGAAACGTTCGACGGTGAAGGGTGGCTCGGCGAATTCGAGCACCTGAGGGATGAATGCAGCGAGCTGATCAGCTGGAATCTCGGCCAGGAACGCTGGACCGAAGCGCTCCTCGATCTCATCGATTGTCAACTGCCCGCCGTCGTTGAGGACGGTCACGACCCAATCGAGCTGGGCCCGGGCCGGGCCAGTGGGCGAGACAGTATCGTCAGACTCCTCAACCGGCGCCGATGTTTCGATGGTCGTGGCTGGCTGGGTTGCCGACTCAGCTTTCGCCGGTGCTTTCGGCACTGTTGTGGTCGTTGCTTGGGCCGTTTCGTCGCTACCGGCGCTGCTGGCGCAAGCGCTGGCCAAGAGCATCGCAACGAGCAGGGTGAAAAGTAGGCGGCGCCTTCGGCTACTGCTGCGGCATTGATCGGGTCGGATCACGGGAGTCCTCCAAGTTGTATCACTTGATCAGACGCCGACAAGCCGATCTTCTTACAACCCTCGTTGGATTTCTCGCGGTTGATCAGGAGGATCGTGTCGTGGCCGAACGTGCAACCGCTTCCCATGAGGCACGTAGGTCGGCCAGGTCGACCCGTTCGTCGGTGAGTAGCCGACGAGTCACGAGATGGTCCACCTTGAGGAGGGCCAAGCCGACGTGTTCGGGCCCGATGTGTTTGGTCTTCAGACGCAGGGCTTCTCGCAGCGACTCTTCAACGACTCGTTTCGACTGAGCATCGAACTGGCCGAATTTCCGGCCCGATCGGCGACCTGAGGGGGCCGACGAAGCGGAGCGGCGTTGGCGCGCTCGATCGAAGGAACCGGGACCAAACGTCTGGTCGAGGGATTGCCTGATGGCGTCGATGTCGATGCCGAGCTGTTCGAGGAGTCGGTCGTCGTTCTCGCCCGACGATGAACCGTCGGGGGTCTCCATCCGCCTAAGCCGTTGGGTGATGCGATCGGCGCTCACCCCCTCGTGTCGCAAGGCGTCGCCGCTTGGTCCTTCGTCGGCCAGGAGGGCGAGGAGTAGGTGATGCGGCTTCAGCTTGTGATCACCCAGCGAGCGTCGCTCGGCCTGAGCGGCGATGATGAGATCTTTTGTTGCGGGTGTAAATCGTTCGAACACAGCTATCGCCTCCCATGTTTACGGTGGACGGTCTGTTTGGTAACGCCGAGCGCTTCCGCTATCTGTCGCCACGACCAGCCGTCTGATCGAGCGTTGTTGACGTGAAGCGCTTCAAGGTCTTCGAGGAGGCGCCGCAGGGCGGCGACAGCGGCCAGACCCTCTTCGGGATTTGTCGTACTGGTCGATGACCCAGTCGATGTCTTTGCCTTGTGAATCGATCGGTATAGCGCCGTTCCAAACGTCAAGATCGCTGGTCGTTCTCCGGGCTGGCACCGGTCGAGCATCCAGCGATGGAGGCTCGGTCTCAACACATCTGGTTCGGTGTCGTTGGCGGGAACGACGAAGGCCTTCAGCATCGAAATCACAAACGTCGGAACCGATGGCGACACGATCAACGAAGACGAGACCGGGTCGTTCTACGTATACGCCACGAACACGGGCCCACTCCACATGACCGACGTGTCGTTCCGCATCGCCGGTTTGAACGGAACAAAGGTCAAGACCGTCTTGGCCAACGACTTTCAAACGAGCATTACCTCGGCCAGTATCGAGCGTGTGAATGCTCACGGCGGAAACAATCCGTCGCTGGTCGGTGTCTTCCTGTTCCGGGCGCCATCGGCGCCTTCCGGTCGCGAGATCGAACTCGTCGAGGTGGCGCTCGAACAGTGGGACGCAAATACCAACCACATCATGCTCGCCCACAGCGACCCCAACCGCACGGTTCGAGGTAGCTTGAACGCCGAGGTCTTCCCCGACTAGGTCTGAGCAGATTTGCCTTGAGCCTCCTTGTCAATCCGCCTGGCTAGGGGGACAAGGGACTCCTACACGCTGGATGCAGAGTCAGTACCGCGACTTCTCGCTCCGCCCGCACGTCTTCTCGTCATGGAATCGTTGGCGGAATCCCGAAGAGTGCGAGAGCGGCGCGAACGCAAGCGTAGATCGGCGGTCGTCATCGGCCTGCTCGGTCTCGCCTTTCTGTTGCTAATCGCCTACTGGTGGGCGTCTCGCCAAACCGATCCGGAGCCTATTGCCATCGACATACCGGTCACGGTTGTGGAGACCACGATCCCTCCGCCGCCAGAGCCTGAGTCGTCGGCCGTAAAAATCGAGCGGACCGGAAGTACGGTGCTTCTCGAAGGATTGGTAAAGACCGAATCGGAACGCGATGCCTTAGCGGCGGCTGTGACCAACTCCGGTCTTGAAGTCGATGATCAACTCACTGTTTCACCCACCGTCGACGATTCAGATCCACGAGTTGTTGCCGCCCTGCTAGCTCCTCTGCTGGATGGCACGGGCAACGGTGAGCTGGCCCTGATTGCTGGCACGGTGACCATCAGCGGTGAGGCTTTGGATCCGGTTGAGGCGGAAGAGATCCAGTCGGCTATCGACACCGCAGCCGCAGCTGGTTTGACAGTCGATGACCAGACAACGATTCGGATCCTCCCCGAAGCGGTACAGATCGAGGCGCTTCAGAACGAGATCGATCAGATCTTTGAGCTGGCTCGGGAACTCGAAGGCCAGTATCCAAAGTTCGACACCAGCGCCGAGGAACTCAGTGCGGGAGCCAGGACCACCCTCGACCGGGTTGCGGTTGCCATGCGTCGATACCCGCTGCCGGCTGCCGACATCGAGGGTCACACCGACTCGATCGGGTTCGAAGAAACCAACCTGGCACTCAGTGAAGAACGGGCTCAGGCCGTGGCGAGCTATCTCGCCGACGGCGGCGTTGAGACGGATCGATTGCAGGCTGTGGGGCGAGGCGAAAGCGAACCGGTGGCGGACAATGGCACCGAATCGGGCCGGGCCGAAAACCGGCGAGTTGACTTCCTCATCAAGAAGCGGGAAGGCTGAGGTTAGGACTCGCCCATGCTCAGCTACTTCATCCCCATCAGCCTTCTTGTTCTCGCCGGATTCACCCTTGGCCTTCTGGTTGGTCGAGTGGCCTGGGGATCACCCAAGGCCATCGATCAGATTCCGGCAAAACCTGTGGTGCCGAA
>CAKZXA010000113.1 GCA_937922045.1 uncultured Acidimicrobiales bacterium | reverse complement strand
GTCATGAAGATGTCCTCCGTCACCGTGGGCATCCTGCTCCCGCCACGGCTGGCGACGCGGGAACAAGATTGTCGGCTTCGATGAATACAACGCTTGGTTCGGGTGCTGGGTTCGCACGAACCGGCGAATCTTTCGTTCTGTAACATTATGAATCTGACTGCGGATCGCAGCGGGAGACGCTAACCCACGTTGACCATCAGGTAGCCGTCGACGACGGTTAGCAGATCGGAGTGCGGGGTGTCGGGCGATGCCTTGCCGTGCACATCCTGACGCACCTCGCTGATCCACTTGCTGTGCTGGTACTCATGGTTGACGACGGCGGTCAACAACGTGTTGGCGATCAGGGCTAACTGGGCCGGGGCGCCAACCTTTCCCCTTGCGATGTTGTCGATGCGGAAATGCACCCGTTCAGCAACAGCGCCTCGGTAGTCAAACAATCGGTCGAGAGCGGGCAGGGCGCCTCGCTGGCTTTCTTCGGTCGCCGAATCCATCAACTCGTCGAGCTCGGGATCCAACCGAGCCTCGGCCGCGGTGAGGTTGCGCACCATGTAGTGAGCGACCGCAGGCTGGTGGCCGAGATGCCAGCCGATGGCGCTCGACTGCTCATCGGCCCGCCAGTTGATCTCGTCCGACGTGAGATCGTCGACAAGCTCCGCCGTGTAGGCCAGGGCTCGGTCGTATTCGACGAGAAGTTGTTGAAGGGTTGCAGTCATCAAGGTTCTCCAGAGGTTGGCTGGCTACTACTGCTCGTTACGGCGCTCACTGCTCGCTCGGCTGCCACGATCGCACCCTCGATGTGGCCGGGGTTAACCGTGGCCGTCTCGGTGGAGGCCCAGTGGAGCCGACCGTCCATGGCCGGTTGCTGATAGAGCCCGTGACCGAAGGTCTGGTAGGCGGTGAGCGCTTCGACGTTTGGGGGCGAGGTGTCTTCGTCCGCTCGCCAATCGGCGATCCAGAGGTTCGTAGGATCAGCCGCATCAGAACCGAAAAGGTTGACGAGCTGGACCAGGATCTCTGCCTCCGTTGGCGGGGCTGGTCGGCCTTGGAGAGGCACAAAGCCGAAGAGGGCGGCGGGCGAACCATCCGGGCCACTCATGTCGTGCACCTCGCGCATGGGGCCTACGTGGCTGATGGCGGCGCCCGAGAGGCCTGCCGAGCGCCAGAACGGCTTTGGGTAGACGACCACGACTTTGGCGATTGCGCCCATCCAGACCGGCGTCGCTGCCGCGAGGCCAACAAGCCGATCGGGCAGGCCAGGGCGAAACGAAATCCGATGGAGTGCAAGGGCGGGAGGCAGGGCCAGCACCACATGTCGAGCGGTGATCGACTCGGCTCCAGCCTTGCCGCCGACGCTTACCGAGAGGCTGCCGTGTTCGTCGTCATCGATGCCGTGGGCCGGGCACTCCAAGCGGATGACACCACCGGGAAGGCTGGCGGCCAGCGCCAGCGCGAGACTCTGTGCGCCGTCGGTGAAGCGGCCTGCCGCAACATCGATCGGGTTGCCGTCGAGGCGCTGAGCGCTCTCAGGCTGGTGGAAGAGGGCATCACCGCTGAGATGTTGCTGGTGGGTGCGAAGCCCGAGTTCGGCGATAAGCCCTTGCACCCTGTCTTCACCAGACCAGAACCAGGTCGCACCCAGGTCGAGTCCCAACCCCTGGCTGGATTGGGAGAAAAGTCGACCACCGACGCGGCTCCTGCTTTCAACGACAGCGACATCGAGCCCGCCTTCGATCAGTCGGCTAGCGGCGACCAACCCGGCGACACCAGCGCCGACGATGACGGCATCGACATCGACATCGACATCGACATCGACATCGACGGTGCTGGTGCCGGTGTCGGTACTAGGTGGAACCTTCTTCGGCCGCGAACTAGAGGTTTCGATAGTCGAAGCATACCACAGAGTCTATCTATTAGTAGACTCTGTGGTTCGTCCAGCCCCCTCGGTCAGCTGATTGTCCACTCGATCCCGAGGAGTTCCTCACTAAGCGTCCAGAGACGGCTGGCGTCATGGGTGTTCTTGGCCACGTCAGAGATGCGGCTTTCGCCGACGGGGCCCTGGGTATCGCCACGTTTGGTCGGCCCGTAGTAGGCGCCGTTTCGCGCCTCGTTGCCAGCCGCGGCGAGAACCTCAGGCACTGCGCCATCAGCCGCCGACTGCGCCATGAGGCGATTCGACACCTTGTAAAGCAGTTTGAAGAATCCGGTCGGCCCGGTGCTCTGAAGGTTGGTGGCCGAGTACCCGGGGTGAGCGGTCGCGCAAATCACGTTGGACGCGGCGGCGTCGAGCCGCCGAGCGAGCTCAAGGCCATACATGATGTTCGCCAGCTTGCTGTGGCTGTAGACCGTGGTAGCTGAATAGTCGTTGGCGTGCATCGGGTCGTCGAAGTTGATGCCCGGGGCTCGGAGGTGAGCGATCGAGCTCACCGGCACGATCCGACCCGAACGCGCCGCAACCAGGTCAAAGATCAGATGGTTCAACATGAAGTGACCAAGGTGGTTCGTTCCGAACTGCAGCTCGAACCCGTCGGCGGTTTGCTGTTGAGGTGTTTGCATGATGCCAGCGTTGTTGATCACCGCGTCGAGCCCGTCGGTGTGGCGTCGGATTTCGTCGTTGGCGTCCCGCACCGAGTCAAGGCTGGCCAGGTCGAGGTTGATGATTTCTACCGCTCCCCCGCCGGTTATCTGGGAGAGGCGAACCGCAGCCTCTGAGCCTTTCGAGGCTGACCGCGATGCAATGAACACATCAGCGTTCGCCCGACGGAGATGTGCCGCCGCTTCGTACCCGATCCCTGAGTTACCGCCGGTGATGAGGTAACGCTTGCCGCTCAAGTCATCGAGTTGCTGAACGTTCCAGTCGGTGACCGGTGCTGTCGTCGTCATGATGAGAAAGGCCTCTAATCGTTGGATGTCCGGAGTGATCACTCTAGGGCCCCGCCTCAACCCACACCTTCGACCAACAGCAGGGCGAGTGCTGGTCGGCCAGGGACGACGCTGCGACCCATACGCAAGTATGGGTTACACTTGGACCGTGAGCCCGAAGACGAAGAAGACGTTTGACCTCGACACACTCTCGTTGGCGGCACTGAGCGAGCTGGCCGAGACCTATGGATCTCAGGCGAGCGCCGTCCGAGAAGCGTTGATCCGCCTTCACGGCGAAGAGACCAAACAGGCACGGGTCGAGTCGATCATCGTCGACTATGGCGTGACAGAAGATGAGCTTAGCGAAGCTCAAGCGTGGGTGGATGCGATCGAATGGTGAGGCATCTCGTTATAGACGCTGGCCCCCTCATCGACGCCGAACGAAAGCCTGTCACGGCTAACCGAATCATCGCACTTGCAAAGGATGGTGTCGCACTGCATGTGTCGACCGGTGTCGTCGCTCAAGTCGTGCGCAAACCTCAACAGCAGGTCAAACTGCGACGGCTACTTGGCCTCATGAGGGCCAGAGATATCGACCGACATGACGCCGTTCACGTCGGTCTGTTGCTGTCCGGAACCAACGGAAAGGATGTAGTCGATGGACACGTGGCTCTTATGGCATTAGAGCTAGGGTGCCCTGTTTGGACCAACGACCACAAAGACTTCACTGCATTCAACAACCTGAAGATTTTGACCTAGAGATACTAAACCAAAGGAGATCGGTGAGCACCATAGAGAGGCTTTGGACAGAGGACGAGTCGAAGTTCAGGGGCCTCATAGCGGTCTCCGCTCAAGGCGTCGGAGTAGCCCAAGCAACCGCCCTCGAAGAAGTCCGACAGGTGCTGCACGCTGTCGAACGCCGATATCTCGGGTAGTTCGTCGGCGATCGAGGCCTCCACCGATACGCGGATTTCGTCGTCGCGTAATGTAGACGGCGTCAATCCCGTCCTCCAAGATCCCGGCGAACGGTGAGCGCCGCTAAACGAACGGAACCCCACAGCCTGGGGCAGCCATGACGGCCGAACGCGAAGCTCGCCCGCTCGACGAAGTCCCGGCCCTCACCGCAGACGTGAACCAGCTCGCCGAGTTGGCAACGAGCCTGGTCACCATCGAACTCCACAGTCGGTTCGCCGCTTTCACCGACGAGTACCTAGCCCAAGCCGATGGCACCGCCAGCGCGAACGAGTAGCTCAAACTTTCTTCGCTCCGGACCGAATAGAACGCTGGCTCATGCGTACTACTACCTATGATGACCACGATGAGCGCTCACGAACCGGGCGAAGACCAAGCCCTCGTGGCCTCGGTCCGCGACGGGGATCAGCGTGCTCGCGAGGTCCTCGGCCAACGAGTAGGCCATGCTGCCTTTATCTTCGCCCTCCAGCTCGCCGGCGACCGGGATGCAGCACTCGACATCGCCCAAGACGGCGTGCTGAAATTCTTCCGCAACCTCGATCGCTTCGACGAGAACCGATCGATTGAGCCCTGGCTTTACCAGATCGTACGCAACCGAGTCCGCGACCTGGCTCGCCGGAATCAGCTCCGTCGCCACGAGTCGATCGATGCTTGGCTCGAACAGGGCCACCCCGAAGCGGCCGATACGACCGACAGCGCCGGCGATCCGGCGATCGAAGCCGAACGGACTGAGCTGCAGCGCCGGATCTGGCGATCTGTAGCCCTGCTCTCCGATGCGCAACGAGAGATCTTCGTGCTGCGTGACTTTCATGGGCTCTCGTATAGCGAGATCGCTGAGGTGCTTTCGATCCCTCAGGGAACGGTGATGTCGCGTCTGCACGCCGCCCGCACCAGCCTACGAACACTGCTGACCAACGACGAGACCAACGATGAGAGGAGCGACCGATGAGCGGACCAGAGCATGCATTCGACGAGGCCCTGATCTCGGGCTACATCGACGGCGAACTAACACAGGGCGACACCCAACGAGTGCGACTCCATCTCGAGAGCTGCGCCCATTGCAAGCAGGTGGCCGACGACCTACGCCAGCTGAAGGAGACGACCATGACCACACCGTTCAGCGTGCCTAAAGACACCCAATGGGACGAGACACCCCGCACGACGGCATCGAGGATTCTCCACAACTCGGGATGGCTCCTCGCCATCGCCTGGGCACTTGGCGTCATCGTCTACGCCGTGTGGCAGATCGCAACCGACGCCGAGCCAATCCGGCTGGAAGGCGTGCTCGGCTTCGGTGCCGTGCTGGCCTTCGGCCTCATCGTCCTCTCGGCCCTCGCCGACCGTCTACAAACCCAAAAGAACGACCCCTACCGGAAGGTAAAGAAATGATCATCTCCACAACGGAAACCGTCGCCGGCCACCGCACCACCCGCACGATCGGCCTCGTCCGTGGCAACACGGTCAGGGCCCGCCATGTTGGCCGCGACATCAAGGCTCTTGGCCGCAACATCGTTGGCGGCGAGATCTCCGAATACACCAAGCTTCTGGCCGAAGCTCGCGAACAAGCTCTCGATCGTATGATCGATGAGGCTACGGAATTGGGGGCCAACGCCATCGTGCAGACGCGGTTCGCCACCTCGATGGTCACCAGTGGCGGAGCCGAGCTCCTGGCCTTCGGCACCGCTATCGTCGTCGAACCCGAAACGGCTGGCTGAGAACGGTTTGAGCGCGACGGGCGGCTCCCCGGAGCCCTATGACCTGATCGTGGTTGGACTGGGGGCGATGGGTTCAGCGGTCGCCTACCACGCCGCTCGGAGCGGCCAGCGGGTGTTGGGGGTGGATCGTTACGATCCTCCTCACGACCTTGGGTCGACGAAGGCGGAAACCCGCATCACCCGCTTGGCCGTTGGCGAAGGCTCTCACTATCTACCGTTCGTGGCCCGGTCGCACCAGCTGTGGCGAGATCTTGAGGCCCGCTCTGGTGAACAGTTGCTCCATCAGTGCGGCGGCTACATCGTGACCCCACGCGGCGAGAGCACCGACGATCGGTGGGGGGATTTCGTATCAGCCACCAACACCATCGCCGCCCAGGCCGGTATCGACTTCTCCATCATCGAGCCTGCCCAGTTTCGGACCCAACATCCAGGGATCGTCGTTGGTGATGATGAGCGGGTTGGCTACGAACCGACCGCTGGCCTCGTGATGGCCGAACGAGCAGTGGCGGTACAGATCGATCTAGCTCGCCGAGACGGCGCCGAGATTCACACCGGCGAGCGAGTCGTTTCGATCACGCCTTCGGTAGCTTCCGTCGGCGGTTCGGTTACACAGTCGGCGGCCAGTGCTGTCGTCGAGACAGACGCTGGCCGCTACCACGGTCACCGGGTTGTGGTGGCGACGGGGCCCTGGATCCCGGAGCTCGCCAGCACTCTCGACCAGCCAGCGCTTCGAGTCACCCGTCAGCTCGCCGTCTGGTTTGAGGTCGATGAGCTTGAGGCCTTCCGCACCGAAACACTGCCATTCTTCATCTGGGCTGGGGCCAGCATCGACGACTATGTCGGAGTCTTTCCCATGCCTCCCGGTGGCACACCAGCGCTGAAGTTTGTGAGCGAACAGTTCCATGAGAGCACCGATCCCGACAGGGCGGAGCGCTCTGTCTCTCGCTCTGAGATCGACGACTTCTACGAACGCCTCGTGCATCCAAAGATCCCTTCGGTGAGCAATCGTTGCGTGAAGGCTGCGGTCTGCCTCTACACCAACACGCCCGATGATCACTTCCTCATCGACACAAGCCCCGAGTCCGACCAGGTCCTCTACATGTCGCCGTGCAGCGGCCATGGTTTCAAGCACTCAACCGCCCTCGGTGAAGCCGTAGCTCAATGGGCGGCAACCGGCTCTCTCAGCCCCGACCTCGAACCCTTCCAACGAGCCCGGCTGCACTGAGCTCCCGCCCGGCTACTGATCGAACCCGGGCGCCGGCCCAGACGCCGAACTGGCTCGGCAGGTTCGACATCGTGGCCGACATGTACTCGTCGACCGCTCGACTGATAGCGTCGCCGTAGGTCGGGTAGGGATACACCGTGCCATACCATTTGTGGAAGGCAATGTCGGCCTTCATGGCCAAGCTGAACATGGTGATGAGTTCGCCAGCCCTGGGCCCGACGATGGTCGCCCCAAGAATCTTCCCGGTGAAGCGTCGCACGTCGACGATCAGGATCCCATGGTCGACCTCATCGGTGTAGGCCCGGTCGACGCCGGCGATGTCGACGGTGATGCGGATTACGTCACGAGCCGCCTCGGTTGGCTGGTGGCCTATGGTGGCAACTTCGGGCTTGGTGTAGGTCACGGCCGGGCGTTCCGGTTCGTCACCAAGTGGAAGATAGGGCAAGGCAATGGCTTGGATCAGTCTCCGCCCCCAAGCGTTGGCCAGATGGGTGGTGCCTCCGTTGAGGGTCACGTCGCCAACGGCCCACAACCCGTCAACCGCTGTCCGCCCTTTGGCGTCGACCTCCACATGGCCCGACGGGGCGAAGTTCACGCCAACATCTTCAAGACCCATTCCCTTGCTGTTTGGGATGCGGCCAACCGCTACCAACACTGCGTCGACGTCGCTGATGGCATCGTTCGGTTCGGCGCCCAAGGGGCCGATCGCAAGAGTTCCTGTGGCCTCGTCATAGCCGTGAGCGACGAGCCCGGGGCGCAGATCGATGCCTTGAGCTGTCAGGGCTTCAGTCAGAACCTTGGCGGCTTCGGGTAGCAGGCTCGGCAGGATCTGATCGGCCGCGTCCAACACGACAACATCCGAACCGAGCCTGGTGAATGCAACCGCCATCTCGAGACCGACCGGGCCGGCGCCAATGATGGCCAGACGGGCGGGAGGATCGGTGAGCTCGAAGATCTCCTCGTTGGTCAGGTAGCGATACTCGGGTAAGCCCGGCACGGGAATTCGTCGTGGCTTCGAACCGGGTGAGACAACAACATTGGGGGCGGTGACCTCTACCGTCACCGGGCCGGTCGCGGTTTGGGCTCTGAGTTCGACCCGTTGCGGGCCGACGATCGTGGCGGTGGCGAACACAAGCTCGATGCCGTCCATGCTGCCGAACTCGTCGACTTCGTGGTTCGCCAACTGGTCGCGCCGGGTCCGCACCCGCTCCAACACCGACGAGCCGGTGGGTGTCTCGGCCAGCTGCTCCTGGTTGTGGTTGCGGGCTTGAGCCACGTCTTGGGAGAGATGGAGGAGCGATTTGGACGGGATGCATCCGGTGTTGGTGCAGTCGCCACCCATAGGTCCCTTCTCCACCAGAAGCACCCGCTTAGAGAATCGGGACAAGCCAACGGCTGCGGTCAGACCGCCGCTACCGGCACCGACGACGATGACGTCGTAGCTGGACTCGGTGGTTAGGGGTGTTGACATGTGGTTTCGCTTTCGGTGGAACGAGCTTTGAGGAAACGGCTCAATAACGACCCGGCCAGGGCCAGCGCAACCGAGGCGGCGAGCACTCGAAGGTCGAAACTTGGTGCGCCTTCGTCGAGCGATTCGACCGAGGCGCCAAAGCCGACAAAGGCCACCGTTCCCGGCAAGGTTCCGAGAAACGAACCAGCCAAGAACGGAAGAAACGGCAGGCGGATCAAGCCTGCTCCGTAGCCGACGGCGTCGTAAGGGAGGTAGAGGAGCCGCATGATGGCGGTGGCTTCAAACGGGTTCCGTCTCGCTCGTTGCACCAGCGATCCGATCAGGGCGACGATTCGCTCGGCGGCCGGGCCGCTGAGGACGTATCGGCCGACCGCATAGGCAACGGCGGTTGAGAGGTTGGAGGCGACAACCGTCCAGACCGTGCCCCAGCCCAGCCCGAAGGCGAGGCCGCCGACGATGGTCAACACGGTGGCCGGGAACAGGACCAGCGGGCGCACGGCATAGGCCGCGATGTAGAGGGCTGGTCCCCACCAGTTGTCGGCGAGGATCGCACGCAACTCTTCGGCCGCTTGCAAGGCAGTCAAGCCTCTGGACCGCATGTAGTAGAGATAGCCGCCGATCAGCGCCGCCCATACAGCTACGGCCAGCCATCGTTGTATCGATCGACGACGCGACGCAGCCGGTTCGGCCATCGTTTCAGCGACGCCGATAGGGTCATCAACCATAGGAGACCCCTCGGTTCGGGCCTTCAGACCTATGCCCGAGCTGCTTCAGTGCTCTGATGCCAGCACCGGCGCGGACAACCGCACCGATTGAGACCAGAACAGCCATGATCCAAAGCAGCGTGACGGCGGCCGCCGGGAAGATCAGCATGGCGACGAAGAATACGATCGTCTCGGCGCCCTCTACCAGGCCTCGGGGCATGGTGATCGACGTGGCTTCATCCGAACTCGAGGCCCCGAAACCGTCCTTCTCCAGGAGGGCGGCCAGGTAGGCCCAGCTAATCGTGTTGACATAGAAGGAGGCCAGAGCAAAGGAGGCTGCCGTCCAGGCCGCCTTGGTGCCAAGCCCGCCGGCGATGCCGAGCACGATGGCGGCGTAGGCGACGGTGTCGAGGGTGATGTCGAGGTAGCCACCGGCGTCGCTCGCGCTCTCGGTCAACCGAGCGACCGCTCCGTCGAGTCCGTCGACCAGACGTCCTAGGAGAAAGAGCCCTAGGGCGAGTAGCCACCGTTCCTGCCATGCGGAAAGAGCGGCCAGAATACCGGCGGCGGCGGCTGCGAGTGAGAGGACAGCCGGAGGGGCGCTGCTGAGTACCTGGGTTGGCCGTCCGAGAACAAGGAGGGACATGCGGCGAAGCTCGGGGTCGAACACAGACTGTCGAAACCGGCGCTAGCGGTTGTCTATTCCCGCCCCTAGTCCCACCATCTATTATCACCCTATTCCCACCATCTATTCCCACCGCCACAAAGGGCGCCAGGCCTGGCTGGGGCAACGAATCAGCAACCTCGCTGATCGCGGATCAGCACCACCTCGACCTGACTATCGAACGTCAGCGAAACGAGTGACCCATCCTCGTAGGCAGTGGCCAGCAGGAGATCGAGATCGCTCTCGACATAGTTGACGTCTACAGGGTCGGCGCTGCAACCGGCTTCGAACGTGTCTGGATCGAGCTCCAAGACTTGGAAGTCGTTAGCCAGGCGATACGTGCGGAGCCGAGGGTTCTGGTTGAGTCCACCGTGGAAGTCGGTCGCCATCTCGTAGCGGGGTTCGAAATCCAGTGCTGTTCCTTGCAACTGGTTGATGCCGAAGGCTCCTCGATCAAAGGATATCCAGGTGTCACCGTCGACGATCTCGTAGGAAACGATCAGCCCATAGTCATACTTCAGTCCGGATTCGGCCTGGTTGACAGGACCGTCTGCCAAAGTCGTCGTGGTGGTTACAGTCGTTTCGGTAGTTGTGGCTGTCGTGGGTGTAGTGGTCGGGGGCGGGGTCTCTGCCGAGGCATCGGGCTGGGTTTCGGCCACCGACGTTGGCGTGGCGGCTGGGGTGTCGGCTGATGTATCAGCCGTGTCGTCTTCCTGGCCTCACGTCCGGATCGCGCACCACCGCCCAAACCACACCGCGCAGATAGTCGTCGTGTTCAGGCAGAATCTCGGCGAATGATTCAGCGTCGGCGAAAGGGGGAGGCCGTTCGCTCGCCTGGTCATCTCCGTAAACCGGTGTTTTACCCAATGCCACACACGTTAGTCGAGCCCTGCGGCGCTCCGTATCCAGGTCTTTTGAGAATTTCGACGAGGCGTCTGGCGCTTCTCTCCACAGCAGAACTGGTTGACTAGGGTCGGAGGAATGAGCGACACCGAACCAATCCGGGAGTTCAACCGCACCGTGACCGAGCGAGTCGAGGTGCCGCTTCCCGCTGGCCCCCGCTTCGACACCTGGTTCGATCCCGAAGCAAGCATCTCGGCCGACGCCGCCGAACTGACAGAACCAGCCGGGCTTCTGCTCGTCGCACGACTTCGGAATGAGCCGGTCGGCTGCGGCGCGCTCAAGCTCCACGACGATGAACCGGCCGAAATAAAGCGCATGTGGATCAGTCCGTCAGCACGTGGACTTGGCCTCGACCGGAGGCTCCTCAGCCGTCTGGAAACCGAGGCCGCGGTTCGTGGGGCGACGACGACTCGACTTGAGACCAATCGGGCACTCGTCGAAGCCATCAACCTCTACCATGCGGCGGTTACCGAGAGGTCAAGGCGTTCAACGACGAGCCCTTTGCCCACCACTGGTTCGAGAAACCGCTGACCTGATGTGGGCCGTAAGCTCGGTGGCGCATTGCGACCGTGGAGCGGATGACGGGAATCGAACCCGCGTATTCAGCTTGGGCATCTCCCGTATGGTGCGAGACTTGCATTACAGGGGCGCAATTCCAAGTTTCAGGCGCGAAACTTGGATGAAGTCTCTACAATCCACGTTGTGGCCGTTGATCTCTCAGAGTCGCCGATCGGTTCCACGGTCCTCATCCGAGGCACGGACAACCGTTTCAACACGCCCTACGAACTCAGTGCGTTCGTGCCAGCTCCACTGCCCCGCGAGCTTGATCTCCCTGGAGCGGTCTGGATGGCCTTGTCGGATGCGATAGCAGCACTTGGCCGCCTTGACTCAGCTGCGAGTCTCATCCCGAATCCGCAACTCGTCACCCGCGTTGCGACGCGGCGCGAAGCGATCGGAACCTCTGCGCTTGAGGGGACCTTCGCGAACCTGACGGACCTGTTTGCTGCCGAAGCAATCTCCCTCGATGAGAGCGACCCCAACATCCCGCCAAACGTTCGGGAAGTAATGAACTACACGCGCGCCGCCGACGCTGCGTTCGACTGGGTTCGAGAACGCCCGATCACGGTCCCCTTCATTTCAAGCCTCCAGGCCGAGATCGTTCGAGGAACCAAGAGCGACGGCGTCGAAGCTGGCGCACTGCGTGAACGCCAGGTATTCATCGGCACCAAGAACCGGCCCATCACCGACGCCCGATTCATCCCACCCCCACCAGGTGATCAGCTCGTCCTGCTGCTCGATGACTGGCTCGGTTGGGTCAACGATGAGACGCTTCCAGACTCCTTGCAACTTCTGGTTCGCGTCGCACTAGCGCACTATCAGTTCGAAACGATTCACCCGTACACCGACGGTAACGGCCGGGTAGGTCGCCTCGTCGCGGTGCTGCAGATTCTTACCGACGGCGCCCTCAAGACGCCGGTGCTGTCGATCTCGGACTGGCTCAAGGATCACGGGTCAGAGTATCGAGACCATTTGTTGCGCGTGAGCACGACGGGCGAGTGGGCGCCTTGGGTGGACTTCTTCGCCCGAGCGATCGCTGCCTCAGCGGACGATGCGCACCGACGGATCATGGGCCTGCTCGCACTCCGAGAAGAGCTCTCGGAGCAGGCAAGAGAGGCGCTCCCGCGGGCACGGCTCGCCATTGAGATCGCAGATGACCTCATCGCTTTCCCGATCTTGACCGTGGCTGCAGCGCAGTCTCGATACGGCAAGTCGAACCAGGCCAGCCGTAACGCAATCAACCGACTTTGCGGACTCGATCTGCTGGAGTCCTACGGCGATGCCCAATACAACCGTCTGTTCTGGAATCGCCGCGTGTTCGAGATCATCGAGAGCTGACGCCGGCCATCTTCCAGCCCCGGTCGTGCAAGCCGGACCGGCGGCCGTGAACTCGGCCCAGGCCGATGGGCCAACGTTCATTGGAAACGCGGAACTCCGCCAGATGACGATGCCCGGTTCGCCTCCTCTATCAGTTGACGCTCTTCGTCGCTCACCAAGGTGATTCCGCAACGCCGCGCTGCCGTCAACAATCACGTAGGTGTTGGTGGCTGGTAGAGACCAGCAGGCGCCCTCAGGGCCCACCTGTCCTTGATCCCACATTCCCCAAGTGATTGAAACCCTCTACCTGACATCGCTTCGATCGCAGGTTGGACTTGATCGGCTGCGACGATGACGTCAACGTCGATAACTGGCTTGGCTGCAAGCCCTGGCACCGACGTGCCACCAACGTGTTCGATTGCCAAGACGCTACTCCTGGTCGGCGGGCATTCAGTCGGGCAAGCTGGATCCGCGAGCAGTTGAGTCCGAGCGTTCGGGCGAGCCGTTGACCGGCTATGCGGCCGAGTGGTTGGAGGTGCGTCGCGGCAATCCAGGATGCTTTGCCTGATCGGCTGACCGCTGTTGCTGCCGTCGCGGCTCTGGCTGGCGCTAACAGGAGCGACGCTGAAGGAAACGATGGACCGGCTCGGCCACTTGTCGCCACAAGCAGCCCTGCGATATCAGCATGTCGCAGCTAGTCGGCCAAGCGCGATTGCGGCAGGCATAGATTCGATTGTGACGTCGGAGAACTGATCGGGCGACGATGTAATCGAGCCAACAGTCATTGTCTAAGTGTCTGTCAACCCCAAGGAGGCTTTCGTTTCTGGTGTTCATCTTCCAACCAGTCCGGCAAATCCTTGTTGCGACTACGTCCCGAAAAGAGCTCAGCTATGACATTCCAGATTCCCTTCAGAGTCCTGCGTATCATCCCCTCAACTACTTCATCATTGGCCTTCGCGACATCTGTCTCGGCTGGGGTGGGCACTGGTAGGGCACGGGGCAACAGTGATGGGCGGTGTCGCCGCTGGCGGTTTCCAGTGTTTGCCCTGGTCAGCCCTTTGGAGCGGATGACGGGAATCGAACCCGCGTATTCAGCTTGGGAAGCTGATGTTCTACCATTGAACTACATCCGCATGCGGGCGTCTCCGTCCGAACAGCGAGTCTAGCCACTACCCCGGCCCGACCGCCACCAACAACAGCGCTACCAGCCCCAGGCAGGCGAAAACAGGAGACACGGCTGATCATGTTCAGTACCGTTGGGCACTACCTCGAACATCCGAGGAGGAGCGACCAGCATGCCAACCAAGATCGACACGAACGTTTTGTCCTGGGCCGACGACCTCGACTCGACCACGATCGAACAAGCCGCAACGACGGCCTCGATGCCGTTCGTCAACAAGCCGCTCGCTCTCATGCCCGACGCTCACCTCGGCCTCGGCTCGACCGTTGGCTCCGTGGTAGCAACGACCGGCGCCATCATGCCAGCCTGTGTTGGCGTGGACATCGGCTGCGGCATGATCGCCCAGAAGCTTACGCCAACAGCCGAACAGATCAGGCCCCACCTCACGCAGCTGCACGAACGGATCGCCGCCTTCGTACCCTCCGGCATCCCCCGCAAGGGCAACCGGAAGGCCGGGTCACACACCGACGGTCCTGATACGCGAACCTCTGTCCTCGCCCACCTCCAGAAGGCTCGACCCGACGCGGCCGACGCCACTAAAACCGCAAGCCAGTTCGGCACGCTCGGTTCCGGTAACCACTTCGTCGAGGTATGCGAAGACGAAAACGGTAGCGCCTGGATCGTGCTGCACTCGGGTAGCCGAAACCCGGGCAACACGATCGCTCGGCATCACATCGCTGCGGCCAAGGGCCTGATGAAGGATTGGTTCATCGAGCTGCCCGACCCCGACCTGGCCTATCTCGTCGAAGGCACTGCGCCTTTTGAGGCCTACATCAACGACATGCGCTGGGCTCAGCTCTACGCCTTCGAAAACCGCCAGGCGATGATGGACGCCATCGCGGCCCAGCTCGAACTCGTTCTGGCCACCGATGACACCAGCAGGAGCAGCACCAACAACAGCACCAACAACAGCGACAGAGCGCTCGGCACGGCCAGCGTGCTCGACGGCGACCCCATCAACTGCCACCACAACTACACAACCCAGGAACACCACCACGGCAAAGACCTATGGGTGACCCGCAAAGGTGCAATCCTGGCCCGAGAAGGCACCCGTGGTGTGATCCCAGGGTCGATGGCGACCGGCTCGTTTATCGTGTCTGGCCTCGGTTCTCCGTCCTCGTATTGTTCGGCGAGTCACGGTGCTGGACGCGCCATGTCTCGCACCAAGGCTCGCAAGACACTGTCGACCGAGTCGCTCGACGCCCGCATGCACGGCATTGCCTGGAACAACCAGCCGAAGGCTCTGCTCGACGAGCACCCCGACGCCTACAAAGACCTTGGCCACGTGATGGACAACCAGAGCGATCTTGTCGAGATCGAACACCGGCTCACCACCATCCTCAACTACAAGGGCACCTAAGCCTGAACCTGCGTCGCCTCGTCGACGACATCGTCATTCACTGCCTGATTCACTGCCTCATTCACTGCCTGATTCACTGCGGGTGACGGTTGCAGCCCAGCAACCTCGGGCCGCAAAGTGAACCTGCAGGCGTTCGGCGGTGTCGTCGATCAATAAGCGCTGGATCGTGGCATCGAGGTCGACGCCGTCGATCACGGCCGCGTCGATCATCATCTGCCGGTCGTCGAAAGCTCGCACCGCTAGCTGTCGCCGGGTCATCTGCAGCGGTGGCGCATCGAGCGGCTCAAGCGTCGAACAAACCTCTCGATGCAGGAAGATCGGGCTCGCCGAACGGTAGGGGGAATCCAACGCGAACGGATCGTGCGACACCAGGATCATCTGCTCGCCGACCTCGGCGTCTCGCAGACACTGTCTACAGGGAAATCCTGGCTTCGCATCGGCGACATACTCTTCGCCTCCACGCGCTCGCAGCGCTTCAGCGTCGGCCGGCGAGATGGGATGAATGTGATAGGTAGTAGCGGTCATGGCTTCATCATCACGCCATTCGATCAACCGCGCTTCCCGCTAACGGCCCTCGCATTCGAGCCTTGGCCGCCGACGACGAACCGGGGTCGAGACGTGTCACCACGCTCGACCCCGGATGGTTCGGCTACCTAGCAAACCTCAGGCCGCTATCCGGCGTCAGAATAGTCTGAGCCATCGTTGGATGAGCTGCCACCGGTGTCCGAACCTGAAGTTGAGCTCGACGAGCTTGAGCTCGACGTCGAGCAGTGGTGCCCACAAGCCGGGCCGGTCGTACTCGCCGGGCTCGAATCACCACCGGTATCGTCAGAATCGCCGCAGTGAGGACCACAGGCCGGCCCCGTCGTACTCGCCGGACTCGAATCACCACCGGTATCGTCAGAGCTGCCAGACCCTGAGCGCTCCATGTCTTCTGCCTCTTTCGCTGCCTTGCGGGCCTTGTCGGCGGCCTGAATTGCTGCCTCCACATCGGCCTCTATGTCGGCGAATTCCTCAATTGCAGTGAGTGCGCTCTCGCTAACACCCGACGGGAGATCCCGCTTTCCCTCAAACCGGCGCCGTATGTTAGCGATGGCCTGCGCCGCATCCTTGGGATTCGCGTTCGGGTGGTCGCGCAACCACTGTTGGACGTCCATGTTCATTTCGAGGTACCGGCCTAGTCCCATATTTTCGGCGTACCTCCTATCTACAGGTAGAGGGCTATGGCCCTCCTGCTCCAACAGGTCGTTGGCTGCATCGGCTACCGCGGGAGCATCGAAATAGGGCTTCACGCAGTGGCATAGCGCCTCGATCAACGTCATTAATGGATTCGTCGGCCGGATTCGCGGAGGATTCGGCGTGACCTGAATCGTGCCGACACCAACGATGTTTTGAAGGTCATCCAGCGCATCTTGCCCTGGGTCCGCTGAGAACGCTGCCGCCCCAGCAGGCTTCCGGGAGGTAAAGATCGGCGCTGGCCGGAGACGCATACCCCGTCGGTCGGCCAGCCGAACCTCACGATCTTGCTCATTCTTAGCCCAGGCACGCGTTCGCAGGCTCGACGTTGGGACCTGGGAATCGCCTACGTTGCGAGCAATCCAATTGAGATAGGGCAGGGCCGCGGCTTCTCGGCTACCAACCTGATCATCGACGTCCTTGATCTGGTTGCGTAGAGTCTGCGACGGCGGCTTGAGATTGTTGGCCGCGGCGGCCTTTGTCGCCGCCTGGTTAGACGCCGACTGCGCCAGCGCTACAGCCCGAGACACTCGATCTTGCCATCCGGGCTCTCGTTGTGCCTGGGCGACCCGTGCCTGCTCAAGGCGCGCCTCGGCCGTGTCATAGAGCGCCTGCGCTTCTCGTCGCAAGCGGATGACCTGATCTGCTTTTGACGTCAGGTCTTCCAGCCGGTTCTTCGACGCCCCATGAAGGCGGTTCAACGTATCGAATGACATGGGTTTGACCTGAGGTTTGGCAGCAACGAAGTACATCGCTTTGTAGCGGGTGCAGTCCTTATCAGGACACACCTCACCCCACATCAAACCGTCGCCATCGGCGCGAACCGATGCGTTCTGGATGGTTGCGGGTCCGCCGTAAAGTTTCGAGTCCCGAAGCGCTCGACGCACCGCGAGTTCGGCAGAAACTCGTTTCGTGGATTCTCGGATGCTCACCAGAAGGGCACGAATCCGATTCTCCCCTATCGAGCTATCGAGCCATTTCACTCGATACAGCGCGTCCCGAGCTGAGAGTTCGTCGAGGGCCAGCTGCGACTCCTGCCAAGGTTTCAGACCCCACTCAACCATCGTGGCTCGCACGGCCCTGGCGGTCAGCCGCTCCTCGCCGGTCACCTCAAGCCCATCGCCTGAAACCACCAGGCCATTGATCTTCAGATCGGTGGCCATCCGAAGCAGAACCTCAACGATCTGACCATTGCGAGCGCCCGCCGGAGGGCGCTCTACCGGCAACCTAGGTGCCGATGATTCTGGAACGGTGCTCGCGCTCGTCGGCTGCGCCGAAGCCATCGAAGCAGCCATCATGACGACGGCAAGAACACCTAGTAGTACCTTTCTAAACGATCGATGCCTCGGCTGTCGCTGAGGTCGTAGTGTGTGCTTCATTGGTTGACGACTCCTCGAATAGTGGACTGTGGTGGTGATTGTCCAAGCAAGAGTCGGACCGGGCCAGGCCATCTGCAGCTAGCTGCAATTTTCTCAACCAAGCGACCGCCAAAATCCTCAGGTCGAAGGAATGTGAAATAGACAGCGATCACGATCCAGCTGAACACCCCGATGTTGAGCGTCCAATCGATCGCCAAATGAAAAAGGACGCCGACAATGATCATCATCCGACGGGTCCGACCGTTCCAGAGCAGCACGGGAAGCAAACCCTCGACCGCGAGCACCGACCACGTCATAAGGTTCGCGACGCCGATATTGGTGAGGAGGAAATCTGGCACGGGAAACCGATCGAGCGTCTCCATTCGGAACACGGTGAGCGTGGCCGTGCCGCTTCGCCAGCTCTCACCGGCCACCTTCTCAAAGAAGGTCACGAGGTAGATCAACGTCAGTTGAATTTGGAGCAGGCGAAAGAGCCAGATCGGCCCCGGCTCTGCGTTAACGCCGACGCCAGGTTTGAATGCTGACCGGAAGCCGCCGTTCAAGCCCGGTGATGGTGTCAGGAGGCAATAGCAACCGAACAGCACTGAAACTGTGCGAAAGAGCTGATCTCCTGAGTTCCAAATGATCCAGTTGTCAGCCATAAAGCTCATGACCATCACCGCCAGCACCGGTGCGGCCAACCGCAAACCGCGACCAGCGACCGTGAACCCACTGGCCGCCACGCCGCACGCGGCAGCCACGTAGAGCCAGACGTCGCTGACAAGCCATCGGAAGAGACCGAGACGCGCTGGCTCGTACTCTGGATTCGGGTTCAGCCCGTTGGCCCCGAAGAAGGCCGTTAGATCTGGGAACAGGGTTCCGAACCACACCAGTCCGACCAGACCCACCATCGTTCGGAAAAGCAGATACGGCACGCGAGGCATTGGAGCAAAACAGCTTGTCCGCAGCCAGAGAAGCGGCCTCTGTACCCGTATGGCGGTCGTCATCGTGATCGTCCTTGTTGCCGGTTCTCTGGTTGGTCCTCAGATGTCAGCGCTTCACCGGATTGAGCGAGGTTGCTCCATCGATAGAAGATGAACTGCTCGTAGATCCGATCGGTGGGTTGCTGATCGATCGAGGGGATCTGCGACCATCGCCTCACCAGATCGACTTCCGCCACCGACACGCCGTCAACCTCAAACCGGTGGACGACGTGACGAGCCGTTTCGTCCCACAGTTCTGCGTTGCGGTTCTCCCGAATCCGCCCCTCCCACTTGCGCCACCGTTCGTTGCGGTTCGAATCGATATTGTTTCGTTCATCGCTGGGAAACCAGGTCGTTGAGGTGCCGTCTTCGAAGGTGACTACGGCATAGGTGCGAACCTCGATCGTCATCGGGTTGGGAGCGAACAGACCCCATGGCTGAAAGATCCCTGTCGCTACCATTGCCGGCCGAAGCCGAGGAGCAACGGCATCGCGGGTTCGAGAGGCCGGGATGGCATCGGCCAGGGCCACGACCAGAAACGTGAAGATCACGACCAGGGCGGCCAGGCTCCGTACCCGGTCGGCGATGAGATCAAACCGCCTGGCTCTCGCCGTCACAATCGATCGCTCAACGACTCCTACATGCGTTGTCATGCGTGCATTGTCGAATGCCACCGCCCAAACGACGAGAGAACCTGCAGATAGCTGCAAATCGCTGGCCGCGTTCAGCTGAATATTTCGATCGCGATGAACGTTGAAGCAGGATCTTTCATAGAGTGGACGGCAAGCTCGCTATGGCCGTTTACCTCGAAACCAACCCACCACGGGTCTCACAGTTCCGCCGCACTCGCCGGGCCGAACCGTCGGGCGTGATCGTGCTGCACACGGCCGAGTCGATGGCCGACCTCACCCCACCCGACAATGGGGCAGGAAACGTGGCTCGCTTTATTGTCAATCGCACAAACTTTGGCTCCTACCACGCCATCGTCGATGCCGACTCCGCCATCCAGCTCTGCGAATGGTCGTGGGAAGCCTGGCACGTTGGCACCTTCCGTATGAACTACCACTCGGTGGGAATCAGCGTGGCCTGCGAGGCGAGCAAGTGGAGCCGTTACCCCGAATCGTGGGTTGACGGAGCGGTCGACAACGCCGCTCGCATGGCTGCCGCCTACGCCTCCTGGCTGGAGGCGAATCACAACATCACAATCCCGGCCGATCGCATCAACGCCACCCAGGCCGTTAACCGAACACCGGGTTTCACCACCCATGGCGAGCTCGACCCAACCCGCCGAACCGACCCAGGCCCCGACTTCCCCTGGGACAAATTTCTTGCCCGGTACCGTCACCACAGAGGACAGCCCGACGACATGAACGACCGACAAACGGCCACCATTGTCCGCATTCAACAAGCCCTTATCGATGCGGGCTACGACCTTGGCTCATTCGGCGCCGATGGCGACCCCGGCGCTCTCACCGAGGCCGCCGTGCGAGCCTCCATTCAGGACCGCAACGACGCCAGACGCCAAATCCAAACCCTGACCACCGATCTTCAGGCCTGCCAGGACGCCGCCCAGGAAGACAGTCGCGAAGCCCAGATCGGCCGCGGCTTCATCGACTTGGTCAACAAGACCCAAGCAATCGACTAGCTCGACTAGAGCAAGCCAGCCCCGCGCACGACAAGGCGAAGAGCGAGCAAGGTAAGCACGGTGCGAAAGATGCGGGCCAGGAGTGCTTCGTCCACCCGCCCAAGCAAGCGGGTGCCGATAAGGGTTCCAACCACTGCACCACCGGCGCCGACCGCTATGGCATCGAAATAGTCAGCAATGGTGAACCCGGCTAACCCGTAGGCCACGAGCTTCGACGCATGGGCCGCTATCTGTGAAGCGGCAGCGGTGGCCACGAAGGCAACGTGGCTGGCGGTGGCAGCCCGAAAGAACGGTGACGTGAACGGGCCGCTCGCCCCCACGGTGGAGTTCAGGAACCCCGACACTGCGCCAACCCCGACCAGCGTGCGGGATGACAACCCACCCGAGGGTTCGAACCGCAGCCATCCCGGTCGCCAAACGACCACGAGCAGAAACACACCGAGCGCCAACCGCGTGGCGTCTGCTGGCACTGCCGTAGCCACCGCAGCCCCAAGAAAGCTTGCGGGCAAGAGTGCCAGAGCGGACCAACCGGCCGCCGACCATGCGATGTCGCGTCGCAAGGAGAACGCTCGCGAGCCATTGGCGATCAGCTGTATACCGCCCTGGATGGGGATGGCAACGGTCGGGGCGAAGAACTGAGCGATCACCGCGAGCAGGATCACTCCCCCACCGAGGCCGGCGATCGCGCTCAAGATCGATGTCAGCACCGCCGTCGCCCCAACAATCCAAAGAGTCGCCGCGTCAGTTGTCAGATCGGTCGTCGTACCGGCTAGAACAGGTGCTGCCCACAAGCCCAAAGCCGGTGCTACCCAGAAGTCCACACTTGTATGCTACAAGTGAAATACAAGCACGTCTACTTGCCAGCTGAGCCTCGATCTGCTCGACTACGGGGATGCATGCGGGTTCAGACACATTTAGGCTTCAGACGTGGGAAGAAGGTCCCGTCGGCAAGGGCCAAGGCGGGCTAGCTAGCCATCGCTTCTGCCAGGCCGCAGGGCAAGACCTCAGCGTCAGGCTCCACGCCGCCATCCCCCTCGACACCGAGATCGTCGTCACCAAGACCGACGACGGAACCTATGCGGCCCATGCCGACGATCTCCTCGTCCTGTCCGGCGCTCCCACCCACTTCGAACCGAACCCCACCGATCCGGTCTCTCTCGATGCCGCCAGAAAAGCCAAGGCCCAAACCCCACTACGGCCCGAAACCCACAGCGCCCTCAACTGCGTTTCCTGCGGCCTCAACGACGATTCCATGAAGGTGCATCCCGGCCCGCTCCCCGACGGCCGCTACGCCAGCGACCTCACTCCCCCAGACTGGGCCATCGGCGAAGACGGAGCGGTCGACCCAGGCATCTTTTGGATGGCACTCGACTGCACCGCTGGTGTCTTCGTCGACAACACACCGGTCGACGACGAAGGAACCCGAGCCGTCGTCACCGCTCAATACCACGCGCAGGTGTTCCGCTCCCGCCTTGAGCCCGGCGACTACACGATCGTGGCCTACGAACCGGCCAGCGCCGACGGCTGGGACGGACGCAAGCGCCGGGCCTCCTCGGCCGCCTTCAACGCCGCTGGCGACCTAGTCGCCCAGGCCAATTCCCTCTGGATCGCCGTCGCCCGGCCGTAACGACGACCAAACAAATGCTGCTCATCATGCGTCACGCCAAGTCGGACTGGTCGACAAAGACAACCGATCATCAACGCCCGCTCAATCAACGCGGTCTCGAAGCGGCGGCCCGAATGGGCGCCTTGCTTACCGAGATGGACCTCACTCCCGACCTCGTCATCACCTCAACCGCCCTGCGCGCCAACACAACCGCCAAGCTGGCGGCCGATGCCGGCGGATGGGACTGCGAGATCCGAGCGACCGACGCCTTCTACGAAGCTGGAGTCGACGGGGTGATCGCCGAACTCCGCACCCTGGAATCCGGCACGGCCCGATGTCTCATCGTCGGACACAACCCCACGTTGACCGGGCTGGTCCATCAACTAACCGGAGGCTTCGTCGCCATGAAGACGGCAACGGTGGCTGCAGTCCAGACACCGTCCCAATGGTCCTTGCTCGCCGATGACCACTACGGTCGCCCAACTTGTGAACTGTTCGCTCTGCTCCAGCCTCGACACTTCGAGCCATGAGTGTGCACCAGCCGGTTGCTAGATGGCGCCCAGAACATCTTCGATGGGCTCTGGTCGACCGAGGGCGTAGCCCTGGGCGTAGTCGATACCGAGTTCCTTGAGTTTGTGAAGCGTCGATGAGTCCTCTACCCATTCAGCCACCGTGCTCATGTTGAGAGTGGCGGCAACCTCGGCAATCGACCCGACGATCGACTGGTCGATCCGATCGCGCCCGATATCTCGAATGAGGGACCCATCGATCTTCAAGACATCTACCGGTAGGCGCTTGAGATAGTGAAAGGTCGAGAAGCCAGCGCCGAAGTCGTCGAGAGCGAAACGGCAACCGATCAACGACACGGTCTCGATAAAGCGCACAGCTTTTGAAAAGGTTGAGAACGCCGCCGTCTCTGTTATCTCAAACAGCAGCTTGGACGGATCGATGGTCGCCGAGGTCAAGATGTCGAGCAATTCATCGAGAAAGCTCTCACTCTCGATCGAGCGCGGCGAGAGGTTCACGGTTACAAAGTCAATCTTGTCGATAACCGGTTGCTCGAGGTTGCCCAGAAGACGCACCGTTTCGCCGACGACCCAGCGGTCGATTTCGGTCACGAAGTTGAGGCGCTCAGCGGCCGGGATAAAGGCACCGGCGGCCAGGAGCTGGCCATCGGGTTCGCGAACCCGGATCAAAACTTCCAACCGGCTGAGGCTGTCGTCGCCGGCGACCGGAGCAATCAATTGTCCCATGAGGCGAAAGTCGCCGAGTTCCAATGCTTCGCGCAGCCGACTGCCCCACTCGCCGTCGGCTCGTCTCGTCCTCAACTCTGGCTGGTTGATCGTTGCGATCGACACCCTGTCTCGCCCTTCCTGCTTGGCGTCGTAGCAGGCAGCGTCGGCTCGTACGAGCACATCATCGGGATCGGTCTGCGTGGGATCGATTGAAGCCAGACCCACGCTGACCGACGTGCCGAAGGTGCGCCCACCCCAGCTGAACACGAGATCTCTGGCCGCTACTCGAAGCCGTTCCGCTACATGTACGGCATTGGCGATCGAACATCCCGGCAGAAATACTGCGAACTCGTCACCGCCGAGGCGAGCAAACAGGTCGTCGGGATGGAGTTTGCTTGCAAGCACCTCGGCCAGGTTGAACAGCAAGGCATCTCCGGCCCGGTGGCCGGCCGTGTCGTTTACGATCTTGAACTGATCGATGTCGATGAAGCAGACACACCCTTTCCAGGCTCCTGGATCGTTCGACAACTGCTGGAGCTGACGATCGAATTCACGGCGATTGAGCACGCCGGTCAAGGGGTCGTGTGTCGCTTCATGAGCCAGCCGGTCTGACAATTCGGTGATGGCGGTGATGTCTTCACAGACGATCAGGGACGAGCGCCGTTCGGCGTCGAGCGTCAGCTGTCGACCAAAGTGGCGAATCAGGACGGGCTGTTCATCGGGGCCAATCATTGTGGCGGTCCACTGAACCACGTCGCCGTCGCCAGTCTTCGCCATTGCAGCCAGCTCGTACTCGATCGACGAACGCTCCGAAGGCGGATACAAATGCCAGAGCGGCTTGCCCCGAACTTCGGCCGCGTCGAGGCCGAGTTGGTGGGCACCGAAGCGACTGAGCTGAACGATCGTTCCCGCATCGTCGACCGTGATCATCAGCAGAGGGCTATCGTCGACGATTCCTGCTAGCTGGCGATCGCGAGTCACAACCGTTTCCTCAACCCGGATTCGTTCCAATGTCTCGCTCAGGAGACCGCCGATCGTTTCAGCCGCGAACCGGTCCTCAGCCCCAAACGCATCGACCACCCGCGACGCCGAATTCAAGACCGCAACCACCTCGCCATGCGTCTCCACCGGGATACTGATCCCGGTCTTCAGGCCTAACCCAGCCAGCGTATGGTGCTCAGCAAAGGGGCTCTCAGCAAGGTTGGGAAAATAGGCCAGGTCATTCTTCTCGACGACATGGCCAATGCAGGAACGAGCACTCAACGGCATCTCGTAGCCGGTTCCCAGCACCGATGACTCAGCTCGCTCCGCAACGAGGTTGGAGATGACGGCGGTGCCGTTTAGCCGGTCGACGACGGCCAGACTCACCCGTTCGGCATCGAGCAACTCGGTGAGAGCGTTGGCCACTGCGGTGAAGGCCTGTTCTTCGGAGACCGTGGCCGTTAATCGACGGCTGAGGGCGCCCAACAATCTGAGTCGCTTCTCATTGCGGGTCGCATTGGCCAAGGCGCGTCGCGTGTCGGCAAGCGCCCGAAACCGTCCGAGGTTGAGCGAGATCACGGCCGCAACATCGGCGAGCAGCCTTGCGTGATGTTCCTCGTATCCTTCGTCGGCTCGTGCCACATTCAACGAACCGACCCCCTCGCCATCAACGATGAGAGGGGCATTGACGACTCCGTCGAGGCCAGCAGCAGCCAACGGCACGCATTCAGCCCAGTTCGACTCCTGCGAGGTTCGCCAGATGTACGTTTCTCCTGAGGTCATAGCATGGCCAGCAGCTGCACCGACCACGGGAATCCGTTTGCCAATTGGCAATACGCCCTCGGTGCCGTCGAGGCCCAGGATCTCGAATTCGTCACCTTCGACGAGCAGCGTAATGCTTGCTCGGTCGGCTGGAACCAGCTCTGGAACCCAGGCCGCGATGACGTTGTAGAGTTCCCATTCGTCGTTCGAGCGAACCGCTCGCCCATAGAGTTCGGCCACCGACCTCGACACTTCGGGCGAGAGACGTTCGGTGATCAAATGCCGGGAACTCATACGTACTACTACGACAACATCGCCTATGAGCCATATGGGCCACCCGGTTCGTCGAGCCAGGCAGTCCTACCTAAGCGTTCCGGCTCGCTCGATCAGATTCGGCGACGACCAAAGAGGGTTAGAAAGTAGGCGATCGAGGTGGCGGCGGCAGCCACATAGGTCAAGGCGGCTGCGGTAAGCACAGCTCGAGTACCTGCCTCCTGCTCGGGGTCGGTGAACCCGAGTTCGCGGAGACTGTTCATGGCTCGGCGGCTCGCATTGAATTCAACCGGCAACGTGGCCAGCTGGAACAAGATCATGCCAGCCAGCAGAAGAGCGCCGGCTAGAAGGATGGTCTGGCTTCCGGTGAACAGCCCAGCCATGACGATCATCGGTCCCATGCGGGATCCGAAGGCAGCGGCGGGAACAAGGAATCGCCGCAGCCGTAGCCTCAGGTCATTGCTGGCATCTTGCATGGCATGCCCGGCCTCATGTGCCGACACGGCCATAGCCGCAACCGAGCGTTCCTGAAAGTTGGAGGTCGACAAACGCAGGATGTCTTTTTGAGGGTCGTAGTGATCGGTGAGCTTGCCGCGGACAGGTTCGATTCGCACATGGTTCACACCATTGCTGGCGAGAATGGCGGCGGCGGTCTGAGCGCCGGTTATGCCGTGTGTGTTCGGCACCTGACTCCACTTGGCATAGGTGTGTTTCAGCCAGCGTTTCACCAGCCACGAGGCTAGAAAGGCCGCGCCAGCGATCAGGTAAACGATCGTGGTGTCCATTGCTTGCCTGCCTCTTTCTTTCCGGAGAGTCCTGGATGGCCCTCAGCGACGACCGAACCGATCGAACGGGGTGTCCAAATCTACCCCGGAGCCTCTCGCCGCAGCCACAATGTCATCGATGGGAAGGCTCTGAGGTTGCAGGTCGGCCTGCTGCGGTGTCGTTCGCCCCACGATCTCTTCAACGTCGGCAATCGTCCAACCATCGGGCTGCGCATCGTTGATCTCATCCCATTGGATCGGCACCGCCACAGGAGCGCCCGGCCGAGCCCGAACCGACAGGGGAGCAACAACCGTTGCGCCAGGCCGGGCGCGAAGCCAATCGACGAACACCCGCCCACCCCTCTCCTTCTTCAGAAACTCGGTCGTCGCCTGTTCGGGCACGTCGGCGGCGACCAGCCCGGCAAGCGCCCGATTGGCCAGAGAGATCTGGTCAAAGCCCAGCGCTCCATCGAGTCGGACCCAAAGGTGGAAGCCCTTTGAGCCTGTGGCGACCAGGGCTGCACTCAAGCCGAATGATGCGAGCACATCGCGGGCGGCAACCGCCACAGTTCGCACGTCCCGAAGCATCGCAGCCAACGGACCTGGAGCGCCGGGCATCTCGGGCGGATCGAGATCGAGCACCATCCAATCCGGCCGGTCCGTTGTTGGAACCCGGGAGGTCCAGATGTGGAAGGTGATCGTGTTCTGGTTCGCCAGCCACGAGATATCGTCGGCGCTGCTGATGATTGGGTAGGTGGTGAACCCGCCGTCGTTTTTACGGGTTTGATGGCGTTGGATGGTTTCGGGGAAATGGTCGGCTGCGTTTTTCTGCATGAACCCCTTGGCCCCGATTCCTCGCGGAAACCGATGCAGGGTCAAGGGTCGGCCGAGGAGGGCGGGCAGCATCGCGGGCGCCACCCGGTCGTAGTAGCCAACCAGTTCTGCCTTCGTAATCCCAGACGCTGGGAACAACACCTTGTCTGGGCTTGAGATACGCACCATGGCCAAAACGCTAGTTGCCTACGGCGACGGTCATCAACGACGAGTGCAACAAGGATCTCTTCGCCCCCCAACACTAAACCCACCCTGCATCACAACATGATGCTGGGTGGGTTTAGTAAGGCTTAGGAATCATCGTGGAGATCGCCTAGGCGATCAGACGAGGCTTAGCGCTGAGCGAGGAAGACTTCGAGTGTCAACTTGTTCTTAACCTGCGTACCGAAGGCGACTGCAACGGCCGCATTGAGGTCGGCGAAACGCTCGCTAGCCGTCTCGAACGTGAATGCCTCGACGATGCCATCAGGACCCATGCGGCCCTTGGCCGAGTAGGCAACAACGTCGTCGCCCTCACCCATACGAGCGCGAATGTCGAGGCTCCCCACCCCGCTCTTTCCGACCGTCACATAGTCGATGCCTTCGACCGCCAGTTCACCCTCCCAGCGACTTGAGGTTGCGGTGCCGCTGAAGGGAACATCGAGCCTGGTCCCTGAGGGGGTTTCCCCCAGCGGGATGAAGCTAAGGGTGACCTCGACTGTCATAAGTGGTTCAAGTGATGCCATAGGTGCACGCTATCCCAAACCGATCGCCAGAGGCCAACGCCTCGTCACCGGTGGGCCGATCACGCTGACAATCGACACCGACAATCAACACCGATAGTCAACACCGACAATCAACACTGACGGAACAAGTCGGTGATGGTCGGGGTTGCAGCAAGTATGACGACCTCGCTCCGGTCCCTCGACGACCTCACCCTGGACGACTCATTGCGTCGCGAGCTCAATGAACTCGGCACAGACTGGCAGGCCGATCCGGCGCCCGCGCCCGAACTGATCGTGCTCAACGAGGCGCTGGCCATGGAGCTGGGAATCGATCCAGCGGATCTTCGCTCCGAGCATGGCATTGCCATTCTTGCTGGCAACGCGGTGCCCAACGGTGCGTCACCGATCGCAATGGCCTACGCCGGGCACCAGTTCGGTGGCTACTCACCACGACTCGGCGATGGGCGGGCCCTGCTATTGGGCGAGCTGCTCACCGCCGACGGCGGCCGACTCGACCTGCACCTCAAAGGCTCTGGTCGCACGCCGTTCGCCCGAGGCGGCGATGGCAAGGCCGCCCTCGGTCCAATGCTGCGCGAACACCTCATCGCCGAAGCAATGCACGCTCTCGGGGTACCAACAGGACGGGCCCTATCGGTCGTGAAGACCGGCCAAGACATCGCCCGAGAAGGCTATGTGCCCGGCGCCATCCTGGCTCGTGTAGCCGCTAGCCATCTACGCGTCGGAACCTTTGAATATGCGGCCCGGCTACCCGGCGACGCCGCCGTGCTGCGCCGTCTCGCCGACTACTCGATCGAACGCCACTATCCCCAACTGATAGATCCGGCCCAAAACGAACCAGTTTCGGGCGAGCAGTACCTCGCTTTCCTGGGCGCCGTTGTCGAGGTTCAGGCCGCGCTGGTCGCCCAGTGGATGATGGTCGGATTCATCCATGGCGTGATGAACACAGACAACACGACGATCTCCGGCGAGACCATCGACTACGGTCCGTGCGCCTTCATGGACACCTACGATCCCGGAACCGTTTTCAGCTCGATCGACCACGCTGGCCGCTATGCCTACGGCAACCAGCCCGCCATCGCCCACTGGAACCTGACCCGGCTGGCCGAGACCCTCCTGCCCCTGATCGACGCCGATCCCGACACGGCGGTCGAGAAGGCGACGGCGGTACTCAACACCTTCGGCGACCGATACCGCCATCACTGGATGGGTGGCATGATGCCAAAGCTCGGCCTCACCGGCGGCGTGCCCGAACCCGAGAGCGAAACCGCATTGTTGCTCGTCGACTACGTCGAGCTCCTCCACGCCCAGAAGGTCGACTACACCCTGAGCTTTCGGGCGCTTGCCAATCATCTGCGCGGAGACAACGACCAGCTCAACCACCTGTTCGGGGTCGACCCCGACGATCGCGGTGACCTCGGGGCCTGGCTCGAACGATGGACCGCTCTGCTCTCAAACCAGGCCGATGCTACCGACACCCTGACCCACGCCGAGGCAGCGGCGGCGATGGACCGGGTCAACCCGCTCTATGTCCCTCGGAATCATCTGGTCGAAGAAGCACTGGCCGCCGGGTCGACAGGAGATCTCGAGCCCTTCGCCCAGCTACTGGATGTGGTTACATCGCCCTACGAATTCGTCGAGGGACGCGATCGCTACGCCGAGCCCGCTCCCGATGGCTTCGACAAGGGCTTCCGCACGTTCTGCGGCACCTAGATCTGAGCCTGAGATCCGAGCCTGAGATCGTGGGCCGAGCCCGGCTAGGCGTCGGTGGGCGTCCGCTCCGATGCTTTGATCGCCGCAACCAGGGCAGCCAGCGCCACCTCGTCGGCACCGACGAGGGCACCGTCATCGTTGAGGGTTGCCGACGGCACCGTCAGTTGCTCATCGAGCACGTTGACCGACATATTGCCCATCCATTGACGGATTATGTTCAACCCCCGAGCCCCTCCGCCTCGGCCCGGCGATGCGGAAGCAAGGCCGACGGTCAAAGGAGCCAGCACTCGCATGTCGAGCCGGGTCATCCAGTCGACGGTGTTCTTCAGCAGCGGTGGGAAAGCCCCGTTGTACTCGGGCGATACCAGAACGAGGGCCTTGGCTTCACCAGCGAGGACCACAAGGTCTTTGGCCGCGCCCGGCACGCCTTCGGCCGCTTCGAGGTCGCCGTTGTATAAGGGCAGTTCATAGTCGCGCAGGTCTACGGCCACCGCTCGGTCTCCACCGGAATCGATCTCGGCTGCGACCAGGGCCGCCAAGGCCTGGTTGAGCGAACCGGTTCGTGTGCTGGCGGCCATCACGAGCACCTGAGACTGAACAGACATAGGGGAACCTCCGTAGGGTTTCCGTTCGATAATTACACGGAACAAATACACGAAACACAAACAAGCTAACCACATCGAACAACCACACCGAACAACCACACCGACCGCTGTCAGATTCCAGGATTACCCTGTCACTATGATCGATCGCGAACTCAAACGCTCCCTCGGCCACATGATTAAGGGCGTGCAGGTGGTTGGCGCCCACCATGACGGAGTCAGCCGCCTGTACACCTCGCATTGGGTTAGCCAGATTGCCTTCGACGAACCCATCCTGATGGCATCGGTTAGCCCAAAGCACGACACGTATCCCCTGATGATCGAGTCGGGGGTGTTCTCGGTGTCGATCCTGGCCGCCGACCAGATCATGGCCGGGCAGTACTTCTCCTACCCCGGGCGTAAATTCCGCTACGTAGCCGACGATCTCGTGGCTCACGATGACGAGGGCCTGCCCTATGTGCCCGACTCCATCGCCTATCTCCGCTGCGAGATCTTTAACCGCACTCCGGCCAGCGGCCCGATCGACCACGATCTCTTCTTTGCCACCGTCACCACCGTACGAGAAGGGCGTCTTGAGGCTCCCCCGCTTCTCTATTCCGCTCGCCACGGGTGGCGGGTCACCGGCGATAACGCCAGGGAGAAGGGGGTCTCGATCCGCGACCAGCTACTCGAACGAGTTGCCCAACTCGACCCAGAGACAGAGCACTCAACGGTAGAAATCGCTGGGACAGAGAACACCAATACAGAGAACACCAATACAGAGAACACCAATACAGAGTAGGGAACCGCCACTCATGCGATTGACCAGACGAACCCTCGACCAGATCTATTCACCGATCGGCGCCGCCTTCGCCCTCGTCCCTCAACGGACCAGTGAACGTCGCATGCTCGATCTTTCGCAAGCTGCGCCGTCGTGCCCGCCCCCACCCGCCATCCAGCGCCACCTGGCCACGGTGGCGGCTTCGGCTGACGGTGGCCGGTATGCGCCACAAGAGGGTATACCCACACTCCGCTCTGCTCTGGCGGCCGAGCTTTCAGGTGCCTACCGAGGCTCCGTCGACCCAGCCCAGATAATGATCACCGCCGGGTGCAACCAAGCTTTCTCCCTCGTGTCCTCGGCTCTGTGCGAAGTTGGCGATCGAGTCATGTTGCCCGTGCCGTTCTACTTCAATCACGACATGTGGCTCCGGCTCGACAACCTCAACGTCGACCATCTCACCCCGACCGACGCCAGCCTCATCCCCGACCCCGATGCTGCCGAGGCGCTCCTCACCGATCGAACCAGAGCGATCGTGTTGGTCACGCCCGGCAATCCATCGGGCGTGACCGTGCCGCCAGAGGTGATCCATCGGTTCGCCGAGCTGGCCCGCCGACGCGATCTGATGCTGATCGTGGACGAGACGTACCGCTCCTTCCGCCAGACCGATGAACCAGCCCACAACCTGTTCGCTCAACCCGGTTGGGATGACCACGTGGTGAGTCTGCACTCATTCTCAAAGGAGTTTGCGATCCCGGGCTATCGGGTTGGTGCCGCGGTCGGCCATCCCGACCTTTTAGCCGAGGCCATGAAGCTGCTCGACTGTGTCGCTATCTGCGCTCCTCGCATCGGCCAGGAAGCCGCTTTGGCCGGACTCACCCAGGCGACCGACTGGCGCGCCGAGCAGGCTGAGCGGGTTGCCGGATTGCAGGCCCGCTTCGAAACCGCCCTCGGTGAGCGACCCGGTGGTTTCGAGCTCGTGACCGCTGGCGCCTATTTCGGCTGGATCCGTCACCCCTACCGGGATCTCGACGGGGCGATTATTCCAGCCGACGATGTCGTCAAGCGGCTGCTGTTTCACCATGACCTCCTCACCATCCCCGGCACCGCCTTTACCCCCGACGATCAGGGCATGGTGCGTATGAGCTTCGCCAACCTTGAGCCGGCCGACATCGATCTCCTGGCCGAACGCTTGGCCGAATCGCCGCCCTCAGACCAGGGTCGAGCGGCGAGCAAGGTCGAGTAAGGGTCTCAACATGCTCTAGCCCGGTTCGGCCGCTATCTTCTCACTATTCCTCTTCTTATTGTTCCGCTGGCAGCGTTCACCTTCACTTCTCCGCGCTTCTCGTTCGATCTCGACCTTGCATGGTGACCGAAGTCGATCGCAGAGACCCTGCTATCTCGCCCGAACGTCGCATCCTCGGCGGGTGGGGAACCGTTTTCTTGGTGGCTGTCGGCGCCGCTGTCGCCCAATCGTTCGGCCGATTCACCTATGGGGTCTTGCTGCCGGCTGTCCGCGACACCCTCGGACTCACCAACACGGTCGCTGGCTTACTCGGCACGATCAATGTCGGCGCCTACCTCGTTGGCACCATCGTAGTTGCAACGGCGGCTAGCCGGTTCCGCCTGATCGACGTGATGCGAGTCGGTTTCCTCTTCTCGACCGCTGGTCTCGTCGGGGCCGCCCTAGCTCCCAATGTCGTCGTGCTCGCTATCGCCCTATTTTCCACTGGATTCGGTGGAGCTTGCATCTGGATACCGGCCCCGGTGATCGCCGCCGATTCGATGCCGCCAGAGAAACGAGCTCTCGCCGTCGGGTTTATGGGCTCCGGCATTGGCGCTGGCATCGTCTTTTCCGGCCAGCTCGCCTCAGCCATTCGAGGTCGCTACGGCGACGAGGCCTGGCAGACCGTCTACGCCATCGAAGCCGCCATCGGCGTTGCGGTCTTGGCCTTGACCTTGCTGCTTGTTCGCCACACCCAACAACGGCCAACCGGGCGTCGAGCCGGACTCGGAGGCTTCGCCGTCCTCAAGAAGATGGAGGGGTGGAAGGCGCTGACACTCGCCTACACCGCCTACGGGTTCTCGTACCTCCTAATCATTGCCTTTCTCACCACCCGGCTCGAGGACGACTCCGGCTGGACGCCGGCAAGGGCTTCAACCGCCTTCACCGTGCTCGGTCTTGCCGTCGTGGTCGGCGGGCCACTGTTTATTACGCTCGCCAGGCGTTACGGTCCACGCAACGTCATGGTGACATGTTTCGTGTTGTGGGCGCTGATGGCTGGCCTCATCCTCACCGGATGGTTTATTCCGACGATGCTGGGCTCGGTCGGGGTGGGGGCACTATTCGCCGCTGTTCCCGCGATCATCACCCTCTTCGTGGTTGAGCACACAAGCGTCGACGATTACGGACCCAGTTTCGCGGCGGCCACGCTCGCTTTCGGTGTCGCCCAAATGCTGGCGCCGCAGGTTGGCGGAGCGCTCGCCGATGCCACCGGATCGTTTACGCCTGTCTTTATACTCTCGGCCGCGTTCGCGCTTTGTGGGGCCACAGCCGCTCTACGCCTCCCGCGACGCGAAACCACTGAGCGTTCGTGAGAGCTGGCGGCCGACCTCCGTCTCAAGAACGAACGCAGGCGGGACCAAGCGGCTGGCGCCATGGCACTCGAGCTCTCCGCCATCGAAACTTCAAGCGGCTCTGGCTCGGCGCCCTGGTCTCCAACTCTGGAACCTGGCTAGAGAACCTGGCTGTCCCCTACCTTCTGCTCGAACTGACGGGGGCTGCGTCCTGGGTTGGCATCGGGGCCTTCGCCGCCCTCTTCCCTGCCACCTTTATCTCCCCCATCGCTGGCAATCTCGCCGACCGCTTCGACCGGCGAACAATATTGATCGTGTGCCAAGCGGCCAAGGCACTGGCCGCCGCCTTGCTGTGGTATGCGTGGGTAGCCGGGCTTCGTGACCCGGTGGCAATCGTTGCCATCACCACCCTCGGTGGGGTGGTCAACGGTTTCAACATCCCGGTGTGGCAGTCGTTCGTTCCTACCCTGGTGCCACTTGAAGATCTGCCCTCGGCCATCTCGCTCAACAGCCTGCAGTTCAACGTGGCTCGGGCTGTTGGCCCAGCCGCCGCCGGCGCCCTGCTCGCCACCCTCGGTCCGTCGTGGGCGTTTGGTCTCAACGCGATAAGTTTCGGCGCCATCCTTCTGGCCATCATCACCATCCGGAACCCTGCTCGCACCCAGCAGCGGGAGAGCCGCCCTATCGTCCGGGGATTCATCGAGGCATTGCAGTACATCAAACGTCAGCCCGGGATCGGTTTGGCCATTCTGGCGGCCTGTGTAATCGCCTTCTTCGGCTACCCGGTCGTAGCTTTTACCACCGTGTTCGCTAAGCAGGTCTACGGCGTCGGGCCGACGGAGCTGGGCATACTCTCGTCGGTGCTCGGGGTTGGTGCCATCATGGGTGCCCCGATCGTCTCGGGCATGTTCGGCGATTTATCGAGAGCCTTGATCACCCGGATGGCTTTTCCCTTTTACGGTGCCGCCATCACCATCTTTGGCCTGTCGACGACCATGTGGCAGGGCTTGTTCGGCCTGTTCTTCGCTGGACTCGGCTTCCTCACGCTTGTCGCCACGTCTAACACAACGGTTCAGGCCATCGTGGCCGACCGGATTCGGGGGCGGGTCATGGCGGTGCGGGTGATGAGCTTTACCGCTTCGTACCCTCTCGGGGCTTTGATCCAGACGCGATTATCGGATCAGTTCGGACCGCGAACCGTGGTGACCGGTGCCGGCTTGTGCATCGTTGCTTTCGGTACCTACCTTTTCTTCCGGCCGGGACTAGCGTCGTCGCTCGACGACCCGGCCGACGAAAGCTTGCCGACCGCGGCCTAGCGAACTCAGTCTTCCAGCAGGCCGTAGAACGATTGCGGATCGTCGAAGAAGCGTCGCCAAAGGGAAGTGGACACAAGGTCGTCGAAGTCGCAACGCTCGACACCATCGGCGGCATCTAGCTGGTACAAAGCCGCACTTGGATAAGCCATCAGAAGCGGTGAGTGCGTGGAGATGATGAACTGAGAACCGGCTTTTAGCGAGTCGTCCATGATGGCGAGCAAGGCCATGAGGCCTTGAATCGATAGGGCCGATTCCGGTTCGTCGAGCATGTAGAGGCCGCGACCGGTGAACCGACTTCGAGCTAGCTCAAGGAATGATTCGCCATGGGATCGGTTGTGGAGATCGGGGAAGATCGCGGCGACCCCGGCGTAGGGATCATCGTCTTGTTCGATATGGGTCGCCATGCCATAGAAAGTTTCAGCCCGCAGAAACCATCCCCACCGAGGCTTCGAGCGCCACTCGAGAACAAGCTGTTCATGGAGACGGCTGTGGGTATCGTTAGTTTTGAACAGCAGGTTGCGACTGCCACCTTCGGCGTTGAATCCGGCTGCGACCGCGATCGCTTCGATCAGGGTCGACTTTCCTGAGCCGTTGTCGCCGGCCAAAACGGTGACGGCGCCAAACTGAAGTTGGGCCACGGTTTGGACCACGGCTAGGTCGAGCGGATACCCAGAGCCTGAGCTATCGTCATCCTGCTCGTCGCCAGGTTCCTGGTCGCCAGGTTCCTGGTCGCTGGTCGCCAGCTTGTCTCGGTACCAGGCGGGGAAGTCTTCCGGGGCCCAGTCGTCGCCGGAACCGGCCGATGGGTCAACGTCAACAGTTCGGGGCCCTTGTCGCTGTATCGGATCCGGGGCCTCGTCCTCGATCAGCCGTAAGCCGGTGAGGTAGGGGGCACGACCACTCTTGGCTTCGGTCCTCGCCACAGATGAGAAGTCTAGGCACGACTAGACACCACGGCCAGACACCATGACTAGTCACCACGAGTGTTAGCCTTCGCTTGGTGCCAGTCGACTACAAGAAGGCCGTTACCGTCGTGTACGTGCTGGGGGTCTTTATTCAGATCCTCGATGCCACGGTTGTGAACGTCGCCCTACCTGCCATTGGCAAGGATTTTGGTCTTCCGGCCAACGAGGTTGAATGGGTGGTGCTCGGCTATCTGCTCGCCCTCGTGATGGGTATCCCGGCCGCGGCATGGGTTGCGGAACGCTTCGGCTCAAAACGTGCGTTTATCTGGTCGTTGATCGGTTTCGTCGCCGCCTCGATCCTGTGTGGACTCGCCCCAACGCTGAACTGGCTGATCGCGGCACGGCTGCTCCAGGGCCTTCCCGCTGGGCTGATAACCCCGATCGGCGCGGCGATCCTCTACCGGGCGTTCCCTCAAGATGAACGAGCCAAGGCCGCGGCTGCGGTGGTCGGGGTTGCGGTCGTTGCGCCGTCTATCGGGCCCGTCTTGGGCGGCGTGATCGTCGACAACTTGTCGTGGCCATGGATTTTCTTCGTCAACATTCCGTTCGGGGCGCTCTCTATCATTTTGGCCTGGCGGTGGTTGAGGGAGGAAGAATCGGAACCGGCCGGCAGCTTCGATCTCACCGGCTTCCTTCTCGCTGGGGTTGGGCTGGCCGGATTGCTGTATGCCTTGTCGTCGGGTCCGCAGCGAGGTTGGGTTTCGCCCGTCACCCTGTCCTGCCTGCTTCTAGGGACCGCGTGTCTGATTGGCCTCGTCCGTTTCGAGTTGGCCCAGGAGCGTCCGATGGTCGACTTTCGGCTTCTCGCCGACCGTCACTTTCGCACGGTGAATCTGGTCGGTCTCTCGGTCTATTCCGCCTTCATCAGCCTGATCTATGTGATGCCTATCTATATGCAGCAGTATCGAAGCCTGAGCGCCACCGATGCTGGCACCACACAAGTCCCGCAAGCGTTCGGGGTCTTTATCGTGTCGAACCTCGCGGCCCGTAAGGCCTATCACCGCTTTGGCCCACGACTCAATCTAGGGCTCGGCGCACTCGCCGCAGGCCTGGTGTCGGGGCTCTTCGTCCTCGTCGGCGATGACACCAGTCTTTGGTTATTGCGGGCAGGCACGCTGGCCCGCGGTCTGGCTATGGGCTTCTTGTTCGTAACTATCCAAACCATTGCCTATGCAACGACGTCATTAGGCGACACCGGTCGAGCTGTCTCGATCTTCTCAACGCAACGCCAGCTCGCCAGCGCTTTGGGCACTGCGGTGGTAGCCACATCGTTGACGAGCGCGCTTAATCTCAATCTGAGTCTTGACGCCTATCGCATCGCCTTCGGCGTCGGGGCGGTGCTGTTCATTCCCGCCATCGTGTGGGGGCTGCGTATTCGTGACACCGATGTGGCGAACACCCGGGCCGCGCCAGCTGCGACCGGCTCTCGCTGATAGAGAGCTGGCACTAGAGACCTGGGACTAGAGACCTGGGAATAGAGACCTGGTACTAGAGAGCTGAGAACAGAGACCTGGTACTAGAGAGCTGGAACCAGCGCCAGGTCTGGGTCTCCTACAGATTGTCGAAAAGGGTTGGAGGCACGACAGGGCATTCCTCCACCAACAACATGCGGCGCTTGGTTTCGATACCGCCGTTGGCCGAGAACCCGACCAGTTCGCGATTGGCTCCCACCACGCGGTGACAGGGCACGATCACCGGGATTGGGTTGGCCCCCATTGCGCGACCGACCGCTTGTGCACCACCAGGTTCTCCTACCCGCCGGGCGACCTCGCCATAGGTCAACGCTTCGCCCCGCTCGATCATTCGCACGACGGCATAGACCTGCTGATTGAACTCGCTGCACTGGCTTATATCGATCGGAATCGGATCGAGGTCGGCATCCTCACCAGCGAGGAGCGCCTGTATACGCGTAGCGGCATCAAGGCCAACCCCGGCCAGCTCCACCTCTAGCGCGTCAGGCAAGCTGCTAGCCAACCGTCGGCGCGTTTGCTCGGGGCTGTCTTCGGGCAGTTGCAGCGCCACCACCGATCGCTCGGTATAGCCAATCCCGATCACACCAAAGGCTGAATCGAAGTACGACAACGAGATCTGATCCACCTCTCGATCACGACGCCGTTTTCCCATGCTTCCAGTGTGCCTCCTCCTTGCAGTCTTCACCAGCTACTCCCGTTGAACGATCGTAGGTTCCATCGGGCGACGGTCTGGCCTCGTCTCAGCCCACACCGTTCCCGTCGGCTTGAGAATGCGAAGCCGCCGGTCGTTGGCGCGGAGATCCAACCCCCAACCTCCTTCGTGCACCCGATGATGGTGGCGGCTGCAGAGCGGAACGAGATTCTCGAGATCGGTTCGACCACCGTGGCGCCAAAACTCGATGTGATGGGCCTGGCACCAGGACACCGGAGCGGTGCAATCCTTCCAGGCGCACGACACATACATCGATCGCAGAGCAGCCCACTGGGCCGAGGTGGCGGTACGGACCGCGCGCCCAACATCGATCGCCACACTCTTGGCGTCCATCACGACTCGACGCAAGATGGCGTCACACGACAGTCGATCGACGGACGCTGGAGCCACGTTGTGGCCGTTGGCGGTTTCGGCCTGGCCATTGCCAACAACAATGTTGATGTGGGGCAGGTGGCCAGCGCGCTCACCGCTGCCGGTGACCAAGGCCACGAACGCATCGGCGGCAAGGTTCGGTCCTCGCTGGCCCTGGCCGGTGGCCGCCAGCGAGGCCAGCTGCTGCTCGATCGCGGAGGTAACGGCTTCAAATCGCTCAGGGTCGAGCTCGGCGAACAACTTGCCCATGCCTGAGATCTCGTCGAACCAGTAGCGGACTTCGCTGGCTGACCGCTTGGCCTCCGCCTCGGCTGCTCCTCGATCCGCCTGTCGAGACTGCAGCTCGGCTACCAGGCGACGGAGACGGCGGTCGAACGTATCAGCCGGCAATGATGCGGCATCCTCGACGAGAGCGGGATTGTTAAGCAGGTGGGCGTCATCGCCCAGGCGGCGAGCGGCACGAGCCACCGAATCCATCTGATCCGCACCGACTCGACCCTGAGCCGCAGCACAGCCGAAGCGTGGCAGCACACCAGCGGCAGCGGCCCGTTCAGCATCGCGGCGCACCGTGGCCGAACGTTCCCGGCCACCGCGAGAGCCGATTACATCGTCGGCCCGATCCGTTTCAGTCCCAGCCTCTTCAGCTGCAGCATTGGCGGTCATGCCGACTCGCATCAGCAAGCCGTCGACCGAGCGCTGCACGCTACGAGCGGCGTCGGCAACATGCCGGAGCGCAACAGCATCCAGCCCATCGACGCTCACCTCGCCCACACGCCTAGCGATCTGAGCCAAGAGCGACGTCGCCGCATCAATATTTGGTTGTGTAGAGGTAGGAGCCACGATCGTCATACCGATGGGGTCAGTAGATCGGACGAACGGGCTGTCAAGAAACGAGAGCGGGACAACCAAGCCGCCTCATCACACTACCTCAGTCTCAACAATAATGCAAACATACGTTCGACAACGCACAGCTCTAGCTGGCCTGTGACGAGACACCCCAAGAGCGGTAGCTGTCAAGCTGCGAGTTGGTCGGGTTGGGTTCGGTGGCTCCACGCGGTGTGTTCGTTGTAGGTGCTGTGGTGTTGGAGGCAGCCGTGTAAGTAGCCGACGAGTCGGTTGCCGAGGGCTCGTAGTGCTTGGTGGTGGAGATCTCCAGCTGCTCGTCGTTGGTCGTAGAACGCACGAGCTCCCGGGCTATTCCGGAGGCTGGCGTAGGCCCATTTGTCGACCGCGTCATAGAGTCGTTTGTTCCGGATGTGACGGGCAACGACAGCGTGTTTACGGCCTGACGCAATGGTCAGTGGTGACGTCCCGGCATAGTTTCTGCG
>CAKZXA010000112.1 GCA_937922045.1 uncultured Acidimicrobiales bacterium | reverse complement strand
CGTGGAGCACCTGCACGGTCATGGGGCAACCCTAGAGGTTAGGAGTAGGGGTCGGCGAAGGCAGACCCGTTGAGAGGGGAGTGGCAGCTATCGTCGAACAATGGCAAAGCCACGGAGCCCCAAGGGCCGAGCACGTCGAACCCACGAACGCTTAAGCACCGAGTATGAGGCGAAGTGCGAGCTCGATCATCGGTCGCCATTCGAGTTGCTTATTGCGACGATTCTCTCGGCCCAAACGACCGATGAGTCGGTGAATCGAGTCTCGCCGAGTCTCTTTGCTTCCTTCCCCGACGCCGAGGCTTTGGCTGGGGCCGACCCTGAAAAGGTCGAGTCGCTCCTGTCCTCGTTGAGTCTCTACCGAAGGAAGACCACGAGCGTGATTCGGTGTAGTGAGCAGCTCGTCGAACGTCACCGCGGCGAGGTGCCCATCTCAATGGACGAACTGACCGCTCTCGCCGGCGTGGGCCGTAAGACCGCGAACCTCGTGCGTGTCGTTGCCTTTGATCAACCCGGGTTGCCGGTGGACACCCACGTACTGCGATTGGCCCGACGGCTCGAGCTGACCACCGAAGACGATGCGGTGAAGGTTGAGCATGCGCTGGCCGCTTTGCTGCCCGTGACCGACCGCGGGCCGATGGCTCTGCGCCTGATCCTGCACGGGCGTCGGGTCTGCCTTGCACGAGCACCTCGCTGTGGCGACTGTGTGCTCGCTGATTTCTGCCCGTCGTCTGAGATCGGATGACCAAGCAGGTGCCTGAAGGTACATATATGGCGTGGAAAATTGCTTGTTATTTATTGATATAGATTTCGAGCGACCATCGGAATATTTCCAAATATCACCCACATTCGAATCAACCTCGTTTACTATGACTGCTACCAGGTTCCCGCCACCTGGTAGCAGCGAGAACGGGGATCCGCCGCCCCGTATCGCGCCGTCGGCGCCCCTTTTGGGGCGCCGACGTAGTTTTTGCGCTCGGGTCTTGTGAGCGAGCTGATGGTCTCCTGCCTCGGCCGCAGAGGGTTAGCGAGATGCGTTGCGCACAGCCTTGTCGAGTCGGCGACAGCTCATCGAAAGCTGGCGCTCAACCTCGAGCAGTTCTGAGGCGATTTCATCGTCTTCGCCGCCTTGACGGGCGATGGCGCCAAGGCGCTCGATGGCATCATTGAGGCTGGCCGCGATCGAGGCAAGGGCGCTGTGGTCGATGGAGCTTTTGCCGGGTGCCATGTGACGTTGCCTTCTTCCTGAAGGATTTGAAACGGGATGTCTAGACAGTTTTACTCGGGTCGAGTGAGACCGGCGAAGAACACCAGGAAATCAGGCGTCATCGTGTCTACCAACACGCTACCGTCGGAGCCAGTATGGAAGGAGCGTGCAGATGTTAAAGCGTCTCGACCTTCGCGGTAGGGATCTGAGTGGAGACGTCACCGGACTACTCCCTCGACCAAACATTGCCGGTGAAGGGCCTCGCGAGGTCGTTCAGAGCATCATTGCCGCCGTTCGGACAGAGGGTGATCCCGCCCTCCGACGTCTCACCCGCGAACTCGACGGCGTCGATCAGGCTGTGGCTTCGGTGTCGATAGCCGAGCTCGATGCGGCCGTCGCCAGCATTTCTCCCGATCTCCGCCATGCCATCGAGACCTCGATCGAGAACGTGACGTGGTTCCATGAACATCAGCGCCGTGAGCCTGAGATCCTTGAGAAGCCTGGACTTCGGATTAGGGCGTACCAGAAGCCGGTAAAGCGGGCTGGCCTCTACGTTCCAGGTGGTCGAGCCGAGTATCCATCGACGGTCATAATGACCGCTGTGCCAGCCAGAGTGGCCGGTGTTGAAGAGCTCATCCTTTGTGTGCCACCAGACCGAGAATCGGGTGGCGTGGCGCCGTCGGTACTGGCGGCGGCCCGGCTGTCCGGAGTCGACACGGTCTTTGCCCTAGGCGGCGCTCAAGCGATCGCGGCGATGGCCTACGGCACCACGGCCGTCCCCGCAGTAGATGTAATCGCTGGCCCGGGGAATGTGTATGTGGCGCTGGCCAAACAGGAGGTCGCATCCGACGTCGGTATCGCTGCGGCCTTCGCTGGTCCGTCTGAGGTCGTGGTCGTGGCTGATGAAACAAGCAACCCTGAATTCGCCGCGATCGATGTCATCGTGCAGGCCGAGCATGGCCCTGATGGACTTGCCTGGTTGGTGACCTGGGACGAGGCGACGGCCGACGCCGTATGTGCAGCGGGTGAACGATTGCTCGCCGCCTCCGATCGAGCCGACGATGTTCGCTCGACGCTCGCTCTAGGCGGCCACGTTGCTCTTGTTGATGATGCCGCGGCCGCCATCGCCGTCGTCGACGCTATCGCACCCGAGCACCTCGAACTTCAGTGCCGCAACGCCGAGGCCATGGCGGACCAGGTCGGTAACGCCGGGGCAATCTTTTGCGGTAATTGGTCTCCTGCATCGCTCGGCGACTACGTCGCCGGTCCCAGCCATGTCCTGCCCACATTTGGCTCGGCTCGCTTCGCCAGTGCTCTCACCGTGGCCGACTTTGTTCGCGATCACCATGTGGTAACCACCACCCGCGAGGGCTTGGCAAGGCTGGGACCCGATGTGGTGGCGCTGGCCGACCAGGAAGGCTTGACCGCCCACGCCGATTCGATCCGGCTGCGGCTTGAGGATTTGAGCTGATGGCGCGACCCACACGACGTGACGACCTGCGTTCCATGAGCGGGTACCACTCTCCACAAGTAACGGTAGACGTTCGACTTAACACGAATGAGTCGCCCGAGCCGCCTCCAGCTGCCTTTGCCGCGGCCTTGGCCGAGGCCGCCGTCTCGACCCAGTGGCACCGATACCCAGACCGCCAAGCGATAGCGCTTCGCCAAGCGATCGGCACGGTCGTCGGCCTCGATCCTGCCTCGGTCTTCGCTGCCAACGGGTCGAACGAGGTTCTGCAAACCGTGCTCTTGACGTTTGCTGGATCTGGTCGGACGTGCCTTACCTTCGAGCCAACCTATGCCCTTCATAGCCACCTCTCACTCATCTCCGGGTCGTCGGTTGTCTCCATCGACCGTGACGACGACTTTGTACTGGATGCCGAGGTTGCGGTTGAGGCCATCAAGGCAAACGCTCCTGCGGTCACCTTTCTCTGCTCCCCAAATAACCCGACTGGCGTCGTCGAACCAGCGGAGACCGTGATCGCCGTTCTGGAGGCGGTCGAATCGGTTGGCGGCCTCCTGGTGATGGACGAGGCCTATGGAGAGTTCGCCTCCTGGTCGGCCCAAGAACTGCTGGGCGAGGAGCGTTCCCTGGTGGTGGTGAAGACGTTCTCAAAGACCTGGGCCATGGCCGGAGCCCGGCTCGGGTACTTGCTCGGCCCAGCCTGGCTGGTCGAGGAACTGGCTGCCGTCGTGCTGCCTTATCATCTCGACTCGTTCAAGCAGCAAGCGGGTGTAGCCGCTCTGGCCTTCGAGGCTGAGATGAAAATCCGCATCGCCGCCGTCGTGGAACAACGGGGCCGGATCGAGAGCGGGTTGAGCGATCTAGGGGCAGAAGTGTGGCCTTCAGGCGCCAACTTCGTGCTCTTCCGGGCCCCGCTGGACGGCGACGAACTCTGGCGGGCCTTGGTCGAGCGTTCCGTCTTGGTCAGGAATACGGCAAGCTGGGAACGACTAGATGGCTGCCTTCGAGTAACGATCGGCACGCCGGAAGAAAACACCCGATTCCTCGATGCCCTCGCCGAAATCCTGGCGTGATGACGGACGGGGTCCGAGCGGAAGTGATTGAGCGATGAGCCGAAGAGCAGCAACCAAGAGCCGATCGACCAAGGAGACCAAGATCGAGGTCTCACTCGATCTCGACGGAACGGGATCGACCGAGATCTCAACCGGGCTGCCGTTTTTTGATCACATGCTCGACCAGCTCGGACGCCACGGTGGGTTCGACCTGAAAGTCGAAGCCGACGGCGACCTCGAGATCGACGCTCACCACACGGTGGAGGACACCTCGATCGTGCTTGGCGAGGCGTTTGCCGAAGCCCTAGGAGACAAGGCTGGTGTCCGCCGGTTTGCCAGCGGCATGTACCCCCTGGATGAAGCGCTTGTCGAGGTGGCCCTCGACCTCTCCGGTCGACCCTTCTTCGCCTGGAATGTCGAAATGCCTGAGGCCATCCCCCTCGGAACACCTCCCTTCGATCCGTCGCTGGCCGAGCATTCGCTCGGAAGCTTTGCCACGAGCGCTGGGATTACGCTCCACGTCGGCATGAAGGCTGGCCGCAACGTGCACCACATCATCGAGGCGTCGTACAAGGGTGTCGCTCGATGCCTGCGGGATGCTGTGCGCATCGAGGGCAGCGGGATTCCGTCGACAAAGGGAACCCTGTGATCAGCGACGGCGCGATCGATGAGGGCTACGAGGTGAAGCTCGCAGTACTCGACTACGGCATCGGCAATCTACGCTCGGCCCAGAAGGCGTTAGAGCGTCTAGGAGCTTCTGCCGTGCTGACGGCGGATCCCGAGGTCATCTGCGCTGCCGACGGCGTTGTATTGCCAGGCGTCGGCGCCTTTGGCGCCTGTATGAAAGCGTTGCGGGCCACCGGATTGGCTGAGCAGGCCGTTGCCGCTGCCGGTCGAGGCCAGCCCTTCCTGGGAATCTGTGTCGGTATGCAGCTGTTGTTCGATGGTTCGGACGAATCGCCCGAGGTGGATGGGCTGGGTATCTTGCCCGGCAGGGTGCGGCAGCTACCCGCCACCGTCAAGCGCCCTCAGATGCAGTGGAACCGCCTCCGCTCTGTCAAGAGGAGTGCGGATGAGCATGCTCCTGGACAGGGCGTCGATGGGCATCCACTCATGCACGGGCTCGACGGCGAGTGGATGTATTTCGTTCACAGTTTCGTGGCCGAACCCGGCCCGCTCACTATTGCCTCCGTCGACTACGGCGGGGAGATGGCAGCGGCTGTGGCCGACAAGAATGTGAGCGCCGTTCAGTTTCATCCCGAGAAATCATCCGATGCCGGAATGAAGCTGTTGGCCAACTTCCTCCGCCATTGCCGAGCCGAAGCCGTCGCCTCGAAGGAGTCAGCATGAAGCTCTATCCTGCGATCGATCTGCGAGCCGGTCAGTGCGTACGTCTCTATCAGGGTGATTACGAGCAGGAAACCGTCTACGGGGCGGATCCTGTGGCTCAGGCCAAAGCCTTCATCGAAGAAGGGGCGGAGGTGCTCCATATCGTCGACCTCGACGCTGCTCTCACCGGCGACCCGACGAATCGAGCCGTCATCGGTGCTATCTGTGATCAGGTAGATGTTCCGGTACAGGTGGGTGGAGGCGTGCGATCGCGCGAGAACGCTTTTGCCTTGTTCGAAGCGGGAGCCTCTCGTGTTGTCATCGGAACAGCCGCCTTGGAGAATCCCGACCTCGTTCGATCGCTGGCGGCCGATGGGCATGGTGTTGCGGTCGGCCTCGACGCTCGGTCTGGCGTCGTCGCTACCCACGGCTGGACGAAGGCGACGGGTCGCACGGTCTCTGAGGTGGCTTCCGAGTTCGCCGATGTGGGCGTCGAGGCCGTGATCGTGACCGACATCGGTCGCGACGGAACGATGGAGGGGCCCGACGTCGATGGTCTGACCTCTCTTCTCGCCGAAACCGCCATCGACCTTGTCGCCTCTGGCGGGGTTGGAACGCTGGCTCACCTCCACGCACTCGATGATGTCGTCGCCGAGGTAAGCGGTGGAGCAGCACGCCGCCTAGCCGGCGTGATCGTCGGTCGAGCGCTCTACGAAGGCGAGTTCGGGCTGGCATCCGGTTTGGCCGCCCTTGCCGGGCCTGCCACCTAGGTCGAAGGAGTTTCGCAGCATGCGCTCAATACGTGTAATTCCATGCCTGGATGTGGCTGAGGGGCGAGTGGTCAAGGGCGTCAACTTTGTCGACCTGCGCGACGCTGGCGACCCGGTGGAGCTGGCCGCAATCTACGACCAACAAGGCGCCGACGAACTGGTCTTCCTCGATATCGGTGCAACCCACGAGAACCGGGAAACGACCGTTGCGATGGCCGCCGCTGTGGCCGAGCAGGTGTTCATTCCTTTTACCATCGGTGGCGGTGTCCGATCGGTCGAGGACGCTCGTGGTTTGCTGCGAGCCGGCGCCGACAAGGTCTCGGTGAACTCGGCCGCAGTGGCCAGGCCCGAGCTTGTTGCCGAGATCGCCGAAGAGTTCGGGGCCCAATGTGTCGTCGTCGCCATCGACGGGCGCCGCCAGAACGACCCGGGTGGTGTGTGCGCTTCCGGCTTTGAGGTGTTCACCCATGGGGGGCGAGAGGGGACCGGAATCGACGTCGTCGACTGGGCTCGGCAGTGTGCGTCCAACGGTGCTGGCGAGATTCTCCTGACCTCGATGGATCGGGATGGCACCAGAGAAGGCTTTGACCACGAGATGACGAAGGCGGTGGCTGAAGCGGTAACTGTGCCGGTCATTGCTTCCGGCGGCGTTGGCGGCGTCGAGCATCTTGCCGACGGTGTGCTCGAAGGCGGCGCCGACGCCGTGCTCGCGGCCAGCATCTTCCATTTTGGTGAGGCCACGATCGCCGACGCTAAGGCGGCGATGGTGCAGCGTGGCCTGATCGTTCGGCCGAGCTAGCCGAAGGCAGCGCTGACCAGGGCACCTGTCGCTGCCTGTAGTTGAGCCCCTGCGGTGGCTAGGAAATGGTCGGCGCCATCGATGGGTGTCAGCGTCGTCGTACGCCAACCGGTGATGAGCTCGGCGGCCTGAACGTCGGTACAAAACTGGTCGTTGGTGCCAACAACGATCGAGGTTGGTCTCGCGTCTCCTGCTGCCACCAGATCTGTGTTGCTGGCCATGGCTAGGGGCGGTGCGATGGCGAGCCAGCCGGCCAGGCTGTCGTGCTCAACACCAAGGGCGACGAGGGCGCCGAACGAGTAGCCGGCCAGGGCGACTCGCAGATCGTTGTCGTCGGTATCGTCCAGGAGCCAGTCAAGGGCGGCCAAAACGTCGAGCGATTCGAGCTGGCCTTCGCCGTACTCGCCTTCTGAAGCGCCCACGCCGCGGAAGTTGAACCGCAAGGCAATCAGCCCAAGCTCAGCGAAGCGTCGAAAAAGATGACCGACGACGTGGTCGTACATCGTGCCCCCGTGGAGCGGGTGGGGATGGCAGACCACCGCGGCGCCGAGCGGGTTGATTGGACGTAGTGCTTCCGCCTCCAGCCTGAGCCCGTCGGAGGTCGTCAATTCGATGCCGATTGTTTCCACGACGTTGAGCCTAGGTGATTGATTGGGGCGAATCGAAAGTGTAATTGGTGGGTTACAGTATCGATAGTTCATCCGACCCCTGAGGACTTGTCGTGCCTGACACCGCGAACGAGCAACGAGACGATGCCGAGAAGGCGTCTCCTTCGACGGCCCCGGCTTCTGCTTCAGATGGATCCGAGCGGCTGCCGATCAAAATGTTGGCCGACCGTATTCTGGTCAAGTTGGAGGGGGTCGATGGCGATCGCCGATCCTCGGGCGGTATTCTCATTCCAGCCACCGCCCAGGTCGGCAAGCGGTTGACGTGGGCTGAGGTCGTGGCTGCTGGCCCATCGGTGCGTTCGATGGAGATCGGTGATCGAGTGCTGTTCAATCCAGAGGATCGCTACGAGGTCGAGGTCGGAGGCTGCGACTACATCATCCTCAGAGAACGCGACATTCATGCCGTGGCGGCCGAACGACTTGACGATTCCCACACCGGTCTCTACCTCTAGATAGCCATCGGCGTAGATAGCCATCGGTGGCCTTGCTGGCACGGATCGTTCGGCACCCTTGGCCGCAGCGCCAAATATCGCCTTCTCGGTCGCGAGCCAGCCGCTAGCCTGGGACGCCATGCAGGAACCGGTTTCGATCCAGGCTACGCCCGAGCAGATTGGCGCGATCAGGTATGGCGGTGACGGCCTGGTACCCGCCGTCGTGCAGGATGTCTCCAACGGCGCCGTGTTGATGATGGCGTGGATGAGCGAGGAGACGCTGCGCCTTTCGCTCAAGGAGGGCCGCACCGTGTTTTGGAGCCGATCCCGCCAGGAGATCTGGCGGAAGGGCGAGACGTCTGGAGAGCGTCAGTGGATCCGATCCGCGTCCTACGATTGTGATGGCGACACCCTGCTCTTCGGCGTGGAGCAAGAGGGGAACGGGGCGTGCCATACCGGCGCCTACTCGTGTTTCTTCCGGTCCTTTGGCGCCGATGACACCGAGATGACGAAGGCGAGCCGACCACTATGACCACCACCCGCGCACAGTTCCACGAGCTGGCGAAAGGTTATCGAGCTGTCCCGGTCCATCGGGAACTCCTCGCCGACCTGACAACGCCCTTGGCCGCCTACCTGCGATGTGTCCAGGACGAGCCCGGCTTCTGTCTCGAGTCGGTCGACAACGGCGAACGCTGGAGCCGATTCAGCTTTGTCGGACGCCGCTCCCATGCCACGATTGTTGCCCGAGGCTCAAACGTGACGATCCGCGGCACCCTGCCCGACGACGATCTTCCGACCGACAGGGGCATTCTCCCCGTGCTCGAACTGCTCCTCGAGCGCTACCGGGCGCCACGCTTGGAAGGGTTGCCGCCGCTGGTCGCTGGGATGGTTGGCTATCTCTCCTACGACATTGTGCGTGAGGTAGAAGACCTGCCAGCCAACGCCCTCGACGACCACGGGTACCCCGATGCCTTGATCGACGTGATCGGCGAACTTGCTGTCTTCGACCACTGGCGCCAGCGAGTCACGCTCGTGGCTGTTGCACTCCTCGGCCCTGACGCTGACGAAACAGCGATCGATGCGGCCTACGACGAAGCCATTGGACGGCTCGACTCGTTAGCCGCCGACGGGGCTCTCCCACTCGATGAACCGATGCTGTCGCCCCCCACCGTCGACGGAGCGGCGAGCGACGAGGCTGTTGCGGCGCTGGAATGGTCGACGCCGTTGAGCTCGGACATGTACCAGAAGGCGGTCGAGGCGGCCAAGGAATACATTCGGGCCGGCGACATCTTCCAGGTTGTGCTGTCGAAACGCTTTGATATCGACCTGCAAGCGGAGCCGATCGACGTTTACCGTGTACTCCGTCAACTCAACCCCAGCCCCTACATGTACTTCATTAGTCAGCCGGAACTCACGGTTGTGGGATGTTCGCCTGAGCCCTTGGTTCAGGTTCAGGAGGGGCGGGTGATCTCGCGCCCGATCGCTGGGACCCGGCGACGGGGTCGGACCGAAGAACACGATCGTCTGATGGCGGCCGAACTGGTGGAAGATCCCAAGGAGCAGGCTGAACATGTGATGCTGGTCGACCTGGCCCGCAACGACTTAGGCCGTGTTATCGACTACGGCACGATGCAGGTCGATGAGATGATGATTCTCGAGCGCTACAGCCACGTGATGCACCTCACCTCCCAGGTTTCGGGCCGGTTGGCACAGGGTAGAACGATCGTCGATGTCCTGAAGGCATGTCTACCCGCTGGGACGGTTTCCGGTGCGCCTAAGGTCCGGGCGATGGAGATCATCGATGAGCTGGAACCGGTCAAACGAGGCCCCTATGCCGGGGTTGTCGGCTACCTCGATTTTTCCGGCAATCTGGACACGGCGATAACGATTCGAACCATGTTGTGCGGGCCCGACGGAGCATCCATCCAGGCTGGAGCCGGAGTGGTTGCCGACAGTGTGCCGGAGCTTGAAGACAAGGAGTGCCTCAACAAGGCCAAGGCCCTCCTCGCCGCGGTCGAGCCGGCTCGCCGGATGCGGCTGGAGCGTGAACAACGTCGCTTGGAGGCCGAGGCTGCGCCCGCAAACGTAGACTGACGCTATGAGCGAGTCTGCAACAGGCAATGGATCGATCGGCTTGGCGAAGGCTGAGGCCGCCCTGGATAGCGGTGTTGTCTGCGTTCCCGGACGTTGGGATGTAGTCGTTGTTGATGGTCCCGACTCTGCCTCCTACCTACACGGGCAGGTGAGCCAGAATGTGGAAGGTCTTGGCCTCGGGGCCACGGCCTGGTCGTTCCTTCTTCAGCCACAGGGCAAGGTAGACGCTTGGGGCAGGTTGCACCGGGTCGGTGAGACGATGTTTTGGTTTGTCGTCTCTCCCGGGTTCGGAGCGCAAGCGCTGGCGCGCCTGGAACGCTTCAAGTTGCGCGTCGACGCCGAGCTCTCGCTCAGTGAGCGCAGCGGCTTTGCTCTCAGAGGATCAGGCGTTCCCGACCTGGTCTTCGAGCAAGGCAAAGGTGTGCCGGTCGATGCGGGATGGGGTGACATGCCAGGTATCGATCTCATTGGCGATTCATCGGCTCCATCGCTTGATGATGCGTGGATCGCCGGGCCTGAGTCGTTACTCGACGTTCTTCGCTCTCGACTGGGGTTGCCGGCCATGGGTCATGAGCTAGACGAAGGTACGATTCCTGGCGCGGCCCGAATCGTCGGCCGATCGGCTGACTTTACGAAGGGCTGCTACGTGGGTCAAGAACTGGTCGCTCGCATCGACTCTCGGGGCCAGAATACGCCAACCCGTCTTTGTCGTCTTGAGGCATCCTCGGAGGGTGAACCGTTCAGCCGGGGGGATCTCTTGCTCGACGCCCAAGACGCTGAGGTCGGCCGGGTTACGACCGCGGTCGAATCGGCGACGTTCGGGGCGGTTGGCCTTGGCTTTCTGAAGCGTTCGGCGTCATCGCCAGCCCTGGTTCATGCCGTGTCGCCAGATGGCCTCGTCCGCTCCGGGACACTGGTCGCCACCGAAGTTATCGACGACTAGTCGGCGAGATCGGCGAGCGGGAAGCTTACGACGAAACGGGCGCCCCCACCGCCAGCATTCGATACATGGATAGTGCCGTTCATGACGTGCACAAGCTCGCGGGCTATGGCCAATCCGAGCCCGGTTGACTTCTGTCAACCAGGTTGCTGACTACCTGGGCGATCCTGTCGGGGTCGGCGGTTATTGTCGTGTTGCCTTCAGACCGGTAGTTGATGGTGATGTCGCCTTCGGAGGCCGCGGAAGACCTCCCAACCCTCCCTGCGGCGATAGAGCGCGAGAAGATCGCCGATATCGGGTTCATCCTCGACAACAACAACCGTGGTCACGAATGAGACTATAGATCTTCTTTGTTAGGGGATGATGATGACAGCCTCAGCATCGGCGGAGGGAACGACCGCGGCGAACGTGTCGTTCGAGGGACGGTGGGCTAAGTTACGGAGATGACTCAGCAATCGGAGAAGATCTCCCTACTGGCCAAGCTGTCGATCGAGGAAGAAAAGGTAGCCGACGTGGCCGCCTGTCTTGATGGTCTTATCGCAGCTGCCGATGAAGAGCCGGGCCTGCTGATCTACAGCGCTCACGTCGATAGCGCAGATCCGTCCACCGTGTACTTTTTCGAGCTGTACGAGAATCAGGCTGCGCTCGACGTGCACGGTAAGGGTGAGATGATGCGCCCGGCGATGAAGGCTCTCGGTGGCTTGCTGAAGGGCCGTCCCGAGGTCACCCTGATGTCGCCGCAGGCGGCCAAGGGCCTTGAACTCTAAAGGCTGTTGGTCTTGTTGGCCCCATGAACAGCGTCGCTCTATGACCTATCTCGACAAGATCCTCGCCGCTCACCGAGAGGTAGCGGGAGCCGATGATCGACAGCTTGATCTCCTCGTGGAGAGAGCGGCTGGCTTGCCACCACCGCGCGGATTCCGTCAGGCCCTCATCGATTGTGATGGCTTGGCGGTAATTAGCGAGGTGAAGCGGCGTTCTCCATCCAAGGGTGATCTGAACCCAGAACTCGATCCAGCTCAATGGGCTCTGTCTTATGAGCGTGGGGGAGCGGCCTGCCTCTCTATCCTGACCGACCGGCAATTCTTTGGCGGGTCACCCGCTGATCTCCAGGCCGCCCGCGAGGCTGTGAGCATTCCGGTTTTGCGGAAAGACTTCACCGTCTCGGCTCATGATGTCGTCGACGCCAGACTGATGGGCGCAGATGCGGTTCTGCTTATCGTCGCCGCCCTCGACGACGCCGAACTGGCCGATTTCCACCGCCTCGCCCTTGAGCTCGGACTCGACGTTCTTGTCGAGACCCATGATGAGGCCGAGGTGGAACGGGCTTTGTCTATCGGCGCAACGTTGGTCGGGGTCAACCAACGAGACCTGGTCACCTTCTCGGTCGATACCGAACGCGCGGTTCGGGTGGCGGGAGCCCTCCCCAGCGGCGTTGTCAGGGTGGCCGAGTCAGGGATAACGGGTCCTGGCGATATTCCGCCCCTGTGGGCCGCTGGGTTTACCGCCGTGCTGGTGGGCGAGTCACTGGTGCGATCAGACGACCCAGCGAAAGCGGTCGGCGACTTAAGATCAGCCGCCAGCTAGCGCCGATCGACGCAGGAAGGGGCGATCGCGATTTCCAACCTTGCAACAACCGCGAAATCATCGTTTTGCTTGCTGGCGGTTCTGGTAGCGTCCAGATGGTGTTCGTAAAGATCTGCGGTATTACCGAGCTTGATGACGCCCTTCTGGCCGCTGGCCTCGGGGCATCTGCGATCGGTCTGACCTTTGCCGCATCTCCCCGACAGGTTGGGGTGGAGCATGCTCGTGACATCGTGAGGCGGATCCCACCAGAGGTCTTGTCGGTTGGGGTCTTTCGGAACCAACCCAAAGAAACCGTTGTCGACACCGCTAATCGGGTCGGTCTGCGAGCTGTTCAGCTACACGGCTCGGAAACGCCCGAACAAACCCGTTGGATCTCGGAGCGAACATCAGCGGTTATCAAGGCCTTCGCCATTGACGATCCGGCGCTAACCGCAGACCACGACTATGGTCCTCATCGGTTGCTCATCGATGCACCGACACCCGGTGGCGGTGAGCTCTTTGATTGGCGGGAGCTGGCCGACAAGACGCTAGGACGACGCTACATCCTTGCCGGCGGCCTCACGCCAGACAATGTCGGTCGGGCACTACGAGAGCTTAAGCCGTGGGGAGTCGATGTGGCATCTGGGGTCGAGGCCCGCCCGGGCCGAAAGGATCCAGCGAAACTGCGACGATTCCTGGTAGCGGTCCGCGATGTCGTTGGCCATGATGCCGAACCGAACAGCCTGCTTTAACGTACCTTCGAAAGAGATGAGCATTCGATGACAACCGCGTCACCCTCACATTCATCCCCGATTGATTCTTCCCTCTCGGCGCCGACGAGTTCACTCATGGGCGAACCCGACGACTCGGGTCGTTTCGGACGTTTTGGGGGCAGGTTTGTTCCCGAGACCTTGGTTCCTGCTTGTCAGGAACTGGAGCAGGGGTTTCGCGAGGCATGGTCTGATGACTCCTTCCGGCGCGAGTTTGAAGACCTGCTTCAGAACTATGCCGGCCGTCCGTCGCCGATGACTGAATGCTCAAACCTCTCAAACGAACTGGGCGTGCGGATTCTGCTCAAGAGAGAAGATCTGAACCACACGGGCAGCCACAAGATCAACAACGTTTTGGGTCAGACACTTCTGGCCAAACGTATGGGAAAGAATCGCATTGTGGCCGAGACCGGAGCCGGTCAGCATGGAGTCGCCACGGCGACTGCGGCCGCCTACTTCGGGCAGGAGTGTGTTGTCTATATGGGCGAGGTCGATGTTCGTCGGCAGGCGCTCAACGTGTATCGCATGGAGCTTCTTGGTGCCGAAGTCCGCACCGCTATGTCGGGCAGCCGCACGCTGAAAGATGCTGTCAACGAGGCCATGCGCGACTGGGTGGCCAGTGTCGAGAGCTCCTACTACTGCCTCGGCTCGGTGATGGGGCCTCATCCGTATCCATGGATGGTTCGCGAGTTCCATCGGGTTTTGGGTGAAGAAGCGTTGGCGCAGTCCAAGACGATGCTCAACGGTGACGTCCCGGACGTCGTTGTAGCCTGCGTAGGCGGAGGCTCTAACGCAATCGGTATCTTCTCTGGATTTGTCGACACTCGATCCGAACTCGTCGGTGTGGAACCAGCAGGCGGAGCCGCCGTCGGGCGTGCTGTTCCGGGCGTTGTTCATGGCTCGCTTTCCTATCTGATGCAAGATGAGTTCGGTCAGGTCAATGAGGCACAATCCGTCTCGGCCGGTCTCGACTATCCCGGCGTCGGGCCCGAACACTCACACCTGGCCGATATCGGGCGGGCCCGCTATGAAGCAGTCACCGACCGCCAAGTCCTCGATGCCTTCTCGCTGTTGTCACGCAGCGAGGGCATCATCCCTGCCCTCGAACCCTCCCACGCTCTGGCCTGGGTCGTTCGCTGCAAGGCGGAGTTACAGGGCAAGACGGTTCTGATCAACCTTTCCGGTCGTGGTGACAAGGACGTGGCCCAAGTCCAGGCGATCCAGGCTGGCGACCCGCTGGCCCTGGAGACCGTCGATTTCTCCACTGAACTGGAAGGATCCTGAGAAGATGGCCGACGGCACACTTGAAAAACACCTTCGCGAACGTCGAGATGCTGGCCGAAAGCTTCTCGTTCCCTATATCACCGCCGGCTACCCGAAAGATAATTGGACTCGGCTGGTTGAAGGCATGGCGGGCGCTGGAGCCGACGCTATCGAGATCGGGATTCCGTTCAGCGACCCGGTCATGGACGGCCCGACGATTCAGGAGTCATCGACACGTGCGCTGGCCGACGGTATAACGCCAGGCCTCGCCTTTGACGGTGTGTCTCGACTCGACATCGATGTGCCACTCGTGGCCATGACCTACTACAACATCTGTTTTCGCATGGGCCACGAACGTTTCGCTCAATCGCTAAAGAAGGCAGGATTTGCCGCTGCCATCTTGCCCGACCTGCCTCTAGAGGAAGCCGGCGAATGGGCTGAGGTGGCAGATGTGGAAGGCATCGAAACCGTCATGCTTGCCGCCCCGACAGCATCTGATGAGCGCCTCCCTTTGGTGGTCGAGCGAGCCCGTGGCTTTGTCTACGGTGTCGGTCTCGTTGGCATAACCGGGGAACGGAATGAGCTTGCGGCGAGTGCTCTAAAGATGGCGTCCAGGCTCAAAGCCATCACCGACAAGCCTGTGCTCATCGGCGTCGGGGTTTCGACCCCCGAACAGGCAGCCCAGCTGGCCGAGGTCGCCGACGGGGTGATCGTTGGGTCGGCTGTTATCCGCCAAATACTAGACACTGGATCGATCGACGCCGCCATCGATTTCGTTGGTTCGCTACGGCGCGGGCTAGACGGCGACTAGGTGTCAGCCGTACCTGGCCCCACAGCCGATCGTCCCTTTCCGGCCGAGGATGACCATTGCGAGTTGTGCGAGGCCGCCCGGTGGACGCACTGGTACAGCGAAAGCGCAGAAGGCTGGGTCGCCGACTGCGAAGTTTGCCAAGTGCCGATGGTGGTCTGGTGGCATCACGGCACAGAACCTTCAGACGATGATCGGCTAGCGATGTTGCGTCAACTCGCTGAGACAGCAGATCTGCGGTTCGGTCCGGGCCAGTGGGCGCTTGACGAGGTAATGAACCAGGTGCCTGATCATTTTCACGCCCACGCCCGTCATCCAGGTTGGCGGGAGCAGCGGTTCGCCGTTCCCGCGTCGGTCTATACCGGCGTTGGTGGCGAACGGACGACGAGATAGGAACCGGCGGCTGACGAGGCCCGCCGCCCACGTGGAACGACGGGCCTCCAGGTCTACGCCGAAACGAGGGCCCGGTTTACGCCCGAAACGATGGCTCGCAGGGAGGCGGTCACAATGTCGCCGTGCATGCCGACCCCCCAAAGTTCAAGTTCGTTGATGGCGAGTTCCATGTAGCAAACAGCTTGCGCATCGGCCCCGGTGCCTACTGCGTGCTCGTGATAGTCGAGCACCCTGAGATCGAGATCGAGGGCCTGTCGCAAGGCGTTGGCGAAGGATTCGATGGTGCCACCGCCATCACCACTGACCGAGCGCTCTTCGCCATCGATTCTCAGGCTCGCCGCGATCGAACTTCGGTCTTGGCCCGATACATTCTGTGTGGTGGAGAACGAGACGAGTTCGTAGGGCTTGGTCGCACCGAGATAGTGGGTTGAAAACTCCTCCCAAATCTGATCACCAGTGACTTCCTTGCCGGTTGTATCGGTGATCTTCTGGATGGTGCGGGTGAACTCGATCTGAAGGCGCCGGGGCAGATCCAGGTCGCGCTCGGCCTTCAGAAGATAGGCAACGCCACCCTTGCCCGACTGGGAATTGACTCGAATAACGTCTTCGTACGTGCGGCCAACATCCTGAGGGTCGATGGGGAGGTAGGGCACCTCCCACAGCGCTTGGCCGGTCTGTTGCATCGCCTCGAAGCCCTTCTTGATGGCGTCCTGATGGGAGCCGGAGAAGGCGGTGTAGACGAGGTCGCCGACATAGGGGTGGCGAGGGTGGACAGGTAACTGGTTGCAGTGCTCAGCGACACGTCGCAACTCGTTGATCTGTGTCAGGTCAAGCGCCGGGTCTACTCCCTGGCTGAAAAGATTCAGCGCCAAGGTCACGACATCGACGTTGCCGGTGCGCTCACCGTTGCCGAACAAGGTGCCCTCGACGCGGTCAGCGCCAGCCATGACGCCGAACTCTGCCGCGGCCACTGCTGTTCCTCTGTCGTTGTGTGGATGGAGGGAGAGCACGATGGCGTCGCGATCTCGGATGTTGCGGTGGAACCATTCGATCTGGTCACCATAGATATTCGCCGTGCTGGCCTCGACGGTTGCCGGCAGATTGAGAATGAGCTTGTTGTCGGCCGTCGGGGAAAAGACATCCATCACCGCTTCACAAATTGCTTTGGCAAAGGGGAGTTCGGTGCCGGTGAAGCTCTCCGGCGAGTACTCGTATCGGATGGCGGTGTCGGCCATCGCAGCGCGGTTCGTTTCGCAACGCTCGGCGCCCTTGACCGCTATATCGATGATGCCGGCTTCGTCGAGTCCGAAGACTACGCGTCGCTGAACGGTTGAGGTCGAGTTATAGAGATGAACGATCGCCTGCTTGGACCCCTCGAGCGACTCGAAGGTACGGTCGATGAGTTCGTCTCGGGCTTGGGTAAGAACCTGAATCGTGACGTCTTCAGGAATTGCACCGTCACTGATGATCTGGCGAACGAAGTCGAAATCCGTCTCAGAGGCTGCAGGAAATCCGACTTCGATCTCCTTGAAGCCGATCTCGACGAGCTTGTCGAACATGAGTCGTTTGCGGTCGGCGTCCATTGGCTCGATGAGCGCCTGATTGCCGTCTCGGAGGTCGACGCTGCACCAAAGGGGAGCGGTGGTGATGGTAGTGCCAGGCCATGTACGGTCTGGGATATCGATTTGGGGGAAGGCTTGATATTTTTCGATCGGCATGCGGTTCATCGGGTCGCTCTCCTTGAGCAAGTCGGGTGTGAGATCCTGGGTGAAAGAGTGTCGCTGCAAGGGCAGAGCCATGCAGGCGACACGTTGAAACGGACACGTGGAGTCCTGAATCCCATACTGCTCGAGGGGTGACCGATGTCTTTCCTCGTTGCCTTCGTTAGCAGCCGATGCTGTGAGGCGCAGTGTGTGTTCTTCGTGCTGAACTCCGAATGGGTAACCCGACGCGCTCGACTAAGCGGCCGGGCACAGAAGTCGAAGATCAAGCTTGCGGAACACGAAGGCTACCTTAGCACCTCGATGCTAGGGTCGTGCACATTGGGGCACTGACAAGGCTCGTCACGAGCCCGGAGAGTGCTAGCTTCGCTCGTCGAGGAGCTGATGGCCGAACTGTTCGAGGGCCTCGATGACCTTCGGATCGACGGGGCGGGTCCGTTGCTGAATCTGCTCGACGATCAGCTGGTACGTTTCTGCCTCGACGGTGCAGTCACTGCAACGTTCGATGTGTTGGGCCACCTTGGCCGCTGTGTCCGCGTCAACCTCGCCGTCTAGATAGGCTTGGAGAATCACGAGCACTTCGTCGCAGGTTGGACCGCCCATGAGGCGCTGTAGGAGCCGTTTCATCTGCCGCTCCCTCTCGTCTTTGCGTTGGCTAAGGTTTGTGCGCCCACCACACCCTGAGAGGCGAGGTGATCTCGGATCCGTTTTCGGCCACGGTGTAGGCGGCTCATTACGGTACCGACGGGCACGTCGAGAAGATCTGCCGCTTCCTGGTAGCTCAGCCCGTTCATGTCTACGAGCTCGATGAGTTCGCGGAACATGTCGGGGAGCGAATCGTAGGCATCGGTGACGGAGGCATCCATTACCGGGTCGACGACGATCTGCTCGGGTCCGTCGACTTCGGCAAAGGCCGTCGAACGCTCGAAGGTCATGTCTGGATCATCGAGCAGGTCGGGCTTTTTCTTGCGAGCCCTGTTGATGTTGGCGTTGCGAAGAATGGTCATGAGCCAGGCTCGCGGATAGCGGCCATCGAAGCGCTCGATGGCCCTGAAGGCCCTGAGCATGGTTTCCTGAACAAGATCTTGTGCATCTGCATCCGATCTCGTCAATGACCACGCTGTGCGGTAGAGCACCTCGACGTGAGGCAACACGAACTCTTCAAACCGCTTGTGGCTCTCTGATGTTGAATCAGCCATTCCATCACTCCTACGGAACAAACAGGCCACCACCACTATTCCCGAGCTTAACGGTGAAGAGCTGGCAACGCTTGGTCATACGATCCTTGCGAAGGCTATAACGTGCCCCTAAAGACGTTCGAAAGTCCACGAGGTCGGGTGGCCGTCCCGATAGGGCATGGTGCCGTGGAACTGACGTTCGTCGTCGTCGAAGACGAGCGGCACGAAATGGTGATCACCGGGCCACATGGGCAGGTCTTTGTCCTCGCGGATACAGCTCTCCAAGAGCTGATGCCGTGTCACCCACTCGAGCGTGCCTTCGTCGTTGGTCGCGGGAATGTCGCCATTCCAGCGGTCGATGATGAAGATGAAACCCAACCAATCTTCGCCCTTGGGCCCGAAGCCGCTCCAGGTGACGGTGCCGCGAAGCGAGAAGGCTTCGAGCTCGATGTTGGCTTCCTCTCGGAGCTCACGGCGCATGCACTCGACGATGGATTCATCAACTTCTAGCTTGCCTCCCAGGCCGTTCACCTTGCCGAACGCATCGTCCTGTTCGCTGGCGTCGCGTCGGATCAAAAGGACCTTGTCAGCCTCGCGATCCCAGACGTATCCGAGCGTTCCTACCAGCGGGGTGACGGCCATGCCCGGCAGTGTAGGCCTTCATCAATCCGGCTGCCGTGTTTGGGCTTGGGGAACGGACCGATACCCTTCCCAGCCCGTTTGTGATTTGCCTCGGGCGGTCATAACCGCACTATCGGAGCGGTGTTGTGACCAACGAATGATGGGTAAATCCTTGACATTGTGATTCGGGGAGGCTCCACTTTGCGGAGTCCCCCCAATTGGCGGGCCAACAACCTGAAGGAGTTCCGCAATGAACAAAAGTGAATTGGTCGACGAGATCTCAGAACGCACCGGAGTAAGCAAGAAGGACGTGGAAACATCACTCAGCGGAATGTTCGATGTTGTCGCTGACACCGTCTCCAAGGGTGGAGATGTGACGATCCAGGGCTGGTTGAAGTTCGAGCAGGTCACCCGTAAAGCCCGAATGGGCCATAATCCGCAGACCGGCGAGAAGATTCAGATCCCTGAGTCACAGGCCGCCAAGGTCAGCGCCCTGACGAAGCTGAAGGCTGCCGGCAAGGGAAAGTAACAACGGTCCGCTAAAGCGCCCCATTGCTGGGGCTTTGGATCTCCAAACTGGTTCGCCTCCGGGCATACAGAACGAACGAGTGCCGATGACTTGGTGTCTACAACGCCAAGGTTGTCGGCGCCCGTTGTTTTTATTGCCTGAAAGATGGTCCGAAAGAAGGGGATTAGCCCGAGCGCAGACCGGAGCGGCGCAAGACCTTCGAGCGCGTGTCTAGGATCGTGGCTATGAGTTCCCCCGGCCTGCCCGCCCCGATCGACCTGTTGCCGCACCGTGCGCCCTTTCTCCTGCTCGATGAGCTTATCGAGCTGGACCCGGGAGCATCGGTGCGAGGGCTGTGGCACCTTACGGGCGACGAGTACTTCTTTGCCGGCCACTTTCCCGGCAGGCCAACGCTGCCCGGGGTGCTGATGCTGGAGTCACTGGCGCAAGTAGGGGCTTGCGGCGTGTTGGCAGACGAGCGTTTCAGCGGCAAAGTTCCCCTCTTCGCCAGCGCCAACAAGGTCAAGTTCCGGCGGCAGGTCGTGCCGGGGGAAACCCTCGACTTGGCGGTCACGATGACCCGTCTCGGTGGTCGAGCAGGCAAGGGGATAGGCGAAGCGACGGTCGACGGAGAAATCGCCTGTCAGGCCGAAATCATCTTTGTGCTCGCTGACTAGCCGATCGACCGGCCGTTTGGCGCTCAGGCAGCCGCTGCGGCGCCGTGTCGGCTTCCTAGGCGGGCCCGAGAATGATCGACCCGTTGTGGCCGCCGAATCCCAGACTGTTGGACAGTGTCGGCCCCGGCTCCCACGACCGGGGTTCACCCAGCACGAGGTCAATTTCAGGTATGTCTGGATCTGGCTGCTCATGTCCCATGGTCGGCGGGATGAGGCGGTGCTGCATCGAAAGGAGTATTGCCGCAGCTTCAAGCGCTCCCGCCGCTCCTAGGGCGTGGCCGGTTACACCTTTGGTCGAGGTCACGGCTGGACCAGGTGCGCCAAAAATCTTCGCAATCGCAGTTGCTTCGGCCGCGTCGTTGAGGGGAGTCGACGTGCCGTGAGCATTGATGTGCACGATGTCAGATGCTGATAGTTCGGCATCGGCGATGGCGAGCTCCATGCAGCGAACCGCACCGCTGCCACCAGGCGCTGGAGCAGTGATGTGATGAGCGTCGGCCGTGCTGGCAGCGCCGAGAACGAGGCCGAGTATCGTGGCTCCTCGGGCGAGGGCGTGGTCGAGGTCTTCGAGCACCAGCATGGCTGCGCCTTCGGACATCACAAAACCGTTGCGACGCAGATCGAACGGGCGTGATTCGCCGGTCGAGGACAAGGCCGTCATGTTTCTGAATCCGGCTGTTGAGGTGGGGGTGAAGGGTGCCTCACTGCCGCCGGCGATGACCACATCGGCCCGACCTGCCCTGATGTGGTTCATGGCGTTGCCAATGGAGTGGGTGCCAGCGGCACATGCCGTCACCGTTGTCTCGCAAGCTCCCTGGAATCCGAACCGCATTGAGATAGCGGCGCCAGCGGCGTTCGGCATCATCATCGGCACGAGGAAAGGGGAGACACGGCGATCACCCTTGTCGTGGCGGGTGACAATCTGCGTCTCGTTTGTGGTGATTCCCCCGATGCCGGTGCCGATGAGCACCGACACGCGTGCCGGGTCAACCTTGAGATCCCCGGCCTGCTCGAGCGCCATCGTGGCGGCAGCAAGCGCGAATTGGCTGAAGGGATCAGCCCGTCGAGATTCCTTAGGATTATCGAACCATGGGGAAGGGTCCCAATCGGCGACCCGACGGTCGCCGTCGGCCGGAGCTTGGAGTAGGCCATGCCAGAACGCCTCTGATCCAATCCCACACGGAGAAACGACTCCAAGGCCTGTGACGGCGACCGTTTTGGTCATGACATCTTGCCCGTGACGAGGTCGTAGGCGGCACCGACGGTTTCGATACCCTCGAGCTCTTCTTCTTCTACCGAGACGTCGAACTCTTCTTCAAGGGCCATTACAAGCTCGACGAGGTCGAGGCTGTCGGCGTCTAGGTCTTCGGCGAATCGAGCCTCTCGGGTCACCTGTGCGGCTTCTACGGAGAGCACTTCAACAGCGCACTTCTGAAAAGCTTGGAATTTTGCTTCATCGCTCACGGCGTTCCTCCTGGAACAGTCATTGTTATCGACCAACAGGCCAATGGTTTTCAACACGCTAACGGTGTTCGGGCTAGCCTCCAAAGCCGCCACCCATGCCGAGCCCGCCATCGACGGCTAACGACGCACCGGTGATATATCCGGCCGCCTCGGAGGTTAAAAAGGTCACAGCCGCAGCTACCTCGTCGGTAGTCCCGATCCGGCCCACGGGTACCGCCCCGGCCATAGCCTCGATGGTGTCGTCGCTCAAGGCGGCGAGCATATCGGTCTGGATGGGACCAGGCGCCACCAGGTTGACGGTGATGCCGCGGGAAGCGAACTCTCGGGCCAACGAACGGCCGAGACCAACCAACCCGGACTTTGACGCTGCATAGTTCGCCTGCCCGGCCTGGCCGAGGGTTCCAACGACTGATGACAGCAGAACGATTCTGCCCCACCGGGCCTTCATCATCGGTTTCACTGCCCGTTTCGTTACTCGAAACGCGCCTGTGAGGTTGGCGTTCACAACGGAGGCGAAATCGTCCTCCTTCATCCGAAGCACGAGCATGTCCTTCGTGATGCCAGCATTGGCCACGACGATTGTTGGCGGACCTAGAGTGGTCTCGATCTCGTCAAAGGCCGCGTTCACCGAATCAGACGACGTGATGTCGCATTCGACCCACGTGAGGCGCTCATCGACGTCGACTGGCTTCGATCGGGAGCCGATAGCGACCTGGTGGCCTTGATCGGCTAGCGAGGTGGCGATGGCGAGCCCTATGCCTCGGCTGCCACCGGTGACGAAAGCCACTCGTTGCGGAGCAGTCGTCTGTTCGTCGTCGTGGTCGCTCACCCGCTGGTTCCGTTCCATTCGACGATGGCGCTAGCCCAAGTCATGCCTGCCCCAAAGCCGAGAAAGAGCACCTTGTCGCCTTTGGCGATCCGATCGTTGGCGAGCGCATCATGAAGAGCGAGTGGGATTGAGGCGGCCGACGTGTTGCCGGTGTGTTCGAGCACCATGGCGGTCTTTTCCATCGAAAACCCGATGCGCTTCCACGCGGCTTCGACAATGCGCACGTTGGCCTGGTGAGGGATGACAAGGTCGATGTCATCGACCGTGAGGCCGGCGCGTTCTAGCGAGGCGGTCGCTGATTCTTGCATGACGGTGACAGCCTGGCGGAAGACCTCACGGCCGTCCATCTTCATCTTGCCGCCATGTTCGGAATACAGGATGTGAATGTGCTTGCCGTTGGAGCCGAGGTCCCAGCTCAGCAGGCGACCAGCACCGGTGGTGTCGCGGTCGACGATTGCAGCACCTGCGCCGTTGCCGAACAGGATGCCCGTGCCGCGGTCGTGATAATCGGTCATTCGTTCGAGCGTTTCAGCACCGATCACGAGAATCCGATTCATGCCCTGCTGGATGAGTCCGTTGGCGACTACCAAACCGTAGACCCAACCTGAACAGGCGGCCTGGAGGTCGAAGGCTCCGCAGGTCAAGCCCAGCTCGTGGGCCACGGCAGGAGCGGTGCCTGGCAACATGTAATCGGGGCTGGTGGTGGCCAGAATCACCTGGTCGATGGTGGAGGCGTCGACCTGGGCATCGGCGAGAGCAGCTCGCGCTGCCTCAATACTCAGCCCACTCGTGGTACCACCGAGGCGACGTTCACGGATGCCGGTCCGCTCAAAGATCCATTCGTCGGATGTGTCCATCCATGCGGTGAGGTCGTTGTTGTGGAGACGCTTGTCCGGCAGGGCGATGCCAATTCCGGCCAGGTTGATGTCCCAAGGGCCGACGCCGACTGCTCGTGCTGGGGATGAAGGTTGTTCTTGCATTCTCGTTACCCGTTTCGACTGGGGTTGTGGAGTTCGGAGATGGTCAGGTGCTCGGCGGTTGCAGGTGTTGCCTAGGGCGTGCGATTTCGGTCAAGGTGTTGCCGGGTTTCCTACAGCATTGGAACGAAGCCAGGCTAGTGGTTGTGAGGTTGTCACCCGCTCGCCGGGCATGGCCAGGAGGCCTTGGAGCGAACCGGCGAAGGCCGAGCGCACTTCAGCATCGCCTACAGAGCCGAGAATGTCGCCTCGGCTGAGCTGCTTGCCCTTGTCGAGATCGTCGAGGGGTTGGAACACGCCGGTGGTAGGGCTGACCACCAGGCGTTCGATGGCGTAGAGGAGTTCACCTTCAGCTACCGCCCCAGACTCCGAGGCATGGGAGATGTCGTCGAGTAGTGAATCGACATCGGCCGGCGTGGCCACGCTGATACCGGCCTTGCCCTTGAGCGTGCGTTTCGCCAGGCCGGTGAGAGTCGTGCCAGGTCCGAGTTCAAGGAAGGTGCTGGTGCCGGCCGCTTCCAAGGCGTGAAGCGTGTGGCGCCACAGAACTGGGCTGGTCAGCTGGGCGCCCAAAAGGCCAGCCCAACCAACGGCTTCAGTATGAGCCTCGGCATCGATGTTGGCGAAGACCGGACGGTTGGGAGCACGCATCTCGGTCTCGGCCAGCGCCTTGCGGAGGCGGTCGCGGGCTGGTGCCATGAAGGGGGTGTGGAAGGCGCCGCCGACGCGGATCGGCATGACCCGCTTTGCGCCCAACTCCTTGGCCGCCATGCCCGCCAGTTCGATGGCGTCAGGCGAACCGGAGATGATGACCTGGCCGGGGGAGTTGTAGTTCGCGACCCAGACGTCACCATCGGTGCGGCGGCAGACGAGGTCGACCTTCTCATCATCGAGCCCGAGTACGGCTGCCATCGTGCCGACGCTCTCTTCGGCCGCAGCCTGCATTGCGTCGCCTCGTTCTGTGACCAGGCGAACGCCAGCGGAGAAGCTGACAACGCCAGCCGCGGTCAGAGCTGAGTATTCGCCAAGACTATGGCCGGCGAGGAAGGCCGGTTCGAGGCCGGTGCGTTCGACGGCGTCCAACACCACCATGCTCAGCACATAGGTGGAGAGCTGGGAGTTTCGCGTATGGGTCAGCTCCTCATTGTCGGCTCGCAAAAGGAGGTGCTCGATGTCTCGCCCCGATGCTTCGGAGGCCTCATCGACGAGTTCCCAGGATGGATGGTCCACCCAGGGCTCACCCATGCCGGATTTTTGTGAACCCTGTCCTGGGAAGGTAAATGCAATCATGGTTGTGATTCGATGTTCCAGTGTTTGCGAGTAAGTTGTCTGCGAGTATGTGTCGAGAGAAGGTTGATGCTGTAGGACGCCGGTTGCGCGTGGCCAAGGTAGGCCGTTTAGAGCGAGGGCGAAACGTAGTTCAGGTATCTAGTAGCTTGGACTCGACCAAGGCCGAGAACGTTTCACGAAATCTGATGGTCGATCCGAGCCAGACCGCTATGCTAAGTCAGCCGCTCCAGGTCGGCGTAAATGCTCCTCATGAGCGTTGACGCGGGCTAATGTTGTAGTCGCTCGCCCGGGTGGCGGAATGGCAGACGCGGCGGATTCAAAATCCGCTGCCCGAAAGGGCGTGTGGGTTCGACTCCCACCCCGGGCACATCTCGCGAGGGCGCTACGGGCGCTTCCCTCGATAAGGAGTCTCGATGTTTCGCTCTTCCATTGAAAAGAAGCTGACATCTATGACGAGCGAGCTGAGGTCGTTGCGCGAAGAGTTGATTGTGATCGAGGAACAACTGGTACAGGTTTCCGATGAGGCAGACGATTTACGCCTACGAGCCCTTGTTTCGGAGACACCGCTTTCGGAAGCCGAGCATCGTGAGGCGGCTAAGGCTGTCGCCGCAGTCCGTAGAGACCGCGATGGCGCAGTCGAGAAGATCGAGCGGCTCGAACAAAAGCAGGACGAGCTACTCGATCGGCTCGGAACCAGTGGTGGGAGACGCTAATGGGTGTTGATGGAGCGCAGAAGACAAGGGTTGTGATCGCTGAGGACGAACCGCTTATCCGGCTTGATCTGCGGGAGTCACTCGTCGAGATTGGCTATGACGTGGTCGGCGAGGCGGGCGATGGCATCGAGGCCTTGGAGATGGTCAAGCTTCATCGGCCGGACGTCGTCATCGTCGATATTAAGATGCCGCGTATGGACGGGCTGGAGGCGGCGCGCCAGATCGTCGGGGATCGCCTGGCCGCAATCGTTGTCCTGACCGCCTTCTCCCAACGGGACTTGGTCGAACAAGCCAGGGAGGCTGGGGCCTTGGCTTATCTGGTCAAGCCCTTCAAGCAGTCGGAACTGATGCCCGCCATCGAGTTGGCGGTGGCTCGGTTCCGCGAGCTGGTTGCCCTCTCTGAGCAGTCGGAGTCGCTGGCTGATCAGCTCGAAACCCGCAAGGTTGTCGACAGGGCCAAAGGTGTCCTCATGGACGGCTCGGGGCTTACAGAGCAGGATGCATTCCGGTTCCTCCAGAAGACGGCGATGAGCAGCCGGTCTGCGATGCGACAGGTGGCTGAGTCTGTATTGGCGGGGGAGATAGCGCCGAAATAGAGCCAGGGATCCGAGTCGTGGTGCTGGCACCACGCTTGGGGTGCTCGCCACGCAGGGTTGGAGCCAATAGGCTCGACGGTGATGCCGACCTTGATGCTGATCGACGGAAACTCCCTCACCTACCGGGCCTTCCACGCCCTGCCAGAAGATCTGGCGACGGCGAGTGGGCAGGTCACAAACGCGGTCTTCGGCTTTACGTCGATGCTCATCAACCTGGTGCGCGATCACAAGCCGGATGGAATAGCGGTCGCCTTTGACCGTCCAGAACCAACGTTTCGCCATGCTCAGGTCGAGACCTACAAGGCAAACCGTTCGGCTGCTCCTGACATCTTGAAGCAACAGATGGGTCTCGTCCGCCAGGTCCTTGACGCTCTTCGGATTGCTCAGCTCGACAAGTCGGGGTTCGAAGCTGATGACATCCTCGCCACCCTCGCCACCCAGGCGGCGGCCGCCGGTATCGATGTGCTGATCGTGACCGGCGACCGGGACAGCTATCAACTCGTGAGCGACCCTCATATCAAAGTTGTCTACAACAAGCGCGGGGTGAGCGACTACGCGGTCTACGACGAGGCAGGGATTCTGGAGCGCACCGGCGTGGTTCCTACGTCGTATGTCGCCTACGCCGCCTTGCGGGGCGACCCCTCGGACAATCTGCCCGGGGTCGCCGGGGTGGGGGAGAAGACAGCGGCCAAACTGATCAACAAGTACGGCAACATCGACGGCATCTACGAACACGTCGACGAGCAGACACCAAAGCTCAAGGAGAACCTTGCCACCTTTGAGGATCAGGTGAGGATGAACGAGATCGTGATGGAATTGCTGCGGGACGTTGAGCTCGATACTGACGTCAACGAACTGCTCGGCATCGAACCTTATGACGCCGAGGAGGTCAAGGTACTGTTTGACTTCCTCGAGTTCCGAACCTTGCTCGGCCGGCTTGAAGAAGCCATGGCAGCCGAAGCCGCTCCGGCCGAAATCAAGACCGAGCTTGAGGTCGAGATCGCCTCGCCACCCAGTGCCGCCGAGGCGGCGAGCGAGATCAGCAAGCTGGTCGTCGATGGACGACCGGTGGCCATCGCCCCCCAGATGAACGGAGCCGGCGAACTGATCGCCCTGACCCTGGCGTCGGTCGTCGACCCGGGGATGGTTGGCGCAGTGCCGGTGCTGTGGTTGCCGCTTAGCCTGGCCGACGACCCTGCCGTTCGGACCGAGTTGACGGCCCTGCTGGCGTTAGATGGCCCCGGGTTCTACGCCCACGATGCGAAACCTATGCTGAGAGCCCTCTTCACCGCAGGCTTCGAGCCCGCTGGCCTCATACTCGACACATCGCTGGCGGCCTATCTGCTGGACCCGGCAGGCAACGCCTACCCGCTCGACGTTTTGCTCTCGGACAAGACTCCCTACTGCCAGCCGGCAGGTTCGGCTCCGCCGGAGGGGCAACTCGACCTCGACGGTTCATCGATGACGGCCGAGGAGCTTTGCGGGATCGAGGCGGCGTCAATCGCCCGGGTCGGAACCGTGTTGCTGGTCGAAATCGATGAGAACGGACTTCGGAGCCTGAATGACGATGTCGAGGTTCCGCTTGTCACGGTCCTAGCCCGCATGGAACATGTGGGTATCGCTATCGATCGTGAGGAGCTGGAGGCGCTCAACGCTGAGATGACGGCCGAGGCGTCGATGCTGGCCAAACTGATCCAGGAGGATGCCGAGGAGGAGTTCAACGTCAACTCCACAAAGGCGCTTCGTGAGATCCTGTTCGAAAAACTCGAGTTGAAGCCTCAGAAGAAGACAAAAACCGGCTACTCAACCGATCAGGCCACGCTGGAGAAGCTAGCTGGTCAGCATCCGATCATCGAGCACCTTCTCCGGTACCGGGAAGTCGAGAAACTTCGCTCGACCTACGGCCAGTCGTTGCTGGGCGCGGTGGCCGAGGACGGACGGATTCACGCAACGTTTAACCAAACCGTTGCCCGTACGGGCCGGCTGTCGAGTGAGAATCCTAATCTGCACAACATTCCGGTCCGGACCGACCTTGGGCGTAGTTTTCGGAAGGCCTTCGTCGCCGCCGGTGACCAGCAGCTCCTCGTCGCCGACTACAACCAGATCGAGTTGCGTTGTATCGCCCATCTCGCCGCTGATCCGGGCCTAATAGCGGCCTTCGCCAACGGTGACGACATTCATGCGATCACCGCGGCCAAGGTTTTCGAGGTTGAACCCGATGCCGTCAGTGCTGAGCAGCGGAGCAAGGCCAAAATGGTTTCCTACGGGCTGGCCTACGGGATGGAGGCCTACGGTCTCGGTCAGCGACTGAACATCGGGACTAAGGAAGCCCAGGAAATCCTCGATGCCTATTTCGAAGGCTTTCCCGCCGTCAAGCAGTACATGACAGAGACCGTGACCGAGGCGAGGAACCGGGGATACACCGAGACCTTGTTCGGTCGACGTCGAGCCATCCCGGAGCTTATGAGCGACAACCGAAACCTCCGTCAGGCTGGCGAGCGTCAGGCGATGAACGCCGGGATACAGGGCTTGGCCGCCGATGTTTTCAAGGTGGCGCTCGTTCGCATTCACCGCCGGTTGCTCGACGAGCAACGCGAGGCCCGTCTCGTGCTTCAAGTACATGACGAGGTGCTCGTGGAAGTATCGGAGCCTGAGCTTGAGGTGGTGAAGACGCTGGTGGTGGAGGAAATGGCGGGTGCTTTTGAGCTGAGCGTGCCGCTAGAGGTCAACCTTTCCACGGCCCAGACCTGGGCCGAGGCGAAAGGGTAGGTTCGCCGAGGCGGCGGCGGTTCCATGCCAGAAGCTGAGGGCCTAGACAATCATTGGTTCGAACCAATCGCCGATCATCTCGGCTCTGCGTACCTGCGCTATTCGTTTACTAAGGGCACGGTATCTGAGGTTGATGCTCTGGTCGAGATGGGCGGCTTCGGGCCGGGCCATCGCCTGCTCGACGTTGGCTGTGGGCCTGGTCGGCACGTGCTTGAGCTGGCCTCCCGCGGGATTCAGGTTGTCGGTGTCGATATCTCGTCGACCTTTGTCGAGGTCGCCCGGCAGGCCGTTGACACCGCCGGGCTCGGTCATCTCGCCGAGTTCGTTGTCGGCGATGCGCGGCGCCTTGGGGATGTCGAAGGTTTGGGGACCAACTTTGATGGTGTGGTCTCCTTGTGCCAGGGAGCCTTCGGCTTGACCGGAGGGCCAGGCTCAGAAAGCTCACCCAATCGGGAGCTAGACGAGTCGATCATGGCTGGTTTCGCGGCCGCTCTGCGCCCGGGCGGGATGTTGGTGCTCTCGGCCTTCTCCTCTTATTTCCAAGTCCAGCATCTCGATGAGACCGAGGCATTCGATGCGGAGACCGGTGTCAGCCATGAACACACGGTGGTGATGGACGAGGCCGGCGCCTCGCAGGAGGCCGAGTTGTGGACGACGTGCTACACGCCACGGGAGCTGCGTTTGCTGGCCCGTCTCGTCGGTTTGACCCCGACAGCGGTTTGGGGAGTGACGCCGGGCCGCTATGGGGCGACGCCACCATCTATCGAGTGTCCCGAGTTCCTTCTTGTCGCCCAACGCCCAACGGGCAACTGCTGATAGCCTGGCTAGGTCGGGAATGTCCCGTCCGACGTAGGGCCGATCCGCATTGCCTTTCGAAGCCACCCACTGTGGCTTCATGGGCGTGTCGTTGAAGCAAAACGTCGCCAACGAAAGTATCCCTCTATTCGTGTCCACAACCGAAGTTAGTGCCGAAACTATGAGCTCAGACGCTCCCCAAACCACCGAGTCACCATCGCAGGACGATTCCACCCAGGAGTACGTCCCCCGTCAGATCACATCAAACGACCTTGAGGGATCGCTCGACGATGCCTACGCAGCCTCCATGGTGATGGTCGATGACGGCCAGCTCGTGAACGGCACCGTCGTACGCGTTGATCGGGATGAGGTCCTGGTCGATATTGGCTACAAGAGCGAGGGCGTTATCCCCTCCCGTGAGCTTTCCATCCGCAATGACGTTGACCCTGGCGAGATCGTCAGCGTCGGCGACGAGATCGAAGCCCTCGTCCTCCAGAAGGAAGACAAAGAAGGCCGTCTCGTTCTGTCGAAGAAGCGGGCCCAGTACGAGCGAGCTTGGGGCACTATCGAAGCCGTCAAAGAGCGCGATGGCATGGTCTCCGGACCTGTCATCGAAGTGGTCAAGGGTGGCCTCATCATCGACATCGGCCTGCGCGGCTTTCTGCCCGCATCCCTGGTCGAACTCCGTCGTGTTCGCGATCTGCAGCCCTACATCGGCCGCACGATCGAAGCCAAGATCATCGAGCTGGATAAGAACCGCAACAATGTGGTGCTGTCACGCCGGGCCTATCTGGAAGAAACCCAGAAGGAACAGCGCGAAGACTTCCTGACCAACCTCACCCCTGGCGAGGTTCGCAGCGGTGTCGTCTCCTCGGTCGTCAACTTCGGCGCCTTCGTCGACCTCGGCGGCATGGACGGACTCATCCACGTTTCGGAACTGTCCTGGAAGCACGTCGATCACCCCGGTTCCGTTGTCGCTGTTGGCGACGAGGTCACCGTCCAGGTGCTCGAAGTCGATCTCGATCGAGAACGCATCAGCCTTTCGTTGAAGGCCACCCAGCAAGACCCATGGCAGGAATTCGCTTCCAGCCACCGTGTTGGCGAGCTGGTTTACGGTCGAGTCACCAAGCTGGTGCCGTTCGGTTCCTTCGTCCAAGTTGGCGACGGTATCGAAGGCCTTGTCCACATTTCGGAGATGTCAGCCCACCACATCGATCTGCCTGAGCAGGTCGTTACGCCTGGTGAGGAACTCTGGGTCAAGATCATCGATATCGATCTCCAGCGGCGTCGCATCAGCCTGTCGATTAAGCAGGCTGCTGAAGGCGGCGTTGTGGCTCAGGAGTACCAGGAGCACTTCGGTGAGCATGCCTTCGATGAGGAGGGCAACTACATCGGCCCGACCGAGGTCGATCCTGCCACCGAGGCTGCTTGGGCTGAGTACTACGCAGAGCTTGAAGGCGGCGAGGAACCTACCCCGCCGTCGGATGCTCCCGTCGGTGAAGCCCCTGTAGCCGATGTTGCTGTGGCTGATGAGGCTCCGGTTGCTGATGTTGCTGTGGCTGATGAGGCTCCGGTTGCTGATGTTGCTGTGGCTGATGAGGCTCCGGTTGCTGATGTTGCTGTGGCTGATGAGGCTCCGGTCGCTGCGGTAGATCACGAGGTCG
>CAKZXA010000111.1 GCA_937922045.1 uncultured Acidimicrobiales bacterium | reverse complement strand
CATTGGTACGGGTTGGGAAGGTGCGTCGGCCCGCAAGTTTATGGAGCTGTGGAACGGTGAGTTCAAGTCTTCGCTGACCAAGCTCAACGGTGCCCTCGGAGAGGCCGGCGGCGAGGTTACTCGTCGCAAGAACGCCTTGATTCAGGCCGACAGCTAGGTAGCTCGGCTCGAATCCCCGATCCGGGGCGTAGATAGAGAACCGGGTCACGATCGTCTCCAGCGGGCATTTGCTTCGGCAGGTGGTAGCGGGATGGTTGTGGTCCGGTTCTTTGCTGCCGTGACGCCAGTAGCGTTGGAGGGGTGACCACGGAGCGCACATCTCGATGGCGGCAGATGGATCTCACCGAACGAGAACAGCAGTACTCGCCGAGTTCGATGGTCGGCGGCGATCTCACACCGTTTATCCACCGGTACGTAAAAGACTGTGCCTCGGTGTACGAGACCCACCCCGTCGAAACCATCCGGTACGGGCCGCTGGCTGCCAACACGATCGATCTCTTCGATCCGTCGTCAGGCTCGGCGAAGACCGCCAGCAACCTCCACGTCTACATTCATGGTGGGTATTGGCAGGAGCTGTCCAAGCACGAGTCGGTTTTTGCTGCACCGTCGTTCCTTCGTTCGGGTGAGGCCTTCGCTGCGGTCGACTACACGCTGGCCCCGGCGGCCACGGTGATCGCCATCGTCGAGGAATGCCGGGCCGCGCTTCAGGCGTTGGCCGCCGAAGGCTTCGACCCGGCTGCTACGACCATTTCTGGCTGGTCGGCGGGAGCCCAGCTAGCCCTGATGGCCCTGGCTGGACTTCCCCCGGAGCATCGGCCGGGTCGAGTCCTGCTGATCTCGGGCATCTTCGAGCTCGAACCGTTGATCGGCACCTCCATAAACGATGCTCTTGGCCTGGACCAAGAGGCGGCCCATCACAACAGCCCAAGCGAGGCTGAGCTCGACGGATTCCCACCGGCCTTGCTGGTATGGGGTGAGAACGACACCGACGAGTTCAAGCGCCAGAGCCGGGCGATGCGCGACCAGCTAGCCCGATCCGGGGTGCCAGTAGGGGAACGAGAGGTGGCTGAGCGCAACCACTTCGACGTGATCTACGAGTTGGATCCAGCCCTGGTCGATCAGATTCCGACGGAGCCCTCGAATGCCTGACCATCAGCCCGACATTCCCGACCTAATCGATCAGCGTCAGGTGCTGGCCTCGGTCGAGCCGCGTCCTCTGGGGACCTCAACCGACGCGACGCGGGCAGCCACCGCCGACGCGACCGAGGGTGCGCCCCTCGTCGACTACGACGGCGCCACCAATCCCTACATCGACTACCAGTTCATCGATCTCCTGCTGTCGTTACAGGCACCGCGCAGCGATGGCTACGACGAGATGTGCTTCATCGTGATGGGTCAGGTCAAGGAACTGTTGTTCAAAGGGCTGCACTTCGAACTCCACAACGCCCGCCTGCTGCTCGACGATGACCGGGTCGAGGAGGCGCTCGTCGTTTTGAGTAGGGCTGGCGCCTTTATCGACTACATCACAAACTCGTGGAACGTCTTGTCCACGATCACCGTCGAAGGCTTTTCTCAGTTTCGTGACAGCCTTTCGACCGCCTCGGGCCAGCTCTCGTTTATGTATCGCCACGTCGAGTTCGTGCTCGGCAACAAGAGTGAAAGCCTGGCTTCGGCTCATCGAAATGTGCCCCATGTGTGGCCAGCCATGGAGCGCGCCCTGCAAGAGCCGAGTCTCTACGATCGAGCCATCGCCGCTCTACACCGGGCTGGCTATGAGGTGGACGACGATGCCCTCGATCACAACTGGGCTGCACCCTATGCCTCCAACGACTCGGTTCGAGCGGCCTGGGTCAAGGTCTACGGCGATCCGACACCGGCCAATCCTTGGTATCGCCTCGGCGAGGCCTTGATCTCGGTTGATGAGAAGTTCTCGATCTACCGCTGGCGCCACTTCCGTTCGGTCGAAAGGATCATTGGTTTCAAGCCCGGCACCGGCGGATCATCGGGCGTCGAATGGCTCCGGCACGTCACCGAGTACCGCTTCTTTCCGGAGCTGTGGTTGGTCCGCAACGATTTGTAGGCAGGGCTAGCCGAGGCAGGGCTAGGCAGGGCTAGCCGGGGGTTGGATCCAGGCGTTCGATGATCTGGGTGTCGAAGTTTGGGTCGATGCCCTGGAAGGCGATGAGGTCTTCGTGATCGATGGAGGCCACCGCCTTCTGAGCGAATTCCTCGCTAAGCGGACCCTGACGCCGAACGAGTCGGCGGAGGGCGTCGCGGCGATGATCGAGTTCGAAAGCGCGATCTAGAGCAACGGAACGAGCGGCATCGCCGCCGACACCGTCCAGCCCCGGGTCTTCGTACACGAGTCGTTCATAGCCACGGATGTCGTCACGCCAGTACAGGTCGACCATGCCGACCGCGGTGTCGAAGGTGGTGGCCAACTGGTTTTGGGGTCGAGGATCATCGCGTCCAGGAGCTTGGATCCAGATCAACATTGTCATAGCGGTTAGGGCGGCCACGATGGCGGTGGCAACGGTGCGAAAGAAGCGAATCATTGGTCACCTGTCCGCGACGAAAACATTCGGTTCATGTGTTCGCTCGCCTGTTCTTCAAGTCGAATACGGGCTCGCAGGTATTCGTCTTCCGAGCCGAGTGCATTCTGCAGCGTGTTGATTTTGGCGTAGAGATCTGCTCTCTCACCGTCGTCGGATCTTGGTTTCTCAGGGATGATCGTCGACAGCGAGAAGGCGCAAAGTGTTGCTACGAAGAGAATGCCGAGACATATCGTGACACTCATGACCAGGTCACCTCCTACGAGTGTTGAGCGGCGCCGTCGGTGTGATGCCGAGCGGGCCGTTGGGTCCTCATCATGTGCTGCTTTTAGCAATCTGTAAAGGTCGAAATCTCCTCTCTACAAGCGTCTGATTGCATAGGTTTCGAACCGGTGCACCGAGAGGTTTGCGAGGCTTTGTACGCGGTCGATTGAATAAGTAGACCATCGGCAAACCCTGCACTATGCAACGTCATTTCGCCCAGGTTACCGCTAGGGCTACTTCGCAAATCTTTGAAGCATCTGCTAAACCCAAGGGTATGGCCGAAGCAAAGGGGGTGTATTCCGAGCCTCGACGGATCCTCGTTCCGATTCTGGCTACCCAATTGGTTGGCCAGTTTCACCGGCTTCTGCGCGAACTAGGAGAAACCCTCGAAAAAAGACGTGGCCAGCCGCCCAAAAGAGCACTTGCGGCAGCCAAGGTCCTCTATCAGTGGCACCCTGAGGCCGCCATTGCGGCCAGCACGGCCGGCCTCGATCGTAATCCCACCATCGTTGGAGTCGGCAACGGGGCTCGTGGCGACACCGGCACTTCCCGCTCGGCCGTCGAGCCGCAACCCGATGGCGTGCTCGACCTCGACGAGGCCGCAGCAGCGCCGATCGCAGAGGCGATCGATGCATTGGAAGATTGGTTGAACAGCGGACAATGGGCCGATGCAGCCTTGGACGCTGACGCCACCGCCCCGGCCCTGTTGACGCTGATCGAATCGACGGTGGAAGAGCTGCTGGCCGCGCATGCGATCGGGTCCAGCGTCAGCGCTCTGATGGCCCAATACCAGGATGTCATCGCCTGGGCCCAGACATACATCGACCAACGCCCACCAGACACCGCAAGCCGTGATGAGCTTGTCTTATTGACCGCGGCCCGCCTGCGGATCATCTACCAGGAGCGGGCCTTTCAACAGCCCGCTCGGGCCACCGCCCTTCTGTCTCGACCCACCGACCGCCTCGATCAGAACTGGGCCGATGAAACAGCTCCCGGTGTTCGCACCTTTTCCAAAGGCCACTTCGGCAACGACCAGGCCCAATTCAACGACGTGTGTCGGGCGATGGTCATCGACCTGCTCCACCGAGCTTCCGACAAGAACGCCGGCAAGGTCGTCTACATAGCATCCACGATCTTCAACCATTCCGACGGCTGGCTCAAGGCTGAGTTTGACCAGAAGATCAGCGACTGTCTGGCCGCCGGTTGGCGTGTCGTTCACGTTCTCGGCAATCAGGGCGACGAGGGTTCTGGCGTCACCTCCCAGGTCCAGGCCGACTTCGCCACCCATCTCATGTCGGATCTTGAGACGAAGGGCATCTATGTGCCCACCCTCTCCGAGGTTGAGCAGAGTACCGACATGGTGCTGGTTGAGGGTGTCGGCGCTGTGGTCTTTCCCAGCATTGGGTTCGCGGCAGCTCACGATGCTGGTTCGAAGGCCGATCCGCCGTCGCCGGCCATGGCGGTGCGGTGTATAACGGGACGCGGTGGCAGCGGTGACGGGCCTGCGGCCACACCGATTGTGGCCGAGCTTCGGGCCGAAGCACGAGCCCTCTACCCCAGGACCGACTCGGAGCTTCCCTATCTCGACAAGAGGGTCTTGCCGTTCGGCTACCGGATCCCCACCGAGAACCTTCGCTGGTTCGACCGTCAGATGACGGCCAGCGAGCTGCTCGAAGGTGATCGCTACGCGCTCAAACCCTGGCTGCCCACCTCGACGTTGCCCGACCATGTGGCCGCCGCCCAATTTCGCGTTTGGGAACACCAGCTCGATCTGTTGCGCCGCGGCGCACCTGACCTCGACGGCCTAAGCCGGGGTTGGACCGAAGCCAGGCGCGAAGAGGCGGCAACCTATATTGAGAAGCAGGGTTGGGACTGGATCGTTCGGTCGCTCAACCGTCTTCAAGCCAAACGGGCGGTTCGGCACTTTGGGTTCGAAACCAACATCGCCGAGTACCGCTATCGGGATTGCATCCTGCGCTCAAGCATCGTCGACTATCTGGAAGACGAAGACCCCTGGCTCAGCGCCAACCCGGTCTACGGCCCGGGTGGGCTCACCATCGAACAGCGCCACGAGCACATGCTTTACTTGGCCAACCAGCTCGAACAAACCCGAGTCGGCGATGAGATGTTGGTCGGGGCCAAGAACCGGGTCGGCTACAACCTGGGTCTCGTCGATGACCGATTCAGCCAGCCCTACGACATCAGGGAATCCTGGTGGCTGGCCACTCGTTCACTCGACCGGCGCGCCGATCAAGTCCACTACCTACATCAGCGGAACCGAACCGGTCAGGCCTACGTGGCCACGCTGAAGCAGCAGTCGGTTGTCGACTTCAACGCGGTCGAGACGTTCATGGCCGTCTTCGACGGCATCTGGTACAGCATCGATCTGAGCGAACGCATGCCGGAGTTCGTGCGCGATTTCATTCTCGATTCGTTGCCGCCCGATGTTCGCCGAGGCTTCAAACATCACAGCCCCGACGGTGTCGCCCGCTAGCGGTCGAGAGGTTGGCTAGCCCTGGCTTCGGGCCACAACGTTGATGGCATGGTCGTTGGCAGTAACGACGTTTTCGGCCACGAGGTACGTGATTTCGCTGTCGAGATCCATGATGTAGACACTGCCGAGGCCCTCTGGGCTATCGTCAAACGCCGTCAGGACCAGAAGCCGACCGTCGTTCGAGACACTCACCGAAGGGAACCGGGCGTCGTTTGCGTGGCCCACTACACGGTTGCGTTTGATGTCGAAGATCTGCATCGTGTGTTCTTCGTCGACGAAGGAGATGTTGGGCGTGACGAGAACCCGGCCACTCGGGTCGAGCCAGGTCCCCCACATGACAGGAGCATTGGTGGACAGATTCTGAGGCAGCGGGCGATCCAAGGGCTGGCCGTTGAGGTCGAACCAGGCGATCTCACAATCATCGGGAGAGGTAGGGCACCGAGTAGCGAGCACATGGTCGAGAGTTGAGGCAACGACAGCCCAGCCGCTGAGGATGGGAACATGGTCGTCGCCCTTGATCGCAAAGACCGTTCCGTCGTTGCTCGACCAGGCAGAGCCAGCAGAGCCGGCACGGAAAAACTGTCGTCGCTGGGTGATGATGGAACCGTCGTCCAAATCGACCAGAGCGATGATCGATTCCGTCGATCCATTCTGAGCTTCGACGGCGGCAACGACGTTGATTTGGCCCGGCAGCTGGGCAGGGGTCACGCTCTGGATCCAGAAGGCAGCCAGGTCGACCTCGATCGGCTCATCGCCGACGGCAAGGTCGACGACGAACAGCCGACCATCGTCGAGGCTGACAGCCACGTGGTCACCACCGGCGAGTGGGTAGATGCCTGCGACTGTCGAGGGCATCGGGATCGTGGTTGTTGTGCCGCTCTCGAGCTCGATTCGGGTGAGCTCGCTGGAACCGCCGCCGATCAGGAGGTCGGTGGTGAGCGTGTCGACAAAGGCACGGGTCTCCACCGAGTCGATGGGTTTGTAGTTTGAGGGCGGAAGGTCCGGTCTGGTTCGTGGCACCTCAACAACATCATCGAAGGCACGCAGCTCCTCAACCCTGATGCGCTCGGCCGGGGCCTGGCTAGTGTCAAGGCTTTCGACGAGGTTGGCGACGACATCCTCTTTGGCCACGAAGGCCAGTGAACGGGCGCCAACTCGGTCTAGCCGGGGTAGTTCGGTTCGCTCCCCGGTCTGACGATCGAGGATCGTAACGACAGAGGTGTCGGTAAAGGCTACGTAGCGACCGTCGGGTGATTGCGCCACGCTCCCGGGTCCTGGCTCGGAGCCGAATTCGGCCTCGACCGTCTCGCCAGAGAATGCGTCGATAACCGTCGACAGGGTCGGAGGACCGTTATCGTCCTCGAACGAAACAATCAAGGGGCCGATCGCCTCAACCCAGGCGGTCTCCGTCATCAGCTCGTTCAACGCTGCCGACAGTGGCCGATCGATCGAGGCGCCACTGGCGTCAAACCAGGCATGCTCGCAATCGTCGGGGTCTTCGGGGCAACGGCGGGCCAGAAAGCTTCCGTCGTCGAGGCTGAGAAGCACGCTCCAACCGGACAAGATCATCTCGAATTCGCCGTCTCGCCTCGAAAAGACCTGGCCGTCAGGCGTTGCTACCAGGCCGGGATGACGACCTTGAGACCACCACAACTCCTCATGGTGATCGATGAGCGCCCCGGTATCGATGGTGAACTCCGCCCACACCGGGCCGCCGTCTTCGCGCCAACCGGACTGGATCATCGTGCCGCGGTCGACACGGGGTTGCGCCCCTTCGTCCAAGAACATCTCGCCGCCGTCCAGACCGAACGGTTCAGGATCGGCCTTCGGGTCGCTCAGCGGCACTCGAGAAATATGGCCGCTGCCTCCTACGCCATTGGCCCCGAGTACGAGCCATCGATCGGTACTGGTCAAGATGTTCTCGGTCAGGCCCTTGATCGGAGCGATAGCACCGGTGTCGAGATCGATGCGTTGCCCGCCGAGTGGGCCTGAGGTGTAGACATACAGGCCGGTTTCTCGACCCAGCAGAGGGCCAGGCCGATACCCGACGATGTCGCCGATCGGCGCAAGGTCGGCGGTGAGGGTGGCGTTGGCTCGCTCGATCGCCCTGTCGGCTTCGTACTCTTCGACGGAGAGTTCCTGGGAGCGGCCGAGAAGGCTGATCACCCCGGCGGCCACCACCACGAGCGCAATGGTGCCAGCCAGAATCGGCCCCCAGCGTGAGGCGAGTGCCCGTTGTGAAGTGCCGGCCTGCTCAGGCCGGTCTTCAGTGTCGTCTGGTCGCGAGACGTCGAGGAGTTCGACCGAACTCTCTTGGGCCTGACGCCTCCGTCGCCTCATGCTGCCATTGTTGCAGGGTCTAGGGGTCGATCAGGGGCGCGGCTGCGACCCAAAGGCGCTCTTGCCTTAGCCGCCGGTAGCGGCCGCCAGCTCATGCTGAAGCTGTTCGAGTTCGGCGCCGCCAGCCATCAGCTGGGTCAGTTCTGATTGGCTGACCTCGTCCTTGGCGAAGTTGCCCATCGAGTGGCCGCGGTTGAGGATCAAGAACCGGTCTCCGACCGGGTAAGCGTGGGCCGGGTTGTGGGTGATGAAGATCACGCCCAGTCCGCGTTTGGCGGCTTCCACGATGTAGCGGAGCACCACGCCCGACTGCTTCACACCGAGCGCTGAGGTCGGCTCATCGAGGATGAGAACCTTGGCGCCGAAATAGACGGCCCGAGCGATGGCGACCGATTGACGCTCACCGCCCGACAGCGTGCCGACCGGCTGTTCGGTGTCGCGGATGTCGATGCCCATCTTGGCCATCTCTTCCTTCGCCGTGCGCTTGGCTGTTCCCTTGTCGATCCAGGTCAGCGGCCAGACACCCTTGCGTGGCTCTGCGCCGAGGAAGAAGTTTCGCCAGACCGACATGAGCGGGACCATGGCTAGATCCTGGTACACGGCTGCGATACCACGATTGAGAGCGTCGCGAGGAGAGTCGAAACTTACCTCGTCGCCCTCGAGCTTGAAGGTGCCCTCATCGTGCTGATGCACGCCAGCGAGGATCTTGATGAAGGTCGACTTGCCTGCTCCATTATCGCCGAGCACGCAGGTGACCTCGCCGGCTCGCACCTCGGTGGTCACGCCGGTAAGGGCGATGATGTTGCCGTAGTACTTGCCGATGTTGTCGAGTTCAAGAAGTGGCGTTTCAGATCTTGATTCAGAGATTGATTCAGACATCAGCGTGAGGCCTCCGCTTTCGATCGGATGAAGTTGTTGGCGATCACCGCTACCAAGAGGATCACACCAAGGAAGACGAACCGCCAGTCCGAGTTCCAACGTGACGCCGGGATTCCCTGGAACGACATCGCCATGATGACCGCTCCGATGGCGGCGCCGAGCGTTGAGCCGTAGCCACCGGTGAGAGCCGTGCCACCAACGACGGCGGCGATGATGTATTCGAACTCTTCACCGTCGCCCGTGCTGGCCTGGATCGTGTTGAGCCGGAAAGCCAGCAGGGTGCCAACGAGCCAGGCGGCAACCGAGACCAGCATGAAGAGCTGGGTCTTGGTTCGCCCAGCGGGTACACCGATCTGTCGTGCCGCATCCTTGTTGCCGCCAACCGCGAACACCCAGCTACCGAAGGGGGTTCGGCCGAGCACCCAGGTGCAGACGGCGGCGAACAGGATGAACCAGAGGGTGCGGACACTGAACACGGTGCGAGAGATACCGTTGTCGATCTCGTTTTGCACCGTGAAGAGCAGGCGAGTGCCAACGCCGACAATGACCGAAAGCATGCCGACGAGGAGAACGCGTTGGGCGAAGGCATCGGCCTGAGCGTCGGGCTCGCGCCGCTCACGGAAGATGTAGGTGACAGCGGCCCAGGTGACCATGACAGCTGCGATCACCAGCATGACGCTAAAGACTTCGCTCCTGAACTTCGGCGACGCCGACTGGGACCGGATGAAGAAGGCCATGAGCGCAGTTGCTACCGCGGCGTCAAAGAGCAAGGCCGACCGCATCAGCTGCGAGGAGCGACCAGCGATGTTGGCCGCCATCAAGAGCATCACAGCGCCAGCGGCAGCCAGCGAGATGAAGAGGATGGCTCGGATGCCCTGCTCGGTGAAGAGCAGGTAGATGTTGTCGCTGTTGTCGGCATCGAGGGCGCGGGCAGCGATAACCGAGAGCACCAGAGCGGCAACGCCAGCACCGAACCACTTCAGCCAGGACGGGTCGAGATTGAACGAGCCTCGATCGGCGAGAGGCTCGTAGCGCCACAAGGCGAGACCGAAACCGGTGAGCAGAATGGAGAAGGCGATGATCGCGCTGCCGATCCAGTTGCCTGTCGTATCGTCGGTGTTGTGAAGGTAGAGCTGGCCGGCCACCAGCCCGGCCAGACCGAGGATAAAGGGGATGACGCCACCGGCGTTCATCTGCTGCCGGCGGGCGAAACGGAACTCGTAGACGGCGAGCACGATCAGGCAAATGCCTGCGAGGGTGGCGACGGTATAGAGCAGGTCGCGGCCGCTCCAAACATGCTCGTTGCGCACCCACTCCCCGGCGAAGAGCCGTTGGAAGAAGGCGTACCCTTTGTCGCCACCACGGGTGTCGGCGTTGAGAGCCAGGTCGTCCATCTTGCCGACCTGGATCTGGTCGACGAGAAGCTTTGAGAAGCCGAGCTTCGCTCCCTTGAGGATGAAGAAGGAGGCGAGGGTCACGATGAAGCTCGGTAGCGAGGTGCGATTCACCATCGTCCCGTTGAACCAGCCGAGCCCGATAGCGAAGGCGAACGAGATCGGCAGAGCGATCCAGAGGCTGAACCCTGCACCCCCCATCTCCCCGGTGAAGTCTCGTACCAGGAGGAGGGTTATCATGCCGAGAGCGCCGGTTGCGGCTCCGGAGGAAAGGTCGAACTCTCCACCGATCATCAGCATGGATACGGCGACAGCCATGATGCCGAGGGTCGAGGCCACATCGAGAACCGAAGCTGCACCGCTGGCCAATCCGAAGGGCACGGAGACGGCCCAGAAGAAAACCCAGATGGCCATCGCGGCGATCGTGGCGCCGATCTCAGGCCGGACGAGAAGACGAGTAAAGACGCCCCGGTAGGCAAGTCTCTCGTCACCATCGGCTACAGCCGATGGACTTTGTCGTGCTTCTTGTTCTGAAGCATCGACAGTCGAAACGTCACTCATGTGACCGCGCTCCCCCTTGTTGTCTTGCATGTTCTCTTGCTGTGAACCTGAACTGCTGTGAATCTGAACTGCTGTGTAGAAACAGTGCCGCGGTGCCCAGGCTTACAAGAAGCCCAGACACCGCGGCACAGATGTATTCGATTTAGGTGATTAGCGGGTGCCTGCGGCCGACAGTTCCTTGACGGCTGCTGCGTTGTCCGGAGTCACGAAGCCAGGACCGGTCAGAATTGGCAGACCGCCACCGGCCTGGTTCTGGTTGGTCACCTCGAGGTACATCAAGATGATGGGCAGGTAGCCCTGGAGGTACTGCTGCTGATCGACGGTGAACGCAATGTCGCCGGCCTCGATGGCATCGAGGAGTTCAGGCGTCATGTCGAAGCCACCGATGTGCAGGTCACGACCAAGGTCGGTTGCTGCCTGGAGGCCGCTCATGGCGATAACTGGGCCAACGCCGAGGAAGCCGTCGATGTCAGGATCGGCTTCAAGGATGGCCTTGACGCCGTTGATCTGCTCGGTCTGGTCAGCGTCGAGGCCGACGAATTCGTCGACAACTTCACCGTCGAAGGTGGCCTTGAGGCCGTTGCAACGCTCTTCGAGGCCGACGTTTGACTGCTCCTGGCGACCGCACAGCACCTTGGTGGCGCCGAGGTCGTTGAAGCGGAGACCGGCACCTTCGCCGGCTACGTCTTCGCTCTGACCGACGTGGGTGGTGGCGCCGATGGTGCCATAGTCATTCGCACCCGAGTTGAGGGTGTAGACGGGGATGCCCTCGGCAACAGCCTTCTGCAACTCAGGAATGAGCTGGTCGGGGCTGGGCAGCGAGGCGGCGATGCCGCTCGAGCCTTCACCGATGGCGGTCTGGATGTCGGTCACCATCTGGGTCGGGTCATTGTTGCCCGGCATCCAGACGCAGGAGACGTCGACATCTTCACATGCGGCGTCCATGCCCTTCTTCACGACGGACCAGAACGGGCCGTCTTCGGAGTGAGTGATCATGTGGAAGGTGAGGTCGCCACCCTGGCTGAGGTCGACGTCGGCTTCGCCTTCGTCGTCGGCCATGGCGTCGTCGTCGCCTTCGTCGGCTTCGTCGTCGGATGCGGCGTCATCATCCGAGCTGTCGTCGGAGGCTTCGGCTGCATCGTCTGCGCTGGCATCATCGCTGGCGGCATCGTCATCGCTGCCGCAGGCTGCTGCAAGCAGTGCGATAGCGAAGAGCAGGGCCAGCAAGCTCTTTAGGTTCTTCATTGGAATGGATCTCCCCATTTTTAATTTGCTAGTTGGTTTTTGCTACTTGGTTTTTGCTTATCGATGCGTGGCGACAAACTGATCGCCAGCAAGCTACGTAGCGGAAGAAGACGCTGGCATCCTCGCCAGCTTGTCATCAACCGCACAAAGGTACGAGACGCTGGTTTCAACGTCGCGTACTGGGCCCTCGCCGATCCCCGGAAGGTCGCCGGTAAGAGCACAATCCTGTTCTATTACATACCAGCCTTGGAAGCCAGATCGCTCCAATTCTGTAACCACTGTGGCAATATCAAGATCTCCGTGGCCCAAGGCTGGAAACAGCTGCTGTTGAACTGCTTCCATGAGGGTAACCCGGCCGTTGTTTAGAAACTGGGCAACGTCGAGTTTCGTGTCTTTCAGATGAACGAGACCAACCCGGTCGGCGTGGTTCCGGACGAAATCGACTGGATCGAACCCACCAACGGCGAGATGCCCGGTGTCGAGCACGAACTTCGTATCGGTGTTGTCGAGGATCATCTCGACTTCGGCTGCAGTCTCGACGATGCAGCCGACATGTTCGTGAAGCACGTTGACGAGACCGTGTTCGGCACAGATCTGATCGATCGCCGACAACGTTCCGTAGGCGATAGCCCATTCGTCATCGCTCAAGGGGGAGCGTGGCTGCCAATCCGGCGATGTGATTGGTGCGGTATTGAAGTAGATGGCGCCAGCCTCGGCCAACATTGCGGCATGGCGACGAGCGTCGAGTAGCTGACTGTCGACCTGGTCGGCGTCATGGATGACGAGGGGCACGAAGCTCGCCAAGAGGCCCAGCTGATGCTGGTTGAGGAGGGCGATAAGCTCAGCGGTGTCGGTCGGTAGCCAGCCGTAAGAGCCGAGTTCAGTAGCGGTGAAACCGAGCTCGTTCATCTCACCTAGGACGCGTTCCGGGCTGAGCTGGTGGCCCCACCCTGGGACCTCGCAAACACCCCAAGAGATTGGTGCCGTGGCGACACGGGCGAGAAAGCCTTCGGGGTTCATGTTGTCGAGTCTCATACGAAACACCAGTCGGTCAGATTTCGGAATTTCTTCAGGGTCTTCGGGAGCGTCTTAAACGGTGCGTCCATCTGTGCGCTCGGCAATCCCCCGATTGGAGCGCTCCAATCGGGATCACTGTAAACCATTTGGAGCGCTCCAACAACTGGGAGTCGATGAATGGCGCCGAACCATGCTTGGGGTACAGTTTGGCTAGCGCAAACAAGGGCCCGATTGGTGAAACCTGGATGGAACAGAGGGTGACATGACCCAACGCCAGCGACCCCCGACAATGCAGGACGTGGCTGAACGGGCTGGCGTCTCGCGTGCCTTGGTATCACTCGTCATGCGAGACGCTCCCAACGTGTCTGTCGCTCGAAGAGCCGCGGTGCGCAAGGCCGCGGCCGAGCTTGACTATCGTCCGAACGCTGCCGCCCGGAGCCTGGCCGAACGCCGTTCGAACACGATCGGCGTCGTCGTCAACGATCTCCATAACACCTTCTTTGCCGACGTGATCGACGGCATTCACGAGGTTGCGATGGGCAACGGCTATCGGCTGCTGCTGAACACGGCGTGGCGCACCGATGACGATGAGCTGAAGGCAATCGAAGCGTTTCTTGAGTATCGGGTTGATGCCATCGTGGTGCTTGGGCCCCGGGCCGCCGGCGAGAAGCTGGAACTCGCTGGATCGTCGGTGCCGCTCGTAGCGGTTGGTTCGATTACCCCCGGTGTCGATGTGGTGGTCAACGATGATGAACGCGGCAGCGAACTCGTCGTCGAGTACCTGGTCGACCTTGGGCATCGCCGCATTGTGCACATCGACGGTGGTGGAGGCGGCGGAGCAAGCCGTCGGAGCGTGGGGTTTGTGAATGCGATGGAGCGCCATGGGCTCGACCCTTTTGTGGTGCCGGGTGATTTCACCGAATCCTCGGGGGCGGCGGCGATGAGCAAGCTCCTCAAAGCAGGTGAACCGCCAACCGCTGTCTTCGCAGCCAACGACCTCGCCGCCGTCGGTGCTCTCGACGAGCTGACCAAGGCCGGCTTTGATGTGCCCGGCGACGTGTCGGTGGTCGGCTATGACAACACGGCGATTGCGGCCCTCAGCCATATCGGACTAACCACTATCAATCAGCCCCGGCGAGAGATGGGTCGCCAGACGATGGAGCTCGCTCTCGACCGATTGGACCAGGGTCGCAAGGCGGCGGTCACCCGGGTGGTGACCCCTGAGCTGGTCGTACGTCGGACCACAGCAGCGATCTAGCGACCGGGCTTGAACATCCTTCAAAGTGGGCCTTGAATTAGAGCGCTCCAAGTCGTACAGTGCAGGGCGTGACCGCAGCAGACGAGACAGATAATTCACCGCAGAATTCGTCCCCTGGCCAGGTCGCGGGTACCGTCCCCGACCTCCTCACGGTTGGACGGGTTAGCGTGGATCTCTACCCGCACCAGCAGGGGCCGATGCGGGATGTGACCAGCCTGCAGAAGTCGATCGGTGGCACAGCCACCAACGTGGCGGTCGCTACGGCCCGCCTCGGACACAGCGTTTCCCTGGTGACCAAGGTCGGCGACGACGCCTTTGGCGACGACATCCGGAATGCGCTCAGCGCCCGCTTCGGGGTCGACAGCCGCTTCGTTGCCACCCACCCAGATCTGCCAACCCCTCTGGCCTTCGCCGAACTCAACCCGGTGGAGGAGCCCAACATCATCTTCTACCGCTACCCGTCGGCGCCCGACATCGACCTCCGACTCGAAGACGTCGTCAACACGCCGGTGGAAAGCGCCACCATCTTCTGGGTGCCGGCCTCCCGGTTCTCGGCTGAGCCGAGCCGATCGACCGTGACCGCCATGCTGGAGCGCCGAGACACCAAGCGACACACGGTCTTCGATCTTGATTGGCGCCCCCATTTCTGGGAGTCGGAAGCAGCGGCGCACACCGTTATCAACCCGATGCTCAGCCTGTTCACCACGGTCATAGGCAACCGGGATGAATGCCGCGTGGCCGTCGGGTCCGACGATCCGGAAACCGCGGCCGACCGTCTTCTGGAGATCGGGCTTGAGGCCGCCATCATCAAAATGGGTGGCGACGGTGTGCTCGTTGCGACCGCCGATGGTGATCGACAACAGGTCAAACCGTTCCCGGTTGAGGTGGTCTGTGGCCTGGGCGCCGGTGATGCCTTCGGCGGCGCTTTCTGCCACGGCCTGATCGAGGGTTGGTCGATGGCCGATGCCGTACGCTATGGCAACGCGGCCGGTGCCATTGTGGCCGGCCGCCTACTGTGCGCCGACGACATGCCGTATGTAAACGAGATCGACGAGTTTCTGGCCCAACGCCAGGATCAGACGGGAGACTAGAAATGCCCAAGCCCTCACCCCAGCTACCGGTAACCCCGGACAGCGCTGACTGGCGGTTTCTAAGCTTTAACATCGTGGAACTCGCGCCCGGCGAGAGCCACGACCATCGTCTTGACGACCAGGAGACGGCGATCACGCCACTATCGGGTGCAGGCACGATCGCACTGGATGGAACCAGCCATGAGGTGTCCCGTACGTCGGTCTTCGATCAGCTGGCCCCGATCGGCTACGCCCCGCCTCGAACCGATGTAACCGTGACGGCGGCCGACCAGCCCCTCACGTTCGCGATCGGCTCGGCCCCGGCCGAGGGCCGCTACGAAGCCAAGCTCGTGCAACCCAGCACGATTCGCACCGAGGTGCGCGGCGGCGGTGCCGCCCTGCGCCACGTCTGCCATTCGCTGGCCATGCCGATCGAGGCCGAACGTCTCATCCTGTATGAGGTGTACGTGCCCCGTGGAGCCTGGTCGGGCTGGGCCCCGCATCGCCATGATGGGGTCGACGGATCGCCCTACCTCGAAGAGGTCTACTACTTTCGGCTCGACCGGCCCGAAGGTTTCTGGATGCACCGAAACTGGCACGACGAATCCGACCCCGATCCCGCCTGGCAGGAGATCTACCAGGGTGGCGACGGCGACTTCGCGCTCGTGCCGGGCGGCTATCACTCCTCGGTGGCTTGTCCTGGTTCCAACATGTACTTCCTCAACTACTTGGCCGGTGAGCCGGTTGGCGATGAGCGGGGTACGCCGCCGTGCTTCTCATCCGAACACACCTGGATCGAGTCTGACTGGTCGCAGGGCGAGTGGTCGTTGCCGCTCGATCTCGGCAACTAGGGAGCTGGTTTGACCGATATCTCCGCCCTGACAACCGAGTCGGGGCACTTCACTATCGCCGCGCTCGACCACCGGGATGCGCTAGCCACCGAGCTGGCCGCCGCTGGCCAATCGACGGGGCCCGAGGCCCTCATCGAATTCAAACGCGACATGATCCGCGCCCTTGGCTCGCGGCCGTCGGCCTTCATGCTCGAACCCGAATACTCGCTGCCCGGACTGGTCGACGAGGTGGCCGATGGCGTCGGCATCACCTGCGCCCTCGAAGCCCAGGGCTACAACAGCGACCCGTCGGCCGGCAACACGCTGATGGAAGGCTGGCATCCGGGCCGCGTTACCGAGGTTGGCGCCCATGGCGCCAAGCTTCTCGTGTTGTATCGCCACGATCAAGGAGCCTTCACCGAGGCCCAAGAGACGTTGGTGGCCGATGTGGTGGCGGCAGCGGCCGAGGCTGGCGTGCCCGCCTTGATCGAGCCGGTTCCATCCCAGGTTCACGACGACGCCGACCGGGCCGACGTCATCATCAACTCGGCTCGAAGGCTCAGCCCGCTTGGGCCCATGATTCTAAAGATGCCGTACCCGGGCGTCGGGCGTTGTGGCGAGCTACACGAGGCCGTCGGCGAGCACCCCTGGACGTTGCTGTCGTGGGGCGTGAGCTACGAGGTCTTCCGAGATCAACTGAACGAAGCCTGCGAAGCCGGTTGTGCCGGCTTCACCGTTGGGCGAGCGCTCTGGCGCGAAGGCCTCGATCCCGCAACCCGAGCCGATTTCGCCGCAGGTCTTCTGCTCGAGCGTTTCGACGAGCTCGCCGCCATCGCCACCAAACCCCGCTGACCCGCTGCCCGCTGACCCGCTGACCCGCCCCGTCCTTGTTCTGTGCGCCCAGCGCCCCGTTTCCGGGGCGTGAGGCGCACAGAATCCACAGAACTGAATGAAAAGAAAGAGATCGACCATGTCTGAGCTTCCCACGATTGGTATCGCCGTGATCGGCTTCGGTTGGATGGGTCAAGCCCACAGCCGTTCCTACGCCCGAATCCCTACCCTGTTCCCCGACCGTTCGGCCGATCCTCGACTCGTGATCTGCTGCGACAATGTGGAGGCCCGAGGCGAAGAAGCGGTGCGTTCGTTCGGCTTCGCTGAGTCGACAACCGACCCCGCCGTCGCCATCAACCACCCCGATGTTGACGTGGTCGTCGTAGCGGCGCCCAACATGCTGCACGAAGAGCTGTGCGTGGCCGCGGCCGAAGCTGGCAAGCACGTATTCTGCGAGAAGCCGGTCGGTGGCACTCCCGAACAAACAGCGAGAGTTGAGGCTGCGGCCCGCAAGGCCGGTGTGATCACCGGCGTCGGCTACAACTACCGGTGGGCGCCGCTGGTGATGTACGCCCGTCAGCTCATCGAGGACGGCGTGCTCGGCGAGATCACCAACTATCGGGGCCGGTTCTTCTCGATGTACGGCTCGGATCCGATGGGGCTTTTGTCGTGGCGTTTCGAGCACGACGGTGCTGGCTATGGCGTGAGCTCCGACATCCTGAGCCACACGATCGACTTGGCCATGATGCTGAATGGCCCAATCACCGAAGTGATCGGTATGGAAGAGACGTTCATCAAGGATCGGCCAAAGCCCAAGCCGGGCGAAGGCACCCACTACGACCGGGGCGAACCGGGCGACCCAACCGGCCCGGTCACCAACGAGGACTACGCCGGATGCCTGGCCCGCTTTGCCAACGGGGCCGTTGGCAACTTCGAGTCGTCACGGGCCATCGTCGGCCCCCAGAGCCAGATGGCCTTCGAGGTTTATGGCACCAAGGGTTCGCTTATGTGGAACCTGGAGACGATGAACGAGATGCGCATCTTCCTCACCGAAGCCCATGAGGGTCAAGAGGCTGTGATCCATGATGGCTACACAACCGTGTATGCCGGTGACCGGTATCCCTTCCACGGTGCCTTCGTACCAGGCGATGCCAACTCGATCGGTTATGAGGACCTCAAGGTCATCGAGGACCTGAACTTCCTTGAAGCGGTGGTCAGCGGTGTGCAGCACGCGCCTGGGTTCACTGAAGCGCTCGACTATGTAAGTGTGCAGGCCGCCCTGGTGCGCTCGTGGGAGAGCGGTTCATGGGAGAAGGTCACCAGCGTCGGCTTGAGCTGACCGCTACTCGAGGCGCAGGCCGGTGGCGTCGATTTCGAAATTCGCGCCGCTGCACGCCAGGGTTTCGGCGTTGTGATAGCCGGGTTCAGTGCAACCCCGTATAGCCACCGTCGAAGTATCGATAACGGTGCACATGGAAGCCGAAACATTTGCCTACCTCGTTCAACGGTTCGTGACAGACTGGTCACGCGATCAGACTGCTCACACCATCAGAGGAGTGCAGGCCGTGGACACGACGAAACCCAATGATCACCTTGAGCCGTTGTTGCTGTTGAGCGGGTCGGGTTTGCAGCCCTGGATCTGGGCGGCGTTCATCAACGAACTACCGCCTGGCACGCCGGTTGGCATCGGTGCACGGCCTTCAGGCCCCGATCTGATCCTGGCTGCCTACGTCGAGCATGCGCTCGCGTCTGCGCCGGCCGAGAAGTTCACCGTTGTCGGCCATTCCTTGGGCGCGGTCGTTGGGCTGGCGGTGGCCTCGACGGCAGCCGACAGGATCAACGGATTCGTCGCTGTCGCCGGTGTGGTGCCGAGCCCGCCAGGGTCGTTCCTTTCGGCGATGCCGCTCCCGAATCGATGGATGCTGAGCCTCGGCATCCGGATCGCTGGCACTCGACCACCAGACAAAATGATCCGCCAGTCGCTTGGCGCCGGCCTTTCGGAACCACTCCTGGATCGACTCGTCGACGAGTTTCAGTCAGACTCTGCCGAGCTGTTCAGATCGAAGATCACCCGTACCGACCAGCCCCACAGGCGCGGCTACGTCCTCACCGCCAACGATCCGGAGATGACGACGAAACTTCAGGATCGCTTCGTCACCAACCTCGCCCCCGAATGGACGACCACGCTCAACACCGGCCACCTCCCGATGCTCGAAGACCCCAGCGGCCTCGCCGCTGCGGTCGGCGACTTTACAGATAATGGGCATGACGGGTGATTGAAACATGCTGCGTTGATGGGCTGGGTGTCAGAGCGTAGAGTCTGCCTGTGACTGAACCGAACGAACTCTCCTCCTTTGAAGGCAAGGTCGGTGTCATCCCCGGCGGCTCCCAAGGTTTGGGCTACGCAGTAGCTGCGCTCATGGCCCAGCGTGGCGCAGCCGGTTTGGTGATCGCGGGCCGTGATGCGGACAAGGGGTCGGCTGCAGCAGCGGGGCTTTCGACCGCTCACGACTGTGACGTGCGGTTCGTGGCCGCCGACCTGAACGACCGCGACGCCCCGGCCGCGATCATGGGTACCGCCGACGATGCCTTCGGCCGGGTTGATGCTCTTTGCACCACCGCCGCCACCACGTTCCGAGGTTCGGTGTGGGACACCACCGCCGAGATGTGGGACCAGATGCTGGCGGTGAACACGCGTGCCCCCGCGGTGCTGATCACCGAGGCGGCCAAAATCATGAAGCGTGAGGGCATCGCCGGTTCCATCGTGAACATCGGCAGCGTTGCCGCCCACGCCGGGCAAGACTTCCTCTATGCCTACTCAGCGTCGAAAATTGCGCTTCGAGCCATCACCAAGAGCGCGGCCCACAGCCTGATGCGGCATCGGATTCGGGTCAACCTGGTGCAGCCCGGCTGGATGAACACGCCGGCCGAACATGTGGTCCAGAAAACGTTCCACGGCGCTGACGACAACTGGCTCGAAGCCGCGGCCGCCTCCCGCCCGTTCGGGCGGCTGATCGACCCGGCCGAGCTGGCTCGAACCATCTGTTTCCTCGCCTCTGACGAGGCTGGCATGCTCACCGGCGCCGTGTTCGACTACGACCAGACCGTGGCCGGTGCTGGCGACCCGGTGGTACCTTCGCTTACACCCATCTGGGGAGAGGACGACGAGTCATGACTGAAACCAACGCACCGAAGACAAGCGCACCGAAGACAAGCGCACCGAAAACAAGCGCACTGCGTGTCGGGGTGCTCGGGGTTGGCCGCATTGGCTCAATGCACGCCGACCTCATCACCGCCCAGGTACCTGGCGCCACGCTTGCTGGTGTTTTCGATGTGTACGACGAGGGTGCGGCTGCGGTCGCGTCTCGGCACGACGCTCGCCACTTCGCATCGGCAGCCGAACTGATCGGTGCCGACGAGGTCGATGTCGTGGCCATCTGTACCAGCACCGATACCCACGTCGAGCTCATCGAGCAGGCTGCGGCTGCCGGCAAGGCGATCTTCTGTGAGAAGCCGGTGTCGTTGGATCTGGCTCAGGTCGACCGCGGTCTCGCCGCCGTCGAGGCCGCAGGTGTGCCGTTTCATGTTGGTTTCAACCGGCGGTTCGATGCCGGACACCGAGCGGTTCGTGACGCTGTACTCGATGGCACGGTGGGGGAGTTGCGCCAAGTCCGTATCACGAGCCGCGATCCGGAACCGCCGCCTATCTCCTATGTAGAGGTAAGCGGCGGCATTTTTCTCGATATGACCATCCACGATTTCGACATGGCCCGCTACGTCACCGAATCCGAAGTGGTTGAGGTCTATGCGAAAGGGGCGGTGTTGGTCGATCCCGCCATCGGCGAAGCCGGCGACTACGACACGGTTTCCATCATGCTCACCCATGAGAATGGCACGATCTCGATGATCGACAACTGCCGCCAAGCGGTCTATGGCTACGATCAGCGGGTTGAAGCGTTCGGTGCGAACGGCATGGCCAGCTCCGAGAACCATCTCGACAACTACACAGTCACCCGCACCGCCGACGGTGCTCGGGCGGCCAAGGTGCCCTTCTTCTTCCTCGAACGCTACATCCCCTCCTACGTGAACCAGTGGAACGAGTTTGTCGCCGCAGTGACCCAAGACAAGCCGACACCGATTGGTGCGGCCGACGGTCGAGCCCCTCTGCTGATCGGGTTGGCCGCTGGCCTCTCGGTGGCCGAAAACCGCCCGATCGCGATCAGCGAAATCGGCTAAGAGCTGATGCGTCTCAATCTGCTCCATGAGCACCCAACCTGGTCGGTTTCGTTGCTGCGTCGGTTCGAAGAGCGGGGCTTGAACGTGCTGGCGTTGGACGTTGGAACGATGATCCCGTCGGTACCGGTGCCGAACGCTGGTTCAACGATTGATCTTTGGGTCAATCGGGTGAACGCCATGCCGTCGACCGGACGCTCAGCTTCGGTGGTGGCCGCTACTAGTCATTTCTTGTTGGCGTTGGAAACCGCTGGGCAACCGGTGTTCAACGGTTACCGATCGTTTGCCCTTGGTGGCTCGAAGGCAGCGCAGGCGGCTCTGTTCGCTGAAGCCGGAGCGGCTGCCCCGGCGGCGGTACTGATCGCTCAGCCGAGCCAGGCGCTGGCCGCAGCCGAGGAGATCGGCTACCCGGTTTTGACCAAGCCAAACATCGGGGGCTCCGGTGCGGGTATCGCTCGCTACGACGATGCTGACACCCTTCGCCAGGCGGTGGAAAGCGATCTGGTCGATCTTGGGGTTGACGGGACCGGGCTGGTGCAGCAGGTGATTCCGAGCGCCGACGGTCTTGTCCATCGCATCGAGATGCTGGGCCGCAACGTGTTCTACGCTACCGACCAGCCGGTGCTGGCCGACGCCTTCAACTACTGCGCGGTCGATGGCTGCGCCAGCGGTGAGGATGCCATCGAACTCGTCGACCCGGACCCCGGCATGGTGCAGGTCGCCACTGCAGTCATGACCAGGGCCGGCGCCGACATCGGTGGTATCGAGTATCTGATCAGCGCCGAGGACGGCCGGCCCTACGTCTACGATTTCAATCCCTATTCGAACTTCATCGAAGGCCGCGAGGGCGAGCTCGGGTTCGATCCCCTCGATCGTTACATCGATGCCGTTATGGCCAAGGCGGCACCCGACTAGTCGTCGAAACTCTCGAGTCTGCTCAAGCCTCCTACACTGGCAAGCTGGTCAACGCCGACCAACCCTTACACGCTGTCTAGGAGGTTGTATGTCGGGCACCGACCACAACGAGCGCGCAATCGCTGCTCGCGCCGTCACCGAAGATGAAAGTCTGCGGAACAATATTCGACGTCTCGGTCGCCAGCTCGGCCATAGCATCAAGCGCCAGGCAGGTGATGAGTTCTTCGACTTGGTCGAAGAGGTTCGTATCCTGGCTCGTCAGGTCAGGCGAGATGGCGACGAGACCGCACAAGAGCAGCTGACCGCTCTGCTGACCTCGACCGCCGCCGTCGACTCGATCCGGCTGGTTCGAGCCTTTACGATCTATTTCCACCTGGCCAATGTGGTGGAGCAGCTGCACCGTATCGAAGAGCTGAACTTGACCAAGCCCGAAGAAGGCCGGTTGAGCGAAACCGTTCGGCGCCTTATCGATGATGGCCATTCCCGCGAGCGCATCGGCGAAGCCATTGCCTCGCTCAGGCTGCAACCGGTGTTCACCGCCCATCCGACCGAGGCATCGCGGCGTTCGATTCTCGACAAGCTCGGCGAGATTGGGCAGGCAACCGAAACGCGTAGCGCTCAGAGGACCACGGTCATCGAGCGGCGCCGCATCGATCGCCGTATCGATGAGTTGATCGATGCCATCTGGCAGACCGACGAACTGCGTCGTGAACGCCCTCGCCCGGTTGACGAGGCCCGGAGCATTCTCTACTACCTCGATGCCATTGCCCGTCAAAGTTTGCCTGCGCTCTGGTCCGACCTGGACGCCGAACTCGAAGATGTCGGACTGGACATGGGCTCCACCACCGTGCCGATTCGTTTCGGAAGCTGGGTCGGCGGTGACCGTGACGGCAATCCGAACGTTACCGCAGCAACGACCATTGAGGTGCTGGCCCTGCAACGGGCCCGAGCCTTGAGGCTTCTGACCAGCGAACTGGACGGTCTACGAGTTGAGCTTTCCTCCTCGGAGCTTGTGCGCAAGCCAACCGATGAGTTGCGCCAGGCCGTCGATGCCGACCGCGAGCGATTTGCCGATGTCTTCAAGCGCGTCGGACGGGTCTACGAGGGGGAGTGGTATCGGCTTCGATTGGCCGTGATCGTCGAGCGGATGAACGAAACCACCGTCGACGGCCAGCAAGATCGGGGCTATGCCAGTGCTGAGGAGTTGGCGGCCGATTTGGCGGTGCTCGAACGGTCCCTGATCGCCACCGGCGGGGGGTTGCTCGCTTCCGGACGGCTCGCTCGGGTGCAGAGGCTGGTCAACACCTTCGGCTTCCACCTCGCCACGCTCGATATTCGCCAGCACACCGAACGCCATCACGCTGCGCTTGGGCATCTTTTCGCCCAGGCCGGCCTCGAGTATCCGACCGACCGTGAGGCCCGAACCAAGCTGTTGGCTGCCGAGCTCAATTCGAGAAGACCGCTTGCCCCTCCAGGAGCGGCTGGTCAGAGCTCGAGTATCGCCGATGCTGACGCCGAGGTCTACGCCCTCTTCTCGACCTTGCGTCAGGAGATGGATCGACGAGGCGATGTGGTTGTCGAGAGCTACATCATCTCCATGACCCAGGGTGTCGACGACGTGCTGGCACCAATCGTTCTTGCCCGTGAGGTGGGTCTCGTCGACCTGCCAGCGAGGCAGGCGAGGCTTGGCTTCGTCCCTCTGTTTGAAACGATCGAGGATCTTCGGTCCATCGAGTCGACGCTTGAAGAGTTGTTCGCCGTCGACGCCTACCGAGAGCTGTTGAGGTTACGCGGCGATGTGCAGGAGGTGATGGTCGGCTACTCCGACTCCAACAAGGACGGTGGTATCACGACATCCCAGTGGGAGATTCACAAGGCCTTGAAGGCGATTCGAGATATCGCGGCCCGCCACGATGTGCTGATTCGGGTGTTCCACGGCCGGGGAGGCACCGTTGGGCGTGGCGGCGGCCCGACCAGGGAGTCGATCCTGTCCCAGCCGTTTGATGTGATCCAGGGCCAGGTCAAGATCACTGAACAGGGCGAGGTGATCGCCGACAAGTACGGCCAGCCCGACATCGCCCACCGCAACGTGGATATCGCCCTGGCCGCTGTTCTGGAGGCAACCGTGGCGCGGCGCGACGCCCGCCATGATCCTGGCACCATCGAGCGGTGGAGCTCGACAATGGAGTCGATGTCGGAGGCGTCGTACGCCGCCTATCGAAACTTCGTGCTGGACAGTTCCCTACCCGCCTACTTCGAGTCCTCCACCCCGGTCGAGGAGCTTGCTGCGCTCAACATCGGCTCACGACCAGCCCGCCGCGGGGCCAAGGCAAACAACCTCGACGATCTCCGAGCGATCCCCTGGGTCTTCGGGTGGACACAATCGCGACAAATCGTGCCCGGTTGGTTTGGGGTAGGCACGGGGCTTCGAACCGTGCGAGAAGGGGGAGCGGAGGAAGCCCTGACCGAAATGTTGGAGCGCTGGACATTCTTCTCAGCCTTTATCGCCAACGTCGAGATGACCCTGGCCAAGACTGCGCTCGACATTGCCGAGAACTACGTGCAGCGCCTGGTGCCGATCGAGCATCGACACCTGTTCGACGTGATCCGATCCGAGCATGCCCTGACGCTGGAAGAGGTGACCCGGCTTACCGGCCGCGAACCGCTCGGGAACCTTCCGGTGCTGGCTCGGACCCTTCGGACCCGCAATTTCTATCTCGATCCCCTCCATGTCTTGCAGGTCGATCTGCTGGCTCGTACGAGAGCGGCGTCCGGTGACACGCCAGACTCCACCGATCCCTTGTTCCGGCGGGCGCTCCTCCTAACGGTCAATGGCATAGCGGCGGGTATGCGCAACACGGGCTAGCTCTCGTGAACGATCG
>CAKZXA010000110.1 GCA_937922045.1 uncultured Acidimicrobiales bacterium | reverse complement strand
ACTGATGCTGATGGCAACTACAGCTTCGATGATCTGTTGGCCGGTGACTATGTGGTCACCGAAATCCAGCCCGCCGACTACCTCGACGGTGTTGACACCGCCGGTTCTGTTGGCGGCACCGCAGTGAATCCCGGTGATGAGATCAACACGATCACCTTGCCTGCGGGCACCAACGCTGACAGCTACGACTTTGCCGAGATCCAGGCTGGCTCCATTGCCGGCACGGTGCTCGACGGTAACGGTGATCCCATCGAAGGCGTGACGCTCACGCTCACCGGAACCGACCATCTCGGGAACCCGGTAACGGCAACGGTCACAACCGATGCTGACGGCCAGTACGTCTTTGACGGTCTGCTGCCCGGCACCTACACCGTGACCGAGACCCAGCCCATCGGACATGACGAGGGCGGCGAATCAACCGAAGACCCTGCGGCCACAACCTCAACGAACGTGATTGCCGAGATCGAGCTCGGTAGCGCTGAGGCAAGCGTCAACAATGACTTTGCCGAGACCTACGCCTCGCTTTCGGGCACGGTGTTCGCCGATCTCAACGAGGACGGCGTTCTCGATCCGCTCGATGAGGCCGGTATTGAGGGCGTAACGGTTGAGTTGAACGGAACGGACGCTGCCGGTAACCCGGTGTCGTTGACCACGACGACTGATGCTGATGGCAACTACAGCTTCGATGATCTGTTGGCCGGTGACTATGTGGTCACCGAAATCCAGCCCGCCGATTACCTCGACGGTGTTGACACCGCCGGTTCTGTTGGCGGCACCGCAGTGAATCCCGGTGATGAGATCAACACGATCATCTTGCCTGCAGGAGCTGACGCCGTCGACTACGACTTCGGTGAAGTACAGTCATCGTCGATTGCTGGCACGGTCCTCGACGCCAACGGCGGTCCGATCGCTGGCGTGACGCTGACCCTCACCGGTACCGATGATCTTGGTAACCCGGTCACGTTGACAGTGACGACTGATGCCAATGGTGACTATCTGTTTGCTAACATTCGTCCCGGCACCTACACGGTGACCGAGACCCAGCCCGCTGGTTACGGTGAGGGTGGCGAAACGTCGCCTGACCCAGACTCTGCGGTTAGCACCAATGTGATTGCCGATCTGGTGATCAGCAGCGGTGAAGCGAACGTTGGAAACGACTTCGTGGAAACCTACTCATCGCTTTCGGGAACCGTGTTCCATGATCTGGACGACGACGCTGCCCAGGGCTCAACCGAGCTTGGAATACCAGGCGTCGAAATTCAGCTGACCGGGACCGACGCCGCTGGCAATCCAGTTTCGTCGACCACGACCACCGATGCCGACGGCAACTACACCTTCACCGACATCTTGGCTGGTGACTACGTCGTGACCGAGGTGCATCCGGTTGCCTTCGTCGATGGAAACGACACCGCTGGTAGCGAAGGCGGCGCCGCCGCCAACCCTGGTGATGAGATCAGCGCCATCTCGCTGCCGGTAGGCACCGATGCCGTCGACTACGACTTCTCCGAACAGGGCACCGTCCTGACCGGCGTTGTCTGGGTTGATCCCAACGGCGACGGCGTGCTCGATGCAGGTGAGGATACCTTCCTCGAAGGCATTGAAATCACGCTACTCGATGCTGACGGCAACGTCGTTGGCACCACGACCACCGACGGCAACGGCTCGTACTCCTTCGAGGGCTTGGTCGCTGGAGATTACACTGTCGTACAGAACCATCCCGATGGGTACGGTTCGACGACACCAAGTGTGGTGCCGGTTACCATCGTGGCCAACGAACTTACCGTGGCTAACTTCGGTGAGGGTCTCGGCTCGATCGGTGATGCCATCTGGCAAGACCTCAACGGCGACGGCGTGCAGGACTCATCAGAGCCTGGTGTAGGCGACGTAACCCTGAACCTGCTCGATGCCGACGGCAACGTGGTGGCTACAACGGTGACCGACGCCGACGGTAACTATCAGTTCACGGGTCTTCCAATTGGTGACTACCAGGTGGAGATTGTGCCACCCGAGGGCATGAATCTGGTTCCGGGCGACAGTGGCGGAGACGATACGCTCGACTCCGACGCCGATTGGCTCACCGGGCTTTCACCAGTCGTCAGCATTGGTGTTCACAACTGCACCGACTCGGCAGCGCTGGTATCGAGCGGCCACCTCCGGGCGCTCGCTTTCGCTGACGGGTCAGATGCGTGTCCACTCGTATCGATCGAGCACCTCGACTTCGGCCTGGCGACAACCCAGATCGATCTGGCCCTCTCCGGTTCGGTCGATGCGACGACCGTAGATGTCGGCGATGTGGTCACCTACACCTTCAGTCCGACGAATACGTCGAATGTGCCGCTCGAAGATGGCGTTGAGATCCTTGTCGAGCTACCCGATGGTCTCAGTCTCGAAGCGGTCAACGCTCCGGGCTGGAACGTCACCATCGTCGATGGCACCGCCATTCTGGTGTGGCCCGGGCCGCTTCTGCCCGGACAGGCTCTGCCCGAATTCACGGTCGACGCCAAGGTTGAGACCGCCGGCGTATCGCTGGCTGTCGATTCCACCATTAAGGCACTGGGCAGCGGTGTCGAAGAGCTGTCGCTTTCCAACAACGCTGAGACTCTGACGATCACATCGTCAGACACTGTTGGGCCGACCGGACCACTCGCCTTCACCGGCGCATCGTCGGGTCGCCTCGCTAGCGGAGCGGCTCTCATGATTGCTGCCGGTGGAGCACTCGTGCTCGGCAGTCGTCGCCGCAAGCGTCCACTCTCGGCCTAGCAATACACAAGTGTGTTGGGGTTCTTGCATCCCCATCGGACCACCGCAGTGGTGGCCCGGTGGGGACCTAGAACGAGCACGATGAGCTAGTGTGGCTCCAGTGTCCAACGGTGAGGGAACAGGCCCGAGCGGTGCTGCTTCGAGTGAAGAAGCGCCGTTCGAGTTGCTCGGTCTCGACCAGCAGGTAGCGCGAACGGAAACGGTTGTAACCACGGCGGCCGGATCGAGGCGCACCCTCGCTCTCGCCGGACTTGTCGTGTTGTTCATCGTCGGATGGCTCCTTGCCCGGCCGCCTTCGACGTCTGAAAATACGGAGCAAGACGAAGCAGCTAGCTCGGTCGACGGGGGCAGCGACGCCGGGACAACATCGTCGACAGCCCGTGAATCCTCGCCCACGTCAAACTCGGTTTCGGCGGCTGAATCGGCCATCCTATTCGAAGGCTTACCAGGGGACGAAGAAATCGGTCATCGGCTGCTCGTCGCTCACCCCGAGGGTTCGGTTCTCATCGACCTCGATAGTGGCCAACGTGAAGCGTTCACGTTGCCGGGACACATCGAACTAGCGACCGACAACTGGTTGGTGGTACGCACCGGTTGGGGTCAATCGCCGAACTACAACACACCCCTGTATCTTCCCCTCGATAATCTGGACGCCGAGCCGGAAGTGCTTGTTGAGGTGACGCGCGATGAGCTCGGCATCATCTACCAAGAGCCCTCCGTGACGATGGCCGAAGAGCCCGATCATGTGTGGGTCGTGACCCAGGGCGACGATGGGTTGCATCGCAGCCGCCTCATGGATCTCGCTGCCGGTGACCGCGTTTTCGAAGGCCCTTCCTGGCAGGGTGGCGAGATCGTCGGTACGCTCGACGGCCGGATATTCGACTACGACGACGGTGACTACGAGCTCCTCATCGATGGTCATCGCTTGCTCGGCTATGGCGAGCGATACCTGCTCACCGACTCCTGCCCCGGTGGTCCGGGCACGTGTGAGCTGACCTGGCTCGATCGATCCGACGGCGAAAGAGTCGATCGGTCCGTTCCTCCCCGTCAGGCGAACCCTTGGTTCGGAGGCGCCGCCCTTTCCGATCGCATAATTGGTGTTCCCCCCTACCCTCCGGTTGGCGAAGGTCGCGTTCAGATCTGGGATGTCGACCAGGGTGCGTTTCGCGATGAGGTGTCGATTGCCATCGAACAGTTCTGGGCTGGCTTCAGCACGGTCACCCTTACGGGTGATGATCGCTTTATGGCCTTCGTCAAAGGTTCTCAGGTTCAGCTCCTCGATCTCGACACCTCGACTACCCACACCGTCTATGAGCTGCCGGGCGCCAGCCAGGCCAGCTTGATCCTGACTCCTACCAACTAGAGAACCACAGGGCTAGGCGCCCACCCGGCTTGATCAGGGTTCCTGAACCAGGCCTGAAAGACAGAATGTGACCGCGATCAGATCCGTTGACCCGACCAGGCTTACTGGCCTCATGAAGAAGGTTCTAGGGAGGCGTGACGACTGGCATCTTCGTCGCCCAAGCCTTGTTCTTCGCCGCCCCTCGGCGTCCTGGATCGGCCCTCTGCTGATCCTGGTTTCAGTTGTGCTGCCATGGACCGCTTTTGCCGGAGCTACCGGGGAGGACGGCAGCGTGGCCTTCGGCCTGTGGGTAGGTTCGGTCGCCATCACCTTGATGGCATGGAGCTTTGCGCTGGCGGTGCGCCTGCGCTTCTTGGAACCGTTCTTCGGCGGCCTCGACTCGATGTATCGAGTGCACCGCTGGGCCGGATCCCTGGCCGCAGTCGCGATGTTTCTACACACCAGCATCGAACCGGAGATCGAAGGCGGCATCGCTGGCGCTCGCAAGGCCTTCGCCGACGCGGCCGAAGATCTAGCTGGCGTTGGCGAGATCATGATTTATGGCCTCATCGTGCTCAGTATCTTCCGGCTCTTTCCCTATCGCTGGTGGCGACTAACCCACAAACTCTTCGGGATCCCCTTCGCCTTCGCTTGCGCCCATTTCTTCACAGCCGAGAAACCCTACGCGAATTTTTCTGGATGGGGAATCTACTTCGCAGCGGTGATGCTGGGTGGGTTGGCTGCCTATGGATGGCGGGTGGTCGGTCGAGACATGCTGCTCCGGGGTGCGCCCTATGAGGTCGACCAGGCGCGCAGCGATGGCAAGACACTCGAGCTGGTCCTGCGTCCTCGCTCTCGGCCAATGACGTACCGAGCCGGTCAGTTCGCTGTGATCAAGGTTGAGAAGGCAGGGCTTTCGGAGCCTCATGTCTTCACCATTGCCTCGTCGCCCACGAGCGGTGTGCTGCGTTTCTATATCCGTGACCTGGGGGACTGGACCAAGCGGATTCAAACCGAACTCACCGCCGGGACGAAGGTGCTGGTGGAAGGCCCCTACGGACGCTTCGCCCCTGGTCACGACTCGGGCGGGCCTACGCTCTGGGTGGCTGGTGGTGTCGGGATCACCCCATTCCTGAGCGCCATCGACTCGCGTTCGAAGAGCGACACATCGCCAGCGGCTGTCGTTTCGGAGCCTGCGACTCTTGTTTCGGAGCCCGCGACTCTTATCTACTGTGTTCGCACCCGCGAGGATGCGGTGGCCATCGACGAGCTTGACCGAGCGCACGAGGAGGGTCATATACGACTGATCGTGGTTGAAAGTTCGCAGGGTCGGCGGTTAGACCGATCGATGCTGGCCGAGCACTTCGGCCCGAGGGGCCTGAACGGCTATCACGTGGCGGTTTGTGGGCCGGCGTCTCTGGTGGCGACAGTGACAGCCGCCGCTCGGTCGCTTGGGGCTGGCGATATAGAGACCGAGCACTTTGATATTCGCTCAGGCTTTGGACCAGACCTCAGTCGAGTAACGACTTGAGGCGACGATCGATCTCGGGACTTTCCTGATCGAGGGCGGTGATGGCTGAAAGCCAGCTCAGCGTCGCCTTGTTCTCCATGATGGCCCCGGTGTCGGTGCCGACCGCCTGCTGGTGAGGCTCGCCGTAGTCGAGACTGACGTTGAACGAGCCGGTGTGTCCCGGTTTCGGTGTGAGGTTGACCTGAGCCAAGGCTCGCACCGGCTCGGTTCCAACCTCGCACCACTGCCAGCCGTCGACCTCATCGAGCGGGAGGTCGGGCACGTTGATGTTGAGGATGCCGGGTTCGGCCGAAGGGTTGGCCAGCATGGCATCGATCGCCTCGGCCGCTATGGCGGCCGCTGTGTCGAAGCGCATCTGGGCAACCACGTCGCCCCAGGCCTGGCCCTCAACGCCGAAGTCGGAGACGGATTGGCTTACCGCTACCCCGGGAATTCCGCCGATACGTGCGCTGATGGCGCCACCGATCGTTCCCGAGTGGTACACCGAGCGTCCGACATTGGCGCCGGGATTGATGCCGCTCACAACCAGATCGGGGTCGAAGCCGAACGTGCCAAGGCGGGCATAGAGAACGCACAGGGCGGGCGGGCCCGACACGGCCCAGGTATCGTCGATTCCCTCGATGGTAGCCGTGTGCACATCGGGCGTGTCATCCCAGATAGGGCCGATCGAAGCTCCTGATCCGGAGTATTCTCCGTCAGGAGCAACAACGGTCACCTTGCCAAAGCGACGCATGGCGCGGGCGAGAACGTGAAGACCGATGGCGTCTACGCCGTCGTCGTTGGTGACCAGGATCTGACGTTCGTTACCGTTACTCATAAACCTCGACGCTAGCGGTTCTCAAAGTCAAGTGGGAATGGAATCACTAGTGGTGTGTGTTGTTTATCTCGATGTCTTCTCAACCTTCGCCCACAACCACTGAAAGATCTTCCATGTCATCTCGCCGTCGCCTACTTCTTCTCGCCGCCATCGTGGCCGTCCCCGTACTCGCCTTCCTGGCCTTTGGTGTCTTTGGGGTTCAGACCCTGTTCTTCGACGAGGTCGTCGATGAAGCGGCGCCCACCTTCGCCGCCGCCGTGACGGTTGCCGACGATGAGACCGAAACTGACACTTCGGCCGCCTCCGACACCGACACTGACACCGCCACCGACGAAGCAGCGTCAGCGGCAGATACCACAACGGAGGAGCCCCCAGCCGAGGTTGAACCCCTTGAGCTGGCCATCGGCAGCTTTGTCGACGGCGACCACCCCACAAGCGGTACCGCAGTTGTCCTCGGCGATGGTGGCACCCAACGGGTGCTTCGTCTCGATGAAGACTTCGTAAGCGACAACGGTCCCGATCTCAACGTCTACCTTGCATCGAGCGCGGAGGTTGACGGCGACTATGTCGACCTCGGTGATCTCAAGGGAAACATCGGCGGCCAGAACTACGAGATTCCAGCCGACATTGACCTTGCGATCTATGACACGGTGGTCATCTGGTGTGTGCGCTTCGGTGTTGGCTTCGGCTCAGCGGAGCTGATGTCGGCCTAGTTCGGGCTACGCCACCCAATCTCGAAGCGTGCGAGAAACGTGGCGACGAAATCAGGGTCGTCGCTTTGGGCGGCACCCTGGTCGACGAGTTCCGCCAACGAGGCCTTACCCCCGACAAGCCGAGCCCACGAAGCGAGATCGATATCGAGCGTTGCATCGGCCAGAGCTGGATCCACCACGGCCGCGACGCCGTTGCGTTGGCAAAGAGCGATGCTGGAACCATCGTCGAACCGCCACGCCAACGTTTCTGGCTTCGAAGGGGTGTGTTCGGGGCGATAGGTAACGCGCAAGGCTTCGACGGACGCCGCAGGCGGCGATCCCATCACCATGGCCGACAAGAACCGATGGGTGCGGAATCGGCTGAGGTCGAGTAAACCTTCGAGCTCTCGGGCTCGGGTGAGGCACCAGTTTCTGGCGTTGGCTGAGGTTGTTCGTTGAGCGATCGTCCGCAAGATCGAGCCGAGGCGAGCTCGGTCTTCAGGTGCGCCAGCATCGGCTCGTCCATCATCGCTCAATGCGCATCGCACGAGCCAGGTCGCCAGCTCCAAGGCCCATCGCAGATCATCATCGACAATGGCTTGGTCGACGTGGCTCCTAACCGCATCGAGACCACCGAACCCGGCGATAAGGCGCTGGGCCCGGTCCGCTGGTGGTAGGGCGAAGAGCTTTGACTCATCACCGTCGAACCAGCCCACCAGCCCCGTAGAGGTCTGCTTCACGTGGTGTTCGACCAGTCCGTAGAGCTGCTGGGTCAAGTAATTCTGACCGTAGGGCTCTGGCAACTGCACGAACGAAGCCAACTCATCGAGCAGGAGGCCCTTGTTGATGCCTCGTATCGTCTGATCGAGTAGGAACTGAATGCCATCGCGGTAGAGCTCGATCTCATCGGCGATTGTTGCCGCTCCGCTGAGGCTCGGTCCGTGGCAACAGATGAGGTGCTCGGGGTTGAGGTCGGACAAGCCGTCGAGCCCGGTCAGCAGGATGCCGGGATCGCGGAATCGTTCACCGCGAATGGCGAAGATGTTAAAAAAGGCAGGCCACAGGAGGTTGTTAACCGCCAGCCGCAGTGCCGGAAACCAGATTGTTATGGATGAATCATCGTCTGATGGGGCGGGGATGAACTCGACGTCGAGACCGGCCAACGTGGTTGTCATCGGTTCGCTGAATGTGGATGTCGGGGTGACAAAGCCGTCGGTGTGTGGAGCATGGGAGGGGTTGCGGAAGAAGTTTCCGAGCCCGCAGTTGACCAGAGCGTCAGGCCCGTCCTCGGGGAGCATCATGCCGAACTGGTTGACGAGTCCTCGACCTCCGACCGGGGCCAAATCAAGTCCGGCGCGCTGGCGGTTGGACGTCACCTTGGCGTGGGCCCAGACCGGTAGGTCACGCCCGGCCTCGTCCACGATGGCCTGGGTGCCGCCCACGTAGTGAGAGTGGGTATAGATAACCGCAACGATGGGTCGATCGTTGACCTCGCGCAGCCGATCGAGCGCTGCCTGCATCTCCTGTGTTGATTCGCCGGAATCGATGGCGATGATGCCTTCTGGCCCTTCGACGAAAACCTGGTTGGAGAGACCGTTACCCACCATGCACCAGGCTGCGTCCCCAACAGCTTCGAAGGCCAGAGCGAGCCGCTCACTCTGAGCCATGGTGGCTCGTTGGGCCACCGCACCGTTCTTGCTGGTGGCCGTGTTGGCGTCGCCCGGGCTAAAGCTGGTTGTTGGTGATCGGTCGGGCACGGGTTTCTGCACAGCCCGATCTTAGGTTGAGCGTTGATTGGGCACCAGATCGTCGAACATCGCTTGGTCGCCTCGGTGTGGCCGACCGTCGAGTTGCCTTCGGTGGCACTAGGATCATGTTTAACGGTGTCTTTGGAGGTCATCCCTGTGGGGTGCTTTGAAGTTGGGAGGGAATAGATGAACACCCCGGTTCGACGTTTGGGATCGATGTATCTTCTCGAGGAGAAGATTGGTCAGGGCGCCATGGGCGTCGTCTACCGCGGACGGACCGAAGACTCCCCAGATCCGCTGGCGATCAAGCTCCTCTTGCCCCATCTGGCGGGAGATGAACCGACGGTGGCGCGGTTCCTGCGAGAGCGTTCGATTCTGAGCCGATTGGATCATCCGAACATCGTCCGGGTTCTCGACATGGTGATCGAATCAGATGATCTCGGCATCGTGATGGAGCATGTGGAGGGTGGCGATCTGCGTCGGGTCATCGTCGACGGTTCGGCCTCGGTGTCCGAGCGGTTGCTGATGATGGCCGATGTCGCAAGTGGGCTGACAGCTATTCATGAGGCAGCGGTTGTCCACCGAGATCTGAAGCCTTCAAACATCCTGCTCCAGCCCACAGAATCGGGCCTGGTGGCAAAGGTGACCGACTTTGGTGTTGCCCGTTTGGCCAACGACGTCATGACCAGGACGTCAGCGATGATCGGCACGCCGCTCTACATGGCGCCCGAGATCGCCGATGAACGTGGGGCCGGCGTGGCTTCCGATGTCTACTCGCTTGGCGCCATGATCTACGAGCTGCTCGTTGGGGAGGTGCCATTTTCGTCGGGTCCGACGATGGCGATTCTCCTCGCCCACATTCAGCAGACGCCGCGTCGCCTGACCGGTGTCCCGGCTGAGGTGAGCGATGTCGTGTCGGCGATGTTGGAGAAGAGCCCTGGGAACCGTCCACAGGTGCTTGAGATCGAACAGATCTTGCGTAGAACAGCGTCCTTGGTCGATGACACTTCCGAGCCTGGAACCGTCGAAGCCGCGCCGAACCCCGATGATCCGACGGTCGGCCTGCCAGATGACGCAGCATCTGCACGCGAACCTAAGCCGATGATCTTGACTCTCGCCGAAGCCTCTCCTGCTGCTGGGTCCTTCGTAGCGCAGCCGACAGCCGACATCGCCGATCCGGCGACGGTTGTCTCTGGTCGGCGTCTCCTCGCTTCCGGGATTTCGGCAGGTGACGACGTCCTTCCTCCTGGGGTAAACACGGACGTGGAGAGCGGGGGCACCCTAGCCTTCGTCGATCGGCATCGCCGCGCCTTGAGCATTCCGGCATTGATTTTGCTTGCGGTTGCGGGCTTCGGAGCCTGGCGTCTTGCAGACAATGAGGGTGGGGCGGCAGCAGCTGAGACGGATCAAGAGGTTGTGGCTGGCGCCTACGGTGAAGACACACCATCCGAAGGCGTGGGTTTTTCAGACGGTGTTAGTGGCTCGGTGACGATTCCAGAAGATGATGTTGATGGTGAGGCTGGAGCCGCCTCGTCGGCCTCGACGGCTACGCAGACCACGTCGCTCGGCGAAGGTACAACGTCAGACAGCACGGCGGCCTCAGCAGAGACTACGACGGCCTCGAATGAGGCGACGACAATCACAGAACCTACAACGATGAAGCCGACGACAGAAGGTACAACGACGAAGCCGACGACAGAAGGTACGACGACGAAGCCGACGATACCTGCAACTCCGCCATCGGCCCCGGTCGAGTTCGTTCGTTCTCCTCGCTCCACGTCGGTTGGCGACACGAGCTTTGAATTCAACCTTGTCACCAACGATGTTTGCAGTCGGGTTCAGTTCAAGATCTTTCAAGGCGGGGTTCAACAATCTGGAACGTCACGGGCGGTAAGCCAGTGCTCGACCACCTACAGCCTGTCGTCGACGGCGGTGGTGGCCGAGCTGGAAGAGGGAACCGACTACACGGTGACGGTCACCCTCGAGGGTGCCGATTCCGATGGAACGACCCAGGCAGGGACGGGGACGGCAACCAGATCGTTTAGCGTTACGACCACGGGCACCAGCGGGCCGGTTCCTCTTCCGGTCGCCTACATCGCGGACCCGGTCACGGTCCTGTTGGTTACGTCGACTCGCGTCGAGTTTCAGTCCACGTCGAATGACGTTTGCAGTAGTCAGAGCTACACCTTCACCAACAAAGCCACCGGGGCAGTCGATTCTCGCCATATCGGAGCTGAAGGTTGCTACGGTCCGGTCCATTCCGGCAACTCATCCTGGAATTCTGGCTCACTTGAACCCGCGACGACCTATGTTCTGAGGGCCGAACTCAGAGGCACGTCAGGCGATGGAATACCCGGCACTGGAAGCGACTCGACGTCCCTCGAGGTTACGACCAAGCCCTAAGGGAGGGCTGATGCTGGTTGACAGACCGTGCACCAATAGGTGCTGCGCTGTTGTTTCGATGGGTCGAGGCCTCGGTAGGCGCGACTGACGGCGGTGCCGCATCGCCGGCATGGAAGCCGCCAACGGTCGTAGACAAAGAAGCCGCCCCCCTCGACGGTTTGTCGAGGGCGGTTTGTCTTCACATTGGTGTGCAACAGCTGGGCGGCGGTCTGGTAGAGGCGTCTGATCGTAGAAGTGTCGATCTGTTGAACGGGAGCGAATGGCCAGACACCTTCGAGAAACAAGGTCTCACTCTTGTAGATGTTGCCGATGCCAGCGCCTATCTTCTGATCGAGTAGGAGCTCAGCGATGGTGACAGCTGAGGCGCTGGCGCCGACTCGCTCCGCCCGTTTAGCGATGAGGTCAAGTTCGGGTTGGGGCGTTGTGAGGTCTGGACCGAGTTGGCCAGGAAGAGCGGAAATCTCTTGACCATCGTGGACGAAGGTGCGGATGGTGGTCGCCCGTCGACAGATTGCCTGCCCGGCTGCGGTGGTGATCAGGATGCGGATTGTTGGATCGTGACCGCCGGAGACCTTGGTCTCAGGTGCAGCCAATCGCCAAGATCCGACCATGCCGAGATGGGTATCGAGCGTAAGCGTTCGGTCGTTGGGGGTTTTGAAATCGACCAGGAGGTGTTTGCCATGGGCGCGAACCTCCGAGATGGTCATTCCCGAACGGGGCCGGTGCCCTTTCAGCGTGCGGGCCCAAAACGACTCGACGGTGTAGCCAGCCAGCGCTGGTCTGAGGAGCTGTTGGATTCGATGTATCGAGTCCCCTTCTGGCATCACGGTGAAGTCTAGATGATGCAACTACATATTTGTCTTGCCTACTTAAGGCAATTAAGTAATAATCTATGCATGGTACGTAGTTCCGACAGCCATCATTCACAGATCATGCGGGGTGTACTCGACATGTGCGTCCTGGCCTGTGTGAGCGATGAACCGTCGTACGGATACGGCCTCCTGCAACGACTGAAGGAGGAGGGACTTCCAGCCGGCAGTGAGGCCAGTATCTATATTGTGCTCAAGCGCTTAAAGACCAAGGGCTATGTCCAGTCCGAGCTGGTCGACTCGCAGAGTGGGCCGGCCCGCAAGGTCTATGAGGCAACCGAAGAGGGGCATGAGGTGCTCTCGGCGTGGATTGCAGATTGGTGCTCGGTGCGAGCTGGAGTCGAAACACTTGTCGGTCATTGCGATCAGTTTGAGAAGACAGCAACAGTCGGAGGCGGCTCGCCATGATTTGGTTCTATCTAGCTTCGCTGGTGTTCGGTTCCGTGTTCGTCGTGCCCCTGGTGCTCGGCGGTATCGGAGCTGACGCTGACGTTGATTTCGATAGTGATGTCGGCGGTGGAGACCTTGATGTAGGCGGTGATGTCGATGGCGGTCTTGACGTTGATGCAGACCTCGACGTCGATTCGGATTTCGACAACGATGCCGGTCAGATAGACGGCGCAGGCTCGGTTGGCCTCGTTGGCGACGTCGTGTCGAGCTTGGTCTCGTTTCGCTCGATCATGTTGTTCATCACCTTCTTCGGTCTGACGGGAACCGTGCTTACGGTGCTCCAGTACAACGTTTCACTCGTAGCCATTCTGGCCGTGCTCATGGGCTTGTTCGGAGCGGTCACCAATAGCCTTGCCTTTAGCCTTCTCCGTCGAACCCAATCGAGTTCCCACGAGACGGCTCGCCATTTCGAGGGCCGTCAGGCCACGGTGGCGGTACCGATCGAACCAGGCCATCGAGGACGCATTCAGATCGACCTGGGTGGTCAACCCCAGTTCATGGTCGCCGAGGGTGTCGATCCAACGGAGACCTTCGAACGTGGTCACCGCGTCGTGGTCGTGAATATGACGAACGGCATTGCCGCCGTCACCTCATTGAGAGATCTTGGCCTGCCAGGAGATGAGTTCCCTCAGATCGAATCGCCGTGATGTCACGAGACAACAGTTCAAACAGAGCCGATACAAGAGCCGATACAAGAGCCGACACAAGAGAGGGTAAGAAATGATATTCGTCATACTTGCAGCAATCGCAGCGATCGTGCTGTTTACAGTCATTGCTGCCATCAAGAGTCTGATCATCATCTGTCCCCCCAACCGGGTTGCAGTCGTTTCGGGACGGTCGCGGCCTTTGCCCGACGGCCGAACCGTGGGTTACCGGGTCATCAAAGGCGGGCGCACTATTCGGGTCCCGCTCATCGAGAAGGTCGACTACATGGACCTGAACACCATCCCGATTGAGGTCGCGGTCACCAGCGCTTACTCCAAGGGAGCGATCCCGCTCGACGTTCAGGGTGTTGCCAACATCAAGGTCTCAAGCCGTGAAGGCATTCTGGAGAACTCGGTTGAGCGGTTCCTTGGGCGCCCGGCAGACTACATCCAGCAGATCGCCAAGGAGAACCTGGAGGCCAACCTACGAGGCGTGCTGGCCACGCTCACCCCGGAGGAAGTCAATGAAGACCGACTCAAGTTCGCCCAGACCCTGATCGACGAGGCGGATGACGACATCCGTACGCTCGGCCTGGAACTAGACGTGCTCAAGATCCAGAACGTAACCGACCAGGTTGGCTATTTGGAAGCCGTCGGTCGCCGTCGCACCGCCAACGTGTTGCGTGAAGCTCGCGAGACGGAGGCATCGCAGACAGCCGAGGCCGAAGAGGCCGAAGCCGGAGCAAGGCAGCGGGCGGAGCTGGCTCGAGTCCATGCCGACCTCGCCATCGCCGAAGAGGAGAACCTGTTGCGGGTCCGTCAGGCAGAGCTCGACGCCGAAGCCGAGTCGTCGGAACGGCGCGCTGAAGTTGCGGCCGAACTGGCGCAGGTCGAGGCCCAGCAATTCCTGGAGACCCAACGCATCGAGCTTCAGAAACGCCGCCTAACCGCTGATGTACTCGAGCCGGCGAAGGCTCGTATGGAGGCTGCCGAGCTCGACGCGAAAGGCGTGGCTGCAGTGATCATCGAGAACGGCAAGGCTGAGGTCGAGGTGTTTAACGCCCTCAGGTCTGAGTACGCGGCGGCTGGTCCTCAGGCCAGAGACATCATGTTGCTGAAGATGCTGCCCGAACTGGTCGAGTCCATAACCGACACGGTGGCCGGCATCGAGATCGACAAGGTGACGGTGATCGACAACGGATCAGGGACCGGTGGCGGCGGCGTTGGTTCCGTGGCCGGCCAGATGCCAGCCGCAGTGATCTCCGTGGTCGAACAGATCGAAACCGCAACCGGTGTGAACCTGCTGGAAGTGCTCTCGGGCGACCGC
>CAKZXA010000109.1 GCA_937922045.1 uncultured Acidimicrobiales bacterium | reverse complement strand
CGTTGACCCTCAGCGATCTTACGGATGATCTGCTCGGGCGTGTGTTTACGTCTTGTCATACGATTCCCTTCCACCTGCCAGTCTTAGACAGATGATCAGAACACGCAAAGACCCTGGACCAGATTCAGGGGATCAGCCCAGTCGCGGTAGGGGGATTCGAGAGCGAAGATCAGCCCGGTGGCGGGCGCCTGGAAGAGGGCTGAAACGCCAGCCGCGGCGCCGGCGGTGAGCAGCAATTTGGCTGTTCCCCAACCGAGGTACCGTTCGGCAACGCGCTGAACTCGAAGCCCGACGGCTGAACCAAGATAGATCGAGGGGCCTTCGAGACCAACCGAACCACCTGTCCCAATCGTCGCGATGCCGCCAAGCAGTCGGGCCCGCAGCGGCTTTAGCTCCATTGCCGGATGGCGGTTGTGAAACTCGGAGATGTACTCCTCCGAGGTCGAGGGGCTGCAGCCTCCGCCGAGCCGCAGCAAGATCAAGCGGGTGAGAAGAAGGCCAAACAGTGGAGCCAATATTTGGATCCAGAGTGGCATGTGGAGGACAGGCTCAAGCACCAGCTCTAGAACAATGAAGTCCAAGATCGCTACCAGAAGGCCAACCATTATGCCGACAACGATCGCCGCCGCGAGTAGACGGCTGCTGAAGCCTTCAGGCAGAATCCCCCTCAGCCACCGAGGGAGTTCGGGTCGAGATGGCGCTGGCCCAAAGTAACGGGTGGCGAAGCTCCTTCGGCCCATCAGCGCTTGGTCAGAGCGACCGGCGTTTCTGTAGGCAGAGCCTCAATCATCGTCACCAGCCGGTCGTAAATCTCCGGTCCAATCAGCTCGACGAGTTCATCGCGCGACGTCATGTAGACCGGGGTTCCGCCTCCGTAGGCGACATCTTCTTCGATGCACCACCAATGAAACTCTTCGCCCCCGGGACCCCAGTCTCGCCGCTCCCACGCACGAACCATGACAGTTTCATGGCCATAGTCATCCTCGTGAATGTCGAGGCGGATCGGTACCTGCCAGCACACATCCGGCTTCCAATCGAGCGGACGCTCACCGTGCCGTAAGGCACCGATATGCAAGGCACAGCCGGCACCGCCTTCGAAGCCAGCACGGTTCAGGAAGATGCAGGCACCGTCGACCTTCCGCGTAACCCAATCGCCGGTCTTCTTGGCCTTGAGCGGTCCACCTTTGGCCTCGGCCCGCTCAAGAAACTGCCAGTCTGCGGAGGTGAGTTGAGCCACCGCTCCAAGCACGTTCTCGCGATCCTCGTCGTCGACGAGATGGGCACCATGGACGCAACAGCCGAGTACCTCGGCTGGATCAGCCTCGGTGTCGATCGAAGCGCAACCCGACCCATAAATACACCGATAGTCAGACCGTAAGAATGTGGCGTCGAAGAGCCAACTGGTCGAATCTTCGGGGTCGTTGATGCTTAGCCAGACGTGATCGTCCTGGGGAAGTGGCACCGACGCAGGCTACCTCCGTCCGCAGGTGATTGTTGGCACCGGTCGCCATCCGGACCCCTGGCAGAACGTCGTTTAGAGGTCATCCTCATCGGCTTCGGGGCCAACGTCGTGAACAAGACCGTGGGTAGCTGTGGCGCCGCTCACACCAGCCAGCTCGTTGATCCTGCGGGCCAAGGTGACGAGTCTCGAATAGCGATTCTTCACGAAGTGGAAGGCTATCCGGGGCAGTTCAAGATGGTCCTCGTCTCGCACCTCGGCCTTCGTTGCCTCGACACGCTCGATCTGGCCGTCGACGATCAGGTCGGCGAACTCTCTGTTCAGGATCTCAAGCGTGTCATCATCGAGCTCTCGAAGCGTCCGAAGAACCAGCATCTTTCCCACGTATCGAAGAGAGTGGTAGCACGAGTAATAGGAGCAGACGTATTCGACCGCTTCCTCGACGTCGTGGGTGTGGAGGAAGAGATCGGTGTCGTACTCCGAGATGAGCCCGCCAGCGAGCAACTGGGTTCGGATGAAGTTGGCCAAGTCAGACCAGTAATTCGAGCCCTCGTGATCGAGCATCACGATTGGAACCGGATAGCTCTTGCCGGTCTGGACCAACGTCAGCAGTTCGAAGGTTTCGTCCATCGTGCCGAAGCCACCTGGCAGCAGGGCAAAGGCGTCGGTTTCCTTCATGAAGGTGAGCTTGCGGGTGAAGAAGTAGCGGAAGTTGGCGAGCTTCTCGTCGCCTGCGATCGACGGCGACGGCTTCTGCTCGAATGGCAAAAGAATGTTTACGCCAAATGAGTTCTCTCGACCGGCTCCATCGAGCCCTGCGGTCATAATCCCGGGTCCGGCGCCGGTGATAGCCATCCAGCCTCGCTTGGCCATCTTGTCGGCGAACTCGTGGGCCAGATGGTAGTCGGGGTGTGATGGCTCGGTGCGTGCCGACCCGAAAATCGACACCTTCGCCTCGTCGGCGTACGGAGCGAAGACCCGCCATGCGTTGAGCATCTCGACCAGTGTTTGACTGGCGATCTTTAACTCGAGCCGGTCGACATGAGCCGCGTCCATGTCGAGAGCGGTTACGAGCATCGAGCGAACCAGATCATCGTTTTGATCCACACCGATCAAGGCGACCAGCTCGCTCAGCTGTCGATCAACGACCTCGTCGCCGAACTGATTACGGGCTCGTGGAGCGGCCATTGGCGCTACCTTCCGGGGGAGTAGACAGTCATGTCACCGGCGCGGGTGGCACCGGAGAGTCCCTCATGGTAGCGACAATTAGCTGCCCACTCGGCGACACACCCAGCTAGAGCATCGCTTGTTCAGACACACGCCCGTACAAGGTAGTTCGCTGGACGAGCGGGCGACCGACCGAGGCGGCAAGCTCGCGAAGGTCGTTGCTCTCGACACCCTGGCCATGGGCTGCACCAGCGGCACGAGAGATGTTCTCATCCATCAGGGTGCCACCAAGGTCGTTGCAACCCGCCTGTAGCAGCTGGCGAACACCTTCGAAGCCGATCTTGACCCAACCCGACTGGATATTGTCGATCAGCCCATGGTAGGCAATGCGGGCGACGGCGTGAACGAGCAGGTTCTCCCGGAACGTCGGCCCACGTCGAGCCTTTCGTTGCAGATAGATCGGTGAGGCCATGTGCACGAACGGCAGGCCTACAAACTCGGTAAAGCCGCCGGTTTCCGCCTGAAGATCTCGGGTCAGGAGAAAGTGGCGGGCCCAGCTCTCGGGCCCTTCGACCGCGCCATACATCATGGTTACATTCGAACGCAGCCCAACCGAGTGAGCGATTCGGTGCGCCTCTAGCCATTCCTCGGTGGAGATCTTGTCGGGACAGAGAATCTCGCGCACGTCATCGTCGAGAATCTCAGCCGCGGTGCCGGGTAGCGATCTCAAACCTGCGTCGAGACATCGGTGCAGGTAGGTCTCCAACGGCTCTCCGAGCCGTTTTGCCCCCTCGGTCACCTCAAGCGCGGTGAAACCGTGAATATGAATATCGGGAGCAGCATCTCGGACCGCACGACAGACGTCGATGTAGTAGTCACCGTCGAAGTCCGGGTGGATACCCCCTTGCAGACAAACCTCGGTGGCTCCCAGTTCGACCGCTTCGACCACTCGTTCTTGCATCTGCTCAATAGTCAGCAGATAGGGCGCGCCTCGCAGGTTGAGGCTGAGCGGACCTTTCGAGAATCCGCAGAAGCGACACTTGAATGTACAGACATTCGTGTAGTTGATATTTCGATTGGCAACATAGGTGATGTCGTCGCCGACGACTTCGATCCGTAGCTCGTCGGCCAGGTTGGCGATGGCTGATACGTTCGGGCCGCGCGCCGCAAACAAGGCCACCAACTCGTCATAACCCACCTGTTGTCCAGCTCTCACGCCCTCGAGCACTTCGGCCACAGCACCAGACGGTTCGGCCTCTCGGTCGATCAGTGCTGGGGGTTGATTCGGTGCACCTGAATACCACTGTGTCGACCGGTCGCCGATGAGGACGACCTCAGCGCCGTCGCCGACCGACCTCGCGAGGTCTGCCTTCTCGGGAAAGATCGCGCCTGGGTCGTCGCGGCCAAGGCCTTCAGCATCGCTACGGTCAAGCACCGGGAAACGGAGGTTGTCATCGAGCCATCGACCTGGGTTACGGACGAACCCGGGGTAGATCGTCAACCGGGGAGCGAGCTGGAAGCCAGCCTGCTCCGAGACGGTTCGTAACCGGTCGAGATCGGGCCAAGGCCGCTCAGGATTCACATGGTCGGCCGTCACGGGCGAGACGCCGCCCCAGTCGTCGATGCCATAGTCGAGCAGCTGGCCAAAGTCATCGGTGAGGTTAGGCGGCGCTTGGAGGTGCACGGACGACGGCAGGATGCATCGAGCCAATGCTATGGCCCGATGGTAGGCCTCGTCAGGGCAGGGCTCGGATCGCCACATCGCGGTTCCAGCTTTGGGCAGAAAGTTCTGAACGATGACTTCTTGCACATGGCCATGGCGCTCGTGAGATTCGGCGATGGCGACGAGGGCATCGATCCGGTCGTGTTCGGTCTCACCAATGCCGACCAGGATCCCGGTGGTAAACGGAATACTGAGGCGTCCGGCGGCCTCCAAGGTCGCCAACCGGCGTTCGGGTGTCTTGTCCGGTGCATTGCTATGACAGGCCAGATCAGGTCGCAAGGACTCAATCATCATGCCCTGGCTGGGCGAGACCTTTCGCAGTAGAGCCAGCTCGTCGTCATTGAGAGCTCCGGCGTTGGCGTGAGGGAGCAGACCGGTCTGTTCAACAACCACCTCGCACATAGCGACCAGGTACTCGACGGTTGAGTCGTAGCCGTTCTCCTGAAGCCACCGCTGAGCGAGGGGATACCGATCTTCCGGCGCCTCGCCAAGGGTAAAGAGGGCCTCGTGGCACCCAGCCTTGGCCGCCCTTCTCGCGATTTGCAGGACCTCAGCCTTGCTCAGGTAGGGGTGCTCAAGGCGAGCGGGCGGCTGGGCGAAGGTGCAATAGCCGCACTGGTCACGGCAGAGCATCGTCAGCGGAATGAAAGCTTTCGGCGAATAGGTAACTCGTTGACCGAAGGCTTCGCTCCTCAGCTCACGCGCCTTCTGGGCTAGTTCATCTGTCGCAAGATCACCGAGTTCGTGGTAGCGGTCGGGCCGCGAGACAGGGGTTGGCGTTGCTGCGGTCACGAAGGTTACTCCTCGATTTCGTGGCCATCCGCGATTTCGGGGATGGCTCCTGGCCCAGGGCGGCTTCTAATTTGTCCTGGGCGAAGGTCGGTGTGGCAGCTCGGACACGTAACGTGCTGCTCCAGTGGATGCCCACAGGTCTGGTGGATCAATTCGATCGGGGGCCCATCGTTGGCGTACCAGCGATCCCCCCACTGCATGAGGGCGATCAGGACCGGTGAGAAGTCGGCGCCTTTAGGCGTGAGGTGATACTCGTAGCGAGGGGGGCGTTCCTGGTAGAGCACCTTCTCGACGAGGTCGTAGTCGATGAGACGGGTGAGTCGCTCGCTCAAAAGATTGCGAGCGATACCAAGGTTCGATTGGAAGTCGCTGAAGCGACGAGTACCGCGGAACAGGTCGCGCAGGATAAGTAACGTCCACCGGTCGCCGAGGAGCGCCACCGTTGTGGCAATAGAGCAGCTCGATGCTTCGTGAAGCAGAGGCGATGGAGGTCGAGCGGTCACGGTTAGCCACCTTAGAGGAGGTGGGTTTAGATTTGCAACTCAGTCCGAAAGGCCTGCTGTTCAGGCCACTTTCCGGGTTTCAGACGAAACTCGGACATCGGCTGGACTGGTCGAAACGCATAGCTCGAACGGCGCTAGTCGGTTAGCTCTTTTGAGCGGTCGTCAAGGGTTTCGAGGACCTCAACGAAGGCCTTCGAGAAGCTGGCTACACCTTCGCCCTCCAGCTTCGTCGCCACTTCTTCAAGATCGATGCCGAGCGATTCGAGATCATCGACCACCCGAGACGCAGCGCCGGGATCGGCGTCGACAGTACGAGATACGGTGCCATGGTCAGCAAAGGCCGCCAGCGTCGCGTCGGGCAGCGTGTTGACGGTATTTGGACCGATCAATGTATCGACATACAGCGTGTCGGGGTAGGTCGGGTTCTTCGTCGAGGTCGAAGCCCAGAGCGGCCGTTGGAGGCGTGCTCCGCGCGCCTCGAGGGCTTCCCAACGAGGTCCGGAAAACTTCTCCGTGAACTGCTGGTAGGCAATCTGAGCTTGAGCGACCGCAGCCTTGCCCATGAGGCGGGATGAGGCATCGGTGCCGATGGCCTCGAGCCGACGATCCACCTCGACGTCCACCCGGCTAACGAAGAAGGAAGCAACCGACGAGATCGTTGACAAGTCCGTCTGCTCACAGGCTTCAAGACCGGAGATATAGGCCTCCATAACATCGCCGTAGCGCTCAAGGCTGAAGATCAAGGTGACGTTGATCGAGCGCCCTTCGGCGATCAGTGTCCGAATCGCTGGCACCCCTTCTTCGGTAGCCGGCACCTTGATGTAGAGGTTTGGAGCCTCGATCCGATCATCGAGATCGCGGGCGGCGGCCACTGTGGCCGCCTCGTCGCGGGCAAGAGCGGGGGAGACTTCGACCGAAACGTAGCCATCCTCGCCGTCAGAGGCATCATGGACCGGCCGTAGAACAGCGAGAGCGGCATTGATGTCGGACACCACGAGGCGCCAGTAGGCATCTTCGACCGAAGAGCCACCGCCGACCAGGTCGGCCAGGTCGCTGTCGTAGTCGCTCGTCTCCGTCATCGCCTTGGCAAAGATCGATGGATTGGAGGTAAGACCCCGAACACCCTGGTCTACCCAACGCTGGAGCTCGCCGTTGGCGATCCAACCGCGTCGCAGATTGTCGAGCCAAGGGCTCTGGCCTTGCTGGTCATAGAGGTCGTGAAGCTTGCCCATCGAAAGTCTCCTACTTGCCGAGTGCGTCATGTGCTGCGGCTACGACTGCATCGACCGAAATGCCGAGCTCATCGAGCACGGTTTGGCCTGGAGCCGAAGCCCCGAATCGGTCGATGCCGACAGGGTGGGTGGCGTACCTATGCCACCCAAGTGTAGTACCTGCTTCAAGTGAGATGGCGGGCAACGAGCGATCAATGACCGCAGCCTGCTGTTCCGAAGACCGTTGCTCGAACCGGTCCCATGACGGCATGGAGACCACATGAGCGCCGATCCCTTCGGCTCGGAGCTGTTCGGCGGCTTGGACACAGAGCGACAATTCGCTACCGGTTCCGATGATCGAAAGCTGAGCGTCCTCGGCTTCAACGATGCGGTAGGCCCCTTGATCCACCTTGGCTCGATCGGTGGATTCCAACACCGGCATACCTTGTCGACTGAGGATTAGCGCAGCCGGCCCCTCACAGCTGAGAGCGGTTTGCCAGGCCCCGGCTACCTCATTTGCGTCCCCAGGCCGCAGCACGGTCAGACCCGGAATGGCCCGCAGGCTCATGAGCTGCTCAACCGGCTGATGGGTCGGCCCATCCTCGCCAACGCCAACCGAATCGTGAGTCCACACGAAGACGCACTTCGCTTTCGACATTGCGGCCAGGCGTACGGCTGGGCGCATGTAGTCGGCGAAGACGAGGAAGGTTCCTCCGAACGGCACGAGGCCACCGTGGCTGGCGACCCCTACGAGGATCGAACCCATCGCATGCTCGCGTACACCGAAGTAGATCTGGCGGCCCGCTGGATTCTCTTTGGACTGAGCCTCGCTGTCGAGCTTGGTTCCGGTGTTGCCGGTAAGGTCGGCGGACCCGCCCACGAGGTTGGGAAGGATCTTGTCGAGCGCGGTAACACATGACTGCGATGCCTTGCGGGTCGCCAGGCTGGCACCAACCTCAAACTCCAGATCGAGCCGGACATCGTTCGGCTGCTGCCAGCTCTGCGCCCAAGCTTCGGCATGGTCTGAATCGGCCAGACGCTTTTCCCAGGCCTCGCGCTCAGAAGCGCCGCGGCGACCGGCCTCTCGATAGAGCGACAGCACCTCGTCGACCACGGAGAAGCTGGCGTCGGGGTCCATACCCATGACCGTCTTGGTCGCAGCGATTTCAGCATCGTCGAACGGATTGCCGTGAGCGCTGAAGTGCCCGGTAAGGCCGGGTGATGGGAAACCGATCTCGGTGCGGAGCACAATGATCGACGGACGGTCGGTAACTGCCTTGGCCTCGGCCAAGGCCGCGGTTAGGGCGTCAAGATCGTCAGCTGAGGCTGCGTTCGAGAGCTCGATGACGTGCCAACCGTAGGCGCGGAACCGGGATGGGGCGTCGTCGGACAAGGAGAGTTCAGTGGGCCCATCGATCGAAACGTGATTGTCGTCGTAGACCGCGATCAAGCGTCCAAGCCCTAGGTGTCCGGCCAGCGAGGCAGCCTCATGCGAGACACCCTCAGCGAGGTCACCGTCTCCGGCGAGAACATAGGTGTAGTGATCACAGAGGTCGTCGCCGAATCGGGCTCGAAGGTTGCGCTCGGCTACCGCCATCCCGACAGCGTTGGCGAAGCCTTGACCGAGTGGTCCTGTCGTCACCTCGATACCTGCGGTGTGACCTACCTCAGGATGTCCAGGAGTGGCCGAACCCCACTGGCGGAACTCTTTGAGATCCTCGAGTTCCAATCCGAAACCGGTTAGATACAAAAGGGCGTACTGGAGCATCGATGCGTGGCCGCCAGAGAGCACGAATCGATCTCGATCCGGCCACAGGGGATTCGCCGCGTCGTAACGCAGAACCCTGGTGAAAAGGACGTGGGCCAGCGGTGCGAGCGCCAACGCCGTTCCCTGGTGGCCCGACTGAGCCTTGTGGGTGGCGTCCAACGCAAGGGCGCGAATCGTGTTGATTCCCACCTGCTCGGCTGACTGCTCGTTGAGGTCTGAGGTCACGGGGGTCCTTCCGATTCGTTCGGCATTTCAGCGCCCTACGGTAGCGGCGCGTTCACCCGTTGTGTATAACGAATCCGCCCGTCGGTGCATGGTCGCAACCTCGATGCCTTCGGCGACAAAGTTAGCCGAGGAAACCCAACACCGAGATGCCGCTGTCGAGCAGGCGACTCTGGTTGGCGACAGGTTGTCGATCCCCAAAAAGAGCATCGGCCGGCCCGACACATACCGGGGTCCATAAACCGAGATAGGCCGGAGACCCGGCGTCCTCACCGACAAGGGCGTACTCACAGACGGTCGACGCATCACTATCGGTCGAGGAGTAGCCCAACGCCTGGTTTGAGCCGAGCCGGCTCGTGTCGCTGAACCCAATCGCTCCAAGCGCTGCCGGCACCGCGCCCCCGGTGGAAAGGGCATCTTCGAGAACACGCACAGCGGAACCCGCACCCTTCGCCAACAGCCGCACCTCAGTTCTTAGGGGCAGTGCTTCGTCGAGCACAACAATCCCCGTCTCCTCATCGACATGTCGCACCGCAACGATGGTCTCGACCAGCGACGGTGCTAAGGGAGCTGAGGTCGCCACGTAGAGCTGTGGTTCGCTGTCACCGTCGAGGGTTTGCACGATCGCTCGCCGGCCGGCCACCAAGGCGGCAGCCGAGCGTCCGTCCATGCCCAGCACCAGGTTGGCTTCAGCCTCGGTGATGGTCATCACTGGACCAAGCGGCTCCAGTCCTTCGCACGCAAACGCTCGCGTCCGAGCAGAAAACTGGAGGAGCGCACCGCTGTAACAGGGCTTGCCGTCCAGCTCGATACGCCCTCGACCGCTAAACGTTGTCGCCCCACCGAGCATCGATCGTCCAGCACCGGGCCTAGCCGGCCAAGCCTCCATCGAATCGAGCAAGGCCTGGAGATCAGCCGCAGCCGGCGTGAAGGCAAGTTCTACCTCTGTTGCGCTGTTCAACATGGCGGGTCGGCCAGGAGTCAGGATCTCGGCACCACAATGCCCGATGTCAGCAGCAGCCCAAAGGGCGACACTGTCTGGGCCGAGCGTTCGACCGCCGACTGAAACGGCATCGGCCTCAAGCGCAAGCAGCAACTCGGGTTGGAGGAGTTGGGCGACGAGACCGCTCACCTCCGACCAACGGTCCCGAGCAGCGCCGCTCATCGTAAGGATGACGAGTTCGGGAGAGCAATCGATCGCCTCAAACGCCGCGCCTACCGTTTCACCAGCGGCGACGGTGATGTCGGGATGATCCGATCCGGCAGCCACGAAACGCCGGAGCCCCAAATCGTTGCTCAAGATTCTGGCCTCAGCCGCTCAGCTAGGCGACGGGTGGAAGCAGGGTGTACGGCACCACATGGCTGCGTCCGGCATCGATTCGGCAATGGGCATGCATCGTGGTGTAGCTATCAAACTCGATCTCGGCCCGAACCAGGCGGTAGTTGAACTTGCCCGGCTCGATCTCAAGAGCTTGCACATTGCGGGCGACAGCTTCGGCCTCAGGGTCCGACGGCGAGAGGTTGAAAACCACCTCAAGTGCACCCACAGGCTTCCCATCAGGTGGGTTCCAAACCAGGACGACGAGGTGGGGGGCGACGGAGACAGGTACCGGCGCTGGTGCTGGTGCCGAGAATTGGATACCGGCCAGGTCGATCCGAGTGGAGGGTCCCGGAACGGATCGCAGCTCGATGTCATCCATGAAAAGGGCGGCAATGATCTCCATACCTGGACCATATCGGTGCAACATCATCCGATGCACGGCACTGCTGACCCATCACCGAGTGCATACGCCAAGGCTCGCATCGAGGGGTTCCAATTGAGCTTCGAGCCGGGAATGCGACGAGCGTGCGTCGAGGCGACCGAGTATTGTTTGTCCGTGGCCGCCCATACAACACGAGACTCGATCCTGAGCGAGGCGCGGCATTGTTTCGCGAACCAAGGCTTCGAAGGAACGTCTCTCAACGACATCGCCGAAGCGGTAGGCGTACGGCGACCAAGCCTGCTCCACCACTTTGCTTCGAAAGAGGCGATCTATCAGCAAGTTCTCCAAGACGCCCTTCTCGACTGGGGACAACGAATCGACACCGCTCTCGACGCCGAGTCTCATGATCCATGGATCCGGGTCGACAGCATCCTCGATGCCAGCTTCGAGTTCTTTCGCCACAATCCTGACGTTGTCCGAATTGTTCGGCGTGAAGCCTTGACCGACAAGGGACACCTCGAAGTCGACCTTGGCGTGGCTCTACGGCCCTATTTCGAACAGGCCGTCGCCTTTTTCCGACGACAGATGGACCTTGGAACCTTCCGAAACCAGGACCCAGAACATCTCGTCATCACCGGCTACGGTGCTCTTCTGACCTACTTCTCGGACCACATGATGCTGGTCGGGCTGCTCAACCGCGACCCGCTTTCAGACACAGCGCTCGATCAGCGGCTGGAGCATATGCGTCACTTCGTGCGATCTGCGCTTGAACCCACCGAGCAGACCGGAGGATCCTCAGCCCTCGCCGCTGTGTCCCCGAGCGGCACGGCTCCTGGTCTGCCGGTCGGCTAGCGAGCCTGATCCGGCTCTCAGGGCCGGCCGACCACCTAAGGGCTGACCCGTTCGGCTAGGTTGTGGGGCAATGGAACTCGCACGCGCCGTCCGTCAGTGGTTGCCGCCGTTGGTGCTATCCGTGCTCGCTTTCGTTGGTTGGCGGGCCGCCAATGGCGCCGACTTCGGGGAAGTGGGCAGCACCGACGTGCCCTACGAGCTGGCGGTACAAACGCCGGTATTCTCGGCCCGGCGTCTTCCCATCACGCTTCAGACTCCCATTAATGACGTGGCCATTCGTCCCGCCATTCAGCGGGCAATCGAGCAGGCACCATCCGGCGCCGACGGCGGTACCGGCAAGAGCTGCTTATCTGTTCGTGACGGCGACCGACAGCTTGGGGCCCTCGAAGAACCGGCTGGCGGCCTCGTGCCTGCCTCAAACCAGAAGATGCTTACGACCTACGGGGCTCTCGGCGTTCTGGGCATCGACTTCAGGTTCGTGACCACCGTCGCCGCCTCCGATGCGCCGGTCGACGGCTCCGTCACCGACTTGTACATCATCGGCGGCGGGGATCCATTCCTGGTAACCGAGGATTGGACGAGTCAATACGAAGACGCGGAGCAACGGACACACACAAACCTTGAAGAGCTGGCCGACGCCGTCGTCGCTGCAGGTATCACCGAGGTAACAGGAACCCTCTTCGGCGACGAAACTCTCTACGACAGCCAGCGCACCGTCAGCGCATGGGACGCCCGCTTCATCGCCCAGAAGCAGTCGGGTCCTCTTTCCGCCTTGACCGTCAACGAAGGATTCGTCGACTGGCCAGACGAGTTCCAGAACTCGTTCCGGCCTCGCAACGAAACGACGGACCCACCGCTCCACGCCGCAGCCGTATTCGGCCAGCTACTAAGCGAGCGAGGTGTCAGCATCGCGGCCAACGGTTCTGGCCCAACACCACCGTCCGCTGTCGAAGTAGCAGCGCTGGAATCCCCTCGCCTGTCAGAGATCGTGACCCATGTCAACAGTTTCAGCTCGAATATCGGTGCCGAGCTACTGCTCAAACGAATCGGCTATGAAGTAAAGGGTGTCGGCAGCACTGAAGCCGGAACCCAGGCACTCTTTGAGTTTCTCGAGGGCCAGGGCATACCGATGAACGACGTCAGGATCGATGACGGATCCGGGTTGGCCGAGTCTAATCGGGTGACGTGTACCGCCTTGGTCTCCTTGCTGACCCAGTCGAGTCCTGGGAGCGAGTTCGGCGCGTCCTTGGCCATCGCTGGCGAGCGAGGATCGCTCGTCGAACGGTTTGTCGATACCGAGGCTGAAGGCAAGGTACTGGCCAAGACTGGCACCCTGCGCGGGGTCAAGGCTCTCTCCGGCTATGCCCTCTCTTCATCCGACGGAGTCTCGAACCTCGCCTTTGCCTTCCTCGTGAACGACGAGGTGCTCGACGACAGTCCTCTCGAGATACAAGACTCCCTGCTTTCGGCTCTGGTCGGCTACCCGGCAGGACCGGCCCTCGATCGTCTCGCTCCCTTGCCAGCGGCGACTCCCGAATGATGGAAGTCCCCCAGTTCCCTTTGGGCTCGGTGCTCTTCCCCACGATGACGTTGCCTCTTCGGATCTTCGAGGACCGCTATAAGCAGATGCTCAGAGATGTGCTCGAAGGTGACGGGTGCTTCGGTGTCGTACTCATCGAACGCGGTTCTGAGGCCGGGGGAGGCGACGTTCGCAGCTCAACCGGTGTCCTCGCGTCCTTGGTCGACGTTCAACAAGACGGGGACTTCTTTGCTCTGCTCGCCGTAGGCACCGACCGCTATCGGGTCAGCTCATGGCTTCCCGACGATCCCTACCCTCGGGCCGAAATTGAGCTCTGGCCAGATGACGCCCCCCTGGCTGCGAACGAAGAAGCGATGGCCACCCAACTGGACGGTCTGGTAGAGCGGCTCGAAACCTGCCGTCGACGTATCACAACTATGCATTCTTCAGATCAGCAGGTATCTGACGCGGGCGAGGCCAAGGTGGATCCCCCGATGCCGCCGCTTTCATCAGATCTTTCGACGGCGACAATGCAGCTGTCGGCCCTGCTGCCGGTCGGGCCCTTCGATCATTACCGGCTCCTGAACTGTGCGGGCTCCGAGCAACGGCTCACCCTGTTGGATGAACAGTTAGGAGAAACCGAAGCCTTGCTTCAGATGCTCGACGAGAACTGAACCCTGCATCTGCGGCTTTGGCCAGCGGGCCCATCCTCGGCTTTGGCTCGACGGTGCAAGGTATTGACACCTCGGAGATCTAGACTTGAACCCACGCAGACCACCCACCAACCCTCGCGTTGTTTCTAGGTTTGCTGTACCACGATCGAGATGGCCGGACGGCCGAGAAAGGTAAGCGGTGGCGAAATCCAGTCCGCTTGAGGGCGCACAACAAATTCAGGAAATGTTGGTCACCTACGCAAAGCAGGAGACCGTCGAGCCGCTGAAAACGCTCGGCCGATACCTCGGATTCGGCGTTGCCGGATCACTTCTGATGGGGCTAGGCGTTCTCTTTGCAGGCCTAGCGACCCTCAGACTCACCCAAACGTTCTCGCTCTTTTCAGGCTCATCATGGGCGTCTATGGGGCCCTACGCGCTTGCGCTTGCCGTTCTCCTTCTGTCGATGGTGCTCATCTATCTCGCCATGTCGCGTGCGAAAAAGAAGGTTCTGTCATGACTCAAACAACCGGAATAACCCCGGCCGACATCGAAGCTAAGTTCCGCGACATTCAGGGACAAGTCGAGGTCGTAGCCGAAGACTCGAAGAAGAAGATGGCGCTGGGCGGATCTGCTGTCGCCGTCATAATCATGCTGATCATCTACGTCATTGGGCGGAACGCTGGCAAGAAAAAAAGTTCGGTCCTCGAGATCCGCCGTCTCTGATGCTGAAGCGTGCCGTGACCTGGGCCGTGCGCTCCTACGTCGGGGGCCCGGCCCGCTCTTGGGTCTTTAGCTCGGTAGCCCTTGGCCTCATTCGCCTGGTGACGAAGACGACGGGTAGGCGCGAAGTGGTCGACCTAAGCTCGATCAAGCCGGGCCAAAAAGTTGTTATCGAGCACCTCGATATCTCGCACAAGAAACAGATCAAGCAGATTAAGAAGGACAAGAAACGGGCGAAGCGTGAGGCCAAGGCCGGTTAGGCGATAACCCGATGAAAGTCCTCCTTCGGAATCCTTCGCGAGAGCTTGCATTCAACGGTCCGATGTCGGTCGTAAAGCTCCTGGCCAAGCTCAACCTGAACCGCGAATCGGTGCTGTTGATCCGCGATGGCACACTCGTTCCCGGCGATGCCTTGCTCGCCGACGACGACACGGTGGAGATTCGACCGGTGATCAGTGGCGGCTCGTCCGAGCAATGAAGTGCAAAGTCTGCCGAGACGCCGCCGTCATCGACATCCGTCGTCACAACGCTAACTTCTGCGAAGAGCACTTCATTCGCTACTGCCAGCAGCAGGTTCTCCGCGCCATCCACGACTACGACATGCTCGAGCCAGACGACCGCGTGCTGGTTGCGGTCTCAGGGGGCAAAGACAGCCTCGCCATCTGGGACATCTTGCTCGACAACGGCTGGAAGGCCGATGGTGTCTACGTTGGTCTCGGGATCGGAACCTATTCCGACACGTCTCTGGAAATGACGGAGCGGTACGCTCGCTCACGCGAGGTCGAACTCATCACAGTCGATCTCCGGGCCGAACATGGCTTTGATGTGCCTACTGCTTCGGCGGAGACCGGCCGGGTGCCGTGTTCGGCGTGTGGAATCTCCAAACGCCACCTCTTCGATTCGACCGCCGTGTCGCGGGGCTACGACGCCGTCATCACCGGCCACAACCTCGATGATGAAGCTGCTGTGCTCTTTGGCAACGTCATGAGCTGGCAGACCGACTACCTCGGACGACAACGGCCCATGCTTCCGGCTCGGGATGGATTTCCCAAAAAGGCGAAGCCTCTGATGAGGCTGACCGAGAGGGAAACCGCCGCCTATTGTGTCCTGCGCGGTATCGAGTATCAGATCGACGAGTGCCCTATGGCCGTGGGGAACAAGCACCTCGCCTACAAGGCCGCACTCAACGATCTTGACGTGGAATCACCCGGATCGAAGGCCGCGTTCTACCTTGGCTTCTTGCAACGCGCCGTCGATCGCTTCGAAGGTGACAGCGGCCGAGGCGACCTAGGGCAGTGCGCTCGGTGCGGGGCACCAACCGACGCCGCGGTCTGTGCATTCTGTCGTATCGTCCAACGAACCGAAGGCGCCGCTGCCGCCCCGGTCGAGGTGGTCATCAAGCGCTACGCCGGTGGTCGGCGCCGCCCCTGATCCGTCAGGCCTACCTCTACCTGCGGCCACGAGCATCCCTCACGTCGGCCAGTACGATGAGGCAGCCTATGACCGACACCGACCATCCAGCTAGCGACGACGACGACGACGGACAGCGTCTTCTTCGCTACGACGAGCTCGTCCTGCTCGTCGATGCTAAGAAGCGTAAGTACCTGATCACGCTGAAGGAAAAGGGTGAGTTCCAAACGCACGCCGGTTCGGTGTACCACGACCTGCTCGTCGGTCAACCGGAGGGAGTGGGCATCACCTCCACGCGAGGCCAACGATTCCGGGCCTACCGCCCAACGCTTGAGGACTACGTCATCTCGATGCCCCGGGGGGCGCAGGTCATCTACCCGAAAGATATTGGCCCACTTCTGCTGCTCGCTGATGTCGGCCCCGGTATGAGGATTTTCGAGTCTGGTGTTGGCTCCGGAGCTCTGTCGATGGGCATGCTTCGATGCGGCGCCCACATCACGGGGTATGAGCTTCGCGAGGACTTCGCAGCCAAGGCCCAGAAGAACGTCGCGGGATTTCTCGGACCCGATGCGATCGCCCGCTATGACGTGGTGCTCGCCAATAGCTACGAGGGCATCGACCAGCAGGGATTCGATCGAATGGTGCTCGACCTCCCCGAGCCCTGGCTGGTGGTTCCCCATGCGCCTGCAGCGCTTCGCCCCGGTGGTATTTTCGTGTCCTACAGTCCCTCGATCACGCAGGTGATGAAGGTGCGCGATGCATTGGCCGACGCCAACTTCTCCGACGTTTCAACCATCGAGGTTCTGAACCGTAGCTGGCACATTGAGGGCGCCGCCGTCCGGCCTGACCATCGGATGGTCGCCCACACCGGCTTCCTAACCCGTGCCCGACTGCTCTCCGATGTCGTCGTGACCTCGGTGGCTCCTGAGCCACAGCTCGAAACCAAGGAGAATCCGTAGGAGATAGACAGGGTCCAACACTTCGGGACTTCGGGGCTACAGCAGCGAAGTCATGATGGCTTCGAGGTGACGTTGATGGTCTGCGTCAACCGCCGCCAGCTCCGCCTGGTTGAACTGTTGCCCTAGCTCTGCAAGAAAGCCGAGGCAGTGAATGGCTGTGTACAGATCGAGCCGCTCGTTGGTCTGGTCGCTGTTAGAAGATCCGAGCAGCTCGGCCTGTTTGTCGGCGTAGGTGGTCGATCTGCCGGCGCTGAGCAATGACATTTTGGTCAATCCGGTCGTCCAGAGCGGGTCTCCGAATCCCATTTCGTCGACATCGACGAGCCCGCTCACGGCGCCGTTTGAGATGATGACGTTCTTGGTCGTCGCATCGTGAAGAAACGCCGTTGGTGTAACGTCGTCGACCAGCGTCGCTGCATCTTCGAGCCGATTCTTGACTCGCGTAACCCACCGTGTGTCTACGGCGGCGGCCTCTCTGATCCGTCTGTCTGACCGCTCGATCGAGGCGTCAAGAACGGCCCGCCACGATGGCTGAAGGACCGCCCCGTAGTTCAGACCGTAGCC
>CAKZXA010000108.1 GCA_937922045.1 uncultured Acidimicrobiales bacterium | reverse complement strand
GCATGGAAACACCAGCTGCTCAACCGGTCACGGATCGCAGGGGGGACCTTCTGCCTGACTCTCCGACGGCGGAGGACATTGAACATCAAGCCGACCGTCTGCGGATTGTACAAGAGGATGAGTTGTCCGTACGAGCCATCGGACGTCGTAGCCTCGATGAGTTAGAACAGCGACGTATCGAGGCAACCACGAGGTGATGCGTCCCGTCCGACTCGCGTCGGTCGCCGAGGACGACATTCATGCTCAACTGGACGAGGCCGCTGCGCGACTGTTTTGGAGATTCGATCTTCCTGCAGTGATGACGGTGCTTTCGCGGCCAGGGATTTGGGAGTCGCTCCCCAACCACGGCGGTGGAGGACGATTGACTGTCGAAGGCATTACTGTTGGAGCCTTTCGCATCTTCGCCACCAACGATGATTTGGACCCCCGCCCCGAAGCTGTTGTCATCTATGCATTTGACATCTGGCCAGAAGGATTTCCAGATCAAGCGGACCAATGACTCAGACCAATGACTCCGTGACGACCATCTGCCCGCCGACCACCGAAGCGCTGGCACAAGAAAACCCGCCTGAGCGCAATGGCCTCAAGCGGGTTCCAGTGGAGCCTCCTAACAGAATTGAACTGTTGACCTTCTCCTTACCATGGAGACGCTCTACCGACTGAGCTAAGGAGGCAACTGCGGTCCAAAGAAGGGCCGCCCTAGAGTCTGCCACGATTGCCGGGAGCATCAAACCGATTTGCCACAGATTCCTCCAACTGCTGCCCGGTCAACCGATGCCGACCGGCCCGACTCTTCGCCTCTCTGTTCGAAGCGCTTCGGTGACTAGGTCTCCAGTGAGGCCCGGCTACGGCGGAACGCCGACACATCATCGAGCCGAGCGAGCGAATCCGAAGAAAGTCGCTTGTCGAGCTCGCCGATGGCTCCACGAAGCTGTTCTGGGCTGTTAGCCCCCACGATCGGGGCGCTCACCCGGGGTTTTCGAACGCAACCAGTCGAACGCGGCGTGCTGCACACACATCGGCGCCAACTCACTCTCCACGTCGGCTCGGTTTGGGCCAAGCATGTTGTACTCCGGCTGCACCGAGATGAAGGGCTCCAGATTCTGTTTGTCGGCCGCCCACAGGGCTTCGACGAGTCGCCAGGCGCTGTAATTCGAGCACCCCACGTAGCGAACCTTGCCCTGACGGATCAGGTCGGTGAAGGCCGACATAGTCTCCTCGATAGGCACGAGCGGGTCGATGAAATGGGCCTGGTAGAGGTCGATGTGATCAGTGCCCAGTCGGCGAAGGCTGTCTTCGCACGCCTTCAGAATCCACCGCCTCGACAAGCCTTCGCGCTGGGCTGCCGTTCCCCGATGGTCGCTGAATTGCTCGCCCATCGCTGCTCTGACCTTGGTTGCGATCACCATCGAATCACGGTTGTTGCGCTTGGCCAGCCAGCGGCCAACGATCTCCTCCGACACGCCACCATCGTTGGCTGGGCCGCCCATCGTGGCCGACCACGAGCTCTAGCAGTCGGCGGTATCGATGAAGTTGCCGCCGAGATCGCGGTAGGCATCGAGCACTTCGAACGATCGCTCCTCATCGACCGACCAACCGAACTGCATGGTGCCGAGGCCAACCCGGTAGACGAACAAGCCGCTGCGTCCAATCTGCACGTAGGGTTCAGTAGTCGTTGCTCCAAAGCTCATCGGGTCTCCTCAGAGGCTGTAGTAGGTATGGTTTCCGCCGCGTAGAACGACAGCTTGTGGTCGATCAATCGCAGGGCGTTACGTCGGTCGGCGATCTGTTCCTCAACCGTCGCACGATGCTCGACGAGGATCTGGTGTCGCTCCGGTCCGGTCGTCGGCCCCTCGGCACTCAGGTTGCAGTAGTGGCGAAGTTGCTCGATCGTCATGCCGGTGTCGCGCAGGCATCGCAAAGCCTCAACCCACGACACATCGTCCTGGCTATAGCGACGATGGCCATTGTCGGCCCGGCCCACAGAGCCCAGGAGGCCCTCGCGCTCGTAGTACCGCAAGGTGTCGATCGTGACACCGGTCCTCGTCGACATCTGGGCGGGGGAGAGGTCTTCGCTGCTCATGGTTTCCATTCAACAACCTGGAGTGCGCTCCAGGTCAAGGATTGGTGGACACAGCGATCTTTTCGCGATCTTTTTGCTTCTTGAAGCGTCGGGTTTTCATACTGCGCGACGATGGAGTAGCTGTGACCGGAGCTGACGCCACGATCTCCCAAAAGATCGACGACTACCTCGGCCTCTACGACGAGGCGCTGCCAGAGGTCTATGGTTACGTCAACCGCCGCGTCGCCAGCACCATCGCAGCCGAAGACGTTACCGCCGAAACCTTTGTTGCGGCAATGGACACCATCCAGCGTGGCATTGTCGTCAACATCACAATCGCCTGGCTTATCGGCATCGCCCGTCACAAGGTGGCCGATCACTGGCGTTCCCTCGAGCGAGAGGAACGTCGCATGGCTAAAGCCGCGACCAACACCCACACCGGCACCAATCCAACCAGCCCCTCCGCCACAGCCGCGACGGGTAGCGGACAGTGGGACGCCGTTCTCGATATTCACCTGGCCCACACCACCCTCGCCGAACTCTCCACCGCCCACCGCTCCGCCCTGAGCCTCCGCTACCTCGATGGTCTCCCCGTCGGTGAGGTCGCTCAGCACCTGGGCCGCACCCCCGGAGCAACCGAAGCCCTGCTGACACGAGCCAAGGCCGCCTTCCGTGCCGCCTACCCGGAAGGAGATGATCATGGCTGAACCAGATGCCACCGACCCCTTCAACGCCCTCGCCAACACCGACAGACCAATGGAACCTCGAGCCCGCTTCGCCGCCCAACTCAAACAACGACTAATCGATCAAGCGCAAGCAAACACGACACAAGCAACCCGAGAGGAAACCAGACTCATGGCAACCACAAAATCAGACACAAAGTCAGACACTGAATCGACGACTGAATCAACGACCGAGACAGCGAGCCGCCCGACACCTGGATGGATCACCGATGCCACCGGTGGTGTGTCCAACCTGTTCTACTTCACCGTGCCCGCCCCGGATCTTGAGCGATCAAAGGCCTTCTACGGTGCCGTGTTCGGTTGGGAGGTCGAAGGCGGTTCGCTCGGAGGCCACATCCCAGCGGTCACTCCCGCTGGTGGGTTGAACCCATCGGCCACCTCGCCCGATGAACGCACGGTCTACATTGCCGTCGACGATATTGAAGCCGCCACCGCCCGAGTGGTCGAACTGGGAGGCACCGTCGAGGGCGACATCGAGTATTTCGACCCCGGTGCCATGGCCCGCTGCCGCGACGATCAAGGAACGTCGTTCAGCCTGCAACAGCCGGGCGAAGGCGACTACGCCGAGTACGCCCGGAACCCCCAGAAGGGATCGAGCCACGGCGATCTCTTCTATTGGTCGCTTCCGGTCCAAGATGGTGCTGCTGGCAGAGCCTTCTACTCAGCCCTCTTCGGTTGGGACTTCGGCTCCGAGGGCAGCGAGGGCGGAATGCACGCTGAGAACATGGTCACCGATGGCGGTATCGGCGCAGGTCGCCACGGCGACAGGGTCGACTTCTACTTCCGAGTAGACGACGCTGCCAGCACCGCAGAAGCAATACGCACTGCCGGCGGCGACGCCTCAGATCCAATGGACACGCCCCAGGGAATCGTCGTCGATTGCACCGACGACCAGGGCGTAAAGTTCGGACTCGTCCAACCGGCCGACGGATTCTAGAGCCGACGGCAGGATCTGACGGGCCCAGGCGTGCCGATGGGCACGCTGCTTAGGATAAGACGAAGTTGTAGACCAGGAGCGCCACGACGACGAGCGCTAGCACGAGCAGGATGACTCGATTGCGGAGCAAGCCGTCGGCCTTGGAAAGCGTTTGTTGCTGGTTCTCGTCTGGGCTGAACTGCGTGATTGGATCGTCGTGGCCGAGGTCCTCGGCTTGGATGAGTCCGTCACCGTCGAGCAGCCCGACATCAGCCATGTCGGTGTCAGCGAACACACCCTGGCCCGATACGCCCGCCGTTTCGGAGCCCGCCGGCTCATTGGCTGCGTTGGTTCCACCATGGCTTCGTAGGTCGATCACCGGTAGCCGACGTTCGGAACTCGCAGCCTCGCCTTCGAGCACGGGTGTTTCGTGGTCATCGACAGCTACGTCCTCGACATCAGCTACGTCCTCGACATCAGACTCGTCTCCTGATGTCTCCGGATCGAGGTCACCGTCGGTTGCATCCTCGACTGCCGACTCGATGTCTTCGGCCTCCGCGATCTCGATGTCTTCGGCCTCCGCTGTTTCGATGTCGGGGTCGACGAGTTCGATGTCACCGTCGACCAGTTGGGGCTCGACGGCTTGTGGTTCTGGGCCGAGGTCGAGTAAATCGATCGGCTCAGTGTGCGTAAGGCTGTGGCCAAAGGCCGACCCAAGGCCTCCAGAAGCTGGATGCCGTTGCAGGTTGAGCGTGGTGCGAGCTGTCGCCCCCGCTACCCGTTGACCCCACGGTGTTGACAGTTCAGTGCTGTCCGGTGTTTCAAGGACTTGCCTCGGTCCACCCCGGTCGATGAGCTCGCCGGTTAGGAGATCAGCCGGGCTGGAATAATACAAACCGAGGGCTGCGCCAGCGGCAGCCGCGTATTGCCCGAGGTCCGGGTCGTCGATTACAAGATTGGCTCCCAGCCCAACTTCGAAGTAGGCACTCACGGGTTGGCCGTCATTGTTTTCGTCGATCACGAGTAGCGGTGCATCGACGTCAACAGAAACCACTTCCAAGGCTTCCAACACCTCGGCATCTCGGAGGCGAGCCTGCCAGCCGCGGCCAGAGCCGACCGTGAGGGTGTCGACATTCATCATGTCGAGCACGCGGGCGGCGGCAACCGGTGCCAGATCGAGCCGGGACAGGTGTAGACCGCTGGCGGCCACCGCCTCGCCAACCGACTCCACCGCACTGCGTGGGGCAAAGGCAACACCGAGATCGCCAGCACAGATGAGAGACTCAGCCAGAAGCGACGCCTGCTGCTGCAGCCAGGGCGGAAGCGATGGGCCACTGCCAACCCCTGCGTAGCTAGGCCCAAAACTCACCGCCACCTGCGGCGGCTGTGAAATATTGATGTTGAGGAGGCCGATCAGCTCATCGAGAGCAGGGCCGACGAGGGCCGAATCGAAGGGGCCGCGCGGGCCGTGACCGACTGGGGAGATGATCTCTGCTTCGGCGACGGCGGTAATGAGCGACTCGCCGTCGGAACTTTCCAACATCACGCCGCGTACATAGTTCGACGCGAACTCGATACCAACGATGGTGGCCCCGGCCTCGGTCGCGCTGGAAGGTTCGACTCCGTTGAATTCAAGCTCGGTCAACGTGCACTCTTCCTATCGCGCGCCTGCAGCTGCGAACGCCGGATCTCGACGATCAGCCTTGCGTTGATTCGAGTAAACTCCCAGCTGGAACAACCCGATTCAACATCTGTGGCTGACAGTGTATTCGCAATCATCGACGTATTCGCAATCATCGACCGGGGTTAGAAAAACGGCGGATCAGTCCACTTTTCTTTACGCTTCTTTGCATCCAGATCCCTTGCGAAACACCGTGCGATGGGTGCCGGTCGCCTATTCGTAGGTTCGAGGGCTGTCTGCGCTCCAACCGAGCTCGTTTTCCTGCACGTCGAAGATCACCTGCTTCCACGTCACGGCCACACCATCAGCCGCTCCTTCGCCCACTGGATCGACCATCAGCTCGAACATGCCGTTGTTCAGCTCCTCGGTAGACCTCGAGAGCAGCTGCGAGAACGCTTCGGCGCATTCGTAAGTCTCCAACATCCGGGGCTGCCAACGGCCGAAAACTTTGTCGTTCTCGGCGTATTCGTCGGTCATGCCGGTGCGGATGAAGGGAAAGAGCACACTGAAGGCCGACACATACTCAGCGCTTCGTCCGAGGTTTACCTCCAGCACCTTTGGCAGCTGCAAAACCGCCCAATTGGAGATGGCATAGCCCGGCACCGCAGGACCAGGATCGATGGCCTGGCGAGACGACACATACACGATTCTCAGCGGTGATTCGTGGTAGACGGCCTCGCCTGCCCACAGATGGGTTGAGGCGAGGAAGCCGTCGATCTTCGTGTCGAGCACTCGCTGTGAATCTTCAAGCGAATCGATGAAGTGTTGCCGCACCCGGGCCCGGCGCATGGCCATGGGCTCATCTTCCTTCGGTCGCAGCGCTCGCCCAAAGGAGTAGCCCGATTCGGTCAGACCGGAGTTGCAGATCAAAAGGCTCGGCGGTTTGCCGTCCATCTGTTCGATCACGTAGCTGCGTGAGGCCCACAGATCGCGGGAGTTGGTGACGTCGGCCTGAACCGGAAAAGCATTGACGCCCATCTCGGCTAGCTTCGCCACCAGGTCAAACCCATCCTGATAGCTGCGATGAAAGTGCACACCGACCGACTCGGCCCCGTTCATGGCGGCGGCCAGAGCAAAGGCCTGGCCGATGCCTCCATCCTTGCCAGCGCCGGTGATGAATACCCGCTCTCCGTCGAACGTCGAGGCGAACTCGTCGAAGCGAAACTTGTCGGTATCGGCACTGAACATGGGTTGCTCCTGGTGGTCGGGTTTAACCAGCTTGACCGGGTCGCCCGGACGAGCTGCACTTATGGTCGCAAGATTCTACCCATGGTGAGAAACCGTAGGGTTGAGAGGTAGCAGCGAGCCCAATGGACGGAACTAGATAACCGATGAGCGGTTCTCAAACAAAAGAACCGAACGGCTTGAAGATCCGTTTGGCCACCGAAAACGATGCGGCAGCCTTGTGCCGCATCTACAACCCCGAGGTGAGCGAAACCGCGGTCACGCTGGACTTGGTCCCCCGCTCGATCGATGAGCAGAAGGCGTGGATACGCGACCGGTCGGGCGGACTCGCAGTTCTGGTCGCCGAACTCGATGGCGAGGTGATCGGCTTCGGGTCGCTCAGTTTCTACCGAGACCGGCCCGGCTACCGGACCTCGGTCGAGAACTCGATCTACGTCGACCGTGGGCATCACGGTCGAGGTGTGGGGTATGAGCTGCTCGGTGAGCTGATCGAAGCCGCCGCTACCCGAGGCTTTCATGCCCTCTTCGCCCGCATCGTCGGTATGCAAGAGCCGTCGATTGCCCTGCACCGACGCCATGGGTTTGAGCTGGTGGGTATCGAACGCCAGGTAGCGCGCAAATTTGGACGCTGGCATGACGTAGCGCTCATGCAGCGCATGCTTTGAACCTGAAGAAGCGCCTAGGCTGTCACGGCGTCGTGGATGGAGCGCCGAGTGTTCTCGTCGATGCCGAGAGCCTTGCCGAGCGAGGCCAGGTAGTCCTGCTCTTCCTGGGAGTCGAGATCGACGGCTAGCAACGAGGCGACATAGACGTCGTTGCCCATGCCGGCAGGGACATCTCGCACGAGGCCATCGATATCGAGCGGACTCGACAATTCGCCGCGGAGGAATTCTTCGTCATCGGGATCGAGTTCGCCCATCTCGCCCACGATCCGCCGCATCTCGTCTTCGTCGACATGGCCATCGGCCTTGGCTGCCGAACACATGGCTCGAATCAGCAGTCGAGCCTCTTCTTCAGGCATCTCAGGGGCCATTTGGCCGCCTTGGTTCTCGTCGCCGCCGCCTCCTAGCGACCCGAGCAGTGAGCCCATACCGCCGCCACCAGAGACCTGTCGGGCCAGCATCGAACCGGCGGCTGCGCCGATCATGCGGCCGGTGCGGCCGCCAACCATGCCGCCGAGTGCACTTCCGCCCAACGAACCTAGTAGTGATGAAATCATTCGACCTGCAGACATGTTTCTTCTCCCAAATATGGATTCGACTCAAGAGACGTGCCGCGGTGAGGAATTGTCGCGACAGCGCCACTGGCCATGGCGACGAACGACGATGCCCCCGAACCTTGGTCCGGGGGCATCGTTCGTTAATCCTGACGTGTGGGCCGGGTAGGATTTGAACCTACGTAGGCGATGCCGGCGGATTTACAGTCCGCTCCCTTTGGCCACTCGGGCACCGACCCGTGCATCATCTGTGCGAACCGGTCGAGCCGGTCTCAGCAGACATTGAGCGTATCGGAAATCCGAGTCAAAGCTCCCGCATTTCCGGCCCTAATCTCGTCGGGATATTTCGTAACGGACGGCCGAGTTTGAGGTTGATGAGGAAACGACCATTGCATCCTCAGGAGACCCGATGAGCCACGGAGCCGCAGCGATAACCATTGCCCCCACAGAGCTCAGGGCTGCCGCCGAGGTGTTTCGCATCATCGGAACCGACTACGAGGCGCTGGGCCTGCGTTGTCGGTCCCAGCTCGCTGGGGTGCGGCTCAACCCACGAGATGTTCGGCTGAACGTCGCCAGCGTTTCTATGCGATCCGAGCAGATTCGAGTCGAACTCAGATCTGTAGCCGCGGCCTACGCCCAGGACGGCGACACGCTCGACAAAACCGCCAACGAAGCCGAGCACGCTGATGCTGGCCTGGTCTTCGCAATCGAGCAGTTGACCCTTGACCTCGCAGGGCTTCCTCCCCAGGAGGTGCATCGGCGCAAGGTACTGGTCGAGGCTCGTGAGCGTTTGCTCCTCGAACTAGCCGATGGCAGCAGCGAAGTCGCAGCTCTGCTGTTGAACTCGGCCAACAGCGGACGGCTCGACGAGCTCTTCGCCCGGGCCCTCGCCGACACCGCTGGGCGGTGCGAGGTGCCCGATCCGGTCAACGATCTCCTGGCTGGCGAGAACATTGGCAGCGACGTCTATCAAGAGATGTTGGCCTTGTATCTTCTCGTGCAGGCCAGCAGGGGCGAACATCCGGAACTGATCGATCGCGCCTATCCGAACGGCTCGGACGGCGCAGCGGCGCTCGCTGGTGACGACGCCTTGCTCATCCTGGCTCACTTTCTCGGCACCTATGGGTTTAGCGGTCTTGGCGACGCCTCGGTGGTGGCCGGGGCGCCGAACTTCCCCAACCCGATCCGTGGTTCGGCCGCTTACTTGGTCGAGAACCCCGACTACTACGAGATGGTTGGTGGGTCAGAAGCTACCTATGCGAGCCTCAACGCGATCCTGGCTGAAAACGCGGAGATTCGAGAAGCTGTTCTCGACCAGCCAAACACCTGGAATGATGTGCATGCCAACGCCTTCAACCAGCACGCGTTCGCTCACGATCCTGAGGCGGCGCGCCAGTTCGTTCTCGCCCTGCCAGGCACTCAAGACGATCGCACGGGGCGCACGTCCGGTCTCGACTTCAAGGCGGTGGGCACCGAAGGCTTTCGAGCCACGTCCTCAGCCGCTCTCCTGGCCGCTGACTCGCTTACCGACGAGGTCGTCATCGTGTCGCGCCTTCCCGAAACGCAGAACGCCGATCGCAACAGCCTGTTCAACCTGTACTACGGCGAGCTTGCGCGCGAAATGAACCTGGTGTTGAACCCGACGCCGTTTGTGATCGATCCCACCAACCCGTTGTCGCCCAACCACAGCGGCGCCAACTGGGCCTACTTCGGAGCCTCGGCCTCTGACGAGGTGGGGAGCATCATCGACAACTCACAAGACATCCCCGGCCCACTAACCACGAGCGATAGCACCCGCCAGCAAGCCGCCGATGGCAACCAGTGGATCTTCGGCACGATCGCGCCAGCCTTCGCCATGATGATCGACCAGAGCGAAACTCGTGAAGGAGCCGACCATCGATCATTCACCAGAAACTATCTTCTCTCTGAGGATGCCAACGGCCGCCCGCTGTTTCCCGAAGGGTCGGGCGAACTGCGAGATGGCCTGCTGTTCTACCATGCCGCGGCAACCACCGAAGATCCGGTGGAACGCCAGCGACTCGCCTTCGTGGGATCCGCTCTCCTCGGCACCTACGAACAAGGCGGCATCGATCACTTTCTGAACGACATCTGGGACCTGTCGATCGCCGATGACGGCATCGTGCAGGGAGCTTCGGAGCCGCTTGCCTTCCTGCTGGGTGGCGATAGCACGATCGCAACATCGATGGCGGGGGTCGATCTTGGTCTCGACGGTGAACGGTTCCGCCTCGATCGTGACATCGCCATCCGCGACCCCCAGGGCAGCCTGATCAGCAACCTCGACATGCCCACCGATCTGAACCCGGCCGATCATCGAAACCAGACCATCAGAATCGGTGACCTGGTGGTCGGTCGAGGACCAGATCCCGACGCCGACATCGTTCTGGACCGCATCTATGGTGTCTCCGATCCCAGTCCAGGTTTGGGAGTCGACCCGTTTCCCGGCTCTGCCGTTGAGTGGGAGGCTGAAGGCGGGCACGAAGACCTGGTTGCCGGTGGGCACTACTTTCGAGAGGACGACTTCACCGCCGATGGCCACCTCGCTGGGACGGGGGCCATCGACTGGTCGAACCCTGAATCTCGTATGCACTACATCGCAAACTGGTTCCACCAGATGCACGGTGATCCGGCCTTGTTCGAGTCGGTCGACGACTTCACCGTCGAAGGCAACGCCCCATGGCTCCCCGATGACGTAACGGTAAGGTTCGAACCGTGAGACGTTTCCTCGTCGGCCTGGCCGCAGCGATTCTGATCGCTGGCTGTAGCGGCGATGAGACGGCGGCGTTTGGTGAGGGGCGTGAATGGGCGCCGGTGTTCACGATTTCGCCGGTTGCCTACGACGACGACAGGGCGGCAGCTGAGGCCCAGATGCCAGCGGTGTTGGATGCGTTCGACTACCCGTTTGATCGCTCTGAGATGGAACCTTTCTTCGATGGCCGCAGCGTGCTGTTGCGAGGGCCGAATAACTCGATGATCTCCTACGGCCTGCAAAATGTTCGCGAGTGGTCGTATGGAAACAGTGGCGAGAATCGTGACCGTTCGTGCCGCGAGTGTGAACCGGTCGAGTTCACCGAGGACGAGGCTGTGGCCTGGGCGCTGGATCGTTGGCGCAGTCTTGGGCTCGACCCGGAGGTGGATCTGGAGGTCCAGGCGCCCTATGCCTATACCTACGGAGATACCCGGGGTCGTTCGATAGAGGTTTCGGCCTTGCAGAAGTTCAACGGTGTTCCGTCGAGCCTGGAATGGACCATCGTGTTCGGTGGGCCCGATGGTGTGGTCCGGTCGGCCCGAGGTTACTGGGGGCTCGAGGTCGTCGAGCGGGGTGAGGTTCCTCTGTTGACGCCTGAGGAAGCGTTCGGCACGCGTCCCGTTGATGGCTTGCTGGACGAAGGTTCGGTTTCACGCGGAGGTCGGGTCTTTCTTGATCGCAGCAACGGGGTGTTCTGGTTAGTGCCCTCCTATTTCGTAGATCTACCGGTGGGTGAGGCGTCGGCGCCGGTCCATCTCGACGCGATCAGGTACGAGGATCTGCCCGAGGTCGACGAGGTGCCCGTCGGCTGACGCGCTAGCTTTTGGGGCATGCCTAGCTTCGATGTTGTCTCCGAGATAGATATGCAAGAGGTTCGCAACGCGGTCGATCAGGCCAGTCGCGAGGTGGCGAACCGTTACGACTTCAAAGACACCAATTCGGTCGTCGAACTGAACGACAAGGACATGGTCATCAAGCTCGAAACCGCGAGCCAGGATCGGATGTTTGCCTTGCGTCAGGTAATGGAAGAAAAGATGATCAAGCGCAAGATCTCGCTCAAATCGCTCGAGTTCGGCGAGATCGAGGACGCGGCCGGTGGACGGGCGCGCCTGACCATCTCGCTCAAGGCCGGAATCAGCTCGGAGCTGGCCAAGAAGATCAACGTCCACATTAAGGATCTCAAACTCAAGGGGATCCAGTCGCAGACCCAAGGCGATCAGGTGAGGGTCAGCGCCAAGAAGCGTGACGCTCTACAAGACGTGATCGCATCGCTCCGTGAAGCCGACCTCGAGCTGCCGCTCCAGTTCGAGAACTTCCGGGACTAGTCGCTCGACCCAGGCGTTTCACGTACGGTCGCAATGTCCTTCGTCCTCGGGGAGTCGCCGCCGCTGCGAATCCCCCGAGGACCGAAGGTGTGCCCGCACCGTTATGGTTCGAGCGCCGCTTCTCTATCGGAGACTTCACCCGCTACATAAGCGGTCGGTCGATAACGTCGAGCGCGTCGCTGGGAGCGACTCGCAGAGCCGCTCCCAGCCCCTCTCCCAGGTCTTGGTCTAGCCGATCGTTTCGACACGTGATCGGCGAACTCTGCGGTATTCGGCGTGCATGTCTGGTGGTGCATGCTGCCGTGTGTGGCGGTGTGGACCTAGACGCCTTCGCGCCACTCGCCCGATCGTAGTCGAGCAACGCGTTCCTCGGCTTCCGGGTGGGTAGCGAAGAGGTTCGACATTGTCACTTTTCGATTGGCCAGCGGGTTGATGATGTAGTGGCTGGCTTGAGGTGGCGGCACCGCCGAGGGGATCTGTTGAGAGTAGCCGTGAAGCTTCTCCAACGCGCTGGCCAGGGGCTCCCCGTCATTCAGCATGATCGCCGCTCGGCGATCTGCTTCGTATTCTCGGCTACGGCTGATCGCCATTTGGATCAGGCCAGCAGCCATGGGAGCGAGGATGGCGAAGGCCAAGCCGATCAGAGGGTTGCCGTCGTTTCGATCATTGCCTCGGCGCCCCATCGAACCCCACATGGCCATACGAGCCGCATAGCTAATGGTGGTGGCGATCATGGCGGCGACCGACCCGGTCAAGATGTCTCGGTTTCGTATGTGGGCCAGCTCGTGAGCCAGAACACCACGAATCTCATCCCATGACAGGGTTTTCAGAAGACCCTCGGTCACGCAGACCGCGGCGTGCTTCGGCCCACGCCCGGTGGCGAAGGCGTTTGGCTGTTGCTCGGGGGAGACGTAGAGGCGAGGCATCGGCATGTCGTTGAGCTGGGTTAGCTCCTGCATGATGTGGTAGTACTCCGGCAGCTGGGCTTGGTCGACCTCGACCGCCCGCGCCGAACGGATCGCCAGCTTGTCGCTGAAGAAGTACGAACCGCCGATCATCACCAGCGAAATCAGGAAAGCGAACGTAAGGCCGCTCTGGCCACCGAGTAGTTCGCCGAACAGCATGAGTAGGCCAGCCATCATGGCCAACAACACCGCTGTCTTCACTCCGTTTTTCATGAGGTCAATCTATCCGGCTGGAGCGAATGCACGGGGATGGCACGGGGATGGCGCAGGGATGGTGCTCGAGGTCGCGGCGAGGCCAAAGGGGCAATCTGAGCGATGAATCAGTGTTACAGATCGGTGTCGTATCGGTCTCATGCCCGAAGTAGGATGAACAAACATTCGTCGGCGACTGACCTGTTCGCGCCGACGCCGGGCGAAAGATCGTCGGGAAACGTAACCCGAACGTCGAAGATGAGGTCAAATCAGGTGGAAGCAGAAAAACTTGACGAACTCATTGAGGAAGCAAAAGGTGGTGACCAGAGGGCTTTCGAGGCTTTGGTCCGGCACACCTACGCCGACACCTACACCCTCGCCTACCGTTTGGTTGGCGACGAGGAGGACGCACGGGACGTGGTGCAGGAAACGTATCTCCGAGCCCTGAAAGGGCTCAAAAAGTTTCGCGGTGACGCTCAGCTTTCCACATGGCTGCATCGGATCACTGCAAACTGCGCGAGCACCTACATCGGTCGCCGTGGAAAACATCGTCATGAGCCATGGCCCGACGATGTCGACATCGCCGATACCGCCGCCGAGCGTGATCCAGGCCGACAGGCCGATCTCGGTGATCTTCGGAATCATCTGATCGAAGCCCTGATGCAGCTTCCCCCAAAACTGCGGGCCGTTGTCGTATTGCGCGATATCTACGACCTGCCCCACGAGTCGATCGCAGAGCAGCTCGATATCACCGAATCAGCGGCCAAGGTGCGGTTGCACCGGGCCCGTCGACGCCTACGAGAAAGGCTCTACCCGCTGGGAGAGGAGCAGGCCCGTGCCATCTGAGACCACCACCGTCAACACCACCAAGGGCGAATGCGAGATCTTTGCTCTCCAGCTCGCCGAGCTGGCCGACATTCCCTCCGACACGATCGCCGCCAACGCCAACTCGATAGCTGGTCGACACATCACAAGCTGTTTGCGCTGCCAAGCCGAGTTGGCCCAGTACCGCAAGCTGTTGCGAGCGCTGTCCTCTCTTCGGGGCGAGCTGATGATTCCTGACGAGTTCTTACTGGAAGAAGTCCTCGCCGCTGTACGTCCGCCGGCCAGCGTTCGACGACTCCATCGGATCAACTACAAGAATCGCAAGGCGGCCTACATCGGCGGGATCGCCGCCGCTGCAACCGGGGTGACAGCAGGGGCTTTCGTGATCGCCTCGAGGCTAGCGGCCAAGCAGAGGTTGGCCAGCTAGGCCCAACCCCAGCACATTGGCTCGTTTCAGTTCATGACTCGCGCTCGGAACCGGACGAGAAGCCTGCTAGCCTCAGTATGTCCCCAAGGGCAGTAGCTCAATTGGCAGAGCACCGGTCTCCAAAACCGACGGTTGGGGGTTCAAATCCCTCCTGCCCTGCATTTCAAGACTCTCGGTGACGAACAGGCCAGCGTTACAAAACCAAGGGCCGATAGGCAGTCATTTGCCTCGGTCGCTGTCCGTCACCGAAAGTACTTTCGACAAGGATTATTAACATGGCGATGAATCGGGAACAGCGCCGCTATCTGCAACGCCAAGGGCAGATGGATAGCGAGGGCAATCCCATAGCAACCAAACGAGATCAGCGTCCGGTGGCAACCGAACGTGTTACGCCGCGTGCGTATGTCTCGGAAGTTCAAGGCGAGATGCGCCGCGTCCTCTGGCCCACGCGGCCGGAGCTGATCAAGTACACCATCGTCGTCATCATCACATTTGCTTTCGTCACCGGTCTGATCGCTTTGCTCGATTGGGTCTTCGCCGAGGGATTCTTGGCTCTGCTCCGTTCGGGCAGAAGCGCAGGTTAAGAAAGAGCTGAGAACTACATGAGTGACATCACCGAAAATGCACCGGAAGCCGCGGTCGCCGAAGAGGTAGTCGAGGAAGCTACGACCGAAGAGGTCCGAGTTGAAGACACTGACGCAGCCGAGGCTGACGCCGCCGACACCGATGCTGACACCAACGACAGCGCTGTTAGCGATGCCGTTTCGGCCGCCGATATTTCGGTAAGCGACTCGCCGGAGGAAATCGCCGCCGCTGAGGCAGCTGCCGGCGACCCGGCCGCTGACGCGGGGGAACCCGCCGACGCCGATGGCGACGAGGCTGAGGAAGAAGAAGCGCCAAAGCGTCGTGAGTCGCCCTACGATCGCCCCGGCCGTTGGTATGTGATCCATACGCAGTCGGGTTACGAGAACAAGGTTCGCAACAACCTGCTTGCCCGCACCCAGTCGATGAACATGGAAGAGCGCATCTTCGAAGTGGTCATCCCGCTCGAAGATGTGGTCGAATTCAAGAACGGTAAGAAGGTCGTCGTCCAGAAAAAGGTGTTCCCCGGCTACCTTCTGTGCCGTCTGCGCCTCGACGACGACTCATGGTTCGTTGTTCGCAACACCCCAGGAGTCACCGGCTTCATCGGTGCAGGCAACAAGCCTTCCCCGCTGCCACGGCGCGATGTCGAGAACTTCCTGTCGGTCAAAGAAGACGGTGACGACACCGCTCGCAAGGGCCGCCCTCGCCTCGAATACCAGATGGGCGAATCGGTTCGGGTCAAGGAAGGCCCCTTCGCCGATTTCCAGGGCGAGATCGTGGAGATCAACGAAGATCAGCTCAAGCTCAAGGTGCTGGTCAATATCTTCGGCCGGGAGACACCGGTCGAATTGCAGTTCGCCGAAGTCGGCAAAATCTAACAAGCCGGGCGCAGGGTTGTTGCTCCGGCTAGCGCCGGGCACACTTCTTTGTTGCTCTTCTGGCGCAGTAGCTGAAGAGAAAAGTTCGAGAGTCGCCCAACACCGGTTGGGCGAGAGACCAGACGAAACACGTCGAAAGAAAGTCCGATGGCCAAGAAGCAAGTACTAGCGGTCGTAAAAATCCAGATTCCGGCAGGCCAGGCCTCGCCGGCTCCTCCTGTGGGTACCGCCCTCGGTCCTTATGGCCTGTCCATCATGGACTTCTGCAAGGACTACAACGCGCGCACCGAGTCGCAGCGTGGCAACGTCGTTCCGGTAGAGATCACCATCTTTGAGGATCGCACCTTCAGTTTCATCCTGAAGACACCGCCGACCTCCGAGCTGATCAAGAAGGCGGCAAAGCTTTCGAAGGGCGCGGCCGATCCGCTGCGGGAACCGGCTGGCAGCATCACCGATGCGCAGCTGACCGAGATTGCCGAAGCCAAAATGCCCGACCTCAACGCCTACGACATCGACGCCGCCAAGAAGCAGGTGGCTGGCACCGCACGCCAGATGGGCGTATCGGTCTCGGGCTAGACGTATCGGTTTCGGGCCAGGAGCCCTCAGCCGAACTCGCCATTTCGCCTGAGGCGAAATGGCGCACCCAAGACAGACGCAAGAGCGAACATTTTTAGTCAAACCGCTGACCGGGACTACCTCGCCCGGCGGCCCTAGGTAAGAGGGAGCCTGAAATGGCGAAAGGTAAACGATACTCAGACGCGACGAAGCGCTATGACCGTGATCGGTTGCACGCTCCGAGCGAAGCGATCGAGCTGGTAAAGCGGCTCGCTGGCGCCAAGTTTGACGAGTCGATCGACGTTGTCATGGTGCTGGGAGTCGATCCCCGCAAGGCCGATCAGATCGTGCGTGGCACCGTCGCCCTTCCAGCCGGAACCGGCAAGGATGTTCGGGTAGCTGTCTTCGCAACCGGCGAGGCTGCTGAGGCTGCAACGGCCGCTGGCGCCGACATGGTTGGCGGCGAAGAACTGGTAGCGGAAGTAGAAGGCGGCATGCTCGACTTCGATCTCGCAATCGCTACGCCCGAGCTGATGCCGCAGGTTGGCAAGCTGGGCCGTGTCCTCGGTCCTCGCGGCTTGATGCCAAACCCGAAGACGGGCACCGTCACCCCTCATCCGGCTGAAGCCGTCGAAAAGTTCAAGGGCGGCACCATCGAGTACCGCACCGACAAGCACGGCAGCGTGCATGTCTCGGTTGGCAAGGCATCGTTCGACGAGGCTGGCTTGAGCAACAACCTGGCCACGCTGATCGAGGAGATCAACCGGGCAAGGCCCGCATCGGCCAAGGGTCGCTACATCAAGAAGATGACGATGTCTTCAACGATGGGTCCTGGCGTCAAGCTCGACCCTACTCGCCTCTCTGAACTCGAAGTCAACCCGGCCTAACCGGCCGCTTGTTTCAGGACTATTCAAATGAACGCCCCGTTGAGGGTCGAAATAACCCGAGGTGATGCCGTCGAAAGTGTCCACGATGTGGATGCGGTGGTGGTTGATGCCTCGGGTTCTGTCGTTTCTTTTTGGGGCGATGCCGAACGCGGCGTGATGCCTCGCTCGGCAATCAAGCCGATCCAGGCCATTCCGTTGGTGGAGTCTGGGGCGGCGGATGCCTTCGATCTTTCGGCGATGGAGATGGCGTTGTCTTGTGCCTCACACAACGCTGAACCAGCGCATGTCGAAGCGGTAACTGCATGGCTCGACCGTATCGGGCTGGATGTTTCGGCCTTTGAATGCGGATCGCACTACCCGTCGTATGACCCAGCCAGCAAGGCCTTGGTTGCCGCTGGAATCAAGCCAGATGCTCGCTACAACAATTGCTCTGGTAAGCACACCGGCTTTCTGACCGTATGCCAACATCTCGGTCTTGAACCGGCGGGCTATATAAACCCGACGCACCCCTTGCACGCCGACCACATCACCCCGGCCATCGAATCCTTTTGTGAGGTCTCGTTGAGCGGCCAGGTGCCCGGTACCGATGGGTGCGGCATCCCGGTATGGACGGTGCCACTCCGGTCGTTGGCGCACGGATGGGCCAAGCTCGCCGATCATCCGCTCGGCCGTCGATTGGTCGAGTCGATGATGGCCGAACCTTTCTATGTGGCTGGTAGCGAGCGGACCAGTACCGAAATCATGGCGCAGGCGAGTCGAGCTACTGCAGCCAAGGGCGGCGCCGAAGGCGTTTTCTGTGCGCTCGTCGTTCACGAGGGTCTTGGTGTTGCCGTCAAGGCTCGCGATGGTGCCCACCGGGCGTCGGGAGCAGCGGTACGCCACCTGCTCGATCGTCTTGGTGTGGTCACCGCTGGGCCCGAGTCGCTCACAAACTGGGCTGGGACGCAGGTTGGGGAAATCCGGGTAGCGGCCGACGCTTAACACCTTTCGACACGCCTGATCGGTGGCGGTCGGAACCTACTCATCTTCGGACTCTTCGTCCGTTGTGGTCACCAGGGCAAAGCCCGGCTCTACCTTGAGCTGGCGTCGGCGCTCGATGATCTCGTCGACGAGGCCGTAGCTAACCGCCTCGTCGCCCCGCACGATGTAGTCGCGCTCGATGTCGGCCGCAATGCGTTCGATCGGTTGACCGGTGTGGTACGCCAGGAGCTGTTCGGAGCGTTGCCGGGCTAGCTTCATCTCTTCGACCTGGATCTCCATGTCACTGGTCTGGCCCTGGGCGCCACCGTGCGGCTGATGGATGAGGACACGGGAGTTTGGCAACGCATGGCGCTTGCCTGGCGCGCCTGAGGCCAGAAGTATTGCAGCCCAGGATGCGGCCTGGCCGACACAGATCGTGGCCACGTCGGGGGCGACGTACTGCATCGTGTCGTAGATGCCAAAGCCAGCGGTAACCGAACCGCCCGGACTGTTGATGTAGAGCGAGATGTCGCGCTCGGCGTCCTGAGCTTCCAGGTGTAGCAGTTGCCCGATGATGAGGTTCGCGCTGGCATCGTCGATCTGGGTGCCGAGGAAGATGACTCGGTCGACGAGCAGGCGGGAGTAGAGGTCGAAGGCGCGTTCACCGTTCGATGTTTTTTCGATCACGGTTGGTACGAGGTAGCCGGTCACGGGTTGCTCCTTTGTTGGATGGGCGCAATCGCCGTCGGCGGGCGAATGCATGAACACGCAACTTAAAAGTTGCGTGTTTGGATTGTGACAGGCCAGATCTTGTTGCGCAACTCAATGGTTGCATATATTCTGTTTTGATGAGCGACCCGATCAGCCGTCCAACCCCTTCCGCTAAGCGTCAGATCCTCTCGACGCCGTCCGATGTGTGGATCGAACTCACCAGTCCCGAGGGGTTTGAACAATGGATGGGGGAGGGAAGTACCATCGATGTCAGCGAGGGCGGCCTCCTCATCGCGGTCGACGTCGAGTCTGGCCAGCCCAAGATCGGTGTCGTCACCGAGATCGACCCTGGCCGCTCCCTTCGTTGGGTATGGCGCCCACTCGGTGAGCCCGAGGGCCCGACCCCGCCCACCGAGGTGGCTATCGAGCTTGTTCCACTGCCTGTCGATGATGGCCACCTTCACACGCTTATCACGGTGATCGAGCAGCCATCGATGCGTCGTGTGCCGCCATTGCTGGGCTCAACTCGGCCGATGGCGTCTCTCGTCTCCCTGGTCCGATAAATGTCGCAGGCGGATCAAACCTTCGCCGCGCTGGCCGATCCAACGCGGCGCACCGTCTTCGAGCTGCTGGTTCGTCAGAGCCCAGCAACCGCCACCGCTCTGTCGGGTGAGCTCGCTATTTCGCGCCAGGCGGTGGCCAAGCATCTCGCGATGTTGGCCCAAAGTGGCCTCGCCACCGCCGAACGCGTCGGTCGCGAGACCCGGTACCGAGCCGACATCACTGGCCTCGACCAGCTTGATGCCTGGGCGGCCGAGCATCGCAGTCTCTGGACGCGTCGGCTCGATCGCTTGGCTGGTGTGGCCGAGAGCGGCCGGGTGGTAGCCGAGTGATCCGGCGGTAGCGTAGTCGATTGGTATTTGTTCGGTTCCACCGGCAACGGCGGAGTCGATACGGCAAATCGAACCTATCTCGCCCGAGACCTCAGGTGGGGCAGCCGGCAACGGCGGCCCAGAAATCCTGATACAGGCGATCCATCTGCTCTAACGCACCTCATCCAACGGCACATCGTGTCGCAGGGTCGGGATCTTGCTTGGAGTGGTTGATCGGCGAAAGGGCGTCGAGCAACCACGAATACCAAGTAAACATCCGATCCAACTCAATGGAAGGAGGTGCGATGGAAAACCCGAAACCAGAGAAGGTTGCGCTCGTAGCAGAGGTGAAGCAACGGCTGGAAGAGTCTTCGGCGGTAATGGTTACCGAGTACCGAGGTCTCTCCGTGGCCCAGCTTCAGGAACTGCGCGGTGCTCTTCGTCCCGTTGGTGGCCGTTACAAGGTGTATAAAAACACCCTGGTACGACGTGCTGCCGCCGAGGCCGGACTCGACCTTGAAAATGAGCTCGTCGGCCCGACCGCTTTGGCCTTCACCGAAAACACCCCTGATGGGGAGCCCGGTGATGTAGTCACGGTGGCCAAGGTGCTGAAGGACTTTTCTAAGGCCAATCCGAACCTCGTGCTCAAGGGAGGGTATTTCGAAGGCAATCCGATCGACGCTGATGGCATCCGCCAGCTGGCCGAGATCGAGCCTCGGGAAGTACTGCTCGCCAAGTTGGCTGGCCTCATGGCCGCCCCCATGCAGCAGTTCGCCAGTCTGCTACAGGCTGTTCCCCGAAACTTTGCCTACGGGCTCCAAGCACTTATCGATGAAGGCGGAGCCCCTGGGGCCCCCGCTAGCGATGACGGTGGTGCCTCCGGCGCCCCCGAAGCTGCAGCGGTCGACGCTACTGATGCGAACGACGAAAGCAGCGACACTGGAATGCAGAACGATGAGGCTGAGGCCTCAACAGATGGAGAAGAGGAATAATGGGTAAGGAAGAAATTCTCGAAGCGATTGCCAGCATGAGCGTTCTGGAGCTCTCCGAGCTCCTCACCGACTTCGAAGAGAAGTTCGGCGTTGAAGCGTCGGCCCCGATGGCCGTTGCTGCTGCTCCGGCTGCCGCCGCCGAAGCAGCGGAAGAGCAGACCGAATTCGACGTCGTTCTCACCGCCGCTGGCGACAAGAAGATCCAGGTCATCAAGGCTGTGCGCGAGCTCACCGGCCTTGGCCTCAAGGAAGCCAAAGACATGGTTGAGGGTGCCCCCAACGCCGTGCTCGAAGGCGCCAAGAAGGAAGACGCTGAAGCCGCAAAGGCCAAGATCGAAGAGGCTGGCGGTTCCGCCGACCTCAAGTAATCGATCATCGGCTCCTCAACGGAGCTGAGAACAGCGTTTAGAACAGCGTTGCGAGAGGCGGGCCCGATGGGCCTGCCTCTTTCGCGTTCGGACTAGCTCGGATTGAGCAGTTCGGTGAGGACCGACGGAATGGCTGACGGCCCGCTGAGTAGCCCTATCCGAGCTCCCACCGTGGTTGCGAATTCCTGCGCATCCTCGGCGTCGGAAGAGGGAGCGATGATACACAGCTCGTCGAGTCGGGCGGCGGTCAGGATGGGGTCTGAGCCCGCTGTTGGCCGACAGTCAGACAGGAGCACGACGAGGCGTCGCTTCGCCTTCGACCTGGCCAGCTGATCGAAGGCGGTTGTTAGGGCGAGGGCGAGGTCGGTCGGCCCGTGGCCTCGCAAGCTCAGAACGTCGTCGACCACCTTGTCGGGTGGGCGCGATACTTCCTGGCTCTTGACCACGATGGCCTTGTCGGAAAAGGCGACGACACTGTGATCATCCGGCGCTCGCCAGGCGCAGGCGGCCACCGCCACGGCCGCGGTGGCTAAACGCTCACCACCCATCGAACCGCTTCGGTCGACCAGCAGGCAGATGGCGGTCGCCGGACGGGCCCACCGGCTGAGGTAGAGGTCATCGACATTCACCGCCTCCCCTGTCGCTTGGGCCTGCTGAATAGCTTCGAGACTGGCTTCCAGGTCGAGATCGCTGGGTGATCCGTCGAATCGGACCGACCGAAGCCGCCCAACGCCGCGTGTTTCGAGCGGTCCGGTTCGGCCGAGCTCCAGCACTAGGCGTCCGGCCAGACGGCGTGCCAATTCGCGCAGTCGCTGATCGGTGGCAGCGGTGAGATCCGACAACATCGAGAGAGCCTCGTCTGGCTCGGTCTCGTGGAGGTCGGTAAAGGCGGACTCGTCCAGCACGCCGACCTCAGGACTCACCTCGTCGAAGTGGTCGTGCTTGGATAGGTTTCGACGCGAGGTGGTTTGCCGTTGCTGTTCGGCCACCATCTCCGACGCTTCAGCGCCTTCGACCACCTGGTCGAGCGTCAGCCCCGAGGGTCCCCACGGGGCGTCTAGCCTTTTCCCGGCGGGTCCTCTGCGGCGGAGGTGCCAAAGGTGGCGTGCCAAAGGTCGCTGATGATCGACTCGACCGAGCGCGCCCCTCCCTCGAACGGCCGCACCCGTCCGCTGAGAGCGACCAAGGCTGCATCCAGGCCGCCGACCGGATCGTTTGAAGCCTGGCCTCGGCGCTCGGCGAGCCTCGATGCGATAGCAACCAGATCGATAGCCCCGCGCACCGATGATCCCATGCGCAGTTCGGGGTGGACGCGAGTTGCTCTGACCACCTCGACAACTTTTGCCACGAAGTCGGCCTCGGCTTCGGGGTGGGTTTGGGCCACGATGGCGACTTCGTCGGAGCCGTCTTGGTAGTTCATGACGATCCGGCAGACCCGGTCGTAGATGGCGCCGGAGATGCGCGCAGTGCCGACCGAATCGAAGGGATTCATGGCGGCCACAAGCCTGAACGAAGGATCAGCCTTGAGGAGGCCGAGCCTCGGAACCATGAGCTCGCCCTCCGACATCACCGTGATCAGGAGGTTGAGCGTTTCCTCCGGAACCCGGTTGATCTCCTCAACATAGAGAAGGGCGCCGTCCCGTAGGGCGGTGACGAGTGGCCCATCGATAAAGACCGACGGGTCATAGCCCTTGGTCAAGACCTGAGCCGGGTCGAAATGTCCGACCAGACGGCCGGGGGTCAGCTCGGCGTTGCCTTCGACGAAGACGAACGATGTGTCCGTCTGGGCCGCGACCGATCGCAGCAGCGTTGACTTACCTGTGCCGGGCGGACCCTCAAGCACCACATGGCAGGAAGCCTCGAGGGCCGCCAACACGAGTTCGGTCTCGCGTTGGCGGCCAACGATGGAACGATCTGTTGCGGCCTGAGCCGTGGGGGGATTCAAGATGAAGGCCGACTATGAAGCGTGGCTGTGCATCACCATGCCGCGGATGTTCTTGCCATCGCGCATGTCTTGGTAGCCGACGTTGATGTCGTCCAAGGTGTAGGTCTGGGTGATCAATTCGTCGAGTTTGAGGCTGCCCTCTTGATACATGCGCAGCAGGCGTGGAATGTCTCGGCGTGGATTGGCCGAGCCGAAAATCGAACCCACCAGTTCCTTCTGCATCAGGGTGAGGTCGAAAAGGCTGAGTTGCACGTCGACATCGCTGATGGGAGCCACCGACGTGTGGACGGTTCGCCCGCCCTTGCCGATGAGAGCCATGGTCGGGGCGATGAGATTGCCGTCGCCTTCGCCCACCGTGATGATGGCCTTGTTGGCCATAGCGCCGTAGGTGAGTTCACCGATGAGCTCGGTGGCTTCCTCGAATGAGCCAACGGCATGGGTGGCACCAAAGGTGGCGGCCCGCTCTCGCTTGGATTCATCGGTGTCGAGCGCAATAACGTGGGCGGCGCCAGCCATAGCTGCACCCTGGACGGCGTTCATACCCACACCGCCACAGCCGACGATCACGACGGTTTCGCCTGATTTCACGTCGGCCGCGTAGGTGGCTGAACCCCAACCGGTGGTAACGCCACAGCCGACGAGAGCGGCCTTGTCGAGTGGGATATCGGGCTCGATCTTGATGCACGATGCTTCGGAGCAAACCGTGTATTCGCCAAAGGTGCCGATGCAGCACATGATGCCGAGGTCTTGGCCGCTGGAGGAATGGTGGCGGGAGGTGAAATCGGTGACCTGCTTGCCGGCAAGCAGGAACTCGCCGAGATCACACAGGTTCTGGTTACCGGTTGAACATGATGGGCATCGGCCGCAGCTCGGAATGAAGCCGAGGACCACATGGTCGCCAGGCTTCACGCTGGTTACACCTTCGCCCACCTCGATGACCTCGCCAGCCCCCTCATGTCCACCGATGATGGGAAAAAGCTGGATCCCCATTTCGGTTTCCTGCTCTGGGGTGAAGCTGATGTCGCCGGTGACGAGGTGCTCGTCTGAATGGCAGAGCCCTGATCCGACGAGCTTGATGAGTACTTCGCCCGCCTTTGGTGGATCGAGCGTGATCTCTTCGACGCTCCATGGGCTGTCGAGTTCCCAAAGGATGGCTGCACGTGTCTTCATGGTGAATCCCCCGATTCGATCTTTGGCGTTGTTAGGTGTTGGGTCAACAGAGATGGACAGACTCGCCGCCCATCCTCGTTGCCGCCTGCCTTCGTGACGCTAGCAGGCGGCTCGGTCGCAGTCGAAATTGCCGAGGTGTAGCTAGGCCGCTCTGTGCGGGGTTGCTCGCCCCGGCTTCGTTCGGCGCTGTGCCGCGAGCTACGCTAGGACCATGATCGAACAACCTGACGTGGAAATGGCGACAACGGACGGCTCAGCCTCCGAGGCGTCGGTCGATACCGAATCGACCGTGTTGGTGGAAGAAGAGTTGTTGGTGGAGGAAGTCTCCATCGACGGGATGTGCGGCGTCTACTAGACGTCGCTGATCACGACAACGGATCAAGCGAACACCGTGGCTCCTGTGGCCGACGACACCGCGCCCCCCACTCTGGAAGGGCCGTGGACCTTGGACGAACGCGTCCAGATTCGTCCGGAACGCTTCGGCGGCCTGCTCTACCATTTCGGCACTCGGCAGCTCTCCTTTGTGAAAGCTCCCGACCTCCTGGCGGTGGTAAGGCTGTTGGTGGAGTGCCCTACGGTCGACGATGCGCTCGATAAGGCAGAGATCCCTGCTGAGCGACGGCCCGCCATCGTCGGAGCACTTGTGGCTCTGGCGGCGAGCGGCATGATCCAGCCGAGAATCCCGGCTGGGAAACCCAGCTAAAAGTGAATCCCGGCTGAAGGTAATGGTGAGAAAATCGATGAAGGCCTCGACGAACAAGGGAAGCGTGACGGATGAAACTGGTCGATGAATTCCAGCTTGGATTGGAAGCTCCGATCTGTCTCACCTGGGAGCTGACGTACGCCTGCAACCTCGAATGCGTGCATTGTCTTTCGAGTTCAGGGCGCCGCGATCCCAATGAACTGTCCACCGAGGAATGCAAAGCCATCATCGATGAGCTCGAGCGGATGCAGGTGTTCTACGTGAACATCGGCGGCGGCGAGCCAACGGTGCGCAGAGACTTCTGGGAGCTGGTCGACTACGCCACCGCTCACCATGTCGGCGTCAAGTTCTCGACCAACGGGTCTAAGATCACGCTCGACGTTGCCCGCAGGTTGGCGGCGAGCGATTATGTCGACGTACAGATTTCCCTCGATGGTGCCACCCCCGACGTAAACGACCCGATTCGGGGCGAGGGCACCTTCGACATGGCCATGACCGCCATGGACAACCTCAAGGCGGCCGGGGTCGAGAACTTCAAGATCTCCGTCGTTACCACTCGGGAGAACATCGGCCAGCTCGATCGGTTCAAGGCGATCGCCGATCACTACAAGGCCCAGCTCCGCATCACCCGGCTTCGCCCCTCGGGGCGGGCGGTCGATGTGTGGGACGATCTGCACCCGACCGCCGACCAGCAGCGGGAGCTGTACGACTGGCTGATGGCCAATGGCGAGAACGTGCTGACCGGAGACTCCTTCTTTCACCTCGCCGCATTTGGCGATCCGCTCGCTGGCCTCAACCTTTGCGGAGCTGGACGTGTCGTTTGCTTGATCGACCCCGTTGGCGATGTGTACGCCTGCCCCTTCACGATCCATGACGAGTTTCTGGCTGGCAACGTTCGATCGCCAGGTGGGTTCGAGCAGGTGTGGAAGCATTCTGAGCTTTTCGAGTCACTCCGGGTTCCATTAGCGCCATTAGAAGGTGGGGCCTGTAGCTCGTGCGATGCTTTCGACACGTGCCGCGGTGGGTGTATGGCCGCCAAGTTCTTCACCGGCTTGCCCCTCGATGGTCCTGATCCTGAATGTGTCAAGGGCTACGGCGAAACCGCTCTGGTGGCGGCCGGAAGCGGCGCTGGCGCTGCCGGTGTGCCACGGCCCAGCGTCGATCACTCAAAACCTGTGCCCGTGATGATGGGTCGTCAGAGCCGTCAAACCAGGCCAGACCGAGCTTGCGATGAAAGCCCCCTCGCCGGTTTTGAGCCCGCAGTCCGTCCTTGATCCAGCTCAGCGGTCTCTCCTCGCCCGAGGTGAAAGCCAGGGCTGAGGCTGGTGCTGTACTCGTCATCCCCGTCGGCTCAACCGAACAACACGGACCCCACCTGCCCCTGTCTACCGATACCGACATAGCGGTAGCACTGTCGCTCGGGATCGCGGAGAGGGTGCTAGCCGATGGTGTTGAACGCCAGGAGGCTGGAGTTCTCGATCTGCTTGTGGCGCCGGCACTGCCCTACGGATCGAGCGGTGAGCACGAGGGCTTTGCTGGCACACTCTCTATTGGGCAGGCCGCCACCGAGCAGATAGTCGTGGAACTTGTGCGTTCTGCTCGCTCCACTTTTGGCTTGGTCGTGTTGATTTCAGGTCACGGGGGCAACGCCGAAGCTCTGCGCCGAGCCATGGCCACCTTGGAGGCCGAGTCGCCGACGGTGATGCTGATCGAACCGGACTGGGGCGGCGATCTCCATGCCGGTGCCACCGAAACCTCGATCCAGCTCTATCTCCGCCCGGGCGAAGTGTCGCTTGATCTTGCCACCGTTGGCCATACGGGCTCACTGGCCGAGCTCCTTCCGGCTATGCGCTCGGGCGGGGTGCGGGCCGTTAGCCCATCGGGAGTGCTCGGCGATCCAACGCTGGCGACAGCCGAGCACGGCCGGGTGCTCATGGACGAGATGATCGATCGGATCGTTGAGGCGATAGCCAGACGAGTATCGGCCATGTCGCCTGAGAATATGTTGCCTGAGAAGTCATGACCCAGGTTGACCAGCAACCTCGTGTCGCTCTCGTCACCGGAGCGGCTCGGGGGATCGGGGCCGCCTGTGTAGAGCTGCTTGCGGTCGCGGGCTGGGCGGTCATGGCCGTCGATCTCGACGGCGAAACCGACCCATCATTGACCCAACTGGGCTACCCGCTTGGCACCGCCAACGAGCTGGCGGCCGTGGCCGGTCGAGCCAGCCCACCGGGCGTGGTGGCCACGAAGGTGGTCGATGTTCGCCGTGCCTCTGATCTCGTCGATGCGGTGGCGGAAACAGTTGATCGATTTGGCCGTCTCGACGCCGCTATTGGTTGCGCCGGGGTTATCGGAGGCGGTGTCGATGGTTGGGAACTGCCGATTGACCATGAGCGCACAATCGTCGAGATCAATCTTTTTGGCATCATGCATCTGGCCAGGGCTGCCATCCCCGCACTGCTCGCCACCCCCGAGCCTCGCCAAGGCCGGTTCATCGCCGTGGCCTCGGCCGCTGCTGCTCGAGGCTTGCCGAAGTTGGCGGCCTATAGCGCGTCGAAGGCTGGGGTCTCTGGCCTTGTCCGTTCCCTAGCGGTCGAGCTCGGCGGAACAGGGGTGACCGCCAACGCCGTCAGTCCAGGCTCGACCGAAACGGCGATGCTGGAGCACTCGGCCCGACTCTACGATCTCGACGACACCAGTGAGTTCGCATCCCATCAGGCGGTCGGCCGTATCCTCGAACCCGCTGAGGTGGCGGCTGTTATCGCCTTCGTCGCCGGGCCCGACTCGTCGGCGATTACCGGACAGACGCTCGCCGCCGATGGCGGATTGAGCTTGTAGACCGTGGCAACTCGATGACCTCTTCGGTGGCTTATGCTCATTTCGAGCTCGATAGGACGACTCGACGGTTGCGGCCCGACCTTCTCTTTGGCGGGCACCCGCGGCGATTCCTGCGTTTGAGTGGTGCTGGTGTCGCCGCCCTCGACGAACTGATGGGTGAACAAGGCGAGACGTTGAGCGACCGGGCTCGCACCTTGGGTCGTCGGCTCGTCGCCGCTGGCCTGGCCCATGCCGAGCCGGTGCCGTCGGCTCTCATCGACGGCGTGACGATCGTGATCCCGGTCAAGGACCGCTCGGCTGGCGTCGATCGTCTGCTCCACAGCCTTAACGCGTCCGAGCCGGATGTGCCGGTGATCGTGGTCGACGATGGCTCCGGAAAGACCGAAGCCGACAACCTGTCTGCGATGGCCCGGCGCCATGGCACCGTCACGGTGGTCACACGGCCCGCCTCTGGTGGCCCATCGGCGGCCCGAAACACCGGACTGTGCGAAGCTTCCACACCCTACATCTTGTTTCTGGATAGTGATTGCGAGGTTCCCCACAGCACCGGTTGGCTGGCTCGCCTCCTGCGGCATCTCACGGTTCTCGACCCGCAGCCATCAGATCACAAGAGCCTGGCCGCGGTGGCGCCGCGCATCGTTGGCCGGGGTCAGCGAACATCGGCCCAGCGGTACGCTTCGTCTTTTTGTCCCCTCGACATGGGACCGAATCCGTCGCTGGTCGCTCCCGGCCGAGCGGTGCCCTACGTTCCCACCGCTGCACTGCTCGTTCGCACCGCCGCCCTCGCTGACCTTGGAGACGGAGCGGTCTTCGATCCTGCGCTTCGCTACGGCGAAGACGTCGACCTCGTCTGGCGACTTGGCGATGGTCGGGTTCGCTATGACCCGAGTGTCGAGATTGTTCATCACGAGCTCGACACCTGGCCGGCCCTGCTCGCCCGTCGGTTTCGTTACGGGAGATCGGCAGCCGACCTCGACCAACGCCACCCGGGCACGGTAGACCCACTTCGGCTGCTGATGATGCCAACCGCGACCGCAGTAGCGTTTCTCGCGGGCCGGCCAGCGTCGGCCTTGGCCTTGTATGGGGTGATGGTTACTTCTCTCCGAGCTCAACTGCGTCGCTCCGATCTTCCAACGGACGGAACAGCCAAGGCGGTGGCTGAGGGAGTGGTACAGACCGGGCTAGGTCTGAGTCGGTACCTGAATCAGTTCTGGACACCGCTCGTTGCCTTGATCACGTTGACGCCGTTTGGTGGTTTCAGCGCGGCGACGCGTTGGCGTTTGGCGGCGACCATAGCGGCTCGGCCTGTCATCGAGGCAGTGAAACGGCCCGGCACGGTGAGCCAGAAAGCAACCGCCACCGTTGTTCATATGGTGGAAGAGGCGGCCTACGGAGTAGGTGTGTGGCGGGGTGCGGTTGCTCTTCGTCGGTGGTCGGTTCTGACACCACGCCTCGATCCATCTAGCCTTGGTGTGCCCAGAACGATTGCTCGGCTTCTGTCGCCCAAAAGCGACTGTGGCTGGGTAGACGAAACTCTTTGAGAAAGGCGGACCTGGATGGCAAATGATTGGTTCGAGAGCGTCGCGGTTGCACGCGAGCAGGCAAAACGTAGGTTGCCATCGTCGGTCTACAATGCCCTTTGGGCTGGGGCTGAGCGAGGCCTGACCCTCGAAGACAACTGTGCTGCGTTCGATGAACTTGGATTCGTTCCTCGGGTTGCTGATCTGTCGGCTGAGCGTGACCTGTCGACCACCCTCATGGGCCAACCGATTTCGATGCCGGTGATCATGTCGCCGACCGGCGTCCAGGCCGTACACCCCGATGGCGAGGTGGCGGTAGCCAGGGCTGCTGCTGCTCGTGGCACGGTGATCGGTTTGAGTTCGTTCGCTTCCAAACCTATTGAAGAGGTGATCGAGGCAAATCCCCAGACCTTCATCCAGCTCTACTGGTCGGGCGGGCGCGACGATATGGAGACGCGGATGCAGCGCGCAAGGGATGCGGGAGCGGCTGGTGCCATCGTCACCCTTGACTGGACCTTTACCCACAGCCGCGACTGGGGAAGCCCTCAGATTCCCGACAAAATCGACCTGAAGGCGATGGCTCGCCACGCCCCCGAAGCGCTCGTTCGTCCCCGCTGGTTGTGGACCTATCTGAAACGACGCGAGTTGCCCACACTGCTAGCACCCAACATGGCCCTGCCTGGCCAGGAGGCTCCGACCTTTTTCGGTGCCTACGGTGAATGGATGCAGACGGCCCCGCCGACGTGGGATGACTTGGCGTGGTTGGCCGAAGCGTGGGGTGGCCCGATGATGGTCAAGGGCATCATGCGGCCCGACGATGCCCGCCGGGCGGTGCAAGCGGGAATGACCGCCCTGTCGGTGTCCAACCATGGTGGCAACAATCTGGACGGCACGCCGGCCACCATTCGGGCACTGCCTGCGGTGGTTGCTGCGGTTGGCGACGAGATCGAGGTTGTGCTCGATGGTGGTATCCGTCGAGGAAGCGATGTGGTCAAAGCCGTTGCCTTCGGGGCGAGGGCGGTGATGATCGGTCGTGCCTACCTTTGGGGCTTGGCCGCAAATGGGCAGGCTGGCGTGGAGAATGTGCTCGATGTTTTGCGAAACGGCATCGATTCCGCGATGCTCGGCCTCGGAAAAAGCGATCTCAAGGGTCTGACACCCGAAGATATCGTTATTCGTGACCCCAATTTTTTCACCGGTTTGGGTGATCCTCGAAAATCCTAGTCAAACGCACCGCTTGAGCTCCGACCCCGCTACCATGCCTGATCGAGCAGGTATCAGGCGACCTCTAGCTGAGATGTTCGTGAGACGAAACCGAGATCTGTCGACATCAATCCTTGACCTTCGACAAGAAAACTCGTACTATTCCCTGCAAAATGTGGTTGTGAGCGGCAAAGCGACCGATATCCTAGTAAGGCCGTGCATGCTCGCTTGTCTCACACCACCGATATTTTTGGGGTGCCGTTTCACCGCGTTCACGCACGTTTCGTAGCTCGTGCCTAAAACTGATGGTGGTGCCCCTTGCCTGCACGTACTGTTGCTCGCGACCGCTACTCCTTCGGTAATCTTCAGGAAGCCATTGAACTTCCTGATTTGATTGCCGTCCAGCGTGATTCGTTCACCTGGTTTCTGGAGCAGGGACTCGCAGACGCTTTCCAAGACATAAGTCCGATTAAGGACTTTACTGAGACTCTCCAACTGGAGCTGGAGTACGACCCTCACGATGAGGATCTGAAGCCGTATCCGAAATTCTCGGTGGAAGAATGCAAAGAAAAGGACATGACGTACTCGGCCCCGATTTTTGTTCGGGCCCGGTTCATCAATGCCCAGACCGGTGAAATCAAGGAACAAACCGTCTTTATGGGCGATTTCCCCTTGATGACCGACAAGGGAACGTTTGTGATCAACGGCACCGAGCGTGTCGTCGTATCGCAGCTCGTTCGTTCACCCGGTGTGATTTTTCAGCCTGGTGAGCGTTTCCGTCTGCGTAACCTTGCCAAGCACCAGATGGTCACTGGCACCATCCACCCCTATCGAGGCGAGTGGATCGAGTTCGATGTCGAGCAGAAGCCGGGTAAGGATCCAACCGCCGGCGTGCGGGTGGCTCGCAAGCGTCGCTTGTCGCTGTTCACCTTGCTCCGCGCCCTTGGGTACGACGAGGAGAACGCCCCTGGCTTCCTCGAAGCATTCGTGCGCCACTATGAATTCCTCGAAGGGCAATGGGAAAAGGATCGCGAGATTGCTCCAACCCAGGATGAAGCCCTCGTCGAAATCTACAAGCGAGCCCGTCCGGGCGAGCCACCTACCCTCGAAGCAGCTCGCACCTACATGCGTAACGCCTTCTTCGAGAACCGTCGCTACGACCTTTCACGGGTCGGGCGCTACAAGCTGAATCGTAAGCTCGGTCCTGAGATCGGCAAGCTCGAGAAGCTGTTCCCGATGCTCGATCTGGACAAGCCAGAGATCGATCAGCCGGTGCTGAGTCGCTGCGAAGTACTCGCCGCTTCCACCTACCTGCTGCACCTCATGATCGCTGAGCCGGGCTACCGACTCGACGACCAGGACCACTTCGCCAACCGCCGCGTTCGTTCGGTGGGCGAGTTGATTCAGAACCAGGTGCGTATCGGCCTGTCCCGCATGGAGCGGGTGGTGCGCGAGCGCATGACCACCCAGGACGTCGAGGCCATCACGCCTCAGACCCTGATCAATATTCGTCCGGTTGTGGCCGCTATCAAGGAGTTCTTCGGAACCTCACAGCTGTCCCAGTTCATGGACCAGGTCAACCCACTTTCCGGCCTCACTCACCGCCGGCGTCTTTCGGCGCTTGGCCCTGGTGGTCTGAGCCGTGAACGCGCCGGTTTCGAAGTACGAGACGTTCACTTCTCGCACTACGGCCGGATGTGCCCAATCGAAACGCCCGAGGGTCCGAACATCGGCCTGATCGGCTATCTGTCGAGCTACGCCAGGGTGAACGACTTCGGGTTCCTCGAAACTCCGTACCGTAAGGTCAACGACGGCAAGGTCAGCGACGAGATCGTTTTCCTTACCGCCGATGAGGAAGAGGAGTACGTCGTTGCTCAGGCCAACGCCAAGGTCAACGAAGACGGCACGTTCCTCGACGACCGTATTCTGGCTCGGCGCTCGCCGCAGGCCGCTTCGCTGCGAGACCTGAAGTTGCAGCTGGAACGAGATGTGTTCTTCGGTGCTACCACCGAGATCAGTCAGGTTCCGGCCGACGAGGTCCAGATGATGGACGTGTCGCCGAAACAGATCGTTTCGATCGGCACCGGCCTCATTCCCTTCCTGGAGCACGACGACGCAAACCGCGCCCTCATGGGCGCCAACATGCAGCGTCAGGCTGTTCCTTTGCTCACCGCGGAGGCACCTTATATTGGTACCGGCATTGAGAAGCGAGCGGCGGCCGACGCGGCCGACACTCTCGTGGCCGAGGAGGATGGCGTTGTCATCCAAGCCGACGGCCGCAATCTCACGGTCGAGTACAAGAAGACCGGTAAGAAGGTTTACCGTCTGCTGAAGTTCGCCCGCTCCAATCAGGACACCTGCATTAACCAAAAGGCACGAGTGAGTGCAGGTGACACCTTCAAGGCCGGTGAACTCCTAGCTGATGGGCCCTCCACCGATAACGGTGAGCTGGCGCTCGGCAAGAATCTTGTCGTCGCCTTCATGCCGTGGGAGGGTTACAACTTTGAGGATGCGATCATCCTCTCCGAGCGTCTCCAAAAAGACGATGTGCTGACGTCGATCCATATTAAAGAGCATGAGATCGACGCCCGGGACACCAAGCTCGGACCTGAGGAGATCACTCGGGACATCCCGAACCTCTCCGAAGATATCCTGGCCGACCTCGACGAGCGCGGCATCGTCCGCGTTGGTGCTGATGTTGGTCCCGGCGATGTGCTGGTCGGCAAGGTCACCCCTAAGGGCGAGACCGAGCTCACGCCAGAGGAACGCCTCCTTCGGGCCATCTTCGGCGAGAAGGCTCGCGAAGTTCGAGACACCTCGCTTAAGGTGCCTCACGGTGAAACCGGCAAGGTCATCGACGTCAAGGTCTTCAACCGGGACGACAGCCATGAGCTGCCCCCTGGTGTGAACCAGCTGGTGCGGGTCTATGTGGCTCAGAAGCGGAAGATTTCGGTTGGCGACAAGCTGGCCGGACGCCACGGCAACAAGGGCGTCATCTCCCGCATCATGCCGGTAGAAGACATGCCGTATATGGCCGACGGCACTCCCGTCGACATCATCCTTAACCCTCTGGGTGTCCCGTCGCGTATGAACGTGGGTCAGGTGCTCGAATCGCACCTCGGCTACGCGGCTCGATGGGGCTGGAATGTCAAGGGCCAGAAGGTCGGCGAGGATCCGGTACGTAATACCGAAAACAAGACTCGCCCCTTCACCACGCCGGCAACCCTCGTATCCACCCCCGTGTTCGACGGGGCCAAGTGGGACGAGGTGGAGCTTGCGGGCAAGCACCCAACCATTCAGGAAATCTTCCTGAACTTGAACCCTGAAGCCCTCGACGGCGAACGGCTGATTCAGCCCGACGGCAAGGCCGTGCTCTACGACGGTCGAACCGGCGTGGCGTTCGACAATCCGGTGATGGTCGGGATCATGTACATCCTGAAGCTGTCTCACTTGGTTGACGACAAGATTCACGCCCGTTCCACCGGTCCGTACTCCATGATCACCCAGCAGCCGCTTGGTGGTAAGGCTCAGTTCGGTGGCCAGCGCTTCGGTGAGATGGAAGTGTGGGCGCTCGAAGCATACGGCGCCGCCTACTGCCTCCAGGAACTGTTGACCATCAAGTCCGACGATGTGTTGGGCCGGGTCAAGGTCTATGAGGCCATTGTTAAGGGCGAGAACATCCCTGAACCAGGCATCCCCGAGAGCTTCAAGGTTCTCATCAAGGAGATGCAGGCTCTGTGCCTCAACGTTGAGGTACTGGCCGAGGACGGGGCAGAGATTGAGATGCGGGAGATGGACGACGAACTGTTCCGTACCGCCGAAGAGTTGGGGATCGACCTGAGTCGCCCCGAAAAGGGATCAGATGAAGACGATGCTGCGCGCGCCGCTGGCGCACGCCGCTGATCGGAGGACACTACATGCTTGATGTGAACGATTTCGATCAGCTCAAGATCGGTCTGGCCACGGCTGCGTCGATCCGTACATGGTCCAACGGCGAGGTTAAGAAGCCGGAGACCATCAACTACCGCACGCTCAAGCCCGAAAAGGACGGCTTGTTCTGTGAGAAAATTTTCGGTCCAACCAAGGACTGGGAATGCGCCTGTGGCAAGTACAAGCGTGTTCGATTTAAGGGCATCATCTGTGAGCGCTGTGGCGTCGAGGTAACTCGAACCAAGGTCCGGCGCGAGCGTATGGGCCACATTGAACTGGCTGCACCTTGCGTGCATATCTGGTACCTGCGTGGCACCCGTTCCTGGTTGGCCTACCTGCTGATGGGCACCCAGGCTCGTGAAGAGCTGAAGGCAAAGCAGCTGGAGAAGGTCATCTACTTCGCCGCCAACCTCGTGACCTGGGTCGACGAGGAAAAGCGCGATGCCGATCTGCCCAACCTTGAAGCCGAGTTACTCGAAGAGCGCGAAGCCATCAACAAGGAGATGGAGCTGCGCCTCGCCGAGCAACACGAAGAGCTTGAGGGCGAGATCAAGCAGATGGAAGCCGACAAGGCCAAGGACACCGAGATCCGAGCCCGTCAGCGTGCCTTCGACAAAGAACTAGCCATGACCCGCGAGCAGTACGAGATGGAACTCGACGTGCTCGATCGGGCATGGGACGAGTTCAAAGAGCTCTTCGGCCGCAAGATTCTCGAAGACGAGATGCTGTGGCGCGAAATGGCCGACCGTTGGGGCGATTACTTCGAGGGCGGCATGGGCGCAGACGCCATTGCCCAGCTCATCGAACGCATCGATTTCGACGACGAAGAAGTAAAGCTTCGGGCTGCGATCGAGCCCGAGGAGGGCGTGAAGCCCCTGTCGGCTCAGCGTAAGCAGAAGGCGATCAAGCGGCTAAAGATCGTGGCCGCCTTCAACCGTCGCGACGACAATGGCATCCGTCAGAACGATCCGCGGGCCATGATCCTCGATGTGGTTCCGGTGATCCCACCGGAGCTGCGCCCAATGGTTCAGCTCGATGGTGGCCGTTTCGCCACCTCCGACCTCAACGACCTGTATCGCCGGGTTATCAACCGCAACAACCGTCTCAAGCGACTGCTCGATCTCGGTGCTCCCGAGATCATCGTCAACAACGAAAAGCGCATGTTGCAGGAGGCGGTCGACGCCCTCTTCGATAATGGTCGTCGTGGTCGTCCGGTAACCGGTCCGGGTTCCCGCCCGCTCAAGTCGCTGTCGGACATGTTGAAGGGCAAGCAGGGCCGGTTCCGTCAGAACCTTCTCGGCAAGCGCGTCGACTACTCCGGCCGTTCGGTCATCGTGGTTGGTCCGACGCTGAAGTTCCATCAGTGCGGTCTGCCAAAGATCATGGCGTTGGAGCTGTTCAAGCCCTTCGTCATGAAGAAGTTGGTGGATGAGCAACTGGCTCAGAACATCAAGTCGGCCAAGCGTATGGTCGAGCGTCGTCGCCCCCAGGTATGGGAGGTGCTCGAGGACGTCATCCAGGAGCATCCGGTGATGCTCAACCGTGCCCCCACCTTGCACCGCCTCGGTATTCAGGCCTTCGAGCCCGTACTGGTCGAGGGCAAGGCCATCCAGATTCACCCGCTGGTTTGCACCGCTTTCAACGCCGACTTTGACGGCGACCAGATGGCGGTCCATCTGCCCTTGTCGGCTGAAGCCCAGGCCGAAGCCCGAGTGTTGATGCTCAGCGCCAACAACGTACTTTCCCCGGCCCATGGCCGTCCGCTGGTCACACCGACCCAGGACATGGTCATCGGTTGTTTCTATCTCACCGAAGAGGTCGAGACAGAAAAGGGTGGTGGCGTCTACCGCGTCGTTTCTGACGTCGAACGAGCCTACGAATCTGGCGAGATCGATCTTCACGGAGCCATCATCTACCGCGATCCTGATCTGCTGGAGACCCCAGCGAATGGTCAGGCTGCGGTCTACACGCCGACAACGGCGGGTCGGGTCTTGTTCAACGAGGCGCTTCCCGATGGTTTCCCCTTCGTGAATCGCGTGATCAAGAAGCGCGATATTGGCGAGATCGTCGATCAGCTAGCTTCCGACTTCGCCAAGGCCGAGGTCGCAGCTAGTCTCGACCGGCTCAAGACTCTGGCTTTCCATTACGCGGCTCGTTCCGGGCTCACCGTCTCCATCGATGACGTGCAAACGCCGTCGGAGAAGAAGGGCATCCTGGATCGCCACGAGATCGAGGCCGAGAAGATCGAAGGCCAGTTCCGTAAAGGCATCATCACCGACGGTGAGCGTCGCCAGAAGGAAGTGGAGATCTGGACCTCCGCCACCGACGAGGTGCGCGAGGCCATGGAGGTCAACCTGCGGTCTAAGCAGTTCAATCCGATCGACATGATGGTCGGCTCGGGCGCTCGTGGCAACATGATGCAGGTTCGACAGATCGCCGGCATGCGCGGCCTCGTGGCCAACCCTCGCGGCGATATGATCCCTCGTCCCATCAAATCGAACTTCCGTGAAGGCCTCACCATGTTGGAGTACTTCATCTCCACGCCTGGTGCTCGTAAGGGTCTGGTCGACACAGCGCTTCGTACCGCCGACTCGGGTTACCTGACCCGCCGTCTGGTCGACGTGGCGCAGGAAGTGATCATCAACGATCGGGATCCGTTTGAGCCTGGCCGTCCAGTTCGAGGCTTGTTCCTTGAGGACGTAAAGCCTGACGGGTACTACCACAAGGACACCGGCGAGGCATCCTCGCCGGCTGATCCAGACGCCCGCATGGTCCGCACCTACTTGGAGACCCGTCTCTACAGCCGAGTGCTGGCCGACGATGTCCCACTGGCTGATGGTTCGGTGATGCCGAAGGGCACGATGATCAGCGAGGAAGACATGGCCGTCCTGCGCGACGACCCTGCGGTCTCGCGTGTTCGTGTGCTGTCACCTCTCACCGATGATTCACCGATCGGTATTACTGCGGCCAGCTATGGCACATCGCTGGCTACCGGCGACGTGATCGAAGTTGGCGAAGCGGTCGGCGTTATCGCCGCTCAGTCGATTGGTGAGCCGGGAACCCAGCTCACCATGCGTACCTTCCACACCGGTGGTGTGGCTGGCGGCGCCGACATCGCTGGTGGTCTACCTCGCGTGGTTGAACTCTTCGAGGCTCGCAGCCCGAAGGGCAAGGCCACCCTGGCCCGTATTTCAGGCCGGGTCGAAGTGGTTGAAGACGAGGGCAAGGGCAAGGTTGTCACCGTGGTTGGTGAGGACGGCACCGAGGATGACTACGTCGTCCCGCTGGCCGCTCGTCTCGAAGTTGTTGACGGTCAAGAGGTCAATGCTGGCGACGCCATTGTCGACGGTCCTCGTGATCCGAAGGAACTGTTGGAGATTCGGGGTATCCGTGAGACCCAGCAGTACCTGGTTGAAGAAGTTCAGAAGGTCTACCGCGACCAGGGTGTATCGATCCACGACAAGCACATTGAGCTCATCGTGCGACAGATGACCCGCCGTGTGGCCATCTCCGAGCCGGGGGATTCGGATTTCCTCCCCGGCGAGCGTTGTGACCAGTGGCAGTTCGCTGACGCGAACAAGCGTCTGGTGACCGAGGGTCTCAAGCCGGCCGGTGGCCGACCTGAGATCATGGGTATCACCAAGGCATCGCTGGCCACCGATTCATGGCTATCGGCTGCTTCGTTCCAGGAGACCACCCGAGTGCTGACCGAGGCTGCCATCGAAGGCAAGTCGGACGGCATGATCGGCCTCAAGGAGAACATCATCATCGGTAAGTTGATTCCGGCCGGTACCGGTCTGCCTCGTCACCGCGAGGTCAAGACCCACGCCCCGGACTACCAGCCGATGTCGTTCTACTCCGCTGAGGGTGAAGAACAAGATCCGGCCCAGTGGCTGGCTTCTATCGGTGCCGAACAGGCAGCGGAAGTGGCGGTTCTGCCCACCGTTCCAGCCCCCGACGAAATCGGGTAAGGAACAGGCCAGTAGTGCAACAAGCAAGCCTTGTCGTGCGCCCTTCATCCTCGTAAGAGGTGGAGGGCGCACAACGTTTTGTGCTAGTCCACCAGCTGGACGCGAGGCGTAGGCGAGAACCCGAAGCTCATATTTGAGGATGGTTCGTAGTTCTCAATCAGACCCGGGTCCATAACCCACCCATCGAAGCCAGCCACCTTGGTGTTGGTGGCGTAGATGTTGTAGGTGTAGGCCGACCAGAACCCATCGAGGGGTGCAGCGTGGTCGCCATTGGTGGCCCAGCTCGAAACCCGGGGGATTACCGAATAGCGGGGGTCATTGGTCATTTCGCCCTTGAAGATCGGCGTAGCCGGCGAGGAGTTGTAGGCATCCCAGCTGATCCGGATGAAATGCAGCGACATGAAATCGGAGCCGTTGGCGTTGTACCTGTTGGCGAGATTGACGAAATCGACCTCGATCGTCATCGTCGGCGTGAGGAACGAATGCGGCACGGAAACTGTCAACAGTGGCTGGGCTGCCGTTGTGCCATCGTTGACCAAGAGCAGCTGGCTGGATCCCGCTTCATTAACGGCGTAAACGTACATGCGACCGTCGACGTTTCCGAACCGGTTGTGGTTGTAGCCGAGCTCGACGGTGAGATCGGCGTTTGAAGCCATGGCGGTTGAAGCGTCGAAGGATCGCTGCCACGATCCCTGGTCCGAGTTTCGGAAGGTCTCGTAGACGATGGCGCCGTTGTACACGTCAACGGTTGCGGGCGTTCCAACCGGTGTCCAATCGCCGAGCCATGGCTCAGAACCGGTGCTGTTGCTCAACGAACCAACGACCTCGAAATCGTCTTCAACGGTTTGGGCAGTGGTTCCCAGACAGTGAGGGATGGTCTCAGCTGTTGTGGCAGGATCCCAGCGATAGCCGGCAACGAAGCAGTCAAGCCGGGCATCGCCCGCATGAAACACGGGGTTGGTCGACACGAGCTGGGGGGACTCATCGCTGTAGCCGAGAGCGACGACCTCGGGGTAGAACGCAGCACGAGCATGGTCTTTCATCCAGTAGTAGATGTGGCGTCCGTTGATGGTGTTGCCCAGGAGCTGCATTGTGGGCTCGCCGGCCTTGAGACAGTCGCCGGGGTAGGTATCGAGCACCGTTTCGTTGGAGAGATCAGGCCTGGTCAGGCGACCGCAGAACGACAAGATGCCGTGGTCGACCACTTCGGTGGTGAAGCCGGTCACATACCCTTCGGTCACGGGACGAATGTCGTTGCCGGTGCTGATGACGAGGTGGTTTGGCATCTGACCTTGCGTGCTTGAGGCCAGGCATGGTGAAACGATTTTGCCGTCGCAAACTCGCGACGCCGTACCATCCCAAGGCTCGATACCGTGGTCCAGGTTCATCGCATAGTTGATGGCGAGTTCATCAAAATCGGAGCCGCTGGCTGGAACCAACACCTCGAGTCGTGGGGCGTTGATACTGCCGAAGTTGCCGGAGGTGCGGTTGCCGCAGTCGACGTTGTTGCCCGCGTTTTCAATGCAGAGGAGTCCGGTTCCCATCTGGGCGGTCACCGTTGCTGGCAGGACCTGGATCTGGTCAGCGGGACTGAAGGTGCCAGCGGTGGCTGCGGCGCCCACGGTAAAGCTTTCATGCCCGATGAGGCGGGCGAACGCCGTCGGCACGTCGGTGGGGGGCAGCTGGACCCGGACCTTGGTGAAGTTGGCGCTGAAGGTGATGCAGGCGTGACCGGTCGGCACGGTGATTTCCAACGGTTCGGGGTCGCTGCAGTTCTGCCAATCGGTTTCGGTAAAGCCGTAGTTGTCGAGCGCGTAAGCCTTCACGGAGGAGACTGCGGCGGCCGTGTCGGGCAGATCCTGAGCGGCGGCAAGGGCGGCGATATCCACTGTTTGTTGGAGTTCGGTTCGATTGAGGTAGGCGCTGGCCAGGTCGAGCACGAAGGCGGCGATCACGATCAGCGGCACCAGCAACGCCAAAGAGATCCAGAGGATGGCCCCTGATTCATCGACTCTGAGCTCATGCCTCGAACCTTTGGTCGCCTGGCTAGTCGCCGGATAGATCATAGATATGTCTTCTTTATCGGGCTGATCGACTATCCCTTGAGTAGCATCTCCCCTTAAGCTCTGGCCGGGGAGCGCCGACACTTCAGGTGTGAGGACAGAGAATGAGGTATGGCGACGACGTTCCTCCGAGGCCGATCGAGGGTCAGTGCTGGTCGAGGTGGCGCTCGTTTTGCCGATCCTGTTGCTCCTGATGACCTTCATTGCCGACATCGGTGTGATTCTCTATCGCGAGCAAGCCCTAACCCAAGGCTTGACGAGCGCCAGCAGGGCTTTGTCGGTAGGGCGGGTTGGTGCGGATGAGGGCTGCACGACGCCGGTGCCTGAGGATGTCGTCGGTGACGCGGCGGCCCGACAGCACGCAGCGCGAGCCGCCGTCTGCGCCATCGAGGCTCGGATTGGTCTTGGCCCGGAGACACTTGTCGGTGTCATCGACAATGACGAAGACGAGATAGCGCCCACCATCATCGTTTGTGCTCAAACAAAGATCGGCAGTGCCAGCGGGTTCTTCGATCTGATCTTGCCCGAGCGCTGGTATGCGGAGCGAATGGAAGTACAGCTCGAATACCTCGAACAGCCTCTTGCTGATTACTTCGAACCCATCGGTGGCGCCGCCACCAGCTGGAGTTACTGTGTCTAACCTCCGAAAGCGCCAGTCTCAGGCGAAGGGTGCGGTCCGGCCGGATGAGCGGGGTGCTGGCATGGTTGAATTCGTTTTGGCCCTGCCGATCCTTCTCATTTTCATCGGCGGCATCATCGACCTCGGGTTTGCGATGGTGACACGCTTCAACTTCCAGCAGGAGGCCGGGGTAGCGACCCGCTCAATCACATCCTCAAGCTACCTCGATGATCCCATCTGCTTTACCGGTGATTCGTTTGACCCTGTGCAGCCAACGGTTGAGACGGCGGCGATAGCTTGCCACATGCGGACCCACATCGACCCGCCGGGTGATGTGTTGGTGGCGGTGACCTATGCCGATGGTTTCGTGCCGGGCGAAGACCCGGTGATCCTCTGTCTCCAGTACCCGTTGGAGAGTCTGACCGGCATGTTTGGCGACGCGCTTGGCGGCTGGTCAAAGATTCGGTTCAGCGCTCGCCTTGAGCGCGACCGGGATATCCAGCGGTACTTCGACCCGGCACCAGCCAACACCGACTGGAGTTTCTGCACGACCTAGGGCCAGTAGTGGGGCTTTGTGGGGGCGACCCCAGATCGACCGCGTAGCGGACTAGTTTTGATGGCAGCGCATTCGTTCTATGAGGGAGTTGGTGGGCGTGGCCGTGGGCCGGACATCGCCATGGACGTATACACCATCACGATCCTCTTCAGGCCTGCGAGTAGCGCCGGAGGGTATCGAGCCGGTGGGTTCCCTGTCCTGGGCTGACGATGGGGTTGCGATCGTCGACGAGCAAGGAGAAAGGCAACGTATCGTTCAGGGGCCAGTGGCGTTGGCTGCAGACACCGGCGAAGGGTTGGTTTATCAACGACCCGAAGGGCGTGATGACAGGCCCGGCGGTGTGCTGTGGTTTGACGGTTCCAGCGGTCCGCGCGAGATCGTCAACGTCGACGCGGCCGAATCGCTGGAGCTGGTCGGTGCCGTCCCCGCCTCACCGTTGGGTGAGCCGCCGACAGTGCTTGCTGGATCTTGAGACCGGCGAGGAACACAGCCGCACGGTGTTGACAGGGCCGCTCGACAGCGCCTTTACTCACGTTTCACTGATTGGCCGGGTGATCTACGGGCTCCGGCCGGAGACAGGCGATCCGAACGTGGCTTACGGCCTCTATCGGCTCAATCCTGTTAACGGCCGAGAAACGCTGGCTGCGAGCTTCGGAGACGCCGATGGCGGATGGCAGCCCGTGGCGATGGTCGCCAACGGTCGGGATCGGCTTGTCATTTCCGCCGCCGATACCTCTGGCCGCCCGCTGCCGGCCATCGTGGTGCAGACCTCGTCCGGTAAGGCATCGACCTTCGCCGAGGCGGCCTTCGTCGGCACTCAACATCTCGTGTCTTGACGGACGTGTGCTGCAAGCTTTCAGCCACCTTTAGGTGACGAGTTCTACGGTGCGCAGCGATATCGTGAACTCAAGCGACCGCTCCGTCGCCACGAAAAACTGCCACGAGAAACTATTGAAGCGCGAGGGATCTTGAGCCAGACGTTTACTGATTTCTTAACGTTGCTGTTCGCAATGTTGTCGATCGTCTCGATCGCCACGGCTGTGCTGGTCGCGATCTCGATGATGACCGGAGATTCGTTTGGCCTCCTGCGCAGGCTGCGGCCGCTGACCACCGAGATTGCGGCCGCCGTCGCTCTCACCGCTATGGGGGGCTCCCTTTATCTGTCTGAGGTGGCCAACTACGAGCCCTGCAACCTCTGCTGGGTACAGCGGGCCTTCATGTACCCGTCGGCCATCCTGCTGGTGGTCTCCCTCGTCACCAAGAACCGTCGCTGGGCTGGCGTGGCTGGGATCCTGGCCTTCGTCGGTCTGCCCGTCTCGATCTTTCACCGCTTTGAACAGGCCAACATCATCGAAGGCGGCGTGTGTAGCGATTCAACACCATGCTCATCGAAGTGGATTAACGAGTTCGGCTTTATCACCATTCCTACCATGGCCGGTTTTGGCTTCGCCGCCATTGCCGCTCTGGTGGGCGCATCATATTGGCTGTCCCGCCGGGATAGCCTGGCTAGTTAGTTACGCAAGGTTTTTCTGCAGATTCTCACGTCAGGTATTCACCCCATGGCAACTACAAAGTCCCCTCAACTCGACAACCCGAGCGATTCTGGCAAGGGCTTCATGCTCTTGATCGTCGGCCTGCTGGTCATCGGCCTGGCTGGCGTCGCCTTCTTCGTTACGAGTCGCGAGACAGCGCCGACCGGCGATGCGCAGGCTCCGGTTGAGATCGACGGTGAGGCGGTTCCAGCCTTTCCGCTCAACTCCGGCGTCAGCACCGACCCAACGGCAGACCCCGCCATCGGCATGACGTTTCCGACCATGTCCGGCACGGACTTCAACGACCAAGCGACCGCTATCGAAAACGATGGTCGCCCAAAGGCCGTTTACTTCCTCGCTCACTGGTGTCCTCACTGTGGGCGCGAGCTGCCGCAGGTTGTTGGGCTCATGCAGGATGGGGCTGTGCCTGAAGGTATGGATATCTACGCGGTCAACACCGATTACCGTCCTGAATCCGGAAACCCGCCTTCACGTTGGTTCTACAACGAAGAGTTTGAGGGCCCGATCATTCGCGACGCCGAGGGCAGCCCCCTGTTCTCCGCTGCTGGCGGTCGTGGCTTCCCCTATGCGGTGTTCCTCGACGCCGACAATCAGGTGATCGCCCGGTCCTCCGGCGAACTCGATCCAGCCACCACGCAAGCAATGTGGAGCTTGGCTGCCAACGGCAGCCTGGTCGAGGCCGAAGCAGGCTGATCAACAAGGGCTGGTTCCCTAGGACGAGGCCCCTTCGCTCCATTGGTGGCATGAACCACCTCGTCATCGATGGGGTCAAACCCGAGTGTGCTGGCGCGGCAGGCTCTGATGTGGGAGTCTTTGAACTGCCAAACATCTGAATAGAAGGGGGAAACCTTGTCGGACAAGATAAGGCTCGAGATGACTGTCAACGGACAGTCCCACTCTGCCGACGTCGAACCGCGAACCTTGCTGGTGCATTTCCTGCGGGACGACCTAGGCCTCACCGGCACAAACGTTGGATGCGACACGTCTTCATGCGGAGCGTGCACGATCCACATTGACGGGGAATCAGCCAAGTCATGCACCATGCTGGCCGCTCAGGCCCGCGGCGCAAACATCACCACCATCGAAGGGCTGGCCGTGAGCGGCGAGCTTCACCCGATGCAGCAGGCCTTCATGGAATGCCATGGCCTGCAGTGTGGGTACTGCACACCGGGAATGGTGATGGCGGCCACGTCGCTGCTCAACGAAAACCCCAAACCCTCCGAACATGAGGTGCGCGAAGGGCTTGAGGGCAATCTTTGCCGCTGCACCGGCTACCACAACATTGTGAAAGCCGTACTCAGCGCCTCAGGGCAGTCAGCACAAGGAGGCGGCGCATGACCGTTGTAGGCACCCGAAAACTTCGCAAAGAAGACCCGAAGCTGCTCACCGGCGAAGGCAAGTACGTGGACGACATCCACGTACCCGGCGAGCTCTGGATGGGGATGGTGCGCTCCACCATGGCCCATGCCCGTATTACCGGCGTCGATACATCGGCTGCGGCAGCCATGGACGGCGTTCATGCCGTCTACACCGGCACCGAGTTGAGCGAGATGGGTCTGTGGGCTGCTCCGCTGCCCTGCGCTTGGCCCGTGACCGAAGACATGGTCAACCCGCCTCACTACCCGGCGGCAACCGACGAAGCTCATCACGTTGGTGAGATCATCGCCGTCGTGCTCGCCGATAGTCGCTACGGTGCCGCCGACGCAGCCGAAGAGGTCGTCGTCGACTATGAGCCGTTGAAGGCCGTAGCCTCCGTGGCCCAGGCACGAGACGGGGCTGACACAGCCCATTCGGAACACAGCACCAACAAGGCCTACACCTGGGCGTTGATACCCGACCCGGAGGCTCTCGATTCGGCCTTCGCCAATGCCGTCCATACCGTTGAGGCCGACTTCGTCCAGCAGCGCCTGATCCCAACGGCCATGGAGCCGCGTGGCGTGCTGGCGATTCCGTCACCGGCCGGTGGCGAGATCACGCTCTACAGCGCAACCCAGGTCCCTCACATCTTGAAGGTGATGATCGCGGCCACAACCGGGTTGCCGGAATCGAAGCTGCGCATCATCGCTCCCGCGGTTGGTGGTGGTTTTGGAGCCAAGCTCAACGTGAACCCCGATGAACTCTTGGCGGTTACGTTGGCCAACAAGCTCGGTCGGGCGGTGCGCTGGACCGAAACCCGCTCGGAGGCTGCTTTCAGTACCCATCAGGGTCGAGGTCAGCTGCAGAAGATCGAGCTGGCTGCCGATTCTGAAGGCAAGCTCCAAGGGGTCAGGGTTCATCTCGACGCCGACATGGGCGCCTACATGATGCTGATCACCCCTGGTGTTCCCCTGCTCGGTAGCTTCCTCTACACCGGTGTCTACGATGTGCCGGCCTTTGGGTTCACCTGCGACGGGTACTTCACGAACCTCACCCCGACCGACGCCTACCGTGGCGCAGGACGTCCCGAGGCGTCGTATGCCATCGAACGAGCAATGGATCTGCTGGCGAACAAGATCGGGGTTGCTCCCGAGGAGATCCGTCGTCGGAACTATCTGGCCGGTGGCCGGGAGTTCGAAAACTTGGAGACCGCCTCAACGCTCGTGTTCGACTCCGGCAACTATACGCCGAACCTCGACGCAGCGCTGGAGATGGCCGACATGAATGCCCTGCGGGCCGAACAAACTCGGCGTCGTGAGGCGGGGGAGACCAAACATCTCGGCATCGGTCTTTGCACCTACGTCGAGATTTGCGGCCTCGCTCCCAGCCGGGCCCTCGCCGGTCTTAACTATGGGGCCGGTGGTTGGGAACATGCCGTCGTGCGCTTCCTGCCGACCGGAAAGGTCGAGGTCGTTTCAGGTTCAACACCTCACGGTCAGGGTCATGAGACCTCCTGGTCGATGATCGTGGCCGACAAGCTCGGTATCGATCCCGACGACGTCACCGTGTTGCATTCCGACACGGCTATCAGTCCTCTCGGTCTCGACACCTACGGCTCGCGTTCACTCTCTGTCGGTGGTGTTGCCATCGCCATGGCGTGTGACAAGGTGGTCGACAAGGCGCGAGAGATCGCGGCCCACCAGATGGAGGCCAATCCCGACGATCTGGATTTCGCTGCTGGCTCGTTCACCGTGAAGGGTTCGCCCGACAAGACCCTACCGATTCAGGCTGTGGCTTTCGGCGCTTTCACCGCCCACAATTTACCCGATGGTATGGAGCCAAACCTGCAGGAGCAGGTCAGTTTCGATCCGCCGAACTTCGCCTTCCCCTTCGGCACCCATGTTGCCGTTGTCGAGGTCGACGAGGACACCGGCGGCGTCGAACTCATCGACTACATCGCCATCGACGACTGTGGCACCCAGGTCAATCCACTCATCGTGGAAGGCCAGGTCCACGGTGGCATCGTGCAGGGTGTGGCCCAGGCCTTGTGGGAGGAGGCGAGCTACGACTCGGACGGCAACTGCCGTAACCCGTCGCTGCTCGACTACCTCGTGCCTTCGGCCATGGAGGTTCCCTTCATGAAGCTTGGGTCGACGGTGACCCCGTCGACCTCAAACCCCTTGGGGGTGAAAGGTGTCGGCGAGGCCGGAACCATCGGCTCTGCTGCCGCAGTCATCAACGCTGTCTGCGACGCTCTGCGCCCCTACGGCATCGACGACATTGAAATGCCAGCCACACCTGCTCGTGTGTGGCGCATGATCCAAGCGGCGAAGGCTGCACAGAACGGGGAGGGCTGAGATGATTCCTGCAACCTTTGATTACCTTGAAGTCGACTCGGCTGATGCGGCTCTTGCCGCCTTGGCCGAACACGGTGACGAGGCAAAGCTGATGGCCGGCGGTCATAGTCTCATCCCCTTGATGAAGTTCCGGTTGGCCACCCCAGCGGTGGTGGTCGACATCGGTCGAATCAGCGAACTGAGCTACATCGATGACTCCGGCGGGCACATCGCAATCGGTGCCCTTACCCGGCATCGGGCGTTGGAGACCAGCGACTTGGTCAAGGCCCAGGCGCCGATCCTGGCCCACGTGGCCGGCCAGGTTGGGGATCCAGCGGTTCGTCACCGTGGCACGTTGGGCGGATCCTTAGCCCACGGCGACCCGGCGTCGGATCTACCCGCTGCCCTCCTCGCGTTGGGCGGCTCGGTAGTGGTTCGAGGTCCTTCCGGTGAACGGGAGATCGCAGCCAGCGATTTCTTCACCGGCTTCCTGGAAACAGCCCTCGCCCCCGATGAGCTGATGACCGAAGTTCGGATACCAAAGGTGCCGAACGCCAAGTGGTCATACCAGAAGTTCAACCGGCGGGCTCAAGACTGGGCCATCGTCGGCGTGGCCGCCGTGCTCAATGGTGAGAGTCGGGTCGCCCTGGTGAACATGGGGGCGACCCCGATTCAGGCCGGGGCAGTGGAGGCGGCTTTGGCCGCTGGTGCCAGCATCGATGAGGCATCAGCGAAGGCAGCCGAGGGAACCTCGCCTCCCGAAGACCTGAATGGTGATGCTGAGTATCGTGCTCACCTCGCTCAGGTCCTCGTCAAGCGAGCGCTCACCGAGGCTAGCTAGCACAGCACGTTTAACCGGGCCCTGCCTTACGTCGTAGTGCTCGTTGACGGGGGAGCGATTATGCTTTCTTGGTAGATCGTTCGTGGGCTCACTCTTGGGGAGAGGAACAGGGTGAGCCCACGAACGGTTTCATTTTTGCAGGTAGCAACGGGTTCCTCTGGGACGACAGGGGCCGACGACACTGACCTGCTGGCGGCCTTGCGGATCGGCGATCGTGGCGGATTCCCCCGACGGTCGGGCCTGGGACTACCCTTGAGCGAGTGATGAGCGCCCTGCCGACCACGGTTGATGACGTCAAAGCTGGCCTTGAAGGAAACGAGTACCTGGCCGATGATGGCCTGGCCACCTCGATCTTTCTTGCGATCACTCTGCGACGTCCCCTCTTTCTCGAAGGGGAGGCGGGTGTAGGCAAGACCGAAGTGGCCAAAGTGCTCAGCCGATGGCTGGGCGGTCGATTGATTCGCCTGCAGTGCTACGAAGGCATCGATGCCTCACAGGCGGTGTACGAGTGGGACTACACCCGCCAGCTTCTCCATCTCCGAACCGCTGAAGCCACCGGTGAAGCATCGGCCACCGACTCCACCTCGCTCGAAGCAGCGTTGTACGACGAACGGTTCCTCATTCGACGACCCTTGCTGGAAGCGCTCAGCCCCAACGAGGGCCCGCCTCCGGTACTGCTCGTCGACGAGATCGACCGGGCCGATGATGAGTTCGAAGCGTTCCTTCTCGAAGCGCTGTCAGATTACAGCATCACCATTCCTGAGCTCGGCGAGATCAAGACCGAGAATCCACCGCTCGTCGTGCTGACCTCCAACCGCACCCGCGACGTGCATGACGCTCTGAAGCGTCGATGCCTCTATCACTGGGTGGAACACCCTACTTTCGAGCGCGAGGTCGCCATCATTCAGCTCCGGGCCCCGGGCGTGGCAGCCCCCCTGATCCGCCAGGTCGCAGCAGCCACTGAAGCCATGCGAGGACAGGGTCTGTACAAGCCACCCGGTGTGGCCGAAACGATCGATTGGGCCAGGTCTCTGGCCGCTCTAGGTCGCGTAGCGATCGACGAGGCCTCGGTCGAGGCCACACTCGGGACCGTGTTGAAGTATCGCGAGGATCAGGAGCGGGTGACCCAACAGGGGCTGCCCGACCTTGTCCGCACCGCCATGATTCGTGGAGGCTCTGCTTGAGCGAGCGGTCCCCCGACGATGCCGCCGAGACCACGACGCTGGCCGCTGGCGAAACGCTGGCCGTCGGTTTCGCTCGGGCCTTACGGCGAGCCGGGTTACGGGTCCCGGCGTCGGCCACAATCAACTACGTTCAGGCGCTGGGCCTGGTCGGGGTCGAGACTCGCTCCGGCGTGTACTGGGCCGGCCGTTCAACCCTGCTGCACCGGCCTGAGGATATCGATATCTACGATCGAGTCTTCGCCGCTTATTGGCAGCAGACGTTCGTCGAAACAATCCGATTCGAAGGCAAACCACCATCGGTCACGTTGGCCCTGGACGTCGGCGACGACGAAGGCGGCGACGGCAACGATGACGGCGAGGACGAGCAAGACAGCGAGATTCAGCCGGTGCGTTTCAGCCGGACCGAGGTCTTGACCGACAAAGACTTTGCCGAGTGCAGCGCTGAAGAACTTGCGGAGCTGACGGCTCTGATGTCTCGCCTCCAGTTCACAACCCACACTCGGCGCAGCCGTCGGCAGGTCCGGGCTACATCCAAGGGCGACCGGCCCGACCTTCGCCGTACGGTGCAACGCGCTCTGCGCCATCAAGGCGAGCCGCTGCACCGGGCATACACCGAGGATGCCACTCGCCCCCGCAGGCTGGTATTGGTGCTGGATGTGTCCGGTTCGATGGAAGCCTACGCCAGGGCCCTCGTTCGCTTTGCTCACGCCGCGGTTGTGGCCCGCGGGCGGGTGGAAGTCTTTGCGCTCGGAACCCGCCTTACTCGACTCACTCGCTTCCTTTACAGCCGCGACCCCGACCAGGCTCTGACTCTCGCTATGCCCAAGGTTCAGGATTGGGCTGGCGGAACCCGGCTGGGGGAGGGCCTTGCGGAATTCAACGAGGAGTGGGGCATCAGGGGGATGGCTCGCGGCTCGGTGGTCGTCATCCTGAGCGATGGCTGGGATCGTGGCGACCCTCTCGTGTTGGGCACGGCAATGGAGCGTCTGCATCGCGTAACCCACGAATTGGTTTGGGTGAACCCGTTGAAGGCGACTCCCGGTTACGCCCCTCTGGCCGCCGGGATGGCTGCGGCTCTGCCCCACCTCGACCGGTTTGTGGAGGGACACTCCTACGCTTCACTAGAACAGCTGGCCACGATTTTGGCCGGTCAGCGTTAGAGAAGGCGACACGGACATGACAGGCGCTCAACCACCTTACGAGCCAGGTCGGGACATGGGTTACGGCCCCGGCCCCGGGCCCGACGCGACCCGTCCATCGCCGCCCACTGGCCCTCTCTATGACGCACCAGGCGGCCCGCCTTTTCACCCGCCTGTCGGTGGTAGTCTCGATGCACCGGTCGGCCTGGGCGCCGAACGAAACACACCTACAGGTGCAGTCGGAGGCAAGGATCGACCCTGGTGGGGCATGGGAGACACCCTTCTGGGGTTCCTCTTCTCGCTGGTGGGGGCCGGTGTGGGCATGATTGTTGGCCTACCGCTCTCGAGAGTTGGCCTGGACGAGTTGACCGACATGTTGTCGGATGGCGTCGACTTTTCGTCCGACGCGCGGCTCTTGCCCGCCATCGGCATGTCGGCGGTTGGCCAGCAATTGTTTCAGGGAGCATGGCCCATGCTGGTGGCGAAGTGGAAGGGTTTCGGCCCGGTCGCCGACTGGCGGCTTCGATTCAAACCGTCCGACTTGTGGACCGGCTTCGGCACCGGTGTCATCGGTCTGGCTGCGGCCGCGGTCACAACCCTGCTGCTCACCAACGTCACCGGCCTCTCCGACGCATCGGCGGCGGAGAACACCCAGATCCTTGAGATCGGTGAAGGATCGCCGTGGCTTTGGGTCATCGTCTTTTCGGTCGTGGTCGGCGCTCCGATCAGTGAAGAACTCTTCTTTCGCGGGCTCACGTTGCGGGCGATTGAGAAACGAGCCGGAACAGCAGCCGCCGTCGTCCTGTCGAGCCTTGTCTTCGCCCTGCCGCACTTCATCGGTGGCGGGCTTCAAGCATCGATCGTGTTGCTCGGCACCATCTTCGTGATCGGGCTGATCCTGGCCATCGTCACCATCGTCACCGATCGGCTGGCGCCGGCCATTATCGCTCACATGGTTTTCAACGGCTACGCAGCCGTGGCCCTGCTCTCAGGTTGGGCGGGCGGGGCCTGAGGCTCACGCAAAATTGAAGTCGAGTCTCGCTGCCGACTAGCTTCGGCTGATGGCTGATGACACGACCGCCGATCCGCTCGCCCGCTACGCCCACTTTGAGGGTTTGGGAATCGACATGCCCGAACCGGGCATCCTGCGAATAGTGCTGGACACGCCGGGCAAACTCAACGCAGTCGATGCGACCAAGCACGCCAACCTGGCCGACGTCTGGCAGGTAGTCGACCGCGACCCTCACACGAAAGTGGTGGTCGTACACGGAGCCAACGGTGCGTTTTCAGCCGGTGGCGACCTGGGCATGATCGACAACATCATCGAGGACCCGGCCTACCGCGCCGAATCGATGCGCGAGGCCCGCGATCTGGTTTACAACATGATCAATTGTTCGAAGCCGATCGTGTCCGGCATCGAAAAAGTAGCGGTAGGAGCCGGGCTGGCTACGGCCTTGCTGGCCGACATATCGGTGTGTGGCCGATCGGCTCGCATCATCGATGGTCACACCAAGCTCGGCGTCGCCGCCGGCGACCATGCGGTAATCATCTGGCCACTGCTGTGCGGAATGGCCAAGGCTAAGTACTACCTCATGACCTGCGAACCTATGGACGGCGAGGAGGCCGAACGCTTAGGTCTTGTCTCGATGGTGGTCGACGATGACCAGGTGATCGAGAAGGCTTTCGAGGTGGCGCGTCGGCTTGCGGCGGGTTCGCAACAGGCCATCCGCTGGACCAAGCTCGCCTTGAACAACTGGTTGCTCATGGCCGGGCCAGCCTTCGACGCGTCGGTTGCGCTGGAGATGCTCGGTTTCTCGGGCGCCGACGTCAAAGAGGGCGTGGCTGCGATCAAGGAGAAGCGGGCCCCCGACTTCGATTCCTGAGTGGGGCGATGTATGGGTGATTCTGCCTATTTTGTCCGGGTCGAAGGTCTGTAGGCAATTGTGCCAAACGGCCTACAAGCGGCTGCATAGCGATGCAACAACATGCACACTGTGGGTATGCGACATCGTTTTCGGTTGAAGCATCTGAGCGGTGTGTTGGCAGCGGCCTTCTTGGCCCTCACCCTGCTCATTTCTGGCTCTCCAGCGGTTTCTGCTCAAGAGGCAGCTGATCACCTCTGGGTGGTGAACAGCACAGATGATCGAGACGATGCCGATCTAACCGATGGCGTTTGTCGTACATCGGCTGGAACCTGCTCGTTGCGGGCCGCCATCAGCCAATCAAATGCGGTACGGGGTCCGGATCGCATCGAGTTCGCGATCGGTAGCGGCCGCAAGGTCATCAGTATCAGTACGGCCTTGCCTAATCTGGTCGACCCTTACGGTGGTACCACGATCGATGGTTATACCCAGCCTGGGGCCACGGTCAACACGGCGGCCCAAGGTTCAAATGCCAACATCATGATCGAGGTGAGGTCAACGGGCCGCCGATCGATCATGATTGAGTCGGCTGAGAACGTTATTCGTGGCCTGGCTATCTCCGGCGCCGACGTCAACATTGAGATAGTGGGCGAGGCGGCCGATGGCAACCGAATCGTTGGCAACTTCATCGGCCCAAGCGCTACCGGCGACTTTGTGGCCGGTTCGCAATGGGGAATGACCATTAATCTGGGTCCTGACCGAAACATCATCGGAACCCCAGCGCTGGCCGATCGAAACGTGATCTCTGGAAACACGATTCAAGGTATTCGCATCAATCATGGTGAGACCTCTGAAAACGTCATTCAAAACAATGTCATCGGTCTCAAGCCCGACCTGTCAGATCGTCTCAACCAGCGAATCGGTGTCGACCTCCAATGGTGGACGTGGGGCAACCTCGTCGGTGGCCCCAACCCTGGCGAAGGCAACCTGATTTCCGGCAATCTTCAGCCGACCGAAAGTAATGCTGGTGCGGTGGATCTGTCACACTCCGCTACCGGCAACCTGGTGATCGGCAATTACATCGGCACGCTGGCTGATGGCAACACGACGACGGACTACTCGATGAACACTCACGGTGTGTTGATCAAGGACGACGCCAAGAACAACTACTTCGCCGACAACGTCATCACCAACAGTCGGTGGGACGGGGTGAAGCACCGTCACAATTTCAGTGGTGCGAATACGTTTGTTCGGAACCGCATCGGCATCGGCCTCCAGGGCGACTCGGCTGGCAACGGTCGGGCCGGAATTCGGCTGAATGGGCACGACAACCTCTACATCGACAACATTGTCGGCAACAGTCCCGAGCTCGTTTGGGTAGTCGACGAATCGTTCGATGACGTGCACACGAACCATCCACCGGAGCAGACGCTGAGGAATCCGCTCCAGCAGATGACTTTTGTGAGCCCTGGATCGGACCCCTCGATCGACCTAACGCCCGATGGTGCAAACGCCAATGACGGCGGAGATGGCGACGACGGTCCACATCGGCTTTTGAACCACGCCGTTGTCGACGGCATCGGTCTGGGCGAGGTCGGTGGCCGGGCCTGTGTCGGCTGCAAGGTTGAGGTTCTGATCAGCGGTCTTTCACCCAGCGGTCACAACACCAACGCCCGTGGCGGCTACTGGATTGGCACCGTCGAAGCCGACGCACAGGGTCACTTTGGCTTGTCGTCCAATCTCATCACCGCCGGTGAGTGGCTCACGACCCTCGTCATCGACGCCGAGGGCAATACCTCGGAGAGTCGCACGCAGCAGGTGCCGGGATCGCGTACCGGCAACGTTGGTTCGACGCAGGCATCGCTTCCCAGGCTTGCGGCGCCGCCGATGCCAGCCTTGCCTACTCCCTATCAGGGCGAAGTCTTCACCTGTAGCTGGAGCGATGGCACGCTCAGCTGGTCTGATGTCGCCGCTGCCGAATACTACGTCTTTGCCGTGAACGGTTCAGGGGCCGATGTGGTCAAGACGTATCTCGGTGGCCACACGGCGACGTCGATTGCGGCTGGCCCTGCCGATCGTTATGAAGTCTCGCATTGGCGAGATGGCTTTGCCCGTGACGCTCTCTGCGACGGTCCTGGTCAACCCTCGATCGATTCCACTGTTTCACTGAGTGTTGTCGACCTCGCCGGTAATCCTGTCGCTGGCGTCAACGTCGACCTCTTTTCCGAGGGTCGTATTCAGTGGATCACCTCATCGACGACCGACGCTTCTGGTGTCGCCAGCTTCGACGTCGGTGCCGGCTGCTACGTCATGACCGGGGTAGCCCCTGCCTCTGGTCTCTTTGGGTCAGGTCAGTACGCAAACCAGAGCCTGTGTGTGGCCGATGGTGTCACCGAAACCGCTTCGGAGCAGCTCCTCATTAACGGAACGTCGACGACGATCGCGTCGCAGGTTCTCGATCGTGCGGGTGCGGGCGTTGCTGGTATCAGTGTCGATCTGTTCACTTCGGACGTTGACGGTGCTCGTCTCGGGTATCTGCGTTCCACGTCGACGGATGCTGCTGGCGGCTACTCATTCGAGCTTGCGTCGGGTGGGTGCTACGTCGCTACCTTCATCGCTCCTGCTGGTGAGCGCTTTGTCGAATCGTCGAGCCAGTGGCTGAATCGTTACCTTTGTGTCGAGGCGGGTGGCACCGATTCGTCTGCTTCGGCCACGCTTGATCGTGGCGCGGCCGACACCGATGGTGTCTTGGTCGGGGCGGTCAGCGATGGTGGTGGCGCTGTTGCTGGCGTGAGTATCGACCTGTTCAGCGCCAGTGGTGACGGCTCCCGAGGCACGTGGCTTACCTATGCCACCTCCGACGGTGTCGGAAACTTTGAGTTCACGGTGGAGGCGGGATGCTATGTGCTCACCTACATCGCCCCTGATGGGCGCACCTGGGCCGACAACTCGCAGCCCTGGATGAACCGCCTTGTATGCGTAGAGGCTGGTCAGACGGATTCAACGCTGGGAGCGGTACTCAACTAGCGAGCCGCTAGCCTTGACTAGTGTCGATCCAGGCCGCGTTGAGATTTCTCAGCGCAGTTGCGAACGGCAACAAGCGCTCGTAGCCTAGCAAGCTGGCGCCCTATGCACCCAGGTGCAGCGCGCGCTAAAGGCCTCAGAGAACGACTCGATCGTGTCATGGTTTCATTGCCCGACTCGATCGCCACCTTTGAAGCTGTGATGGGTCCATTCGCTCTCATTGCTTGGTCCATCGTCTAGCTCGAAATAACTCCGGCTGAGAACGCCTTTTCAAGAAACCGTACGCAAAGCCCTGCAAACCAAACTGCAATCTGTCTAAGAGGTGCCTGGTGCCCACAATTCAACAGCTGGTCCGCAAGGGCCGTCAAGACAAGACCAAGAAGGGTACGACGCCTGCGCTCATGGGATCGCCTCAGCGTCGTGGGGTTTGTACTCGCGTTTACACCTTCACGCCCAAGAAGCCGAACTCGGCTCTTCGTAAGGTCGCTCGTGTGCGCCTTACCACCGGCATTGAAGTAACCGCCTACATCCCCGGCGAAGGCCACAACCTGCAGGAGCACTCAATCGTGCTCGTTCGCGGTGGCCGAGTGAAGGATCTTCCCGGCGTCCGCTACAAGATCGTTCGTGGAACGCTCGATACCGCTGGCGTTCGTGACCGTAAGCAAGCCCGTAGTCGCTACGGCGCCAAGAAGGATTAAGGACTAGTACGTCATGCCTCGTAAGGGACCCGCGCCTCGCCGTGAACTCATCCCCGACCCTGTGTACCGCTCGGTTCTCGTAACCCAGCTGGTCAACAAGGTTTTGCTTTCGGGCAAGAAGACGACCGCTGAGCGGATCGTGTACAGCGCCTTCGACATCGTTGGCGAAAAGACTGGTGGCGATCCTGTCGCTGCTTTCAAGCGCGCCGTCGACAACGTCCGGCCTCAGCTTGAGGTGCGCAGCCGCCGCGTCGGTGGTGCCACCTATCAGGTTCCGGTCGAGGTTCGTCCTCGTCGAGCCACCACCCTGGCCATCCGCTGGTTGGTCGAGTTTTCCCGCAGTCGTCGTGAGCGCACGATGGCCGAGCGTCTGGCCAACGAGATTCTCGATGCCTCAAACGGCATCGGTGCCTCGGTCAAACGACGTGAGGATCTGCACAAGATGGCTGAGTCGAACAAGGCGTTTGCCCACTACCGCTGGTAGTCGGCACAGGAGCACGAGGAACAGATCGCAATGTCAAATCGACCGACACCACTAGAGCACTACCGCAACATCGGCATCATGGCGCACATCGATGCTGGCAAGACCACCACGACTGAACGCATCTTGTTCTACACCGGTAAGAACTACAAGATCGGTGAAGTTCACGATGGTGGCGCCACGATGGACTGGATGGAACAGGAGCAGGAGCGTGGCATCACGATCACCTCGGCTGCTACCACCTGTTTCTGGAACGATCACCGCATCAACATCATCGACACCCCGGGCCACGTCGACTTCACCGTTGAGGTGGAGCGTTCATTGCGTGTCCTCGATGGTGCCGTTGCTGTCTTTGACGGCGTTGCTGGCGTAGAGCCACAGTCCGAAACGGTTTGGCGCCAGGCCGACCGCTACGGCGTGCCGCGTATGTGCTTCGTCAACAAGCTCGACCGCACCGGCGCTGATTTCTACTTCTGCGTCGACACGATCAAGGAACGTCTCACCGCCGATATCGCTGTCATTCAGCTTCCGATCGGTACCGAGGCCGCCTTCGAAGGGGTCGTCGACCTCGTTCGGATGAAGGCTCTTGTGTGGCCATTGGCCACCGACGAGAAGGATCTCGGCGCAACCTACGAAATCGTCGATATTCCCGCCGACATGGCCGACAAGGCCGCCGAATATCGGGCTGCTCTTGTCGAGGCTGTCGCTGGCCTCCACGAAGACCTTATGGAGAAGTACCTCGAGTCTGAGGAACTCTCCGAAGAAGATCTTCGAGCCGGGCTCCGCAAGGCCACCATCGATAACCATCTGGTACCGATTCTGTGCGGCACCGCCTTTAAGAACAAGGGTGTACAGCCCCTGCTCGACGCTGTTGTCGATTACCTTCCTTCACCGCTGGATCTGCCTCCAGTGTCGGGCACCACCCTCAAGGGCGGCGAAGACACCGAGCGCAAGCCCGACGATAAGGAGCCGTTCTCGGCTCTGGCCTTCAAGATCATGACGGCTCCCAACGTCGGCAGGCTCACTTACTTCCGGGTCTACTCCGGCGAGCTCGGCAAGGGCGGCCAGCTCCTCAATGCCCGTACCGGCAACAAGGAGCGGCTGGGTCGCTTGTTGGAGATGCACGCCAACAAGCAGGAAGACCGTGACATCGCCATGACCGGCGACATCATGGCCGCTATCGGTATCAAGGATGTTCGCACTGGCGACACGCTTACCGATGCCGATAATGCCATTGTTCTTGAGTCGCTCGACTTCCCTGATCCCGTGATCCACGTTGCGGTTGAGCCGAAGACGAAGGCCGATCAGGACAAGATGGCCAAGGCGCTTACGGCTCTTTCGGCCGAAGATCCAACCTTTACTGTCCGTACGGACGAAGAAACCGCTCAGACCATCATCGCCGGCATGGGCGAGTTGCACCTCGAGGTGCTCGTCGACCGCATGCTGCGTGAATTCAAGGTCGACGCTTCTGTCGGTAAGCCTCAGGTGGCCTACCGCGAAACCATCACCAGCAAGGTCGAAAAAGACACCTACACCCACAAGAAGCAAACGGGTGGTTCGGGTCAGTTCGCTGAGGTAACCATCATGATGGAGCCCAACGAAGCTGGTGGCGGCTACGAATTTATCGACAAGATCTCGGGCGGTCGTATTCCGAAGGAATACATCCCGTCGGTCGGTCATGGCATCAAAGAAGCCATGACAACCGGTGTGCTCGCCGGCTTCCCCACGGTCGATGTCAAGGTCACGCTGCTCGACGGCAAGTACCACGATGTTGACTCGTCGGAGATGGCCTTTAAGATCGCCGGCAACATGGCGTTTAAGCAGGTGGCTCGCAAGGCGAAGCCGGTGCTGCTCGAACCTGTCATGGCCGTCGAAGTTGTAACACCCGAGGACTACATGGGTGATGTCATCGGCGACCTTAACTCACGTCGAGGTAAGGTCGGCCAGATGGAAGCCCGTGGCCTCAACCAGGTTGTAAGTGCCGAAGTCCCGCTCTCGGAGATGTTCGCTTACTCGAACGATCTCCGGTCCAAGACGCAGGGTCGCGCTACCTACACCATGCAGTTTCACAACTACCAGCAGACTCCCGGCTCCGTGCAGGAAGAAATCGTCCGGCGCATCCGGGGCGAGTAAGGGTCACCCCGCGTTCGGCGCCGCCGAACCGTCGACCCGTTTCACTAGAGAACAACACCGAGAACAGCTCGTTCCGGATACGAAAGGAAATGCGCCGTCATGGCTAAGGAAAAGTTTGAGCGTACGAAGCCTCATGTGAATGTTGGCACTATGGGTCATATTGATCATGGGAAGACCACTCTCACTGCTGCCATTACGAAGGTTTTGGGTGATCGGGTTGCTGGTAACTCTGCGACTG
>CAKZXA010000107.1 GCA_937922045.1 uncultured Acidimicrobiales bacterium | reverse complement strand
AGCATGGGTGGCGTACCTGGGATCGTCTTCGAGCTTCGGCCGCAGCGCCAGCCGCTCTGCTTGCCGGGTTCGCCCTGCCCTGGATCATCATCCATGTTCTGTACTCGCTGGCCGTGCTGCTCGCTGGCAGTCTTATCGCCGGGCTTCGCTTCGATGGTGGCTCGCCGCTGGCCGTGTTCGTCATGCTGATCGCCTATGGCTCCTGTGTGGTGGCCCTCATGCTCTTGGCCACCGCTACGTTGCGCACCGCACAACAGTTCAATGGCGTGCAGAACGTTGGCGCCATGCTGCTCGGCGGTTTGGGTGGAGCGCTCATGCCCTTGGAAGTACTGCCCGGTTGGGCCCAGACCATCGCGCCCTTCACCCCTGCCTACTGGGCGATGCGAGGTCACCGCTCCATCTTTCTGGAGCAAGGTGGTTTAGCCGATGTCGCCCTGCCCGCAGCCGTGCTCTTGGCTGCTGCCAGCGTCTTGGCCGTCCTGGCCACGACACGGTTCCGTGTCGACGAGACCAAGGAGTTCTTCGCCTAGCCTGGCCGGGCTACTACTTGTGGGGATGCGCAAACTACCCTCGACACGATGAGCACTCTTTTCATCGGCGGGAAACTCTTCGACAGCACGGGCTCTGTTCGCGAGGGGCTCGGCGTGCTCGTGGAGGACGGACGCATCGAACGTATCGACGAGGCCAAGGCTTTCGACGGGCACGACGGCACCAGCGTTGACACCTCCGGTGGCACCCTGCTCCCAGGCCTGATCGATTGCCATGTGCATCTGTGCCTGGGTGGAGAGTCGAACCTGCGAGCCGATGGTATGAGCGACGCCCACCTGGTTTTGGCCGCCCTCAAGCGGGCCCAAGCCACGCTGGCCGGAGGCGTCACGTCGGTGCGTGACTGTGGCGGCAAAGACTACCTCGAGTTCGCCGTGCGCGACGCCTGCAATCGGGGTGAGCAGGTCGGTCCGACGATTCGGGCTGCAGGCAAGATGATCTGTATGACCGGTGGTCATGGGAACCGTATCGGCCGCGTGGCCGATGGGCCAGACGAGGTGGTGAAGGCCGTACGGGAACAGATCCACGCCGGGTCAGACTTCTTGAAGCTGATGGCTACCGGTGGTGTGCTCACCCCAGGCGTCAACCCTGAAGACGCCCACTTCACCTTCGAGGAAATCTCGGCCGGAATCGGCGAGGCCAAACGATTCCACCGACGGACAGCCAGTCACGCCCAGGGCACCGAGGGCATTCTCAACGCCACCAGGGCCGGAGTCGACAGTATCGAGCACGGCATCTTCCTGACCGACGAATGCGTGAAGGAGATGGTTGAACGGGGCACCTACCTGGTGCCGACGCTGGCCGCTGGCTACCGGGTGGAGAACGACGATGAACTTGTGGCCTCGCTCCCCCCTTTCGTTCAGGACAAGCTGGAACGCATCCGCGGCGGTGGAGCCCGATCGTTGAAGATGTTCTACGACGCCGGAGGCAGGGTGGCGATGGGCACCGATGCAGGTGTGCCCTACTGCGCTCACGGCGACAATGCTCTCGAACTGGCCTACATGGTTGAGGCAGGAATGAAGCCCGCTGATGCCCTCATCGCTGCCACCTCAAACGCGGCGGACCTGATGGCACTCGACGAAACAGGATCGATCACCGAAGGCTTCGTCGCCGATCTGCTCGTTGTCGACGACGACCCCTCGATCGATATCAACAAGGCTGCCATGAAGGAGCATCATCGCATGGTGGTCAAGGCCGGTGCCATCGTCCAGGAGCGCGCCAGCTCGTCGAGGTAGCTGGTCGCCGGCTCAGTCGGCTTCGAGATAGCGGCAATGCACGGTTTCGATTCGACCGGTGAAAGCGAACGGCTTGCGATCGAGGTAGTCGAGGGAAACCGGGGAACCCAGGTCCTTGCCAACATCGAAGGTTTCCGAGAAGCTGAACATAGCCGAGTGTGTCTTGTTGATCTGGGCCGAGGCAACCTCGACGCCATCGAGAGAGAGGGTGAGCGTGGCCGGGCAGCGCGGCCTCGCTCCATCCGTAATGAGCTCGACGCCAACCTCGTGATCACCAGCGGTCATAGCTACCTCGGCTGCCGCTTTTGCTCGGTAGATGCCACCGGTGTTGTATTCGGCCTTCAGAACGCCGCTCTCGACGAAAACCGTGAAGCCGCCGGTGATGCCGCCAACACAAAACAGAACACCGGAGTCGTCGGGGCCTCCGCTGAATCGCACCGTCGAACGAGACGAGAACCCGCTGAGAAACTTGGGTGCCATAGCTTCGGCGATGCGGTCATCATCAGCGTGGAAGGTCCAGTCGGTGATGGGTGTGGAGCGCATGAGGTCGGGTCGGTAGACCGAGGTGAGCAACCCGCCGCCAAGGGGGAACACCTGGTTGGCCTCAGCCTGGGCATCGAACATTGCCCTCAGCTCGGCGAGCTTGTCCGGATGAGTCTCGGCCAGGTCGTTGGCCTGGCTGTAGTCGACGGTGAGATCGTACAACTCCCACTCATCGTCGGCCGGGTCCCAGCCTCGCAGACTGTGCATGCTGGTGTCCCACGGGATGCGGGGTCCGAACGCTCCGGCGAACCAGCCTTCGTGGTAGATACCGCGGCTGCCCATGATCTCGAAGTACTGCGTTTGGCGACCAGTGGGTGCCGACGCATCGTGGAACGAGGCAGCGAGCGAGACCCCGTCGATCGGGTCCTGGTCGATCCCGTCGTAGGTGGATGGCGGCTCGATGCCGACGACGTCGTAGATCGTGGCCGCTATGTCGATGACGTGGTGGAACTGGCTGCGGGGTGTTGATTCGGCATCGAATCCATCGGGCCACGAAACGGCGAGCGGGGTGCGGGTGCCGCCGAAGTGGGCGGCGATGAGCTTGGTCGACTTGAACGGGGTATCGCCAGCCCACGCCCAACCGGCGTGGTACATGTTGTCGACGACGGCGGTACCCAGCTTGTCGACCCCGCCGTAGTCACGGTCGAGAACCTCGATCTGCTCGTCGGGGCCGACCCGAAAGCCGTTCTGGCAGAGGATCTCCGCTATCGTGCCGAACTGGCCTTCAGCCGAGGCGCCATTGTCGGAGTTGATATAGAAGACGATGGTGTTGTCGAGTTGCCCCAGTCGTTCCAGCTCATCGAGCACCCGTCCATACTGGCGGTCGGTGTGTTCGAGGAACCCGGCGTAGATCTCCATGAGTCTGGTTTGGAACCGTCGTTGGTCATCCGGCACGTCGTCCCAGCGTTGCAGGGTCGGATCGATCGGGGTGAGCTCGGCATCGTCGGGGATCCAGCCCGCAGAGCGCTGAGCGGCGAAGGTGCTGTCTCGCAGCGCTTCCCAGCCTTCGTCGAACCGGCCGGCGTAGCGATCAGCCCAGTCGAGCGGCACATGATGAGGCCCGTGAACCGCTCCGGGGGTGAAGTACAAGAACACCGGCTGGTCAGGGGTGGTGTTGCGCCAGCGGCGTAGGTACGACATGGCCCGGTCGGCCATGTCCTCGGTGAGGTGGTAGTCGGGATCGTCGGGGGGTTCGATGGGGGTGGTGTTCTCGAACAGGCGGGGCTCGTACTGTGATGTTTCGGCGGCCACGAAGCCATAGAAGTAGTCGAACCCGTGTCCGGTTGGCCAGCGGCTGAACGGCCCGGATCGGTTGACCTGGTCGACCGGCGTGTTGTGCCACTTGCCGAAGGCGGCCGTTCCGTAGCCGTAGGCCGCAAGCACCTCGGCGATCGTTGCCGCCGAGCGGGGGATCTCGCCGACATAGCCGTCGAAGTCGGCCGAATACTCGGGTATCTGTCCAAAGCCGACGGCGTGATGGTTTCGGCCGGTGAGCACGCAGGCTCTGGTCGGCGAACACATGGCGGTGGTGTGGAAGCGGTTGTAGGCGACCCCGTCGCCAGCGACCCTGGCCATGGTCGGCATCTGTATCGGTCCACCGAAACAGGCTGGGTTGGCGAATCCGGCATCGTCGGTCATGAAAACGACGACGTTGGGTGCCCCGTCTCGCAGTCGCCGTTCGGGCTGGCGCCACTCATGGGTTGAGTCGAGCAGGCTTCGCCCCGGCGTGCTGGCCGTCGTTGGCGTGGGAAACGGGAGTGCCGGACCGGTTGGCGGAGCAGGCTTCGTCATAGATTGAAGGCTACTCCTCGCGGCCTTTCAGGCAAGAGTTGAGCAGCTCAGGTAAAGACTCGGGCGAACTCGGATGAGGAGAAGTACCTTCAGGCCCTGCTAGTAGCGCATGGTGATCGTTCGATGGTGTTCGCCGAAGCTGGCAGCTGCTTCACCGAGTACGGCCTGGGACCACAGGTGGTAGTCGAGCCCTGGCGCATCGACCTCATTGCCGTTTGCGGCCAGGGCACTCCGCAGGCAAGCTCCGGCGTGCACGGTGGCCCACCGGATCGCGTGCTCGGCTTCACTGCCAGCCGGCAGTAGCTGGCGGTTGTCGATGTGGTCGGCGAGTGTGTCCTCGTAGTGGAGCACGCCGTGGTGACGGAAGACGCGCGGCAACATGTAGTCGGGATACACCGGGAAGTTCTGGTAGTTCGTGAAGGACCAATCCACGCCGGCCGCCATGATCGCTGAGGCAAGATGAGACAGCTTGTCGAAGGGCAGCACGCCTCGGTCGGTGGTCGGCCGATCTTGATAGCCGGGCACCGTCTCGGTCAACAACCCGGCGATTCGTGTGGCGTCGCGACCGGCCTCGGCCACGAGGTTCGCCGCATTGCCATCCCAACGATCGGTCAACGTTGCCGCCACCTGCCGCAAGGTCTGCACGCGTTCGCCAAGTAGCTGTAGCGTGCCCTCGCCTTGGAAGATCAGTGGGCCGTCGTCGTCGCTGAGCTGCATGAAGCGATTCAGGTCGAGCCCGCTGGTCGATACCAGTCGAGTGAACGACGCAAAAATACCGGGGGCGTCGTCGAGCCAGATACCGTCGTGGGAAGTGCGCCACATCTGTTCGCCTTCAGGTGGCCAGAGGCAGGCGAGCACCGACACCGACAAGGTGACATAGGTGAACCACCACGACTCGGGACGTTCGCTCGGCGTGCCGGGGTACGCAAAGGTCGGCAACGGCATTGAAACGTCGGCCCACCGTTCGGCCAGCAATTCGATGGCATCGGGATCCACCTCCACGCCCCATGCGGGCGGGGGAGGGTTGATAGTGAGATCGACGAGAATCTCTGGTTCGGGTGACATATCCAGCGAGCGTAGTGTGAACAATGTGCAAGCCATACCCGTCGGCGTAGGCCAGAATGAACCCATAGCGATCAGCGAAGCAGCCAACCTCGGTCGAGCTGCACAAGGGCCTAGTCGCCCCGGCGGTCAGCTGAGACCGCGAACCGCCTCAACGCGCCCCTGGTCGAAGCTGTGGATGAGGTCGATCTGTTGATCGGCCTGATGGCGGGGCAGGCAAACCACGAAGCATGAACCGCCGAGTCCGCTGTCGGCTAGCTCGATAGCACCGCCATGTTGATCGACGATCTTCTTGGCGATCGCGAGCCCGAGGCCAGCGCCACTCGTTCGGTTGCCTTCAGCTCGCCAGAAGCGATCAAAGACATGGGGGCGTTGATCGGCCGGAATGCCGGGGCCCTGATCGCGCACCGAGACGCGAACATCCCCATCGGCCCTCGTGGCTGTGATCGAGACGATGCCATCGGCTGGCGAGTAGCGCGCTGCGTTCGA
>CAKZXA010000106.1 GCA_937922045.1 uncultured Acidimicrobiales bacterium | reverse complement strand
GCCGGGCTGCCAGCGATGGCGGGGCCAGCGAGCAGGGCGTCGTAGTCGGTATCGCGTCCATGGCTGCCCCTCAGCGATGAGGCGAAGCTCTGGTAGGCCTCCAGATAGGGTCGCCAGCGAGCCTTGGCCTCCTGCGACGTGCGAGCCACGTGCACATAGGACGGAAAGCCGACCCGAGGCGCTCCCTCATGGCCAAACTCGGCGAAACGACGACGGTAGAAGCCAACAATGTCGGTGTAGTCGACGGGCCACCGGAACAGGCTGGGCAGCAGAAACGGCAGGCCGTGCTGAGCGGCCAGCTCGGCCGAGATCTCCGACAAGCCGCCACCGACCCAGATCGGTGGATGGGGCTGCTGGAGCGGTCGGGGCTGGATCGTGATGTTTTCGAGGGGGGTGCGGTACGCGCCCGACCAGGTCACGTTTTCCTCGGTCAAGAGCCGCAACACCAGATCTAACGCTTCGGCAAACCGGGGACGAAGCTCTTCGAAGGTATCGATGCCGAAGGCGTGAATGGTGCGCTCGGAAGCGCCGCGAGCAAAGGTGATCTCGCTTCGGCCGTTGCACAAGACATCGAGCACACCGAACTGCTCGGCGAAGCGCACCGGATCCAGATTGGCCAACAAGCTCACCGACGTGCCCAACCAGATCGTTTCGGTTCGAGCTGCCATGTAGGCCAACGCCAACTCGGGCGCTGGCATGATGTAGTTGCCGAAATGGTGCTCGCCCAACCCGAAGGAAACAAACCCCAGCTCCTCGGCTTTCACCGCCTGGTTGACGATGTCGCCCAAGCGTTCCTGCTGCGACACCTGCCGCCCCGTCGTGGGGTTGGGTAGGTGGTCGGCCAGGCTGATAACGCCATAGGTAGTGGAGGCGGTCATGGGCGGTTCAGCCGTTCGGCTGGTAGGGCTCCCAGGCCACCTCGGCGCCACCGTCATAGATGGAGTCGGCGATTTCAGGCGCCGTCATGGCCTTCCACTCGGGGAGCTCATCGAACACGCCAACGTCGGTAAGGGCGTCGATCTCGGCTCCGAGACGATCGAGGTCGAGCTGTCCGTAGCCTTCGCCCGACGGTGTCAGATCGGCCACCAGATTGCCTTCAACGTCCCAACGTGGGATCTCGGTGTAATCGCCGAGGAAGGACCCCTCATTGCCAGCGATCCGCTTCAAGGCGTGGCCGACAGCGGCCTCAGGGTTCTCGATGGAGAAGGCCATTGCGCGGAGCGAGGCTCGCATGAAATCATTGACCACCTCGGGGTGGTCGGCCAAGAAATTCTCGCCAACCACGAGCATGCCGAACGACGAGGGCACGTCGGCCTCCAGCGGATCGAACATGCGGTAGGCGAAGTCGGCGTTGTCGAGCTGGATGGGTTCATTGCTCTTGTAGACGGGAAGCGCATCGATGCCGAGCTCGAAGCCAGCGACCGGGTCGAAGGTGTCGAGCAACAGCTCGTCGAAGCTGGCTCGTTCCACACCGGCTTGACCCAGCATCGTCTGTAGAGAGAAGGGCAGATCGCCCTTGATGCCGACCGTCTTGCCCGCCAGATCCTCCAGGCTCTCGATGTCGCTGTCGGCTGGAACGACGAGTCCTTCGATCGCCGTCTTGCCGTAGTGGGCGACCGCTACCAGGCCGGCGTCACCATCGACGTTGGCTTTCACGACCTCGCCGAAGGATCCCGCATTGGCGAACTGGGCTTGCCCGGAAGCCACGAGGGTGTGGTTCTGGGGAGCGAAACCGGGCTGGATTTCAACGTCGAGGCAGAGCTCATCGAAGTAGCCTTCAGCTTCGGCCACGATGGGGTCGAGAATGCCGGGGGACGCCGCGAAATCAAACCCGGTCACAACGGTGATCGTGCCGACCGCAGTGTTGCGTTCACAGGGGTCGCCACCAGCGGCCGATAGTGCGTCGTCGCCGCATGCGGCGGCGACCATGATCAAGGCCACTAGGGCAGGTACGAGCTTCCTCATGCGTCCAGGTCCTCTCCAGTCCTCGAACTACTCATCCAGCCGGTGGGCAGGATGCCAATGAAGTATGCGTCGCTCGGCGGCCAGAACCACAAATGTGCCGAGTATCCCGAATCCGGCCAGGATCACGATGCAGCCCCAGGCCACGTCGGGATCGATCCTGCTCAGGGCTCGTCGAAACTGATAGCCAAGCCCCGAGGTTGAACCGCCGTAGAACTCGCTGATCACGGCCCCAACCAGGGCCAGCGACACGCAAATGCGGGCGGCGGCGAAGGTGTCGGCCAGGGCGTGCGGGATGCGAAGGTTGCGGTAGACATCGAACGTTGAGGCATCGACCGAGCGGGCAACGTTGAGCAGATCGTCGTCGACCGACCTCAGCCCGGTGAGCATGTTGGTGGCAAACGGCACGAAGACAAAGAGGGCAACGATAAGAGCCTTGGGGAGCAAGCCGAAGCCAAACCACGTCAACAGGATCGGTGCGATCACCACGATCGGGGTTGACTGCAACACGATGATGGCCGGCCACGACAGGCGCTCGATCAACCCGCTGTGGGCCATGAGGCTAGCTACCGTCGCGGCGGCCAGAAAGCCGAGCACGAGCCCAAGCCCGGCCTCGGCCAACGTGACCCACGTGTTCGAGGCGAAAAAGCCGGGATCCTCGGCGATCGCTCGGAAGACGCGAGATGGTCGAGGCAGAGCGATCGCCCGAATGTTGAAGATCCGGGTATAGCCCTCCCACAGCATGAGGAGACCCACCACGGCGATCACCGGGGCGACGAGGCGCATGCGGGACTGGCTCACGAGGCGCTCACGAGGCGACGTCTGTTGCAGATGACATCAGACCGGAGCGAACCTCGGACGCATAGGCCCTGAACTCGACGGCATCTTCGATGCCTGCGGTGCGGGGGCGGGCCAGGTCGATCGGGATATCGGCCACGATGGCGCCCGGAGTGCCAGCCAGCACCAGCACTCGGTCGGCCAACTTAACGGCCTCGTCGATGCTGTGGGTGATGAAGATGACCGTCGGCTTGTTCTGCTGACAGAGGTCGACGAGCAAGGTCTGCATCTGATGGCGGGTCATCTCATCGAGCGCACTGAAGGGTTCGTCCATGAGGAGAAGAGACGGTTCGACGGCGAATGCGCGAGCGAGAGCGGCGCGTTGCTGCATGCCTCCGGACAGTTGATGGGGGAGGAGATCGCCCTCACCCTCGAGCCCGACGCGTCGGAGCCATTCGTCGACGGCTTCAGATCCGAGTCGGCGATGATCCCAACGGCCGATCTGATCGAGAAGGGCCACGTTGCCAGCCACCGATCGCCAGGGAAGGAGGGCGGGTGTCTGCGGCACGAAGCCGATAACACCAGCTCTTCGCACGATCCGAGGGTCCTGTCCGCCAACGGCAACGGTGCCCTGGTCGGGATCGTCGAGTCCGCCGATGAGGCGAAGCAGCGTGGACTTGCCACAGCCGGAGGGGCCGATGATGGCGGTGAACTGACCGGCGGCAACGGTTACGTCGATGTCAGCCAATGCCGGCCGGGTTGCCGAGGTTGAGGTTGTGTAGGCGCGACCGAGGCCGCGGATTTCAACCCCTGGCGCCGTGCCATCGGGTGTCGTGCCATCGGCTGTCGTGTTGTTTGACGCGGTGGCTGGAGAGCTAGCTCTCGGTGATGGTGACCGACTCGACATAAATCTCCTCGGTCGGAAAGCTCGGCTCGTTGCTGCCCGGGGCCACAATAGTGGGGATGGCCTCGATGGCTTCCACAACGTCGAGACCCTCGCTCACTTTGCCGAACAAGGAGTACTGCGCTGGCAGGCTCGCACCGTTCTCACCGGTGATGATGAAGAACTGTGAGCCGGTGCTGGTATCGCCTTGGCCCTTGGCCATGGCTAGTGAGCCGATCTCATACTCGCCTTCCTCAGGCGCTTCCTCATCGATGAGATAGCCAGGGTTGCCGACGCCGAGTCGAGGCCCGACGGCGTCGCCACCCTGAATGACGAAGTCGCTGACGATGCGGTGGAAGGGGGTGCCGTCGTAATAGTGGTAGCGAGCGAGCGTGACGAAGTTGTTCACCGTGTTCGGTGCCTTGACCGCATCGAGCTCGATGGTGATGTCACCCATGTTTGTCGACATCAGAGCGGTGTAGCTCTTCGAGGCGTCGATACACATCGGCGGTGCCTCGGCGAATTGGGTGATGCGTTCCGAGCTGCCGTCTGCGGCCGGACACTCGGTGGTGCCTTCGATAGTTCCACCGGGCGCAGGAACAACAACCGCAGCTTCAAAGGCCGTGGTACTGGTCGTGCTGGCGTCGGCGTCCGCGTCGGCGGTGTCGGTCGACGAGTCATCACCTCTAGTCGCAAACCAGAGCAGGCCGAGCACGGCAGCGACGCCGATCACGGCCAAGGCGATGGTAAAACCGCGCTGACGTACCTGCTCCTTCTTGTCGGACTTTTCTTCTTGTTCCTGCTTGAGCGCTCGGTTGGCTCGCTGGCGCTCACGTTTATCGGTAGCCACGGCAATTCAAGGTAGCAAGATCTCGACGGGAAACTCGTTCGCTGGCGGGGTCGTTGGCCGGCCGCAAACTTTGGCGAAAAGTCAGAGATGCGTCGCGGCCGGGGCGCTACCGTTGTCTGCGTGGCTTTACTCGTACAAAAATTTGGTGGCACATCCGTCGCTGACCCCGACCGGATGAGAACCGTCGCCGAACATGTCGCCCGCTGTCGAAAGCGTGGTGACGACGTGGCCCTGGTCGTCTCGGCCATGGGCAAGGAGACCGATGATCTGCTGCACATGGCATCCAAGATCACCTCGGAACCCGACGGTCGAGAGATGGATATGTTGATCACCGCCGGCGAGCGCAAAGCCATCTCGCTGATGTGCATGGCTCTGCATCAGCAGGGAGTCGAAGCTCATTCGTACACCGGTTCGCAGGCCGGGTTCCTCACCGACGCCAACCATCAGAACGCGAAGATCCTTGAGATCAATCCGTACCGGATCAAGGAATCGTTGGCCCAGGGGATCGTGCCCGTCATCGCTGGGGCCCAGGGCGTTTCCACCGAGAAAAACGTAACCTTCCTCGGCCGCGGCGGCAGCGACACCACAGCTGTCGCCCTTGCCCACGCGCTCGATGCCGACCTTTGTGAGCTCTTCACCGATGTGAGCGGGGTTTTCAGCGCCGACCCGAGAATTGTTCCCCGGGCTGGAAAGATGGAAACGATCACGTTCGACGAGCTTCTGGAGATGACGGCCACGGGCTGTCCCAAGCCGGCGATGCGGTCTGTCGAAGTCGCCCATAATCATCGCGTGCCCTTGCACGTTCGCTCAGCCTTCACCTGGGAGCCGGGAACCCTGGTGGTAGAGCGCTACGAAAACGAAGAGGAGAGTGCTATGGAGCAGCCGATAATCAGGGCCGTGACGTCCGATGTGTCCGAGTCGAAGCTCACCGTGGTTGGTGTGCCCGACCAGCCGGGGGTTTCTGGAACCCTGTTTCGTTCACTGGCCGACGCCGGCGTCAACGTCGACATGATCGTGCAGAACGTGGCCGCCGACGGCACAACCGACATCTCCTTCACCCTTCCTACCGAAGACTTGGTCAAGGCGCAGGAAACGCTAAACAACGGTGTGTTGTCAGCCATAAGCGGCACCTTGGTGGCACCGGAGAGCAGCGTCGGCAAGGTATCGGTCGTCGGTGCGGGGATGAAATCGAACCCCGGCGTAGCGGCAACGATGTTCGAAACCCTGGCCGACAACAACATCAACATCGACATGATCTCGACATCGGCCATTCGTATCAGCTGCGTCATCGATGCCGACAAGGTTGATGAGGCGGTCCAGCACGTACACACAGCATTCGGCCTCGATCGCTGAACGCTCGGGCTAGGTCACGAAAGACGACGGAGAAAGAACGAATCGAATGAGCGCACAACCAGTAGATGCACAGTCAGTCAATGCACAGTTGGTCAACGTCGGTATCGTCGGCGCCACCGGTCAGGTCGGCGGCAAGATGCTAGAGATCCTGGCTGAACGGAGCTTCCCCGTCGGTGAGCTGCGTCTGTTCGCCTCCGCTCGCTCGGCTGGCCGTGTTATGGAATGGCAGGGTCGGGAAATCACCGTGGAGGACGCGGCGACCGCCGACTATGCCAATCTCGATATTGCCCTCTTCTCCGCCGGGGGCGCCACGTCTAAAGAGTTGGCGCCGAAGATAGCGGCGCAAGGTGTGGTCGTTATTGACAATTCGTCGGCATGGCGGATGGACCCTGAGGTTCCACTGATCGTGGCCGGCGTCAACGATGCTGCTGCCACCGACCGACCCAAGGGCATCATCGCTAACCCGAACTGCACCACCATGGCTGCCATGGCCCCGCTCAAGGCGCTCCATGAGGAAGCGACGCTCGAATCCCTCGTGGTCAGCACCTATCAGGCCACATCGGGCGCTGGCTTGGCCGGTGTCGAAGAGCTGGCCGACCAGGTCTCCAAGGCTGGCGATGCGCGGTCGCTAACCCATGACGGCGCCTCGATCGATCTTGGTCAGCCATCGGCGTTTGCCGAGCCGATCGCCTACAACGCTGTTCCCTGGTGTGGTGCCGATGCTGATGATGGCACGGCCGAAACCAGTGAGGAGCAGAAGCTTCGCTTCGAGAGCCGCAAGATTCTCAACATCCCCAACCTGACCGTGTCTGCGGTTTGTGTTCGTGTTCCGGTATTCACCGGCCATGCCTTGGCCGTCAACGCTCGTTTTGGCTCGCCGATCACCCCTCAGCGGGCGGTCGAAGTGTTGGCCGCAAGCAAGGGCGTCCAGATGGACGACGTGCCAACGCCGATCAAGGCCGCTGGTATCGATCCATCGCTCGTTGGACGGATCCGCCGCGACGAGACGGTGGAGAATGGGCTGGCCATGTTTGTGGTTGGTGACAATCTGCGCAAAGGTGCGGCCCTGAACGCCGTTGAGATCGCTGAGCTGGTAACCAACGCCTAGGGCGGGTCGGTCACGTAGCGCTGGGCCGCGTCTTCCATTGAAAGATTGAGCTGGTTCGCGATCGACGACAGCCAGGCCAAGACATCACCCAGCTCGTGGAGCTGTTGCTCGGGTGTTCCCTTGCGGACCGCTTGTGCCAGTTCCCCGACCTCCTCACATAGCCAGGCAACGCTGGCTGGGAGGCCGCGTTCAGCATCGACCGAACCGTAGAGTTCGTCCATCAGGGTTTGAAAGCTGGCGAGTTCCATCGGCGGCAGTCTAGATGCCCGGTTTGTTGAGGAACCATCCCATGGCCCGGGTCATGGCTGTCGCTGCCGGTTGGATGGCGACGGCATCAGTGCCGGGAAATACGGGAAGCCAGAGCTCATTTCGAGCCCAGCGGGGGAGGGAGGCGGTTGCCGCTGCGAACGTAATTGCGTAGAAACCGCGGGTGGCCAACGGGATTGGCGGGAAAAGAAGAAAGCGGACGGTCTCGCGAGCCTGCGCATCGAATCGAAGCTCGGGCCGGAAGTCTTCAAGGCATTGCGTGAGCTCGGCGACAGACCGAGGCACCTCATCGGGATCGACCCCTAAACGGACGCCGATCTCGGCCATTTCCGCCACATAACGGTCTCGCTGGTCAGGGGAGAGACGTTTGGCCCCATGTCGCCGGTAGGCGGCTAGGAAGCTGTCGACCTCGGTCACATGGACCCACAGGAGCAGGTGAGGGTCGGAGGCGGCGTATGGCCGCCCGTCGGGGGCGGTGCCGGTAACGGTGAGGTGCACACGGTTGATGATCTCGATAGAGCGTTCGGCCGCCTCGGTCGAGCCAAAGGTGGTCACGCCGATAAACCGGCCGGTGCGGTGGAGCCTGCCGATCGGGTCGGCCCGATAGTCCGAGTGATTGGCTACACCGGCCATGGCCAGTGGATGCAGGGTCTGGATCAGGAGCGATCGAAGGCCGCCGATAACCATCGCGGGATCACCGTGCACAAGCCATACAACGCTTTCAGGCCCGAAGAGACCCGGGTCGTCCTCGGAGGCCATGTCCTCTGCTGGCGGCTGCTCGCTGCCGGCCAACCCGGTCCGAATCAAGTCTCCACCGGTGGACCGGACGAGGCGGACGGCGCCCCTGGCCGTGGTGCATGCTGCATCGAAGGCTGTGCCTACGACGGTGTTCACCGTGGTGTCGAACGCGAGAGTGGCCATGACTCCAAGGGTAAATCATCTAGGCTTGAGTTTCTCGTCCGACGTGACGAACGTCCTGTTAAGCCGCCGCCGCCGAATACCGAAACATCGTTAATGCGTCTCAACGCCGTACCACCTGTACGTACTCGCCTCCGGACTGCCCTCTGCTCAGCCACAACGGTTGTTGCTGTCATCGGTGCCGGGCTCATGCCATCAGCGGCGCGAGCAGCCGAACACGAAATCGTGCTTCCGGTGGCCGTCGACCGGCTCGACGACATGCACTGGAGCGACACGTGGGGGGCTGCTCGCAGCGGCGGTCGTTCCCACATCGGGGTTGACATGATGGGCCCGAAGATGATCCCGGTTCGGGCCGCCGCTGACGCTGTGGTCGATTGGGGCCGGTTCAGCAATAGCCGGGGCACCATCGTGCGCTTGCGCGCCGATGATGGCTGGGAGTACCAGTACATCCACCTGAACAACGACACCCCGGGAACCGATGATGGTCAGGCGAGTTGCTTGCAGGCGTTGTCGGCGAAGCTGTGCGATTCGCTCGAGTCCGACGGCGATCTCCGGAAGGGGACCTGGGTAGCTGCGGGCGAGGTCATCGGTTACGTGGGCGATAGTGGCAATGCCGAATGGACAGGTTCACACCTGCACTTCGAGATGTATCAGCCAGTCGGTGGTGGTTCGGTGGCGGCTGTGAACCCCACACCTTACGTTGATGACGCTGCCGCACGAGCCCGTAGTGGCGAGGATGATGGGGGCACCGGGCAAGAGGATCCGCTGGCTGCCGCATTGGCCGAGTTGGCGAAGAATCCGTCGACGGGCCAGATCGATCGGCTCTACCTCGCTTTCTTTGGTCGCCCAGCCGATGAGCGAGGCCTGGCGTATTGGGTGGATCGCCATCAGCGTGGCTCAACGCTGGAGGCAATCGCCGAGTGGTTCGCCGAGGGCGCCGAATTTGAGCGGCGCTATGGCCATTTGGCTTTCGGTGACTTTCTGGATCAGCTCTACCGCGAGGTCTTGGGTCGTGAGCCCGACGAAGAGGGGAAGTCCTACTGGTTGCAGCGTCTTGAGGCTGGCAGGGTGACCCGAGGGACGATCGTCGTCTACTTCACCGAGGGCGACGAACTAAGGCGTCGATGGTCGGCTCGGAGCGAGCTGGTCGTATTAGCACGGATATTCGGACATGGAGTCCCATCAGCTGGTGATTTGGGGCGCTGGGAAACCTTCCGTTCCACCCACGATCTCGAAACTGCAACAGAACTTTGGTTTTTGGGTGAAAGCCCAATGCTGTAGGCTCTGAGAGGACCGGCAGGGGGTCGGTTCACTGGACGCATTCCGCCAAGCAGTTGTCGATGGTTGAGGCAAACGCTAGGAAGATTGCCAAAGAACGTATCTCTAGTCGGAGGACAACGTGATAGCAGCAATTATCGGATCGATCATTCTCGGTGCAATCGTAGGCGTCGTGGGCCGGGCAATCCTGCCTGGTGGCCAGGACATCGGTTTGCCCAAGACCGTCGGTCTGGGCATCGTCTCTAACTTCATCGTCGGGTTGATCCTCGGCAGCCTGAATTGGATTCTCGCCATTGTCGTCGGTGGCGTTGTCGCTGCTGGCCTCCTGTGGCTCGGCATCCGTCAGGGTTTCTTGAAGGGTTAAAGGCCTTAGCAAAACGACAAAGGCGGCCAATCTGAACGGGTTGACCGCCTTTTGTCGTTTTCGGACTAGTCCATGAGCTCGTTGATGCTGCTCTCGGTGACGGCTCCTTCGCTGAAGGAGAACGTGCCCTTGTGTCGCATCTCATCCCCAGCTGCGGTGAGCAGTGCGTACATCGCTCGAAGCAGTGCCCCTCCAGTGCTGACGCGCCGGATACCGATCTCGGCCAGATCCTTCAGGTCCAACGCTGCACCGCCAGAGCCGATGCCGAGGCTCAATGGAACGGCCACGGCCTCAACGAGATGCCGCAAGGTACCGAGATCGGATGGGCCGGGGATGAAGACACAGTCGGCGCCAGCAGCGGCATAACGGTTGGCTCGTTCAACGGCGTCAGAAAACGGATCAGCAACGCCTCCGAAGTAGGATTCCGCCCTGGCCGTGATGGTGAAGTCCAACAGCAGATCGTCGGCAGCCTCGCGAGCGGCTGCAATGTGTTCAACCGCTTGCTCAATCGGGATGAGGCCTGGTTCTTGCCCGTTTGCCTGGTCCTCAATGCTGCCCCCGACCATGCCGAGCTGGATGGCGGCACGAACCGTATCGGCAACTTTCCTCCGGTGTGGAGCCGTAGCCGTTTTCGAGATCACCGCTTACAGGCAGCGGTACTGCTGACGCGATTCGCCCGTATTCGTCGAGCATGACGTGGCGGGGAACGGCGTAGACATAGTCCTGACGGGCGCGGCTCCAGTTCACGCCACCACTGGTCGTGCCGAGCGCTTCGAAGCCTGCGGCTTGAAGGAACCGTGCCGAGCCAGCATCCCAGGCGCAGGGCATCACGAAGATGCCTTCACGATGAAGACGACGGAACGCCGTCGCTTCGGCTTGCTGGGCCTCGGAAACCTGTGGTAAGTCATTCGACATCAAACCATGATGCCTGACTTCGGTCGAACGCCGAAGGCGTTCGTACTTGGCTCTTGCCGTGGAAGTTTCGGAACGAAACTTCGGTCGAACGCCGAAGGCGTTCGTACTGTGTCGGGTTGGGGAGATTTGAACTCCCGACCTCCTCGTCCCGAACGAGGCGCGCTACCAACCTGCGCTACAACCCGTAGTTGCTAAGTGAACGATCCTAGCGGGTCATGTACCCGCTTACGGTCGGATTATTGCCTCGATCCCACTGGATATGCAGGCCTGCTCAGGAGGCAGTTTCGAGGTTGCCGTCGTAGTAGGTGCC
>CAKZXA010000105.1 GCA_937922045.1 uncultured Acidimicrobiales bacterium | reverse complement strand
GCGGTCGAACTGCAGAGCGGCACACCCGACCCCAGCGAGCAATCAGCACTGGCTCTCGTCGTCGCTGGTTGGTCTGGACGGAGCGACCAGGGGCCACGCGTTTTGGCCGAACTCAAGCCATGGGATGACGCGGTTGCTGGTGCAATTCGTCGCATACTGGCTGGATCGTCACTCGCCGACTCCGTGCCCGTCGACGCACTGGCTCACGCCATGTCCGCCTTGTTCCTCGGGCTTCAGCTCCTCGACCGACTCGATCCCGATGATGCCTCAAATGACGAGGTCTACGGCGCGCTTGGGCAGGCTGGCGAGATGTTCGCTCGGCTCATGTCTGCCTTTCCAGCCAAGAGCTGATGCCGCTTGGCGAGCGATTTATCGCTGCCTGATCGAAATCCGACGGTTTCGGGTTGGCACCGCCCCTATGAGGGTTTAACATTAGCACTCGTCCATCGAGAGTGCTAACGGCGCTCAAGCTGTTCGTGGAAACGGCCGCATCGGCTACTAATCCACTACAGCTGTGAGTGCTTAACGCCCAAAACGGAGCTACTTGCATGAACCTACAACCACTTGAGGACCGCATCGTCGTCAAGCCGAAGGACGCTGAGGCCACAACGGCCAGCGGTCTCGTCATCCCCGATACAGCCAAGGAAAAGCCCCAGCAAGGCGAGGTCCTCGCTGTTGGCGCCGGTCGTCGTTCCGACGGCGGCGAGCTTATCCCCATGGATGTGAGCGCCGGTGACACCGTCGTTTACTCCAAGTACGGCGGCACGGAAATCACCATCGATGGTGATGACCTGCTGATCCTTTCCGCCCGCGACGTTCTCGCGCTAGTGAAGTAGAGGAGGCCACTATGCCCAAGATGCTGAAGTTTGACGAAGAAGCGCGCCGCGCCCTTGAGTCCGGTGTTAACCAGTTGGCCGATGCGGTCAAGGTGACACTTGGCCCGAAGGGTCGCAATGTCGTGCTCGACAAGAAGTTCGGTGCACCGACCATCACGAACGACGGTGTGTCCATCGCTCGCGAGATCGAGCTGGAAGACCCGTTCGAGAACATGGGTGCCCAGCTGGTCAAGGAAGTTGCCACCAAGACGAACGACGTCGCTGGCGACGGAACCACCACCGCTACGGTGCTGGCCCAGGCCCTGATCAAGGAAGGCCTGCGCAACGTTGCTGCCGGTGCCAATCCGATGGGCCTCAAGCGAGGCATCGAAGCTGCGGTTGAAGTCGCCGTAGCCGAGATCGCCAAGCAGGCCGTCGAGATCGACACCAAGGAGCAGATTGCTCAGGTAGCCGCCATCTCCGCCGCTGATCCAGCGGTCGGCGAGGTTCTGGCCGACGCCATCGACAAGGTCGGCAAGGACGGCGTTGTCACCATCGAAGAGTCGAACACCTTTGGCCTCGAGCTCGAGTTCACCGAGGGCATGCAGTTCGACAAGGGCTACATCTCGCCCTACTTCGTCACCGACGCTGAGCGTCAAGAAGCAGTGCTCGAAGATCCTTACATCCTTCTCAACCAGGGCAAGATCAGCTCCGTTCAGGAACTGCTCCCCGTGCTGGAAAAGGTAATGCAGGGTGGCAAGCAGCTTGTCATCATCGCCGAGGACATCGAGGGCGAAGCCCTCGCTACTCTCGTGGTGAACAAGATCCGTGGCACCTTCGTGTCGGCTTCGGTCAAGGCCCCCGGCTTTGGCGAGCGCCGCAAGGCGATGCTGCAGGACATGGCCGTCCTCACCGGTGGCCAGGTTGTGGCCGAAGAGGTTGGCCTCAAGCTCGACGGCGTCGACCTGTCGATGTTGGGCACCGCCCGCAAGGTCATCATCACCAAGGACAACACCACCATCATCGAAGGTGCTGGCGAGAAGGCCGATGTTGAAGCCCGCGTGGCTCAGATCAGGGCCGAGATCGACAACACCGATTCCGATTGGGACCGTGAGAAGCTGCAGGAACGTCTGGCCAAGCTGGCCGGCGGCGTTGCTGTGGTCAAGGTTGGCGCAGCCACCGAGGTGGAGCTGAAGGAAAAGAAGCACCGCATCGAGGACGCTCTATCCGCTACTCGTGCCGCCCTCGAAGAGGGTGTCGTGGCTGGTGGCGGTACCGCATTGTTGCGTGCCCGTCCCGCCGTCGAGGCCTCTCTGTCCACCCTCAGTGGTGACGAAGAGACCGGCGCCCGTTCGGTCGCTCGTGCTCTCGAAGCGCCGGCTCGGCTCATCGCCGACAATGCTGGTCTCGAAGGTGCGATCTGGGTCAAGAAGGTGGAAGAAGCCACCGGAACCAATGGCCTCAACGCTGCTACTGGTGAGCTCGTCGACCTGATGGCTGCCGGCGTCACCGACCCGGCCAAGGTCACACGCGCCGCTCTCCAGAACGCATCATCGATCGCCTCGCTGGTTCTCACCACCGAGTCGCTCGTTGCCGATGCTCCTGAAGAAGCCGGTCCAGCCATGCCCGATATGGGCGGCATGGGCGGCATGGGTGGCATGATGTGATCTGACGATCACATGCGTTCCTCGAGTAGCGAGGGCATCCATAACGTACGCGAAGGGTCGGATCCGAGAGGTTCCGGCCCTTCGCCGTTTTGTCGTTCGACGACGTAAACCTTTCGAGGTTCTGGTGCGTCTTACTCTTGATCGGGGTGATTCTCCGCCGGTCTTCAGGCTGTGCAGCACCAGGGGAGAGCGAATGGTTAGACGACGAGGAACCGTTAGGTGTGAGCCGACGCCTCTCCTCTCGTCGTGGTCGGTGGCCGACACATGTTCACCAGCGATTTGGCCTAGGATGCGGGCTGTGAGGGTGCCAAAACACATGTGCTTTGTCGTGTCTGCGTTCAACCGGTCGCATCGCGGCTCCTGGTCTCGTTCGATCACACGCTCAAGCCTGGCCTTGTTGATCGTCGGTCTTTTGGCCGGCCTAATCGTGACCGGACCGGGCATGGCTCGTGCGGCCGATGCTGCCACCGAACTCGAGGTGTCGACCCCGATGGGGCTGGTGGCTGGGGAGCCGTCGACGTTTGTCGTCGCCATCACCGCCGATCAGGCCACAACGGGTTCGATCGACGTTTCCTTTGAGGGCAACGAGTTCTATAGCCAGGCGGTCGAAATCCCCGGTGGTTCAACCAAGGAATTCGTGATCGTCACGAGTACGCCGCCATGGGGTGGCCAGGCCGTCGTTAGCTTCGAACCTGATTCCGGGTCTCGCAAGGTGGCCCGGATGAACATCGACGACGGCAACTCGGATCGTGTCGCCGTCTTTCCCGATCTTGTCACGCAGGCGATGCCAGCATCGATTGAAACCATCGACGCTGATCGCCGAGCCTCCTTGCTGGCGTTCGACCCCAGCCTTCTCGTTCGGGGCTCCGATGTTCTCGCCACCGTCAATACGGGGATGATGTCGGCCACTGACGCCTCGCTTCTGGATGATCGCCAATCGGCGGCATTGCTGGCATGGATCAGCGATGGGGGCGCCTTGCTGTTCGACGGTGAGTGGTCTGAACTCCCATCGGGATTTGTCGAGCCGGGCTCCTTGTCGGGCGATGCTACATCGACGTGGCTTGGTCAAGGTTCGATTCGTCGAACAGAAGGCGCCCTGGCCTCTGGAGAGTTCGATGTCGGTGTGATGCCGCGGCAAGGATTCGATGAGTTCGGGGGTGGCTTCGGTGGGAATCAGGGGTCGACGGTCCGCAGTCTTGCCGCTGACTCGGGCATCTCGATTCTCGATATTGGTCCGATTGTGATCTTCCTGCTCATCTATATCTTGCTCGTCGGGCCGGGGCTCTGGATTCTGCTCCGCTCGATGAATCGGGCTCCACTTTTCTGGCTGCTCGTTCCCTTGCTCGCCCTTGGTGTCACCGGTGGTATCTGGCTGGTCGGCCGAGCGACGCAGAGTGGCGCTTCGGGTTCCTTTGCCGCCCTTATCGCCGACAACGGGCCGGTACGTACGACGACGGCTGAGACCTTGCTCTACAGCCAGTCTGGCGGCTATGTGGGGCTCAGTCTTGTCGACGGCTGGGAGCCGGCGGCGAGAGTGGTCGACCCCTGGAACGATTTTGGTGGAGGCGCCCAGACGGTCGGTCGACCCGAGCGACGGGGAGACCGGTATGGCCTCGACGTGCCACCTGCTGGCGTAGCCGTGATAAGCACGACCCGACGTTCCGTTGTTCCCGCCGGGCAGGATGCGTCGTGGGAGATCGAGATCACCGGAGCAACCGAGACGACGCTGGCCGGAAGGGTCACGAATCGATCCGGCTACGATCTCTCTGGCGTCGTGGTCGGCATCGGTGACGGTGCCGTTCCCCTCGACGACGTCGAAGCCGACGCCAGTACCTCGTTCGAGCTCAATCTCATTGACCGACAGGAGGGCTTTGACGAGAACCCAGCCGAGGATGGCATCATCCGCAGGCTTCGCACCATGGAACGTACGGACCCGGTTAACGCCGGCCTGTACCAGGTGTGGCGTTCCAAGGTTGACCTCGCGTCCAGCTCGCTGGTGGTCGTCGGCTGGGCGGCCGACGTGCCGATCGGTGTCGAGACGATCGATGGCGTCTCGGTCGAAAAGGGAAGAACCGGATTCCTGTCGACAATCTCGGTTCAAGCTAGCCCATCCGGCGCAGGGCTTGCAGCCTTCCCCGGTCGGCGCTTCCTCGTCGAACGGAGGTGGGCTGGCGAAGGCGGCCAGGGGTTGTTGATCGATCTGCCGGGGGTTGCCGAAATGGTTTTGGGACCGGCCGGCGATGGCCATCCCGGTACCTCGGCCGATCCGATCGACGGCGGGGACACGGCTTCGGCCGATGCCAACAGCGATGTGGTGCAGGGAAGCGAAGAAGAGGAATTTGAGGACGCGATGGCGATGGAGGCCGAGATGCTTGACGGTCCCGACGGAGAGCGGTTCGCTGCCTCTTACCTTTTTGAGCTCTTTGCTGAGCTCGAGGACGGCCGGCAGCTGGCGCTCGACCTCGAGGGCATCTCTGGGCTCGACTACTGGGACGGTGTCGACTGGGCGCCTTCGGGTGTTGGCGAGACCAGCGGTTCGATGTCCGCCATCAGCTGGGCCGTGCCACCGTCCGCAATCAACGACGGCGTTGTGCTGGTACGACTTTCGGAATCTTGGGGGGCGGCGAGCCCCCGACTCACCATCCCCGCCGCCAGCGACGAGTTGGCATGGACGGTAGGAGGTTGACATGAATCACGAGCCCGCAGCACCGCCACCGCCACCGCCAGCACCGCCCGTACCTCTCGCACCGCCGTCGCCTATGGCTGAGGCAAGGCCTTTCCACGATCCGCTCCACATGCCTGAGCAGCCAGAGCAAGACCTCGTCGTGCAGACCCGTGGCCTGACGAAGACCTACGGCCAGTTGTATGCGCTAAACAATCTGGATCTCGACATCCCCCGCGGCACGATCTTCGGCATGATCGGTCCGAACGGCGCTGGCAAGTCGACCGCTTTTCTGATCCTGGCCACCCTCCTGGTGCCGACGAAAGGATGGGCGACCGTGTGCGGCCACCCAACCCTCGACGAGCCGAAATCGGTTCGCAGGAAGATGGGGTACATGCCTGATGTGATGGGGGTCTATGAGAACCTCACCGTTACCGAGTATCTCGAGTTTCACGCGGCGACGTATCACATTCCTTCGGCTGAATGGCCCGAGCTGATTCATGGTCTGCTCGAGTTGGTTGAACTAGACGTGAAGCGGCAGACCATCGTCGATGATTTGTCGAGGGGCATGAAGCAACGTCTCTCGTTGGCCCGCGCGCTCATCCACGATCCCGAACTCTTGATCCTCGACGAGCCGGCTAGCGGTCTCGATCCTCGTGCCCGCATCGAGTTGCGACAATTGCTCATCCAGCTGCAAGACATGGGCAAGACGATTCTGATCTCCTCCCACATTCTCGCTGAGCTTCAGCAGATGTGTAGTGAGATAGCGGTGATCGAAGCCGGTCGGCTGTTAGCTTCCGGCTCGCCCAACGCCATCATGGACAGCCTCGGGGCCGGACGGGCTGTGCGCGTAACCTTTGCCGATGGTTCGGTTGAAGACTTCCCCGTCGCCGATGATGCAGCCCAACAGGAGCTGCTACGACGGCTGGTTCTGGATGACGCAAGACCGGTCAGCGAGTTCACGTCCGTGTCGCGCGATCTCGAAGATCTGTTCCTGAAAATTACCGAGGGGATTGTGCAGTGAACGACCAATCATTGACTGCACCCGCCGATGCAGACCCAACCGCAGCCTCCCCGGCGTCGGTTGCCGTCGATCGGCCCGATCGGCCCCGTCCGAATCGTTCCGTCGGCATGACCTCGAAGGTCTCGGGCGCTCTCCGACGCATGAACCCCGTCTTCGACCGTGAGCTACGCCAGCGAAGCCGCAACGGTCGCTCCCTCGTGGTGATGATCGTCTTTCTTCTTCTAGCTCTCGGCGTGGCCTATCTCTCGTACCTGGGCGAGACCGCCAATCAGTCGATCGATCCATTCTCTGTCTTGTCCCAGAGCGTGGGTCGCACCATGTTCGAGTGGGTGATGATCCTCGAGCTGGTGTTGCTGCTGTTTGTGGTGCCGGGCCTGAGCGCTGGCGCGATCACGGGTGAGCGCGACCGCCAGACCCTCATCCCGCTCCAAGTAACGATGGTGGGTCCTACGGGAATCTTCCTCGGCAAGGTGTTGTCTTCAAGCTCTTTTGTACTGCTGCTGATCGTCGCTTCGACGCCGATTATGGCAGTCGCCTACCTGCTCGGCGGCATTACCATTCCCCAGGTTCTAACCTCCATGATGGCCTTGATCATGATCGGGTTCTTGTTGGCCGTCATCGGCGTTGCTTGCTCTTCGTTGACCCGAGGCACAGCGGCCTCAACCCTCTTCGCCTACGGGTTCAGCCTGTTGATCACCATCGGCACCCTGGTGGCCTTTGGCGCAATGATGATCACCTACATCTCTTTTGTCAATGACGACTTCAACGCACCGCCCAAGTGGATGGCCTTGCCCTTTTCGCTGAACCCCTTTGTTGCCTTGGCGGCCCCAGCTGGAGATATCAACGACAACTTCACCAGCCCTTGGCCGTTGTCAGGGATCAAGCAGGCCATGCTCGAATGGGACCGAGGAGGAGGCAATGGCGGCATCAATGAGGCGGCGGTGGGGGACGACTGGTTCGGCCTGAAGCTCTGGTTGTACTGCATGGCTGGTCTCGGGTCGCTGTCATTGTTGATGGCGTGGCGGGGCATTCGACGCCTACGCACACCGGCAGAGGTTGTTCGACAGTGACGCAGGTCCCTGGCTCCGGAGCCGACGAGACATCCCTCGAGCTTGCAGCCTCTGTACCGGGGTTTCTGACCCGGGTGGCACGACGGCTCCGGCTGGCCTGGGCCCTCGCCATCTCAGCCCTCGTTTCGCCGGTCGTCGCTGGTCTTGCCTTGTTGCTCGTGCTGCTCGGTTGGGTCGCCCCCTGGCGATGGCCAGAGCCCTCGGCCCTCGTGCTGGTGGTGGCCGCTCTCGGTGCGGTGCTGGCTTGGGCGATCGTGCAACCGCTGCCGCTGCTCACATCGGCTCGTGCCGCTGATCGGGGTCTTGGATCGAAGGACATTTTCGCCGCCGCCCTGCAGTTCAAAGATCTCGATGATTCCTTTGGGTACGACATTCGGCGTCGAGCCGACCGCTTCGCGTCCGGCGCATCTCCTACCACCGCCATTCCACTCGGCGTTGATCCGGCCGGTCGTAACCGTTGGCTGGTGGCCGCGGTACTCGGGATCGCCGCCCTCGTACTGGCCGTCGTCGCCAATCCCCAGGATGAGGAGCGGGCCCGTCGCGAAGCCTTGCAGGAACAAACCGATGGGCTGGCCGACGAGGTGGAGGAGCTCGTCGAGGATCTTGAGGAACAGATCGAGGCCACACCGGAGCTCGATGCCGAGTCGCCTGCGTTGGCGGCCCTCCTCGAAGACCTGGAGCAGTTGGCAGAACAGCTGCCCGAAGCTGAGTCGCTCGAAGAAGCCAAGGAGCTGTTGAAGCAGGCGCAGCAGCAGATCGATGCTCAGCGTCCATCCAACTTCGCCTCGCAAGAGGCGGCGGCGCAGGGTCTGCGCAAGAGCCTTGAGGCGCAACCTCTCGACCCTCGCTCCGGCGCTGATTCGTCGCCGCCGGCGGCTGAGCAGGTACAGGCTTTGGCCGATGAACTCGCCGCCGACCCTGATGCGCTCACCGATGATGAGCAGGAGGCTCTGGCCGAGCGCCTGGCTCAGCTGGCCGAGGCCCAGAGCCTCGGTGACCCAGCGACCGCGGCTGCTCTCGCCGCCGCCGCCGACGCCTTGGCTGCAGGCAACGCCGCGGCCGCTTCAGCTTCGTTGGGTGAGGCTGCTGCAGCTCAGGCTGCGAACGCTTCGGGAGTGGCGGCCCAGCAGGCCGCGGGCCAGGCGAGCGGTGAACTCGGCCAGCTGGCGCAGAGCCCCGGCGAAGCGCAAGGCGAAGGTCAAGGTCAAGGCGAAGGCGAAGGTCAAGGCCAAGGCGAGGGATCGGGACAAGGCGAAGGCCAGGGCGCCGGATCCGGTGAAGGCCAGGGTGAAGGCTCTGGGTCTGGCTCAGGTGGTGGTAGCCCGAGCGGTACGGTCGGCGGAGCGGCTGGCGGCACTGGTGCCGGCCAGGGCGGGGTCGGAAACCCAGGCGGCTCCGATCAGCCACGAGTCGAGGAAGACAACTCAGGGTTTGGCATCGTCGACCCGGCGGCACTCGAGTCTGGTGAGCCACTCAATCTTGGCGGCAGGCTCACCGGTGATGGCTTGTCGGAAACCGTTGGTACCGCTGATGGACCGACCGAGGTCGGCGGTTCCCGAATCCCTGTTTCTGATGTGGCGACCGACTATGCGCAGCGGGCCTCCGAAGCGTTGGACCGCACACGTCTCGCCCCGAGCCAGCAAGAACTCGTAGGCAACTACTTCGACAAGCTGACCGACGGTCAATAGCGCAATCCTTTGCAGAAAGACCCCCTCATGACTGACGGATACGATGACTGATCCACAACAACTGACACCAGAGCTGTACCGCGAAACGGCCGAAGCCATTCGAGCGGAAATAGGCAAGGTCATCGTCGGCCAACGGCGACTCGTCGAGGATGTTCTCGTGTGCCTCCTCTCCGAGGGGCACGTGCTGCTCGAGGGCGTTCCGGGCTTGGGCAAAACCCAACTGCTGCGGACGCTGGCCGACGTGGTCGATATGCCGTGGAGTCGGATCCAGTTCACTCCAGACCTCATGCCAGCCGACATTATCGGCACCCAGGTTCTGCATCAGGGAGAAGATGGCAGTCGAGAGTTCCGCTTCCGCCCTGGCCCGATTACGGCCAACTTGGTGTTGGCCGATGAGGTCAACCGGGCCACTCCCAAAACGCAGGCTGCGATGCTCGAAGCGATGCAGGAACGGGCGGTCACCGTCGCCGGTGAAACCCGGCTCCTACCTCGTCCTTTCCTGGTTATGGCCACCCAGAACCCGGTCGAGATGGAGGGCACCTACCCGCTTCCCGAAGCCCAGCTCGACCGCTTCATGCTGAAGTCTTTGGTGCCGTTCCCAACGGCCGAAGACCTGGTGGCGGTCGTTGAGCGCACCACCGGTAGCAGTACCCCCACCGCTTCGGCCGTCTGCGACGGTGCCCGGATCCAGGCCATGATCGCACTCACCCGAGCGGTTCCTGTGCCCGATCATTGTGTGCGCCATGCCGTCGACCTGGTGGTGGCCACCCACCCCGATCAGGAAACGGCTCCCGATGAGGTGCGGTCCTATGTGCGCTTTGGGGCCTCGCCTCGCGGCGTCCAGGCCCTGATTCTGGCCGCCAAAGCTACGGCCTTGATCGACGGGCGTCCCAATGTGGCGATCGATGACATCCGAGCAGTTGCGGTGTCGGCGCTGCGGCATCGCGTGTCGATGGGCTATGAGGCCATCGCCGACGGTACAAGCGCCGATGACCTCGTCACAACGGTGTTGGGTGCGGTGCCAGCCCCCGACGCCGGTGTCCGAGGCGCCCCCTGATGTGTGCCCTGGTGTGGCTAGTGCCGATCCGCTCGGCATCATGGCGGCTGGTTTGGTTGAGGCAATGAGCGACACGGCCGCCGATCTGCTGCCGCCCGAGTTGGTGGCTCGCCTGACCAAGCTGCAACTAGCGAGTCGGCGTCCGCTGGTCGGCGGTCTTCTCGGCGATCACCGCAGCCCGCGGTTCGGTTCATCACTCGATTTCTCCGACTATCGCGCCTACCACCCTGGTGATGATCTGCGCCGAGTGGATATGAACGCCTACGCCCGGCTGGATCGTTTGCTACTCAAGCTGTTTGAGGCCGAGGACGATATTCTCGTTCGCCTTCTGGTCGATACTTCGGGTTCGATGACTGGGGCCAAGCTGCAACGAGCCAAACAGTTCGCAGCTGCGGTTGGCGTTGTGGCCCTCACCAACCGAGACACCGTTGCCCTGCACACCTTCCCCCGTTCCTCTCGTGCCGCCTCCCATGGGCCGCGCTACATCGGCCCCGCTGGCCAGTCGGCGCTGATGGCTCGGCTGGCCGGGTTGGAGGCGGCCGGCGAGACCCCGTTCGCCGCCGCCGCACTCGATGTCTTGGCCCGGCCAGGTCCGCCCGGCATGACGGTAGTACTCAGCGATCTGCTCACATCTGATTGGGATCAAGGACTGCGCAGACTCCCGGCTCGGCGGGGAGATCTGGTTGTGGTGCACGTGCTTGACCGAGAAGACATCACGCCTTCCTTTATCGGCGATCTGCAACTCGTCGACGCCGAGTCTGGAGCCACGGTTGACGTAAGCGTGTCGAGCGCGGTGGCCGAAGACTATGCGGCCTTGGCCCAAAAGTGGCTCGAAGAGGTTGCCGGTCGAGTGCGCCGTTCGGGTGCCGCCTACGTGCGTATCTTTAGCGACGATGACCTGACCCGTTCGCTCATGTCCGCCTTCACTACCTCCGGGGTCCTACGATGATCGGCTTCTTCTGGGGAGGCTGGGGGTTCGCGAATCCGGCTGGCCTGTTTTTGGGCCTGTTGGCCCTGCCGATCATCGCTCTCCACATTCTCAAGCCTCGCCGGGTACGCCAGGTCGTGTCGGCCGTCTTCCTGTGGGCCAAGGTGGAGCGTCCGGTCACGGCGGCCCAACCCTGGCAACGGCTCATCCCATCGTGGCTGCTCGCAGCCCAGGTGGCGGCTGCACTGTTGCTGGCCATCGCCGTCGCCGACCCTGTGCGACTGACGCCGCTCGCCTTGGGCGAGCACACGATCTTCGTCATCGATGGTTCTTCGTCAATGCAGGCCACCGACGGTCTTCCGTCTCGGTTGGAGGAAGCGGCCGCCCGAGCTAAGGAGCTGCGTCGTCAGCTGCCCGCCGGTGGTGAGGCCAGCCTGATCGAGGCTGGCCAAAACGCTCGCGCCTTGCTTACCAGATCCGGCGACGTAGGAGCCTTCGATACCGCCGTCGGCGGCATCGAACCCTACGACGGTGAAGCCGACTTCGTGGATGCTTTTGCCCTGGCGGCTGGTCTCAACGCGGGTGATCGACCGACCCGGGTCGTCCTGGTCTCCGACGGTGGTGTGGAGGCCGATGATCTACGGCTCGCCCCGGAAGGCACGCGCTATGAACGGGTAGGTTCGTCGGCCACAAACCGTGGCATCGGTCAGATGGTGGTCGAACCGGCAGACGGCGGGCTGGTGGCGCGGCTGAGCGTGCGTCACTATGGCGGCCCGGCTGCCGACGTTCCGCTGAGGATCGATGTTGACGGGGTCACCGTCGACCGCCAGGTCGTTTCCCTCGAGCAGGGCGATCTGAAGAACATCAGCGTGCGAATACCGTTGGGTGAGAAGGTCGAGGCCTTCCTCGAATCCGACGATGCCTACGATCTCGATGACCGGGCGTTGGCGACGGTCAGCCGTCGAGCCGAACTCGACGTTCTGGTCATTGGGCCTCCAAACGCCTTTCTCGACACAGCGCTGGAGGTCGTTCCCAGCGTTGTTGTTGAACGGCGAGAATCGGGCCTACCCCAACCGGCCGACTGGGGCGCTTATGACCTTGTGGTGTTCGACCGCACGACACCGCCGAGCGAGGTCGACGTGCCGATGTGGCTCATCGCACCTCCTGGGGGCGGAGCCGGGTTTGTTGTGACCGGAGATGCCGAGCGTCCGGTCCTGACGCTAATCCAGGCCGCATCATCGTTGGTGAACGGTCTCGATCTGAGCGAGGTCCTCTTCGCCCGTTCGCAGACCCTGACCATGCCTGCCGACGCTGAACTCGTGCTCGGGGCCGAGAACGCTCCACTGCTGGCCCGGGTCCGACCTGGGCCGACCACAGGCGGTGTCGACGCTGTCTATCAGAGTTTCGCGATCGACGAATCTAACCTGCCGCTGCAGGTGGCCTTCCCCATCATCGTCGACCGCATCTTGACCGAGCTTTCCGGCGCCGCACTTCCTCCGGCCCGGCTCCCCATCGGGGCCTGGCTGCCGATCGACCCACGGGCTGAAGCTACGGTGACCGACCCTGAGGGTACGACGACCTCGGTCAGCCCGGGCACGGCGAGAGTCGCTGCCTCCAAGGTCGGGTTTTGGCGTATCGACCAGCGTGGCGTCGGGAGTGACGACGAGCAAGCTCCGTCTATCACGGTGGCGGTGAACCATCTGACGGCCGAGTCCTCCATCCAGCCTGCGCCCGATCTGCCACTGGCCCAGGAGTTCAACCGCCAGACCGGACAGGGGACCCAGGCCGAGGTGCCCCTCCGACGATGGGTCATCGCTGGCCTCCTGTTCGTGCTGGTCGCCGAGTGGCTCCTGGCTGGTCGACGGATCGGGGTTAGTCGTCGTCAATGGCACCTTGCCCAATGGCTCAGGGTGGCGGTGGCCATCAGCCTGCTGGCCACCTTCTTCGACGTCGGTTTCAACCGTTCGAGCGATGATCTGGTCACGGTGTTCGTTGTGGACGGGTCGGATTCGATGGCCGTTCACCGCTCCGATGCCGAATCCTTTGTTGCTAACGCTCTGGTTGAGATGCCTGAGAAGGCGCGGGCCGGGATTGTTGCCTTCGGTCGCAGCGCTCGTCTAGAAAACCTGGTGAGCGAGGATCCGAGCTTTGCTGGGGTGACTGTCCAGGTCGATTCTGAGGGCACCGACCTTGCCTCCGCCCTGCGGCTTGGTGCCGCTTCGCTTCCAAACGATGGGCGAGGTCGACTCGTCCTCCTCACCGACGGTCGATCTACAAACGGCGACCTGTTCGGGGAGGTCGAGCGGCTGGCTCAGGACGGCGTGCCCGTAGACCTGGTTCTGTACGACGCCGAAGTTGGGGCCGATGTGGCTGTTGGTTCAATCGACGTACCGGCCTCAGCACAGGTAGGGGAGAAGGTAGAGGTTGTCGCCAGCGTCTACTCCTCGGTCGCTACGTCGGCCCAGGTAGTGCTCCGCCGAGATGGTGAAGAACTCGATAGCCAGACCGTCGAGCTAGACCCGGGTGACAACCGGGTTGTGTTCTCCGATGTCCTCAGCGATGACTCGGCCAGCGTCATGCGATATCAGGTCGACGTGCAGGCCGCAGTCGATCCGGTGAGCCAGAACAACCGGGCGTTCGCCGCCATCCCAGTGAGCGGGGCGGAGCGGGTGTTGCTCGTGGCCGGTGACGGGACCGGGCCAACCGACCCAGGAGCGCCGATTGAAGCGGCCCTCGACGCCGCTGGCATGCCCTACGATCTGGTGCCAACCGACGAGATTCCTCCGTTGGATGAGCTGGTGCGCTACTCGTCGATCGTCATGATCAACGTGGATGCCTTCGACCTTTCCTCAGCCACCGTCGATTCACTCACCACCGTGGTGCGGGACCTCGGACGGGGCATGGTCGTGATCGGTGGGAACCATAGCTACGCGCTGGGCGGCTATCTTGACTCACCGTTTGAGGAACTCCTCCCGGTTATCAGCGAGGTGACCGATCCCTTGCGCCGCCAGACCGTTGCTGAGGTCTTCGCTATCGATACCTCTGGTTCGATGGGCGCTTGCCATTGCAATGAAGAGGGCGAGAACGGGCTTGGCGGTGGCAATCGCATCAACGGCGGAATCGAGAAGACAGCTATTGCCCGCAACGCTACGGCAAGGGCCATCGCCGCGCTGAATGCAACCGATGAAGTCGGCGTTCTAACGATGGACAACAGTGATCGATGGGTGATCGACCTGCAAGCCTCGCCATCGCAAGAGACCGTCGACGAGGGGCTGGCTCTGCTAGCTCCAAACGGTCCGACCGTCCTTCGGACAGGACTCGATTCGGCCGCTGACCAACTACGTCAATCGAACGCTGCCTTGAAGCACATCATCTTGTTCAGCGATGGGTTCACCGAGCCGAGGGACCTGACTATCTTGGTCGAGCGCGCCACCGCGCTCTACGACGAGGGGATCACGGTTTCGGTGGTCGCTACCGGTGAAGGTGCAGCCTCGGATCTCGAACCGATCGCCGTGGCTGGTGGTGGCCGTTTCTATCCTGGCCGGAACCTCGAACAGATTCCTGACCTGCTGGTTCAGGAAGCCGTCGTAGCCTCGCGCAGCTTTGTCAATGAGGGAGACTTCGCCCCAACCGTCACCTCGGCAGCCAGAACGGTACGCAGCCTCACCGAAGCGCCACTGATAAACGGCTACCTGGCCACAACGGCCAAGTCGACAGCGCGGGTCGATCTGCGGATCGGCCCCGATCAAGACCCCCTCCTGGTGTCGTGGCAAACCGGTCTTGGCCGAGTCTCAGCCTGGACCTCAGACTCTGGTCAACGCTGGAATCAGCCATGGGCGGCCTGGTCCGGCTATCCCGACTTCTGGTCCCGAGTGATCAAGGAGACCTTCCCAACGGCTTCCGATGGTGGCGGGGTAGCGGCAACCATCGAGGGCGACCAGATCATGTTGCGGCTGGAAGGAGCGAACCCGTGGGAAGATGAGGCCCGGGCCGTTGCTCGGGTGACCGCCCCCGACGGAACGAGCCAGGAGGTACCGCTCGAACGGATCGATGGTGAGACCTTTACGGCAGCGGCGCCGATCGATCTGGCCGGTGTTTATGCGGTGGGAGCCACGGTGAGCGAAGGGGACGAGACGGTGTGGACCGGTATCGGTCTCAGCACGCGCTCCTACCCGGCCGAGTACTCACCGACGAGCACGGTTGACCCCTCGCTCGGTCAACTCTCGGCCGCTACCGGCGGCCGAATTGGGATGAGCGCGTCGTCGGTCTTCAGCGACGAGGGAACAACCGCCGGACAGCGCTGGGTCGATCTCGCAACCTGGCTTCTCTGGTTCGCCGTTCTGGCCTGGCCGGTAGCGGTAGCGGTAAGCCGCCTGGCCTGGCGACGAGGCACCCTTGCCGTGGTGGAGAGTACGGCGAGCCGCACGGTGCGGCAACTGCAGCGCCGTCTACCAAAGATCGACCGTCCCTACCGGGCCGAAGCGCCCCAAAACAGTCGGCCTTCGAGTTCCGACCAGAGTTTTGTCGCCCCATCGGCGGCGGCCACGGTTGAGAGCCCACCCACCACGCCGACGCAGGACCGGTCGACGCCGACGGAACCGCCCACCCCGCTGGCGCCACCGTCAGGGTCAGACCCGGTCGACGACGGTGGATCCACGCTCGACCAGCTGCTGCGAAACAAACGCAACCGCTGAACCTAAGGCGACGAGCGCCGCCCCAAGCCAGAGCAGGCCGATGCGAGGATGCCAGTACAACTGATACGTGGCCCTCTCGGCGTCGCCGTCGACAAAGATGACCTGACGGGTGCCCCCGATCGAAGCCCACGGGTGGTACTCGTCCATCTCTGAGGTGCGGCGAGAACGGGTGTGGTAGGCAACGATCGACGGTTCGAGGGCGTGTCCGTCAACCTCGATACGAGCCACGGCCTCGCTCCTTGCCGTTCCTGGCCGCAAATCGATCGAGCGGTGAACGGCGACGACGCCGCCGATGTCGACCGGCGCGTCCACCGCCAAGGTGACCGATGCTCGTTGCGTGCCGAAGGTGGCGGCCACGCCGATCAGGAAAACGCCGAGGCCCACGTGAGCGAGCCGACCCGGTCG
>CAKZXA010000104.1 GCA_937922045.1 uncultured Acidimicrobiales bacterium | reverse complement strand
GGTGCCGTCATCTACCCACCGGTCCCGGCGTTCTACAATCGACCAGCCACCATCGATGATCTGGTCGACCATTCCGTTGGCCGCGCCCTCGAAACCTTCGGCGTCGACATCGGCTCGGTCAAGCGTTGGCAAGGCGGCTGAATCCAACTCGTTCGACGCCCCCACCCGCTTACGTCTCAACAGGGGCGAAACCTTCGATCAGCCCAGCCGAAGCAGCGCCGGGATGAACCGGCAATTGGAACTGGTCGATACCGGTCTGCGTGAGCAGCTCGGCAACCTCACGTCTACATTCTTCAATACTGCCGACCAGGACGAACTGCTCGACCCACGCCGGATCGATGAAGGCTGCCGCCTTCGACGGGCCACCCTCGGCCAACGCCTGGCGGATCGAATCGACCACGACATCGGTCAACCCGATGCGTTCTCGCAGATCACCAGGGCTGTCGACCAGACGGAACGTTAGCTGTTCACGGGCCGCGACGACCTCAGCGTCGGTGGTTACGATCTTGGTCGAATAGGTCACGGTGAATGGACGATCACCGGCTCTATCTCGAAGCCTGGCCGCGTGCTCGGCCAGTAGTTCCTTATGGATGTAGCTCAACACAAAGCCGTCGGCCTCATCAGCACCGAGAGCGCTCACTCGCGGTCCTCGGCCCGCCAACATGATTTCCAGGTCGCTGCGACCATAGGAAAGCGACGCTCGATCAAAGCTGAAGGCGTGCCCGCTATGGGTCACCGTTTCGCCTGCAAACAAACGTCGCAGGCAGTCGACCATCTCTTCCATGGCGGTGATCGGCTTGGTTCGCTCAATACCGAGCGGCCCTAGGGTAAGCGAACCACCGGCGCCGAGACCAAGGAAGGCCCGACCCCCGCTGAGCTGATCGAGCGATGCTAGTGCGGTGGCTGTCGCCCCCGGATGGCGCACGAAGGGGTTGGTGATGCCGGGGCCAAGCTTGATCCGGTCGGTGGCCACGGCGATAGCGCTGAGCGTTACGTAGACATCGTGGGTGTGCAAACCCTCGTCGTAGACCCAGCATCGCTCGTACCCCAAACGCTCGGCGAGCTGGGCCAGAGCTACGATCTCTTCCAGCGGCCCTGTGGGCATGATGTTGATGGCCATCTTGCCCGCGAGATTGCTGGTGGAGCTTTCGCTAGGCGGCATGGGACGCGCCTCCGAGGTGGCGGGAAACGGTTGCGGCTGCGTTCCGACCCGACGCACCGAAGACCCCTGCCCCCGGGAATGTTCCGGCGCCACAGAGGTAGAGGCCATCGATCGGTGTGGTGTAGCGGGTGAGTTCAGGCTGGCGACCGAACAGAGCGGCCAACGGCGAACCGGCGTAGGAGGGGGTGTGGCCTCGTCGCATGGAGAACTGTTCGTCGTAGTCTTCCGGCGTCATCACTCGCCAATCGACCACCAGGTCATCGAGATCCTCCTGGATCATCGAGCCCCAGAGGTCGAGCCATCGCCGGGGTTCAGTCGACGTTTTCCAACCCCCTGGATGCGAGTACGGGGTGAACAGCACTTCGAGACTGAGCACGTGGTTGCCGTCGACCGATCGCATGGCCGGATCGAGCACCGAGGGCACGTTCATGAGAATCGACGGAGTCGGATGAACCAGGCCAGAGCGTCGCAGCTCATGGGCCTCACGGCAACCCTCCAGCGTCGGCGAAACGGCGGTGGTCACCGTCGCCACCTGGTCGGCCTCGAGCCAGGGGTTCAAGGCGTCGGCGGCCAGGTAGTGAGGGGGCCGCGAGAGTACGGCGTCGATCTTGGCCTCGTAGCCTTCGCCCGGATCGTTGGCTCGCCACGACTCAACCAGTGCCGCAGCCTTCGACGGCACCTCGTCGAGCCAGTCGACAAAGACCCGTTTCGGGTCGCAGGCGGCCACCACGGTCGGTGCGTTGAGCATGCGTCCATCGGTAAGGCGCACCCCGGAGGTGACCCCGTCTCGCAGCACGATCCGATCGACGCGGGCATCGGTGACGACACGACCACCAGCGGCCCGAAAGGTGGATGCGACGGCGTCGGTCAGCATGCCGCTGCCTCCCGCCGGGCGGCCCGTCTTGGCCAGGTGCCTGGTGGCGTAGAGCAGCCCAGCCAGCCCGGTGCCGGGTGTTGAGGGTGGAACCCCCCACACCGTTGGGCCGGTGGTTACCGCTGGCATGATCAGACGCCAATCGTCGAAGTAGTGACCCAAGACATCCAGCAAGCTGGCTTTCGACCAAGCCAACAGCCGCCGCCACGCTACCGGCCGGGAGCGTAGGGCGGTGCGAGTCATGGCGCTGAAGCCAGGCACGGTTGCCGCCATCTCGAGCATCAACGAGGCGACCGGCATGGCGTCGACCAGGTAGCGACGGTACCCCGCCACCTGCGACGGGTAGAGGGCGGCGAGGGCCGCGATGGTCTGCTCGGGCTCGTGGAAGAACGGCCATGGCGGCGAACCGTCGTGGAAGGTGTGGACAAAGCTGGCATCCGATTCCAGATAGGTGAGGCCGTGGGATCCCAGGTCGAGCTCATCGATGATGGGCATGGCCCGGATCATCGTGTGGTCACAGTTACAGATGTTGAAGCGAGCGCCGAGTTCGTCGACGGTCGAGGCGCAACCCCCCACCGTGGATCGGGCCTCAACGACGGTGGTGTCGATGCCGGCCCGTGCCAGATAGGCGGCGCAGATCAGACCATTGTGACCAGCACCGACCACAATCACGTCGGACGCTCCGTCAGCCATGGTGAGCAGCGTAGCGGGGCCAGCTGGCCTCGTCAGAACCGTCGCGGCGCGCCTAGTCTCTGGTGATGGAAGAATCGCGCTATCCCAGCTTCGATGGGGTTGAGCCCTACGACACCGAACGATCGACCAAGGCCGAGCGGGCCCATCGTAAACGGATGTGCGCTATCGGTTATCGAATCTTCGGCGCCTCTCGTTGGGGCAGCCTGGGCGACGGCCATATCTCGGCCCGAGACCCGGAGTTTCCCGACCACTTCTGGCTGCTCGACTGGGGTGTGCCGTTCAACGCCGCAACCGTAGGCGACCTGGTCCTGGTCGGCCCCGACGGTTCGGTCAAGGACGAAACCGGCAACCCGACTGGCGCAGTAAACACCGCTGGCTACAACATCCACGCCCCCCTTCACGCCGCCCGCAACGATGTGATCAGCGCCGCCCATACCCACACCCAGTACGGCACGCCGTGGTCGGCCAATGTTCGTCCGTTCCAGGCGATCAGCCAGGAATCATGCGCCTTCGTGTTCGACCAGGCCATGTTCGACGACGAAGAGGTCGAGGTGTTGACCTACGACGGCGGCAAGCGAATCGCCGCCGCGCTCGGCGAGCGCAAGCTCGTGATACTCCGCAACCACGGCATGCTCACGGTCGGCCAGACAGTCGAGGCCGCCGTTGCATGGTTTGTTATGGCCGAACGGGTGGCCGAGGTGCATATGAAGGCGCCGGAGGCAAAGCCAATCTCCGACGCCGCAGCCCGCATCGCAGCCGAAACGCTGGCCGTCGAGACCGCGGCGTGGCGAGTCTTTCACTGGCTGCAACGCACCTACGTGCCCGATCTAACCGTCGTCGACTAAGGGAGTCACCATGAAGCCAGCCCCAAATGCCATAGCCTCCGAGCACGCCTCGATTGAGATTGAAGCCACGCCCGAGTCGGTCTACGACCTCCTCAGCGACATCACCCGCATGGGCGAATGGAGCCCGGAGGCCACCGGTGGTCGCTGGCTTGATGGTGGCAGCGGCCAGGTCGGCGATTGGTTCGAAGGCACAAACCAATCGGGCGAACGCCAGTGGGAGCGCAGCTGCGAGGTGGCCGAGGCCAGCCGTGGTCAAGCGTTCACCTTTGTGGTGAACGGTGTGGCCGAGAACTGCACCTGGTGGAGCTATGAGATGGAGCCGAACGGTTCCGGCACCACGCTGACCGAGCGCTGGTGGGTCGTCAACAAGACACCTGCCATGCAGGCCTTCACCGACGAGCAGATACAGGGGCGGATCGAGTTCACTCGGTCGATGCTGAGCGACACGCTCGCCAGCCTTAAACGTGCGGCCGAAGCAGGACCCGATGCGGCAGAAGACGCTAGCTAGCCGTGCGTTCGGAGCAACTATCAGATGAGCCCGGGTCCGGCCTTGTGAACGTTGCAGCCGACGGCGACAGGCCGGCATTCAGGCTCGGTCTGATGTATGACTGTCGACTCGATCCAGCGTCATCACTCACAATGACCGACGTCTACGCCGCCACCATCGAGCAAGCCGCGCTGGCCGACCAGATCGGTCTCGATCAGGTGTGGTTCACCGAGCACCATTTTTGCGACGACGGCTACCTCCCCGCCTTCCAGCCGTTGGCCGGTGCTATAGCGGCCCGCACCTCACGCCTCCGGATCTCCACCGATATTGCCCTGCTGCCCCTCTACCATCCGATCCGGTTGGCCGAAGAATTGGCCGTTCTCGACCAGATCTCCAACGGGCGAATGGAGTTTGGAATCGGCATGGGCTACGTGCCAGCCGAGTTCAAGGCTTTCGGGGTCCCCCTGAAAAACCGTGTCTCGATGACCGAAGAAGGCATCGATATTCTTCGGCTGGCCTGGGCCGATGGACCCTTCAGCTACAGCGGAAAGCGTTACCAGCTGGACAACATCGATGTTCACCCCAAGCCGGTGCAGCCCGGCGGTCCCCCACTGTGGATTGCAGCCATGTCGACCGCTGGGGCCGAACGAGCAGCCCGGTTCGGCACCCATCTCTTACCGCAGGGTCGACGCAGCGAGGTTCTGGACCCGTGGCGGGCGGCGGTGAGCGCGACCGGAGCGGATCCAGACGCTCGCCGGGTCGGCCTGATCCGCAGCATCTATGTCACCGACGATGTCGAGCGAGACTGGCCCATGTTGCGAGCCGCTGAGCGGTTTCGTATGAGTGTCTACAACACCTTCATGGCCGAAACCCCTGACACTTACGCGTGGGGCGCCGACGACGCTATCCCCCAGACCGTAATCATCGGCGACGTCGATCACTGTGTGGCCGAACTTCACCGGTTCATCACCGCCTACGGCGTCACCGATATCGCATCGTCGGGCCTCCCGCCCGGCATCGACCCCGAATACATGGGTGTGAACATCGAGCGGCTGGCCAACGAGGTCGCGCCCCGACTTCGCGAGGCGTTACAGGCCGGCAGCAGTTCACCAAAGGCGCTACACTGAACCCCGTGAAGCACTAGGAACCGTCCTGCTCGTTCACCTCGCACGTCGTTGGTACACGTCGTTCTGAGGATGCACCGAAGGTTTTCCTATGTCATCGCAAGCTTCCACCTCCAGCCAACTCCTCGTCGACAACGTGACGTTCAGTTACGGGCCCTCGACCATCCTCGACTCGGTCAGCTTCACCCTCGCGCCCGACGACCGGCTAGGGATCATCGGCCCAAACGGATCGGGCAAGTCGACCTTGCTCAAGCTTCTGGCTGGGCAACTGCATCCCGACTCAGGGTCCATCAGCTTGATCCCAACCGGCGGCTCTATCGGCATGGTCACCCAACAGCTCGACGACCGACCGGGCGAGAGCATCATCGAACTGTTGGAACGCCGGACGGGGCTCGGCCAGGCCCTCGCCGAGTTCGAGGCAGCAACCCGCTCCATGGCCGACGGCTCGGCGGCTGCCAACGACCGCTACGACCAAGCACTAAAGCGTTACCTCGCCACCGAACCCGACACCTTCGAGGCACGCCTGGATGCAGCGATGGCAGCGGTCGGTCTCGCCAGTCTTGATCGCTCACAATCCACGAATCTGCTCTCGGGTGGTCAACGAACGAAACTGAATCTGGCTTCGGTCGCCCTTAGCGTGCACAACGTTCTCTTGCTCGACGAGCCCACCAACGACCTCGACGCCGCCGGGCTCGAAGCGCTCGAAACCATGCTGGACCAACGCCATGGGCCCTTCATCGTCGTCAGCCACGATCGAGCGTTCCTCGACGTTGCCGTTACCTCCGTCCTCGAACTCGATGCCCATTCTCGCCGAGCCACCCGATACCACGGAGGTTTCCAGGCCTGGCAGGTCGAGCGGGCCAGAGCCCAGCAGCACGAACAAGAACGCTACGCCCAGTTCTCCCAGACGAAGGCACAACTGGAAGCCCAGACGGATCGGATGCAACGCTGGGCCACCAAGGGCCGAAACCGCGCCAAGCATCGCGATGAGCCAGACAAGAACATCAAGAGCGGCAAGATCGAACGGGCCGAAGCGATGGGAGGACGAGCCAGCGCGGCCAACCAGGCGCTCCAACGTCTCGAGCGCGTCGACAAGCCGTTCGAACCGTGGGTGCTCCGCCTACGCTTCGCCGAAGCCAAGCGAACCGCTGAACGGGTGGCGGCACTGCAGGGCGCTGTCGTGCGTCGTGGCTCCTTCACCCTCGGCCCCGTCGACCTGGAGGTCGGGTGGGGCGAACGGGTGCTGATCACCGGGGCGAACGGGGCGGGCAAGACCACCCTGCTCCACGCCCTGCTCGGCATCTTGGCGCTCGATGCGGGAACCTGCCATGTGGCTGCCAAAGCTGAGATCGGCCGGCTCGATCAGCATCGAGAACCCTTCGGCGATGTGGCCTGTCTGCTCGACGGCTTCATGGCCGCCACCGGGCTCACCTTCAGCGAGGCCAGGAGCCAGTTGGCCAAACTCGGCCTCGACGGCGACAAGATCTCGCGGCCGACTTCGGAGCTCTCGCCCGGCGAACAGACCCGGGCCGTCCTCGGTGTCTTCGCCGCTACCGGCATCAACGTGCTGGTGCTCGACGAGCCGACAAACCACCTCGACCTCGAAGCAATCGAGGAGCTGGAATCTGCCCTGCAACTTTTCAAGGGCACCATCCTGCTCGTGAGCCATGACCGGCGGCTCATCGCCTCCTTCCTCGGTTCATCGACAACGTCATCACCATCACCCTCATCACCATCACCCCAACCGGGGCTCAAAAGAATGACACGACGCCTCGTGGTGGATCGAGGCGCCGTGTCAGAAGGGTAGGACGTCTAGTGAGCAGAAGGTTGAGACGTCCAAACAGCGAGGTAGTCCCGCTAGGAGCCGATCACCCCTCCGTCCTTGCGGGTCAGCACAACCGTGCAATCACGCGGCGGCAACGATGCGTCATAGTCGGGGAATCGGGTTAGTTCCGGATCGCCGTTGCCTGGGTGCTGCACATTGATGAACATCGTGCGCTGATCAGGTGTAACCGCTATGCCGGTAATCTCGCAGCGCTCGACACCGGCGAAGATCCGGCGTATGTCGCCCGTCTCCGGGTCGGCGACGACCATCTGGTCGTTGGCCCCTTCAGGCTGAGCACCGTCGGTCTGGATAAACAGACGGCCGTAGGGGTCGGCCCAAAGGCCATCGGCCGAACCAAAGTCGTAGCCGGTACCAACCGTGTCATCGGCGAAGATGAAGATATCCCATTCAAAGGTGGTGCCAACATGATTGTCGGCATCGGTCCAGCGAATGATGTGGCCATTCGGGTTGGGGGCCAACGGGTTGGCCGCGTTTCCTTCGGTTCGTCGGCTGTTGTTGGTCAAGGTGCAGTAGACGGTGCCGTCGGGAGCGACCGTGGTCCACTCGGGACGATCCATCGGTGTGGCACCAACGATGTCGGCTGCGATACGCGTGTAGATGAGCAACTCGGCTTGTGACTCGAATCGGGCGGCGAGGGCAGGCACGTCCATGCTCAGCTCAAGCCACTGGCCGGTGCCATCGTCGTCGAATCGGGCCACATAAAGCACACCGTGATCGAGTGGTGACTGGCCTCGAGCCAGCATCGAAACATGGTTCTTTTCGGACACGAACTTGTAGATGTAGTCGAAGCGCTGATCATCGCCCATGTAGGCCACGGCGCGGCCACCACGGCCGATGGTCAGAGCGCAGCCTTCATGCTTTACCCGTCCCAGCGCGGTGCGTTTGGTCGCTGGCTGATCCGGCGCTTCTGGATCGTACTCAACAATCCAGCCGAAACGGTTGCCTTCGTTGGCGTAGTCGCCTGCGGCCAGGTCGAAGCGGGGATCGAACTCATGCCAGGCGTAGCCGAAACCCTCGTCGGAGAAGCCGTAGCGGGCTTGTTCCTCGCTGGCCGTCCAGCCTCCGGTCGAGCCGAAGTAGCCGTTAAAGTTCTCCTCGCAGGTGAGGTAGGTGCCCCACGGGGTGTAGCCATTGGCGCAGTTGTTGAGCGTTCCGGCCGGACCATTGCCAGCGGCGTTTTCGAGCAAAGGCGACCCTGCGGCCGGCCCGGAAAACTGCACCGGGGTGTTCACGGTGATACGCCTATTGGCGGCATCGTCGATCACGTCCCAGGTTCCGTCGCCGTTGTGTCCGATCTTCACCACGCTGTTGCCATGGGCGGCCTGCATGATACGAACGTCTTCGAGCGATTCCGGAAGTGGTTTACCCAGAACATGCGACGTGCGTCCGAACTCATGGTTGATACAGAGCCAGCCCGCATCGTTGGACCCGCCATCAGGGAAGAACCACATACCATCGTGGCCGATGCCGACCTGGGCCTCTTGAGCAGCGGCCGAGGTTACCGGCCACGAGAACGCCGGACCGGAACTGTCGAGCGGGGTCCCCCAAGGGATCACGATCGAGTAGTTGTAGTCGGGTGAGATCGCCGGTCGATCGCCAAAGTTCAGTGGAATCGCGTCGAAGTCGATCAAGGCCGCCTTCGGATTTCTCGGGCGGCCACCCGACTTTCCTTTTCCTTGGAATCCGGTGCTGGTCAATGCGCCAGCCGGGCCACTCGCCAGAAAGGCGGTAGCTGTTGCTAGTGTTCCACCGAGCATGGCTCGGCGTCCGAAGCGACGAGACACCACTTGCTCAAACGTGTTCTCTGGCTCTGGATTGGTGATTTCGTCGTCAGAAAGCTGACTCATGTAGCAGTCCTTTATTGCTCGGACCGCCCCCGCCGTTTTTACGTAACCGCTATACCGGGCAACATGCTAGTTGGAGCGTTCAACCCAGACAAGTGAGTCAGGTTTGAAGCGTCGCCGTTTCGAGTCGCCTTATCACCTTTGCGAAGGCGTCGGCCTTGGCTCCGTAGCTTGAAAACCGGGTGGGAATGATGCTGCCATCGGCCGCCAACGCCTGGCCGCGAGTAGGCGCTGCTGGTGACAGGAGCACCACACCTCCGCCCTGCCCACGACACCACGCAAACCCTGTCTCCACCGCGACCTCAAGCGACTGAACCATCGCCACCTGCACCAAATCAGTCACGCGGTGATGTTCTACCGCGGCGGCAATAGTGGCGCCATTATCGGGCTCATCGAGGCAGAGCACGAACACCGGATTGACGGCCTGAGCCAGCCGCTCCCCTAGCGGGCCGTAGTCGATACCTCGATCGAACCCACCGGCGATCAGAACCGTTGGAATCTGGCCAAAGACATCGAGAGCGGCGATCGTTGGCAGCGTGTTGGTCGACAAGCAGTCGTCGACGAACTCCACACCGTCGAAGGTAGCAACCGGCGTCAGGCGAGAACCCAGGTGCTCAAAACCATGAGCGGCCTCCACCAACTCGGCGAGCGCAAACTCTCTGCCGGTTAAGCATTCCACGATGGCCAAAGCCATCGCTACGTTTCCATGGTTGTGACGGCCGCGTAGACCGAACGCATCGGCCATGGCCTGCGAGCGATCATCGGCAGCTACCCATGTGGGGTCTGAGCCGAGCGAGGAGCGATGATCGAACAACTCACCGCCGCTGGCTGCTGCGAACACCACGGCATCGTCAACGGAAGGAGACAAGGTGGCCAGCGAAAGCTTGTCGCTGTAGTAGCGCTCGAGCGAACGATGCCATTCGACATGGTCTGGCGAGAGCGAGGTGACGGCGGCGACCTTTGGACGTACCGCCAGATCCGTGACCTGATAACTCGACAGTTCCAAACACCAATAGTGAGGGTCGAGGTCGAGGGCTGGGTCGAAGGGCGGCACACCGATGTTGCCGCCAATCGCACCATCGATGCCGAGACGGGTGAAGAGGTGACCAACGACGGCCACCGTCGTGGACTTCCCCTTGGTGCCGGTCACCGCGGCCACTCGATTGCCGTCGATGCCGTTCAGCCAGAGACCGTGGCCGCCAACAACGGGTATTCCGGTGGCTTCGAGCGCCTGAACTCGATCCTGGTAACGCGAGATCCCGGGGGTCTTGATCACCACATCACAGTCGAAGAGTTTGTCGGCGTCGCCGTCGACGAGCAGGCCTTCCACTTGTTCGCCGCTCTTCTGTAGATCGACGAGCAGTGGGACAAGGCCAAGCGACACCGCCTGGCGCACATTGGCCAAACCTTCGACGCCGAGTCCCCAGATTCCAACCCGGAGATCGACCAGGTCGGTCCAGCTATGACCGTGGCGCATAAACGGTTGGGACATTCGATGCTCCAAGCGGCTTCATCAAACGATCGGCCGGGAGGTCGTTGGGATCATCCGGCAATTCTTTGGCTAGCCGGTACAGAACGGCATCGATCGCTTGGTCGCTGCGGTCGGATCGTTCGACGGCGAGACGAACCGCCGCTCGGCACTCATTTATCTCGCCAACACACTCAAAGGGCTTGTGTTCCGTCGCGGTACCGATCAGAGAAGCAAAGACCTCAAACAGCTCCGGTTTGCGTAGCGGTTCACCTTCTTCGGCGAAGATCTTGCCGAGCCGTTCGGCCGATAGAAACGGGCTGAGAATCAAGTTGATAAAGGCACACTTATCGCAGGTGCCACACCAGTGGTCCCATCGCGCTGCGGGATCGAGATGAAAGGCTCGGTTGCAGCTACGGAAGGTCAGGTGATATCGCTCGAGCTCTTTGAATTCGTTGGCGATCCGAAGCTCGGAGTCGGCTCTCAGCATGGAGAAGTACTGGAGCTTGTCGCCAAATGATTCGTTCAACACCGCCCGGAAAGCGTTTTCGAACTGTTCGCTCTTCGAATATTGGTGGTTAACCGATTCTCCATCGACCTCCACGTTCCCGAAAGACGCCGACCACTCATTCGACATGATCACGGCACCATGGCCGCCAGCCACTGCGGCAACCACCGCCACCGAGGAGAGAACACCCGTCACCGGCACATGGCCATTAAGGTAGCCACGTTGGCGCGACTCCAGAATCTTCGGATCGAGTTGGCGACCGACGTTGATCAGAGGAGCGTCGGCCACATCAGCCGCAGTGGCGATGGCTTCATAGAGATCGTTTGGGCGACTCACGACGAACAGCGTCGGCAGCTCGACAAGCGGACGTAGCCGCTCCAGGGTCACGATCGAATCCAGGCCGCCGCCGAAGGGCACGAGCGGGCGGTCGAGATCAGCGATCAGCTCGCCTTCCGCCAGCGGCGTGGCCGGAGCATCGAGCCGGGCCCCCTCGAAGTTGATCTGGATGAGCGGCATACCGTTGGTTACCGCAAACTCGCCAAGACCGTAGCGGTAGTACTCGGCCAGGAAGGAGGCTTCGGTTGCGGTTAGGTCGTGGCCATTCAGATCGACGCGGGGTGGCGCTGCTGCCTTGTAGTAGGACACCGCCGCCAGCAGAAAAACGAGCCGCGCCGCTCGGTCCAGGGCCGCTTCGGACGCATCAGCCAGAAGCTCGGGGTCGAAGAAGTAGATCTCCTCGAAGGCCAGATCGCTTTCGTCGTCTCCACCGAAACGGTAGGAGCAGGTGAGCTGCCCGCTTGTCCGGTCGAGGTTATAGCCCTCGTAGATGAAGCGGTCGGCGGCAGGCGGGTTGGGATGTGGTGGTGGTGCGGGACGTGTCACTTCACCCAACACTAACATGGGGTCACCTATGCGAGGCTTGACCACCAACAACGGCGTTCCATTCGTCGAGTTCGACTTCGGGCGCCGATTCGGCGATGTGACCGCTGGCGTCTCCCTCCGCCAGGGCGGAAGCTCGTCCGGCGACTACGCCGAGGCCAATATGAGCTACGCCGTCGGTGATGACCCGGCGAACGTCGAGGCAAACCGGAGAGGCTTTGTTGAGTCGCTCGGGCTGGATCCTCGACGTTTGACGATGGGGCGCCAAGTTCACGATGGCCACGTCCACGTCGTGGAAAAGTCTGACATCGGGCGGGGCGGGCTAGACCCCGATTCAGCCATCGCCGGCACCGACGGGCTGATAACCGATGAACCTGATGCCGTGCTCGCTGTGCTCCAGGCCGACTGCGTCCCCGTAGCCTTTTATGATCCGAATCGACGCGTGATCGCGGTGGCGCATGCTGGCTGGCCGGGAACCGTGGCGAAGGTGACCACCAATGTCTTGCGCATCATGATCGATGATTTCGGTTCTGATCCTCGCGACATTTGGGCCGCCATCGGCCCCTCCATCGGTCCTGAGTCCTATGAAGTGAAAGAGGACGTCGCCTCGCAGGCTCGAGCCGCCTTCGCCCCGTTCGAAGACGGCGACAGCGTGATCATCAACCGCTACGACGGCACAATGGCGTTCGACCTATGGCGGGCGAACCAGCTCCAAATCCTTGCCGTCGGCATACCACAAGACCAGGTCCAAGTGACTGGGCTTGATTCTTACGTACTCAACGATCGCTTTTTCTCCCACCGGCGAGCGGCACCATGCGGCCGATTTCTTTGCCTCGTCGCGCTGCGATAACACACCAAGGGTCAATGCTTCACTCTGATCATTGCTTCTTTCTGATCATCGTCTTTGGAGATTGAGAGTCAACGCTAATAGTCACCACAGAACTGATTCAACACAACTGTTGAACATTGGTAGGTAATCGACCTATTGTTGGACTCGGTGCTGTGACGGTTGGTTTCGTTGGTGTTGGCCCCTGGCTTCCCTTTCGCGATCGTCTCGCACAAAAACTTAATCACGCTACAGATGTGGAGATACACATATGAGATCCTCCCGACGATGGATTCCCGCGATCCTCGGCGCTCTTGCAGTCCTGGCAGTTCTGATTGTTCCGGCGTCCGCTCATGAGAGCGACAACGACGGGCACGTAGCCAGCAACGTGAACTATGGTTTCGAGGTCATCGGTCGAGATGTCCTCGAAGGCATCACCGACGGCAAATACACCGACGTGTGGTCACAAGATGGTTACGCCTACATCGGCACCTTCCAAGACCCTGAATGCTCATCGTCGGGTGTCTTCGTGGTCGATCTGGCCGCTGCTATCGCCAACTATCCCGACACCACAGGTGCCACGGTGGCTGAAATCAAGTCGCCGCCCGACACCCGCGTCAACGACGTGAAGACAATCACCGTCGGCGATCGAACCGTGCTCATCACGACCGAAGAGCCCTGTGGCGCCGGTATCAACGGTGGCGCTGTCTCTGATCTGAACATCAACAAGGCGTGCCCGATCATCAAGAAGGATCGCGATGGCGATGGTGAGCCGGACCAGATCGACTGTGGCCGGGCGAACACCAATGGCAACAAGGACGAGATCGGCAAGAAGGGTCCAGGCGCTGCTTCACAGCACGGCCGAGGCGGCATCTCGCTTTGGGACGTAACCAACCCTGAGCGAGTCAAGCCGCTTGAAAAGAGCTTCCTCGACTTCGGTGGTGTGCACAATACCTTCCCGTGGACGAGTGCTGATGGCAACACCTACCTCATCGGTGTGGCTGACACGTTCGACTTCTTCGACACCTTCATCGTCGACATTACCGACCCGGCCAACCCTGAGGCTCTCGTCCTCACCGGTGCACTCGACTGGGTTCCGCAGGGTCTGAACCTCGATCAGCTGGAGACCGGCTCCTCTGCTGGCCTGTTCAACCATGATGTCTGGGTTGAGAACATCGACGGGCGCGACATTGCAGTCGTCTCCTACTGGGATGCCGGGTTCGTCACCCTCGACGTGACCGATCCGGCCAACCCTGTCTTCCTCGGTGATTCCACCTACCCCGAAACCGATCCGCTGGGCCGCCCCTACGAGGGCAATGGTCACGCTGCGGTATTCGGCGGTAACGGCGACTACATCTTTGCCGGTGACGAAGACTTCGACCCGACGACCTTCGGCGTGACCTTCGAGGGCACCACCTACGATGCTGGCCCTGCCGACTTCGGTCCGTCGGTAGCCGACGGTTTCACCGGTGACGTCATCTGGACCGGCGGCGAAGGCTGTACCGCTGGTGAGATTCCGGCGGCAACCGCCGACGGCCAGATCGCCCTTGTTCAGCGAGGCTCCTGCTTCTTCCAGGACAAGGTTGACGCAGCTGAGGCTCAGGGTTATGCAGGCGCCATCGTGGCCAACGATGCCGCTCGCGGCGACGCTCTGCTCACCATGGCAGCTCGTGATGATGTAGCGACCGGGATTCCATCGGTCTTCGTTGGCTTCAGCACCGGCGAAACCATGAAGGCCGGCGGTTCGGTCAGCGGCGCTGGCAATCTCACCTTCAACGGCTGGGGCTACCTCCGTGTTCTGAACAACACGGGCAGCACCCTCACCGTCCCGGGCCAGAGCCCAGGACCGGATCCAACCGTCGACATTGGTCAGCTTGGTGAGATCGGGTACTACGCACCGGCCGAAACGTTGGAAGCGCCGCCCGAAGGTGTCGATCCATTGGAGCGCGGCGACCTTACCATGCACAATGTCGAGGTTGATCCGACAACCCAGGACGTCGTTCCGACCTTCGATGAAGGTCCTCGCATGTTCGTGTCGTGGTACTCGCTGGGCATGCGTGCCCTTGAGTATCGACCTGGTCACTTCCATAACAACTCCAACGGTGAAGGAAGCTACTCATGGAACGTGCATGAGGTAGGTCGATTCATCGCTGAGGACGGCTCGAACTTCTGGGGCGTCCACGTCGACACCGTCGAGATCGACGGCGTTGAGCAGCAGATCATCCTCGGTTCGGACCGCAACACCGGTCTCTGGGTCTTCACCTTCGGTTGTGAAGATCAGGGCGCCGTTGAAGGCCCGTTCTACTGTGATGGTGGCAACGACTAACAATCACATCCGGCGAACTAATCGCTGAGATTTAGGCGAGCGGCCTGCAGGTTATCCTGCAGGCCGCTCGTGGTTTTGGAGGGGGAGACAAGGCTGGATATGTTGGGACCTCGGGGAGGTCACAAGCTCTATGAAGGCACTTGCAGGTACACGTCGAGGCACTGCCGCGGGTGTGCTGGCCACCCTCGCGGCGCTGCCGGTGGTCGTGGCCAGTTCTCCGCTCTGGGCGCCCTTGGTCGTAGCGGCCGACCTGCTCACGCGGCGATTTCGGTTGCCAACGCTCCGCATCGGCATCTTCACCGTGGTCTACCTGACCTTCGAATGGATTGCCATGGCGCGGGCCGCTCAGCTCACCCTGACCGGCCGCCGCGGTGACCGGCCCGCCCACGATCGCATGCAGTGTTGGTGGATCGGCAACCTACTCGATGCCGCGGATCGCATTCTCGGCATCTCCATCGAATGGCCCGAGATCGATCTGCCCGAGAATCAGTTCATCATCGTGTCTCGACATGCCAGTGCGGCCGACGCGGTAATACCCGCGTACTGGATGACCAACCACCTCAAACGACCTGTCCACTACCTGCTCAAGGCCGAGCTCGGGCTCGACCCTGCGCTCGGCATCTATGGTCGCCGACTCGGCAATCATTTCGTGCGCCGCGGCGACAGCCGACAACGCGAGCTTGAAGCGATCACCGATCTCGGCCATCAGGCCCTGCCCCGCTCGGCCACGGTGATCTTTCCCGAGGGCACATACGCAACAGACGAGACAAGGGAGCGGATCCGCTCCTCGCTCGCGGCCAAAGGACCAAGCGAAGCTCTCGGCCTAGCACTCGAGCTCGACGTGCTGCTGCCACCCAAACCGGCTGGCCTTCTAGCCCTGCTCGACGCAATGCCAGAGGCCGACGTCGTCTTCATCGCCCACATCGGTCTTGAGGGTGTGGCTGAAGTATCCGGCATTCGAAAGAGGACCCCGCTCCCGCATCCGGTGCAACTCCAAACATGGACGATTCGGCGAGCGGACCTGCCGGCAGGCGAAGAAGAACGCATCGTTTGGCTTAACGATCAGTGGCGCCACATGGAACACTGGGTCGTCGAGCAACACCGACTACGAAGAGAGCGAGCGTAGACACATGGGTACATTCCTGTTGACTGCAGCGGGCGCCATCGTCGCCTTGATGATCATCGTTTGGTTGACTAGCGTGATCGTCCGCGACGCGTCGATCGTCGACATCGCCTGGGGCTTCGGTTTTGTTGTTGTCGCCTGGGCCTGCCTGCTTGTCGACAACGACCCTGGCGCTCTGCAATGGCTATCGGTGATCCTCACAACGATCTGGGGACTTCGCCTCGCCGGCTATCTAGCCAAACGTAACCTGGGCCACGGTGAGGACTTTCGCTACCAGTCGATGCGACGCCGTCAAGGTGATCTGTTCTGGTTGAAGTCGCTGGTGACCGTGTTCGGACTCCAGGGAGTGATCATGTGGATCGTGTCGCTCCCAGTCCAGATCGTGCACGCCCCCGGCGTGCCACGCGGCCTCGGCCCACTGGCGATCATCGGCGCGCTCATATGGCTCGTCGGCTTTGGATTCGAATCGATCGGCGACCTTCAAATGGCACGGTTTAAGGCAGATCCGGCCAACGAGGGCAAGATCATGGACCAAGGCCTGTGGTCGTGGACCCGTCACCCCAACTACTTCGGCGATGCCTGTGTGTGGTGGGGGCTTGGTCTGGTTGGATTGGCCGCAGGATGGGCCGGGATTGCAGCCCTCATCGGGCCAACGGTGATGAACATCTTCTTGGTCAGGGTGTCGGGCAAGGCTCTGCTGGAACGGGCCATGCGCAAACGACGGCCCGGCTACGACGAGTACGTTGCTCGCACAAGCGGCTTCTTCCCGCGCCCGCCTCGCGCCTCAAATACCGCGTAGAACCTCCGGGAGCAGCTCGCACAGATCACCAGCCAGCAGGCCGGTCTCGTAGCCACGGCGAGCGGCTTGGCCATGGAGTTCCGCACCGATCCCTGCGGCGATGAAGCTGTCGAGGCCGCCCGCTATCCCCGCGGCGATGGTTCCGGCCAACACATCGCCCGAGCCCGCCGTCCCCAACCGTTGGTCGCCAGCCGTGGAAACGAGGACATCCCCATTGGGGTTGGCCACCACCGTCGTCGGACCTTTGAGCAGTAGGATCGCTCCAGCGGCCCGAGCTCCAGCTCTTGCTGCCTCGATCCGATCCTGACCTGGAAGCGAACCGAACAGTGACGCATACTCACCGTCATGAGGGGTGAGCACCGACCAACGATCATCGTGAGCACGCAAAGGCAGCTCGGCGGACAAGAGTCGCAGCGCGCCCGCATCGAACACGGTCACGAGATCTCGATACCGCACATAGTCGGCCAGTTCCAAACCCATGTCGGGGTTCACCGTGAGGCCCGGGCCGACGACGGCGCAGGTGTAGCGGTCGAGGTCGAGGAGTCGTGACCAGCCGGGCCGCGCTTGGAGCTGAATGGCTTCGACCGGCGGAACATACCTCACCGATAGATCGAGCCCGGGCACGGCCAAGCCCACAGCGCTTGCGCCCGCCCGCATGGCGGCGCGGGCGGTGAGCGAGACAGCCCCGATCATGGATGGACGGCCACCGATCACGGCAACCGAATGCATCCACTTGTGGCTTTCGACAGGGCGCTTCGGCCACAAGGCGAGCACGTCATCAAGGCTCAAATGGTGTATCGAAGCCCGGCCGCAGTCGAGGCCTATGTCAGCCACCTCGATCCGGCCGCACATGGTGGCGCCAGGTTCCAACAGCATTCCGGGCTTCAAGGCACCGAAGGTGATGGTCGAGTGGGCCTTCACCACGCTGCCGTTCAATTGGCCGGTTACACCGTCGACCCCCGACGGGATGTCGACGGCAAGCACCGGCGTCGATCCCGCATCGAACCCCGAGAGCGCATCGAATCGACGACTCAATCCGGTTCCAAGGCAAGCATCGATGATCAGATCAAAATCAGCGTCACCAATCGTCGCCATCTGGTCAGGCTGGTCGAACACATTGACGACCCGACAGTCGACCCCTCGCCGCCGGAGGAACCGGGCCGCGCTCACGCCGTCGGCCCCGTTGTTGCCGACGCCCACCAGCACGAGCGCACGCCGACCGTAGGCACCTCGTCCATCATCTCGCTCGGCGAACACCGCCAGAGCGGCTCGGGCCACAGCCCATCCTGCCCGTTCGATGAGCTCCTCGGTTGACGCCAGCGCATCAGCATCGATCTGGTTCATTTCCCGAGGTGTGACAACGGGCTGCATAGCCACCAAGCCCTAGATGAGTCGATCCAGGAGCAGACCTCGGATCTCAGGATCCAGGTGCACCCCGCCGATCAAGGTGATTCCGTTGAGCACTGTTTCGCTGCGAGCCCACGCCAGAACCTGCCCGGCCTCGTCAGCACTGGCCTTCCAGTGCTCGCCCCGTAAACCCTCGAGGATGGTGTCGGCCAGATGCTGTACACCGATGCCGTCGAGTTCGTCGAGCCACTGGTCGAGCCATCGACGCATTGGCGCGTCGACCCTGGCCAGCATCGACAAGACCACGTCGGGGCTATAGATCGTTTGGTTCTCGAACCTGTTCAGTCGCAACGTCCACAGCCACCAGGCGTCGAATAGGGTCATAACGTCGCGACGATCGGCGGGCGAGTTGGCGGCAACCTCTTTGAGCACCTCAACGATTGCGAAGCCGATCTCCACCGGCTCATCGCCTGCGAGCAGGAGCTCGGCAAGGCGAGGGGTGCAGAGCCGTTGTTCGTCGTTAGATCGAACCAGCACGGCGTCTGACGGGAGATCGGTCAGCAGGCCATAGTCGTCGTACCAGGCCCAAAGGCGGTCCATTGCAGCACTCAGATCGGGACTCAAGAATCCCATCAGTGCACCTCACCGGGCGCAAGCCCAGCTACAAAGACATGGGCGACATGGGTTGAATGCGAGATGGTGATGAGCCATGATCCAATACCCAGCTCGTCGGCCAGTGCTGCGGCTCGACCTCGCAGCTGAAGTTCAGGCTTACCCGAGTCGAGCCGTACCACCTCAATGTCGGCGAAGTCGGCTCCCCCCAGTCCGACACCGAGCGCCTTGAGCACCGCTTCCTTGGCCCCAAACCGAGCGGCGAAACGCTCGGCCGGGTCGTTGCGGGCAACACAATAGGCCTTCTCGTTCGGGGTGAAGACACGGTCGACGAAGGTTGGCCGCCGAGCGATGACATCGCGGATCCGGTCGATATCGACCAGGTCGGTGCCGACAGCAACCACGAATCGGCCCTTCAGTCCTTCAAGGGCTTCAGTATCGATCGGGACATCGGGCGACAAGACGCTCGGCTCCAGCCAACTAGATGTCTTGCTGCCAGCGTGACGCCACCACGGTGATAGGCGCGGTCAACAGGTCAACGGTCGGAACCTCGGCCAGGATGTCTTCTCGGAAGGTCGGCTCTCGTTCGGTGATGACATCGACAAGCTGGCGATAACGGTTGCGATAGCCCTGGAGGACCTGGCGGGCAACAGATGCCCCGAGGTCGTCGCGCAAGGTCAGGTGACACAGCGTGAGGCCGGTCGTCTGGGCGTCCTTGACCTCGGGCACGATGAGCACGACTCGACCGTCGGTCCCGACGGTCACGAACGGCTCGCGCTCCACCACGACCCGCCGCTTCGTTCCACGCAGGGTCGGATCCTTTTCCACCCGGGACGGTATGCCGGTGGCAACGCCACCCTTGTCAACGATGTGAAGCTGACCGGCGTCCTCTGCACCACCATCGAGAGCGTAGCGGGTATAACCAACCACCTCGGCCACGGCTGGCGTTACCGCGGCCAGGGTGCGCAATGTACGATAACTGAGCCGGTCGCGTGGGCAGCCCGTCGCAAGAACCGACTTGATCAGCTCGCCCTGGAGCAGGCTCTCGTCGGCCCGGCTGATTCCCACCGTCACGGTCTTGGCCTGATGCTTGATGGCATCGACAGGACGGGTGAGTTCCTCGATGCCCGAGGTGAGGGCGATGGCGAGATCATCGACGACGACACCCGGGGTGCCGACCTTGCCGAACTCTCGTTGATAGGCCTCGATCGGTACCGACCCAAGAGCGAAGCGGAGCAAGGCTGAGAGGCGAACCGCGGTTGAAGCCTCAAGGTGACCGTTGTAGCTCCCGGCGCGCAGACCATCGAAGAAGCGGGCAGCGTAGGGTTCGAGATCGCCGTTGAACCGTTCGAACCAATCGTCTTCGGTTTGGCCAACGTAGCTTTCGATCACGCCTCGAGCCTCACGCAAGGGACGAGCTGAAGCGTCGATGGCGAGCGCTGCTTCGTAGCCGAACAGGTGGCCGACGATGGTCGACAAAACGAACGCCAGCCGCCCGTGAACCTCGGGCACGGCGATCACGTCGAGAGCGGCAGAGAAGCGATGCTCCCCCTCGGTGGCGATCACGATCGGCGCCGCCTTGTGGGCCCGGAAGATCGCTACTTCCTTGGCCACGTCGTCGGCGTTGGAGCCGGTGAGGCCAGCAGCACAGACGAGAATCATCGGCTCAGAGGACAGGTCGATGTGCTTCTTGTCCTCGGTCACGTCGCATGCGATCGACTTGTAGCACAGCTCGGACAGCTTGATCCGTAGTTCCTTGGCCGCAATGAAGTTGGTGCCGTTACCGACGATCGCCCAGTACCGGCGACTCGGCGCATGCTTGGCCGCAGCCTGACCGATCACGTCGCGCTTGTTGACGGTGTCGCTCATGGCCGAGGGCAGATCGCGCAGGCCGGCCAGAATCTCTTGGCGACTCCGCTCGTCGATCGTGACATCTGGGATGTGCTGGGAGAGGCTGTCGGCCAGCAAGAACCCGGCTGCGATCTGGGAGTAGAAGGCCTTGGTTGAGGCGACGCTCATCTCGACGTCGCGCCCGTCGGAGGTGTACAAGACCCCGTCAGCCTTGTCGGCGAGGTCGCTGCCGCGCCGATTGACGATCGCCACGACTGCCGCGCCGCGAGAGCGGCAAAGGTCGACGGTGCGATTGGTATCGGTTGTCGTTCCCGATTGGGAGACGGCAACCACCAGATTCGAAGACATGTCGTCGTCGAGGTTGAAACCAGACAGCTCGGTGGCGGTGATGGCTTCGACGACTACGTCAGAACCTTCAAGTGCATCATCGATCGAGGCGGCGATAGCCTGACCAGCGACGGCGGCCGTACCCTGGCCGATCACCCGGATACGACTGATGGAGCCGGACTCCAGGCGCTTGACCACGCCATCGGGAAGGTTGTCGGCAGAGAGCTTTACGTCGAGCTGGCTGTTGCCTGCACCGTCGACGACCTCGACCAATCGACCGCGCAACGTCTTGCGGAACGATGTTGGCGACTCGGAGATCTCTTTCAACAGAAAATGAGGCGAGTCGCCACGATCGATGTCTCGAGTGGTGACCGAGGGAGCCTTCCACTCATCGGTTGAAACGGCGAGCTCGGTGCCGTCGTAGGAGTAGCGGACCACCCCAGCGGCCTCACCGGCGAGAGCGCCGCGAAGGGCGATCAGTTGGCCCTGGCTGCCTGTCGGATTGTCAGGATCGGATGGGGTTTCACCATCCATACGCAGGTACAGATCGCAGTCTTCGACAACCCCATACGGTTCGGAGGCGATCACGAAGGCGTCTTCGGCGAGGCCGATATACACACCCTGGCCGGAGCCGCGTAGGGCGAGATGCAGATCTGCTGGCTGCAAAGCGGTGCTCACACCAATGGCGACCGAGCCTTCAAAGGTTGCGACCGACGATCGAACCGCCTCGTCGATGTCCAGCCCGCTTTCGAGGCCTCGGCTGATCAGGGCCGGAATGACCTTGGCGTCGGTGGTGATCTCGGCCGGAAAGCACAAGCCATCGGATGCGATCAGGTCGGCGAAGTTGTCGACATCACCGTTCAGAACAGCGGTGACATAGGGGCCCGGATCGCGATCGACCTCGATGGAGTTGACCGGGTGGGCGTTTGGCTCGCTAATGATGCCAACCGAGGCCCAGCGGGTATGAGCCAGCACGGTGGCCTCGGCCGTATCGGCGGCGAGCGCTATGTGGAGCAGCTGATCGGTGGTGATGGCTTTACGCATCGAGGCGGTGTTATCACCAAGCTCACCGATCTCGGCCGCTGCCTTGTAAACAAAGCCGAGGTGGCCGTTCTCAACCCGCACGGCCTGATCGAGGAAAAGGTTGTCGTCGCTACGACCGGCGAGGAGTGTCTTCACATGGTCCGAGGCGAGGTCGAGACCGTGGTTGCGGACAAGAATGTGAAGACCAGCACTGTCGCGTCCACGCACCTCAAGACGATCGAGGTTCGAAAGGGCCTGCTGCGTGCTGTACAGGGCGGCTAGGCGGGCGCCGGCCACATCGTTACCGCCCAAGGCGATGACCTCGGTGGCGGCGCGGAGACGATCGCGCTCGATCGCCCAGACGGCGTCTTTGAGCTCGACCATGGCACGGTTGACCTCTTCGAGGCCAGGAACAGCATCGCCCTTTGCATCGAGGTAGGCCTCGATATCGGCGATGCGATGGCCGAGCAGGGCGAGACTATCCGACACCCCGGTGGCAAACGAGCGATCAGCCACGAGTACGGCGACGCCAGCCTCGCCTCGCAGCATGAGATCAACCTTGCCCAATGCCTCAGCCGCAGCCGCCAACTCCCTGGCCAACGCAGGGTTCGAGGAATCAGGGAACGAACCCGCAACCCTGTCCATTTCGGCTCGGAGGGCAGCGGCGTCCGGAAGGCCCCGTTGAGTTCGTCGACGAACGATGGCTACGATTCCACACATTTTTCTTCGCTTCTCTTTCTTCAAGCCCCCGGGGTTTGGATCTACGTCCTGGCCGGAGACGAATGGCAACTAGCAGTGTATGTCCGTTTACCACCGTGGTTGGGTCAGTGGCCGGGTAGTGGCCTAGGGCGCGCCAACAGCGGCAGTGGCTGCATCGATCAGGCGGCGACACGCGGCGAGCGCTGTCGCTTCATCGACATGCTCAACCATGATCCTTAGCAAGGGCTCGGTTCCTGAAGGACGAACCAGCACCCGCCCGTCGTCACCGAACTGGGCCTCGACCTCGGCCACCTCATCAGCGATTGCGGCCGCGCCGTCGACATCGCGAGACACAAGGCGCACGTTCTCAAGGACTTGTGGCACCGTCGTCATCACTTCACTAGCCAGCCTGGCCAGAGGAGATGCTGAACGGGCGACAACGTCGAGGAGCTGAACACCGGTAAGGACACCATCTCCCGTCGTGGCAAGATCGCGGCAGATAACGTGCCCAGATTGTTCGCCGCCCAACGACAGACCCTGATCATCGAGAGCAGCCAGCACGTGGCGATCACCAACAGCGGTCGAAACGACCTTGATACCGGCAGCCGCCATCGCCCGGTGAAAGCCGAGGTTGCTCATCACGGTGACGACCACGGTGTTGTCGGTGAGCTGGCCGGTGGCGGCCCAGTCCACGGCGAGGATGCCGAGGACCCGGTCGCCGTCGACAACCCGGCCGTCGCCATCGACGGCGATTAGGCGATCCGCGTCGCCATCGAAGGCCAGGCCGGCATCGGCGCCGATCTCAACCACCTTGGCCATAAGGGCTTCTGGATGTGTCGACCCAACGCCAGCGTTGATGTTCTCACCGTCGGGAGCACCGCCGATGACGGTGACATCAGCACCGAGTCGTTCAAAGATGGTTGGACCGACCTCGAAAGCTGCACCGTTGGCGCAGTCGATCACGATCGACATCCCGGCCAGAGCGCCTGGTTCGACCGACGCCACCACCAGTTCGTTCCAGCCCTGCACCGAGCCCGGGGGCAGCAGGCGCCCGATGGGCCCTGGGTTATCTGGCCTTGCACCCTGAGCGTTGCCGAGGGATCCGAGATGGGTGAGGTAGCGGGCTTGGATGTCGGCCTCAACATCATCTCGCAGCTTCAGACCACCGGGAGCAAAGAGCTTTATCCCGTTGTCAGCGAAGGGATTGTGCGAGGCAGAGATCATCGCTGCCGCCGAGTTTCGGTCGGCGGCGGCCCAGGCCACAGCTGGGGTCGGCACGACGCCAAGAGGTTCAACATCTGAACCAGCCGAACAGATGCCGGCGGTGAGCGCTGCTTCCAGCATGGGGCCTGATCGTCTGGTGTCGGAACCGATCAGAAACCGAGATCCGCCAAGCACTTCAACGGCAGCGCGGCCCAGTGCCATCGCCACCTCAGCGGTGAGTTCATGATTAGCGAGGCCGCGCAGGCCGTCGGTACCAAAGCGAGGAGCCATCGTTCACCCGGGGGATTGGGAGTAAAAACACCGAAGGCGGCCGTGGCGGCCGCCTTCGGAGAATACATGTGAGACTTAGCGCTTCGAGTACTGAGGCGCCTTGCGAGCCTTCTTCAGGCCGTACTTCTTGGATTCCTTCTTGCGAGGGTCACGAGTGAGCAGCCCTGCAGCCTTTACCGCAGGCCGGTCATCGGGATTGACCTCGATGAGCGCCCGGGTGATGCCGAGGCGGAAGGCGCCGGCCTGGCCAGACAGGCCGCCACCGTTGAAGGTGACGTCGATGTCGTAGGTCTCTTCAGACTCGGTCAGTCGCAGAGGCTCGGTGATGACCTGACGGTGAACGGCCGAGGGAAAGTAGTCCTCGAACTCGCGGCCGTTGGCCTTGATCTTGCCGGTACCGGGGGTGAGCCGCACGCGGGCGATGGCCTGCTTGCGACGGCCGGTTGTTTGAATGGTTGTCACGAGTCTCTGCTTTCTCGACGAGCGCCGGCAATCTCCATCGACTCGGGCTTCTGGGCCGAATGCGGATGGTTTGGTCCGGAGTAGATCTTGAGTTTTCGAGCTTGCTGACGGCCCAGACGATTCTTGGGCAACATGCCAACAATCGACTTGCGGACAGCGTCGGCGGGGCGACGTCGCAACATCTCGTTGTAGGTCATGGCCTTCAGACCGCCGGGGTAACCAGAGTGGCGATAGACCATTTTGACATCACCCTTGTTGGATGAGAGGACGATCTTGTCGGCGTTTACGATAATGACGTGATCACCCATGTCCATGTGCGGGGCGAAGGTCGGCTTGTGCTTGCCTCGCAGGACACGAGCAACCTCAGTAGCCATGCGGCCAAGGGTCATGCCTTCGGCGTCGACAACGAACCAGTCGCGGTCGATCTCTGATGCTTTCGGTGCATATGTCTTCACAGCGGAAAATCCTGCATGAACTAGAATGATTGGTATGGCCGACCGTTCAGGTCGTACCGGAGTTCGATCACACTCGGAAGCAACAGCTCGAAGGCGTCGCATTGAGCGGACGATGACCGACTCGCTAGTCTACGAGCGTTTTGTCCGGTCCTCCAACCTCTCGTCATCGGAGGCCGGGGGTTTGTAAAACTCGACGACGAAACGGACTGGCCCCGATGTCACAACGCGGTGAAGCCGATCCGGCGCAATCACGAGCGTTGCTGGGGCCGTGAGGTGCCGATCGGCATCCTCATCCTCGAATCTGAACCGAAGCTCGCCTTCAGAAACCACGAGTCGCCCCCAAACACCGGGGGCGACGCGATGGTCGTTCAGAAGCCCACGCGGAACCGTTGTCTCGTCGAAGACAGGGGTCGTGCGTTGGAGCTCAACATCAGCTGGCAGCACGTCCATCCCGCAAGCCTAGAGGTCGCAGCCCCAGGGCTGAGCAGGCCGAGGAGTTGAAGATCACCCGTTCGACGAGATCACCATGTCGCCGCTCCCGCCACCGTCGTTGGTGCAGGCGTAGTGGCCGGGACCAGCATTCCACATCATGCCAAGACAGTGGCCGAGGGCCTGCTGTCCGAAGGCGTTGGGGTGCAGCGACTCAGCGAGGTCACCCTGCACGCCACCGCTGGCCACGAAACGCATCCACTCATGGGTGGCGCTGTTGGGCGTGTCGTTGTCGTTGGCGATGAGACGACTGTCGTTCCCGCAGACCTCTTTGCCATCGAAAGCGTTCGCTAGGGAGAGAAACTCCACGCCGGTTTCAGCGGCGACGGCGGCGAGGTTGGCGTCGATCTGGGGTACAACCCAGTCACGGGCGAAGTCGAGATCAGCATCCCAGAATGGGCAGCCACCGATAGTGATCCGGTCCCAGGTCGACTCGTCGTAGTCACTTTCAGCCGAGCGAGCGACCGGCGAGGGATACGACTGCAGAATGAATCGGTAGTCGGTGTCGCCAGCATCGCTTAGAACGGTGCGGATCTCCTCGATTGCCTTGGTCACCTCGGCCATGGCACCGGGCAGAGCGCTTTCGAGTACGGCCTGTTGTGTGTTGACGCAGGGTGAGCCGCCGGTGCTGAAGGCGGTGATGCATTGGGTGAGCACGTCGGCGAAGCCTAGATCGTTGCCCCCGATCGACAGCACGACGAGTTCGACGTCGTACGTGGAGGCCACGGTGGCGAGCTGGTCGGCTTGGGGCGCCTCACCCTTGAAGTACTGCCCCCCATGTGAAGCCCGGAAAACGTTGACGGTTTCAGCACCTGAGCAAGCGAGGTTTATGAGATTCATGCTGATCCCGCTGCTTTGGATTTCGGAAACGTCACTGCGATGACAACCGTTGTAGTACGAGTTTGGGTAGACGGCGTTGTAGTCGTAGCTCCAGCTGAACCAGCCGCTGCGGTACGCCCGGTCGGAACCGTCTCGGTCTGGGTCGAATCCGTCGTTCGAGTTTCCGTTCCAACGACCACCCTCGCCGGAGATGAAGGAGTCTCCAAGCGAAACGGCGGCATCAGGCTTGTCATTCTTCTTCGCCGCCGACGCTGGCGATGCGAAGACCAGCAGTGAAATGACGAGCGTCAAAAGAAGGAGTGGAGCGGCGAGCAGGCGGGAGGTGTTCGGCGTCGAGTTCATTGGTGGTCCCCTTGGTTGGCGGCGGATAGAGCAACCCAAGAAGTGACTAACACTGTTAGGTTGCTGCTTCACAACCTAGGGTGACACCGAGAAAGAGTCAAGACTTTTCCTAACGTTGTTAGTTTTATTCCCCGCTATACAACACTCGATTTCTTGGTGCCGGTAGGCTCATTCAGTGGGAAAGAAGCGAAATCTCGACCGATCAAAGGTCCTCGCAGCCGCTCGAGAGCATGTCGCCGAGCAAGGGCTCGACCGTTTGACCATGCGCGCGCTCAGCGCTCGTGTAGGCGTCGAGGCCGCCTCGCTCTACTCCCACATCAAAGACAAGGAAGATCTACTCGACGGGTTGGCCGAGCTCGTCTTCGCCGAGGTCGCCCTCTCCCCTAGCGACGACCCCTGGCCCCGCCGCTTCGAGATGTACAGCCACATGCTGCGCAAGGTCTTCTTGGACAACGCCCGACTTATCACCGTCGTCGCCACCCGCCCGATCGTGTCGATCTCCACCATCGGGCTGATCGAACAGGCCCTGGGCGAGCTGACCGCCTACGGCCTCGACCCCGAGAGAGCGGTCTACGCCCTCGACGCTCTCGTCAGCTTCGTGGTTGGCCACACACTGGCCGAGATCAGTGCCGACCCCGACATCGGTGGCCATGACCAGGAAGAGATAGCGACCCAGCGAGCTGCGCTTCCGGCCGAAATCTTTCCCCACGTGGCCCAAACACTCGGCAGCGGCCCCATCGACCGAGACGCCGAGTTCGCCTTCGGCGTACGTCTTCTCATCGCAGGCGTAGCCGAGGCCATCGATGATCGAGCCGCCTTCAACGCCTGGGCCAAGGTCTAACCCTCTCGCCCCAGCACCCCGTCCACCCTGGCCCGCAGGGCGGGCAGCACCTCGGTCTCGAACCACGGATTCTTGGTGAGCCAATGCCGATTTCGAGGCGACGGATGCGGCAGGGGCAGCTGCCCAGGCAAATACTGCTGCCAGTCGGCCACGGTTTCGGTCAACGTTTTGGACCGCCGGGCTAGATAGCGGGCCTGGGCATAGGTCCCGATGATAAGTTCGAGCCGATCAGGCGGAAGGTGACTCAGCAAGGGTTCATGCCACAGCGGGGCACACTCGGGTCGTGGCGGCTTGTCGCCCGAGGTGCCGGACCCGGGGTAGCAGAATCCCATCGGCACCAGGGCCACGAGATTCGGATCGTAAAATTGCTCCTCATCCATCCCAAGCCAGCGCCGCAAGGTGACACCGCTCGGGTCGTTCCAAGGAATACCTGATTCGTGGACTCGCCGGCCAGGGGCCTGGCCGATGATCACGATCGACGCCCTGGTCCCGGCCTGGACGACAGGACGAGGCCCATCGACTAACGATTCGGCGCAGACGGTGCAGGCTCGGATCTCGGTAAGGAGACCGGACAGAGATCGGGCCGACATCAGCCGTGCAGGCCGCTCGACTGCCGCTGCAGCGATCCATTGCTGTTCAAGACTCGACGTTTCGACTCCAGGTCCTCATGGTTGAGGTAGCCGCCGATGTAGTGACGCGGCCCGCTGAATGCGTTTCGGCCGTGTAGCGTGCGCCAATTGTCGAACACGAGGAAGTCGCCTGCGGTCAGCGAGATTACGGCCCGCCTGGATGGCTCGTCGCTCAAGGCCGCGAATCGCCCGTAGGCCGAATAGAACCGCTCCTCCAAATCTGGCGGGAGCAGGAACGGTGCACGGTCGTAGTTGTTGAAGCTCACCTGCACGAGTTCACCGCGATGATTGGTTCTCAGCACCGGCCGTTCCGCCAACAGGTGAACCCCGGGCTCGACGTATCGCCCGGCAACCACAACCGAGGCCAAGATGGCCGCAACTTCAGGGTCGCTGGCAGCAAGCTCGGCGGCGATGGCGAATCCATCAACCAGCAGGCTCTCGCCACCCTCATCAGCAGGGCGGACACAGTGAAAGAACTGAAGACCTGGCGCATCATGGCTATAGGTGCCATCGGTGTGGGGGCCAAGATATATCTGGGTGTAGGCGGTGTCGGCGTGAGCGGTGAGGTTGGCGGCCAGATCCCAAATGCCCCCAAAGATAGTTTGGCGGACGTAGCCGAGCCGGTTGGCCAAGGCTTCGGCCAACGATCGGTCGGTCGTGTCGCCCCTGAGGACCAGGTACCCATAACGGCAGAGCAGTTCAACGCCAGCACCGCAAGCGTCGTCGTCGTTCAGGAAGGCGGCGGCATCCACATCCGGCGGCTTGATCGAAGCGGGATCAGACCACAGAATGGCATCAGCGCCGATGGTCGGGGCGCTGGCCAAGGTCGTCGACCAATCCGACGACAGGTGATCAGCTGCCACCGCCTCAAGGGTGTCGATGGCAACGACCGATGTTTCGCCATTGGGCCATCTAACCGTGAGCGTTCCTTCCCCAACGGTCACCGCGCCAGCTTCCGCTGGGTCGAGGGTAAAGGTATCAACCCGCCGCTGCAGGGTGTCGGGGTCGCGGCTCGCTTCGTCCTCACCGTGATCGCGCAGCCAGCGCCAGCTGAAGCGTGTCGAACCGTTGAGCGATGAAAAGACGACCCCGTCCCCATCGGGACGTACCGTCTTGCCTGCTCGGTCATCCGTGCTGATCTGCATGGCTTGAAGGGTAATTGCTCGACGGGCAACACCGGCGCCGGAAGACCCGGCGGCTCAGCCGCCGTAGTCGACGTGCCATAGCACGAGGCCATGGGGAGGCGCCGGCGGCTCGGCGGCCTGCCGATCGCGCGCGGCCAGAACATCCACGAGTTCCTCGGCGGATCTTTTACCGGTGCCAACGGCCACCATGAAGCCAACGATGCTGCGCACCATCTGGTGGCAGAAAGCGGAGCCCTCGATGTCGAAGCGAAATCGATCGTCGCCGAGATCGAGCCAGCGGGCACCGACCACGCGACGTACCAGCGATGGATTGGGGTTTGTCTCCGTTGGCTTTGGTGCTCGGCAAAAGGACGAAAAATCGTGTTCGCCCAGGAGGTGCGGACAGGCAGCCGACATCGCATCGATCGACAACGGCGACGGCACCCACCAGGCCGTTCGAGCACTGAACGGGTCGGGAGTGGGGTGATTGAAAACGCTATAGCGATACCGGCGACCGGTAGCGGAAAAGCGGGCACTGAAGCCGAGATCGACCTCGTCGACCTCACGAACAACCACCTCTGGACCGAGGCGGGAATTCACCGATTTCGGGATCCGATCAAGGCCACCTCGTCGCTGCAGCTCCGCCCATTGATGCTCGTCGAGGTGGAAGGAAAGAACCTGGCCCCAGGCGTGGACCCCAGCATCGGTTCGACCCGACATCACGATGTCGGGTGGGTGGCCACACAAGTCTCCGATGACCCGCGCCAGCTCTCCTACAACCGTACGAACACCACTATTGGGTGCCAGTCCCCGAAACTCAGAGCCGTCGTAGGCAACGAGAAGGCGGACGTTGCAAGCAACATCCGCCTCCTGTCTATCACTCTTGTTCATCGTGGGTCCGATGTTCGGCCGGGCCGAAACTCGAGGGTGGCGCCATCGACGCCGACCGCTAGACGAGCTCGATACGAGCCATTGGGGCGTTGTCGCCCTTGCGGGGCCCAAGCTTGATGATGCGGGTGTAACCGCCGGGGCGGGTGGCGTACCGAGGTCCGATCTCGTCGAACATCTTGGTCGTCATTTCCACATCACCCACGTAGGACAGAACCTGGCGGAAGTTGTGCAGTCCGCCTTTCTTGGCCTTCGTGATCATCTTTTCAGCCACCGGCCGAACGGCCTTGGCCTTGGCTTCGGTGGTCACGATTCCCTCGGCCGCAACCAGGGATGCGACGAGGTTGGCCATCATCAGTCTCTGATGCTGGGCCGAGCCGCCGAAGCGACGTGACTTGCGAGGAGTAGCAGGCATGATTCTCTGTTCCTAGGACGTTCAGCGAGCGCCGCGGAGCGTAAGTCCGCGCTCGTCGAGCTTTGCGATTACTTCATCGAGCGACTTCTGACCAAAGTTGGTGATCGCCAACAGGTCGTCCTCGTTCTTTGTCAGCAGTTCACCGATCGTATTGACCTGCGCCCGCTTGAGACAGTTACGAGGTCGCTCGGAAAGGTCGAGATCTTCGATTGGGAGCTCCAGATCGGGGGAACCGGAGGCAACGGCCGGAGCCTCACCCAAGGTCAGGCCCTCGGGCTCCTCACTCATTTCCTCGACCAGCTGGAACAGTGAACGCACGGTGGCGCCAGCTGAAGCAACAGCATCGCGAGGAGCGATGGAGCCGTCGGTTTCGATGTCGAGCACGAGGCGATCAAAGTTGGTCGACATTTCGACGCGGGTCGGTTCTACCGAGATCGAAACCCGGCGAACCGGGCTGAAGACGGCATCGATCGGAATAACGCCGATGGTCGAGGATACCTCGCTGCGAGAGGCGGCGGGCGACCAGGCCCGACCCCGCTCGACGGTGAGATCGACAGCGATTCGGCCTTGCTCGTTCAACGTAGCGATCAGGACGTCGCGACTGAGGATCTCCACCTCGGGAGGACAGGAGATGTCGCCAGCGGTGACCGAGCCGGGGCCCCGCGCATCGAGGCGCAGCACGACAGGCTCGTCGCTTTCGCTGGTGAGCACGATGTCCTTGAGATTCAAGATGATGTCGGTGACATCTTCGAGTACTCCGGTGATCGTGTCGAACTCGTGGAGGGCATCATCGAACCGGACCGACACGATGGCCGCTCCTGGTACCGACGAGAGTAGGGCTCGACGTAGCGAGGTGCCGAGGGTGTGGCCGAAACCGGGCTCCAACGGTCCGATGGCGAACTTGCCACGGTTGGAGTCACCTTCGTCGAGCTGTTCAACTGTGGGACGCTGAATTACCAGCATGTACACGCTTCCTTGTGTTTATTTGGTCGGTGCCCAGGTTCGCACCCGACCGGTGCGAGGCGACCGAGATTCTCGGCGGGGGGGGTTTATGGAACGATGCGGTGTTCGACCGAAACGATCGAACATGAGGTGGACACCACCGAGGCGGTGCCCACACGACTACTTCGAGTAGAGCTCGACGATGAGCTGCTCACGCAGCGGCACGTCGATCTGCTCGCGGAGAGGTTCGGTGTAGACCTTGATCTTGAAGTCGCCATCGCGGTCGAGCCATGGTGGAGGCTGGCGATCGAGGACATCCTTGTTCCACTGAACGACGGGGTTCGACTGAGTCTTTTCCTTGACTTCGATGACATCGCCCTTGCGGACGCGGTACGAAGGCACGTTGACGCGCTTGCCGTTGACAAGCACGTGGCCGTGGGAAACAAACTGGCGGGCCTGGGGGCGGGTGGAGGCCCAACCGGACCGGTACACCACATTGTCGAGGCGCAGCTCGAGGAACCGAAGCATGTTCTCACCAGTGACACCTTCACGACGTGAGGCTTCCTGGTAGATGCTGCGGAACTGTCGCTCGGTCAGGCCGTAGCTGAAGCGCGCTTTCTGCTTCTCCTGCAGCTGAACGAGGTACTCGCTGGCCTGACCACGACGACGCGTGCGGCCGTGGATGCCAGGAGGGTACGGCCGCTTTTCAAGGGCGATCGTCTCACCCTTGGTGCCGAAGATGTTGGTGCCGAGTCGGCGGGAAACGCGGGCACGAGGCCCTGTATAACGAGACATGATTCAGGCTCCTACCTAGACTCGACGACGCTTGGGGGGACGGCAGCCGTTGTGGGGAACGGGGGTGACGTCCTTGATTCCGGTTACTTCAATGCCAGCGTTCTGGAGGGAACGAATGGCGGTCTCTCGGCCCGAACCCGGGCCTTTGACCTCAACGTCGACCTTGCGAACACCGTGCTCCATGGCCCGACGGGCGGCAGCTTCGGCCGCCATCTGAGCGGCATACGGCGTGGACTTACGAGAGCCCTTGAAGCCGACGTTGCCAGCCGAAGACCAGGAGAGAACCTTGCCCTCTTGATCGGTGATGGCGATGATCGTGTTGTTGAAGCTCGATTTGATGTGGGCAACACCGTGGGTGATGTTCTTGCGCTCACGTTTGCGGGGCCTACGGCCACCTGCAGCTGGCTTAGCCATTACTTGGCCACCTTCTTCTTACCGGCCACCGTCTTCTTCGGGCCTTTGCGGGTACGAGCGTTGGTCTGTGTTCGCTGACCGCGAACCGGGAGACCCTTGCGGTGCCGGATGCCTTGGTGGCAACCAATCTCCATCTTGCGCTTGATGTCCTGGCTGACTTCGCGTCGCAGGTCACCTTCGGTCTTGATGTTCGAGTCGATCCATGCACGAATCCGCATGACCTCATCATCGGTGAGGTCTTTAACCCGGGTGTTTCCGTCCACACCGGTTGCGGCTGTGATGGTCTTGGCGGTGGTACGACCTACGCCAAACACGTAGGTCAAAGCGATCTCGGTTCGCTTATCTCTGGGAATATCAACGCCGGCTATACGAGCCATGTTTGAGCCTTATCTGTTTAGGAAAATGATCGGAGGCGTAGGGCGGGTAGCCCTAGCCCTGCTTTTGCTTGTGTCGTGGATTGTCGCAGATGACCCGAACCACGCGGTTGCGGCGAATCACCTTGCACTTCTCACACATCGGTTTGACGCTGGGTCGAACCTTCATCGGGAATCCTTACTGTCAATTGGTTTGCTGTTGTGATGCGAGCAGCCTTAGCCACATCTACGCACCACCGGAGACGCAACCCGTGAACGATAGATGTCGATCCATCAAGGTTGCGCAACTAGCGTGTTGCTACGAATGTTGGGGAACTTGCCTACTTATAGCGGTAGGTGATTCGCCCGCGGGTGAGATCGTACGGTGTGAGCTCAACCTGGACCTTGTCACCGGGAAGGATGCGGATGTAGTGGCGCCGCATCTTTCCAGAGATATGGCCCAATACGTTATGACCATTCTCGAGCTCGACCCGGAACATGGCGTTCGGGAGCGACTCGGTGATGGTGCCTTCGAGCACGATCGCATCTTCTTTATGCTTTGGCAGGGCAGGTGCCTTTCTCTTCGAGACAGCAGGCGAAGGAATCCCCTCGCCCACTACAACGGGTAAGTGGCCACACCACGTGCACGACAGTTTCAGACAAGCCGAAACCAGGGCACGCGGCAGACCAACGGTCTATGCTAGTGGGCGTCGAAACCGGCTCCAACACGCGAACCAAGTCGCCTGGAGCAGAAATTTCGCCGAACCGACAGTCTCGGACCCGGATGCGACGTCTTGCTCTACACAAAACCCGCACATCTCCGACAGGATATCTGCTGGCCTGCGCCCTAACGTTTGGTTGGAACGTTTGATTGGCAGCACCTGAACAGGGGCGCTCAGACGGCAGGCGAAGCTTGAGGGTGTCGAGATGCACAAACTGATCCTGGTAGTCGAGGATGATCCGACCATCGCCGAAGCAATCTCCTCGCGCATGCGGAGCGAAGGCTTCAGCGTTGAAGTTGCCGAGGACGGACCAAGCGCCGTCGATCTCTGCGAACGTCTCGCCCCCGACCTCCTCGTGCTCGATCTGAACCTGCCGGGCTTTGATGGCATCGAAGTCTGCCGCCGGGTCCATGTGCATCGCCGGTTACCCGTCATCATGCTTACGGCCCGCGACGACGAAACCGACATGCTCATCGGCCTGGGAATCGGCGCCGACGACTATATGACAAAGCCCTTTTCACCACGGGAGCTCGTGGCCCGCACCAAGGCGGTGCTGAGACGAGCCGAGGCACCATCCCCTGCCGACTCACAGGTGCTTGAAGAGATGGGGCTTCGCATCAACCGCTCGACCCGCCGGGTCGAGCAACACGGCCGCCAGCTCCAACTCACGCCAACCGAGTTCGATCTGCTCTACGCCTTGGTCCAGGCCGGCGGCGCGGTCATGAGCCGAGAACAACTCCTCGCCACCGTTTGGGGATACCGCGACGGGTCGGGAGCTCGAACCGTCGACAGCCACGTACGGGCGCTCCGCTCCAAACTCACCACCGACGTCATTCGAACGGTGCACGGGGTGGGCTATGGCCTTGACTCCACTATCGATTCGACCATCGGAGTGCAACCATGACCTTCAACCCACGGCGTCCCCTCGATGTCATCGATTCGATCAAGGTCAAGCTTTCAGTCCTGATCGTGGTGGCGGTCGCCATGACGGTACTCGCCTTCCAGATCGGCGTAACCCTCGGCTGGCCCTATTGGTCCCGACCCTTTGTCGCCGGTGCGGCCGCCCTCTTCATGGTCCAGTTCCTGGCCCGAGGTTTGACCCGCCCGCTGAGAACGATGGCTCGTTCGGCCAACGCCATGGCCCAAGGCGACTACACCGTTCGGGTCAGCACCAACAGCCGCGACGAGATCGGCCAGCTGGCGCACTCGTTTAATGCCATGGCAGCCGAGCTTGCCGAAACCGACCGTCACCGCCGCGAGTTCGTAGCCAACGCCGCCCACGAGCTGCGAACGCCGGTTGCAGCCCTACGTTCCACGCTTGAGAATGTGGTCGATGGGGTGACGATGGCCGATCACGAGGTCACGTCGAAAATGCTGGCCAAGGCCGAACACCTCTCGGCTCTGGTCAATCAGCTGCTCGACCTTTCGAGGCTGGAGGCCGGAATCCGTTCGCTGGATCCCCACCAATTCGACCTCGGCGACCTCCTGCACGAGGTGGCTGACGACGTGCAGACGGCCCATCCCGATGTTGTGGTCTCGGTTCGCTCACCGCTCGGGCTGAGGATGGACGGAGAGGCGGAGAATCTTCGCCGGGTGTTCACCAACGTGCTATCGAACGCAGCGCGCTACTCGCCAGCCGATGGCATCGTCTCGATCACAGCCACGAGGGCCGATGGGGATGTTCGCGTCTCGGTGCGCGATCAGGGCCCCGGCATTCCGGCCGATCAACGCCCCCATGTCTTTGATCGCTTC
>CAKZXA010000103.1 GCA_937922045.1 uncultured Acidimicrobiales bacterium | reverse complement strand
TCACCAGATACGGCAGCGTCGTCTCGATACCAAAGGCGAACGTGTCGACGATGGTGGGCAGGGCTTTCCCCGCGACCGCAGCCATAGAGGCAAGGCTGAGCACTGCGACCGCTATCCAGTTGACGAGTCGGTGGGCGACACCCGGAGCTCCCGAGGCCGAGCCCAGACAGCCGCAGGAGGCGGTTGCGTCGAACCTCGTCAAGCGATCCAGGAAGAGGTTGAAGGCGACGAACAACAAGGCGGCGGCGGCCAAGGCCAAGGGCGACCCAACCCACAGGCTCCAGACACTCAATGCGAGCTCAACACCACCGATCGCTCTGGCCGCGGTGATGGCGGTGCGACGTTGCCGAGGACGCAACAGTTTCGCCGCCTGCATGGCGTCGACTGTCGGTTGTGGTCGAAGCAACTTGAGGCTGCCGCTCGCTGCCAAGACGACAAGAAAAGCGTGCAGCAAGCCAGTCAGAAGCGACATGAACGCCATCATCGTAGCAAGCTGGCACAGACGAAGGGCTCATGGTCTGCTTGGCGCAGGAGCAGACGCAGCGCTGGCGAACAGCGACGATGCTCAGCTGGACCGAGAGTGAAGGATCATGTCGAAGGCGGCCTTGGTGAAGTAGGCGGCCCACCACACGATGCCGAGAAACTTGAAGCCGTCCTCGAAAAAGATCCGCCAGTTCCCAAGCAACGGTTCCAGCTGCCCCTGGAGGGCATCGACGACCAGTGAGCCTGTGACGAGGCCAAGCGATGCTGCGAGTAGCCAGCGACTCGGACCGAGCACCACATGGTCGACGATCTCGTGGCGAAACCACCACAGAAAGATCGCAAGCAACATCCCGTACAAGCCGAAGATGATCCGTTCGTTGATCCCGACCCCGAAGCCCAACTCGTGGAGCATGAAGAAGTCGTCGAACGCCAGCACCCCCGACAACACACCGCCCAGGGCGAAGAAGCCCGATAGTCGACGATCACGGTTCATGGCCCAACAGACGGCGGCAGCAAACAGGGCGATGCAGCCTGAACTGATCCAGATGAAGACCCCGAGGTTGGACAGCACACCGGTAAGCACCGACACCTCGGCCGTCATGAAGGTGTCACGGCTGTAGGTCGAGAAGGGTTCGTCCTGAACGACACTCAGCAGCGCGGCCAAAGCGAGAACCCCAACCGAACCTGCAGCCAGCAGGTATGCGGCCCGTCGCGTTGTCACACGCAGCCCATCCCTTGTGCCGGATACAGCTGATCGAGATAGGTGGCGATCGCTTGTTCGTCGAGGTTCCACGTCTCGCTCAGTCCGGCCGAAACAATGTTGAGGTAGGCATCGGTGGGCCGATTGGGGGTCACCTCATCGGCATTGGTGATCGTGGCCACCGGGTACCCATCGAGGCTTCCAAGATAGTGAAGTCTGCGATACCAACCCGACTCGGCATCGATGAAGCCCTCGGCGATGAGGCGATCAAGGTCGAGCTCGGCGCTGACGCCACTGTTCTCCTGGACCCAAACATCGGCCATTTGCTCCAGCGAGATGAGCCAGGCCCGGCCCAGCGTTGGCGCAGGTTCGGCCGGACGTGTCGTGTCGACGAAACAGACTCCCCCACCCCAGCGAACCGATTCGTTGGCGAACAGCATCGGATAGGGCAACCGATAGGGGCGGTCAGCGATCGGCGGTGTTGGGTCCGACGAACCGGCCTGTGGCGTGCCTCCACCGGGAACCGGACCACCCTCAAGGTAGGCCAGAAACCGAGCGCGTAGAAGGTTTGACCCGAAGGCCGCGTACCAAATCACCAGACGTGCCGCCGACGGGGCGGGGCTAGACGGCGAGAAGGTCTCGGGCGCCGGTGTCTGAAGATGGGTGACGCAACTTTGACATCGCCCGGGCTTCGATCTGCCGGATCCGCTCACGGGTGAGGTTGAAGTACTCGCCAACCTCTTCAAGGGTGCGGGGCTCACCACGGTCGAGACCGAAGCGAAGCTTGAGGATCTCACGCTCACGCTCGTCGAGCGGGGCGAGCAGACGGGAGATTTCATCGGGCAAGAGTGCCGTGGCGGCAACCTCGAACGGTGAATCGGCGGAGCGATCCTCAACCACATCGCCAAGCTCAGCATCGCCATCTTCGCGAAGCGGCTCGGAGAGTGACAGAGGCTCGGCGGCGAAGCGAAGAGCTTCGGTGACCTTGTCTTCCGGCATTTCGACCTCGGCCGAAAGCTCGGTGAGTGTGGCTGGCCGACCGTACTTCAGCTCGAGACGAGCACGAGCCTTTTGCAGCCGAGCCAGAGTGTCGCCAGCGTGTACCGGTAGACGAATCGTTCGGCCGGTGTTCGCGATTCCGCGGGTGATCGCTTGACGGATCCACCAGGTCGCGTAGGTCGAGAACTTGAAGCCTTTACGCCAATCGAACTTCTCGACGGCGTGCATAAGACCGAGGTTGCCTTCCTGGATCAGGTCGAGCAGGGGCAGACCGGAGGCCTGGTACTTCTTGGCGATGGAGACGACGAGCCGAAGGTTGGACTGAACAAAGGTGCGTTCGGCCGAGCGGCCCTTTCGCACAAGACGCCGCAGTTCGCGTTTGCGCGGCATTGTGACGTTGGCATCTTCTTCGAGCTCGGCCGCAGCGGCCTTGCCTTCCTCGATAGCCTGGGCGAGGCGAACTTCGTCTTCCTTTGTCAGCAGCGGATACTGACCGATATCAGTGAGGTACAGCCTTACGAGGTCTTCCTCGTCTCGCTCGACGCGCTCCTTAGCCAAGGATCCTGCCTCTCGTCTCGTATGGGCCAGGTCCCACGATCAGCTTGCCGCCGTTCCCAGACCTTCTTCTGGCAATGCGGCTTGCATCGCAGACATGACTCATGATGTCGTATTCCAAGTCTATTCGCCTACTGCGGCCTTCCACCGCCGATTTACGTGCAGATCTTGGGTGCAACGACTCTATACCCCCTTCTCGGCAACAGTCGCTATCGCCTTGAGCGAGAGGAAACCCAATGACCAACTCAAATACAGATGGAAACAGTAGTCAGGAAGCGGTCGAGGAGATCGAACCGCTTATGGTAATTCTGGACTTTGAGTCCGACCATCTCGGAGATTTACTCGACGTGCTGGCCCGCTATGTTGTCGCCACGCGAGGTGAGCCTGGCTGCCGCAACATCGATCTTGTTGTTTCGAGCACCCGTGAGGGCCGCGTGGTCGTGGTCGAAAAGTGGGACTCGGTTGAGACGCAACAGGCCCACTTCGACAGCGCGAACATGGTGGCCATGGCCACAGCCACCGTGCCGCTGCTTCGCCGGTCACCCGACATCGATCTCTTCGACGGTGTGTCCATGCACGACCTCGCCTAAACGGCGAGCGCAAGCCCTGGGCGACGAGCTAGGGCAGGATGGCACCCGTTGGCAGGGCCACGATACCGGTGGCCCCCAGTTCACGCAGCGATGAAAGCCGGCTCCAAAGTTCAGACCGCTTGACCACCAGATGAGCGGCCACCAGGTCGGTCCGGCCGGCGAGCGGTAGAACGGTCGGAGCGGCCAACCCGGGAAATACTTCAGACAAGCCATCCACCCGATCGGGGTGAATATGCAACATCAGGTACTGGGTGGCAGAGGCCTCCAAGGCCGCCTCCAACCGAAGCGTAAGCCCGCGAATGGGTTCAGCCGCATCGGCAGCCCAGCTAAACCTGGCCTCACAACTATGGCCTTGGGCCAGCACCCGGAGGCGGTTGCGGATGAGGCTGCCGCCCGTCTCCCGAAGATCGACGATGGCGTCGGCCATACCGGCCGCGCACACGCCTTCGAGCGATCCCCCCATGGTCACCACGTTGGCCGCGATCCCTTCGAGATCGAGCCAACGCCGGGTCCACTGCGGGAGATGGGTAGCAATCGTGGTGCCGTCAAGGTCGGCCATAGTCTGGAACGTGGCCGACTCACGACAGGCGACCACCAGATCGCTTCGAGCAAACCCGAGATCGAGGTGCTCCCATGTCTCCACCTCGTTCTCAAGGGCTGTGTCGGTCGAGATGAAGGCGGCGGAAAGGCGCCCCGCCCTCAACCATGCGGCGGCATCACGGGGACGCATCTCAATAAAGTCGATCTGCTCAACGGTGGCCGACGCATCAGCTCGGGAAAAAGCCCGCGTCGAGTAGCCGGCGTGTGAGAGCAGGTCGAGAACCTGTTCACGCAACCGCCCTTTGGATGGCACGGCCACCGTCGGCGTGGTCAGGATGTTCATGCTCGCCTCGCTTCCAGCACGGCAAACACATCATCAAGGCTCACACCGGCACCGACCAACCCAACCATCAGGTGGTACAACAAATCTGCCGCTTCCGCGGCCAAGGCGTCGGCGTCCACTTCCGCCCGTTCGATCTCAAGGCAGACCTCGAAGGCCTCCTCCATGATCTTTCGTCGTATCAAGGCATCGTCGGCCAACAGCCGAGCCGTATAGGACTCGGACGGATCGGCTGAAGCTCGCTCGCGCAACACCTCGGTTAGCTCGGTGAGAATCACGACATCAGCGTAACCAGCCGACACTGCCCGACCGCTAGCCGACGGCAGAAAGCCGCAGGGAGACCAAACTAGAAGTGGTCAGCGTTGACCGAATCCTGAGCCCTTTTCGACAAGTCGGCGATTTCCGGCCACGTCAGCTTGCTATCGCTCCACAGCGTGTCGAAGGTGCGGTCCGCTAGGTCGCTGAAACCATGTCGGTTGCGAAAGTCGTAGCGGAACCGAGGCATATGCACCCGCAGGCCAAGCCGACCAACCCTGCCGTAGAGATTGACGTCCCAGGCCATGCGCTCAGCCCGACCGAGCTGCGCATCGAGCTCGGGGGCGGCGAAATCACTACGCCGACGATCGGCGACCTCCAAGAACAGCCGGCTAAAGGCCACCAGCGAATCTAGCTCGCTGAGCGTTCGAGGAAACTTGTAGTCCTCGAGGGCACCGCTTTCAACCTCGATCCGGATCGGCTCGATCGATTTGATACGCACCCGGCTGGTCGAAAGCGTTTCGTCCACATCGATCTCGATGGACTCGTCATCGCTCAGGCCTTTGTCGACGAGCAGGCGCGCCTGATCGGCGTAGCTGGCGATGCGTTCTGCATCGAACTCGACCTTGTCAAAGGTAGAAGGCTTGATCACAATCATTCGGTGCTAAAGCTTCCGATCGATCCCGGTCCAACAATTCCACCGGCCTTGACAACGAGCGTAGTCAATGTGGCCTGGTGAGCGGTAGCACGCTCAATGTCTTCGGGCGATTCGATCAGTGATTGGAGAATCATCTCGCCCTCGCGCCACTCCTCCATGTCGTCCTGCAAGCAGAAGTTCAACGAGCGAATCGTCGGAGCGTCGGTGATCTTGCTCGTGTTGTTCATGTGGTAGGTGTAGGCGGCGATGAGATGGGGCAGAAACACGCGATAGAGCCCAACGAGCTTCTCGATCGTCAACTCCGCCCGCTCGGGTTCCCCCAGCGCCTCGATGAACGTTTCGATCTCAGGACTGGGCGCAACCGTCATCTTGTCCGGGTTTATCTCGCGCAGCTCGGGAAGCCGCTTGTGCCAGAGTTCGGAGTGAAAAGCGTGGTGGTAGCAGTGGGTGCCGAGCCGAAGTTTGATGTCGAGTTCGGGCACCGTAGCCACCCAACCACCCATCAGCTCAAAAATGCGCATCTCCAACCACTTGTAGTGGCCGACTCGCTTCGCTGTCTCTTCAACCGTGAAGCTCCCTGGCAGCTCTCGCCGATCCCAAGGGGCAAAGGGTGTACGTGGCTTCGTCGGATCTGCCATGAGCTAGTCGGTCTCCCTTTTCTTCGAGGCTCTCCGCCGCGAGATCTATCTGGTTCGTGTTGGTTCCGAAGAACGGCCCATTCAGCCGCAGCCTAGTAACTACGAGGAAGACCAAGCACCTTTTGGGCAATGTAGTTCAGCGTCATTTCCTGGCTAACCGGCGCGAGTCGTTGAAGGCGAGCCTCACGCCAGTACCGCTCAACGTGGTACTCGGTGGCATACCCCAGACCACCGTGCGTCTGCACTGCCTGATCAGCAGCGAAGTAGCTCGCTTCAGCCGCGAGATACTTCGCCGTATTGGCCAGCTCTCCAGCCTCATGGCCGTTGTCATACATCCAGGCTGCTTTCATCGCCAGGGTGAGCGCCGCGTTCAGCTCCATGTGGGCTCGTGCTAGAGGGTGAGAAATGGCCTGATTAGCGCCGATGAGTCGGTCGAAGACCGACCGTTCGTTGGCGTAACCGACGGCTCGACGTAGCGCTACCTCGCCGATGCCACAGGCCATAGCGGCCAGGAGGATTCGTTCGGGATTCAACCCATGCAGGATGTGGTGAAATCCTCGACCGCGATCGCCGACAAGCCGCCAGCCTTCAACCGGAAGCTCGTCATAGGCCACCTCACACGAGGCGACTGCGTTTCTACCCACCTTGGGAATGGGAACGATGTCGCAATGCTCGGGGTCGAGGTCGACGAGAAACAGGGAAAGGCCACCGAAGCCTTCTCCTGGTTCACCGTCGGTGCGGGCCAGGAGCAGGCACACCTCGGACTCGAGGGCCTTGGACGTCCAGATCTTACGACCGCTAATGATCCAGCCCCCCATCCCGTCGGGCACGGCGCGCGTGGCGATGCGACTCGTGTCGGTGCCGGCATCAGGCTCGGTCACGCCGAAGGCGACATGAAGGTCGCCAGCGGCAGCCCGAGGGAGAAAGGTCTGCTTGAGTTGGTCGTTCCCGAACTTCACCACGGGTTGCAGCCCAAACATCGTCAGATGCAGAGCGGTCGACCCGTTCATCGCAGCACCGGAGGCCGCTACTCGGTTCAGCACGAGAGCACCCTCGGCGATGCCTTGTCCCCCACCGCCATACTCTTCGGGCAGGGCGATACCGATCCAGCCCCCCTCGGCCATCTTGGTGTAGAACGCCCACGGAAACTCGTGGTTCTGATCACAGGCCGCCCAGTAGGCGTCGTCGAAATCGCTACACACACGGTCGACGCCCTCGATGATCGCCTCGTGATCGGGGTTTGGCGTGAAGTCCATCGCCTTCGATGTTCGCACCCCCCGATAGAGAGCACAAATGTTGCGGCGTGAAGACGCTCCTCCACCGCGGGATAGTGTGGATCGATGACCACTCCGCGATTCACCGAACATTTCGCTGGGCGCACAGTCGTCGCCACCGGTACCGCCTCCGGCATTGGCGCTGCGGTTCTCGCCGCCCTCTTGGAAGCAGGGGCCGAGGTGTATGCGCTCGATCGCACCTATGACCAGCAAACGACCGAGCCATCCACCGGTGATCGGCCCACACTTCTGCATTGCGATATTGGCTCGGCTCGCTCAATCGATGCGGCATTGGGCGAGCTACCTCGCCAGATCGACGTCTTGCTGAACTGTGCCGGTGTTCCCAACGGCGGCCGATTCAGCCCCGAGGAGGTGATGAGGGTCAACTGGCTTGGCCTTCGCTACCTCACCGAGTCGGTCATCAGCCGCATGCCTTCCGGCTCGTCGATTGTGCACATCGCTTCGACGGCCGGACGCGCCTGGTCAGACCGGGTTGCGACCCACGAAGCCTTGATGAAGGCGTCAGGCTTTGACGACGGTCTGGGATGGGTCGGTGAGAACCTAGGCGATGTTGGTGATGGCTACGTGCTGTCCAAGGAGGCGGTGCAGTACTACACGATGTGGCGAGCCACCCAGCTTCTTCCGTCGGGTATCCGTATGAACAGTGTGTGCCCCGGGATAACCGACACAGCGATCATCGCCGACTTCCGTCGAGGGATCGGCGACGCGGCCATCGACCACGCGGCCGCTGTGGCCGGGCGCTTCGCCCGACCCGAGGAGATGGCACCAGCCATGCTCTTCCTTGCCGACGAAGCATCGGCGTCGTATATCAATGGCGTGAATCTGAATATCGACCGCGGCACGGCGGCAGCCCGCCTCACCGATCAGGCCGATCCGGCCACGATCTGGTCTGGCTGACCCTCGGCGACGAAACCAAATCGAGAACTTTCGTAACGCGACGATGCCTCATGAGTTAGTACCAATGAAAGCGAGCCTCGGGGTGGCTGTCGGTGGGATTCAGCCACCCTGAGCTCTGAAGCTACGATCCGAAAAGGTCGAGCTGGATGTCGGCTTCTATCGGTTCGGGCAGATCCGGAAGCCCGGGCGATGCAGCCTGGGCCTGGCGATAAAAGTGCCGATTCAGCGCAGGCGACTCAACGTTGTCAGGGGTATGGATGAACACGTAAGGGCTCAGTCCTTGAGCGAGCCACTCGGTGACCTTGGGCAGCCATTGCTGCCAGCCGGCTTCGGTGGCCGACGGATCGGTCTGACCTATCAACCGAACGATGGGCTGGCCGCCGGTTACCACCGGCCGCACCGGCACCCGCGGTTTGGCCTTGAATGCGTCGATCTCTCCCGGCGTGCGGCAAGGGCCCGCGAACAGGGGACGACTATCGAGCAGGACACGATTGACCCCACGGCCAGCCAGCTGGTCATTGAGGACTCGTTCGTGTGAACCTCCGGGAAAGAAGGCGGGATTGCGAACCTCGACCGCCCAGTCGTGTTCCATCCGCGGCAGCCCATCGAGGAAGATGCCTAGAGCGCTGAGATCGTCGGGACCAAACGAGGGAGGCAGCTGGATCTGGACTGGCCCAAGCCATGGAAGGAGTGGGCTGATGACATCCAAGAATTGTGAGAGCTCCACGTCCCCTCGACGTAGGCGACGCTCGTGGGTGATGGTGCGCGGCAGCTTGAAGCAGAAACGGAACCCGGGATGCTCGGCGATCGACGCGAGCCACCGATCGACGGTCTTCGGCGACGGCGTGGCGTAGAACGTGGTGTTGCCCTCCACCGCCGTGCACCAGGTCGCGTAACACGACAGTGGGTCACTGTCAGCGGGAAACAAGGTCCCCAACCAAGGGGGGTGAGCCCACATTGGAGCACCGACCCGTAGCATCAGCTAGCGCTCTCTTACCGACGGGCGCGGTCGAGCGAACGGCGATGTGGACCAACATGTCTCGATGGTCTGAGCTACCGACAGCAGGCGGCGATCCTCATACATCGGTCCGACGAGCTGAATACCAAACGGCATACCGAACGCGTCGAGTCCGGCGGGGAGGGCGGTCACCGGGTGCCCGACGACCGTGATGGCAGCGGTAAGCGCAAGCCACGCCATGTAGTTTTCCACGGGTTGGCCGTCGACCTCTTGGGGATAGAGCTCAGCCCACGGAAAGGGGCTAACGCTGACACCGGGACAGCAGATGGCGTCCAACTCGTAGTCGACGAACAGTGACTGGAACTTCTGGATCAGGTCCATCTGCTGGGAGCGGGCAATAGCGATCTCAGCCATCGGCGTGGTCAGGGCTGAGTCGTAGCTGGAGCGAATATTGGGGTTGAAACCCTCGTCCCAGGTTGATGCTTCGGCGTGGTACTGGGTTACAAAGATGTCGGCTCGCACCTTCCAGTCCACCTCGGCAGCAGAGGCCAGATCGACCGGAACCGGCACCATCCGCACACCCTGATCGGCTAGGGCGTCGACCCGGCGACCGAACTCTCCTCGAATGGACTGTGAAACCAGTACACCCCCGAGATCCTCGCTGACCCCGATCCTCAGTTCGGTCGGGTTGAGAGCGTCGAGCCGGGCCAAGGTTTCGGTCGGGAAAGGAAAGGCCATCGGATCTAGTCGTCCTCCAGCGCGCCGTCGTCGCGAGCTCACCACCGACAGCAACAGTGCCGTGTCGGCCACCGTCCGGGCCATTGGTCCTTGCACGCTGTAGAAGGTTTGGGGTGTTGTGCGTTCCTCGAACGGCACGATGCCGGGCGTGGCCCGATGCCCAACGACACCGCAGAAACAGGCCGGAATCCGGAGGCTGCCGCCATGGTCCGAGCCGGTGGCCAGAGGCACCATTTCAGCCGCCAGCGCAACGGCTGATCCTCCGGAAGAACCGCCACATGTCTTGGTCGGATCGAACGGGTTGCCCGTCGCCCCGAACAACCGGTTGACGGTGTTGGCCCCGATCGAACGCTCGGGGATATTGGTCTTGCCAACCACGATGGCGCCGGCGGCACGAACGTTGGCCACAATGCCAGCATCAGTGTTCGGCACATTGTCGGCGAACTGTTCGCTGCCCAACGTGGTGCGAATACCTTCGGTGGCGTGAAGGTCCTTGATCCCGATCGGAAGCCCGAGCAGTGGTCGCTCGGCGAACAAGGCCTCCCGTTCACCAACGTCGGTCGTGGCGGCCAGCGCTCCATCCACCGCTGCTGCTTCGCTACGAGCTCGTTCGTCGGCCCGGATCACCATCGCGTTCAGCTGACCATCGACCTCATCGATGCGTCCCAGGCACGACTCCAGCAGCTCGACAGCCGACAGCGAGCCGTCGATCAACGCCGATCGAGCGTCGAGGGCCGTCAGTTCATTTGGCGCAGCCACACGCTCTTTCTAGCAGATCGGAGCCGAACGAGGCTCGGGGACCGAGGCCAGGCCAGCGCGAGCGACCAAAAGACGACACCCAAAACTAGGCAATCCCTCCACTCCCTCAGACGTATCACAGGATGCCTTCGTCCTTTGGAAACCACCGGCCGAGCCTCGATCTCCTGAGGTCATTCTGAGCCAGAAGGCGATTCGGCTGAATCCTGGGAATCCCCCAAAGATCACTGGGCGACGATGCTGATCCTCTGGGAGGGAGGAGGCGAGGCGCCTAGCGGCCGTTGACCGACCAGTGCCACGGCTCACTGGGAAGATTGTAGAAGCCGAAGTCGCCAGCGTTGTCGGCCAGCCACTTGAAACAGCGACCGGATCGGCTGCGAATAAGGGCGCCGTCACAGACAAGGTCGAGCGCCATGCCCCTCTCGTGCTGTGATGCTCCGGGGCGAGCGGTTGGGGGGCGGCAACGAGACGACGGCATCTGCCAAACGGCATAGTACGACGTGCCACAGTTGCTCTTGCGGATCTCTACCTGCCTCTCGAAGGAGCGGTAGCCGCCACCGGAGTAGACGATGCCTTCAGACTCGGCCTGGGCCAGCATGCCTCTGACCGCGTCGGCGACATCCTTGTGAACTTCGAAGACACCTACTTTGACGATGTCATCGGCGGTCACCACGCCAAGGCTGGCGGCCGCTTTGGCGGTAAGGCTGGCCTTCATATCTCGAGCCTTCTCAAGCTCCACCAGCTCGGCCTTGATGCGCTCGGCCACCTCATCGGCATCCTCGCGAGCCCGGTTGGCTCGAGCTTCCTGAATGGCCAGATCTTCTTTGGCCATACGCAGTTCCTCGGCCCCATCGAAGTCTTGATCCACGAACTGGCCGAGCACGGTGCGCATGCGCAGCGAGTCGTTCATGTTTGGCTTGCTGAGGTAGTTGAGGGTGAACAGATCCGGCTCGCGAAACGCGTTGACCGCCTGCACGGTGATATCGGCTTCAAGGTCGATCAGGTCGACACGGGCCTGCTCGATCTCGGCTCTGGTTGCGGTCGATCGCTTCTCGGCTTCTTCCAGGGCGGCGTTGGCTTTCTCCAGCTCCGCTTCCTTCTTCCGAACCCGCTGATTCCATACCGTGAGGGCGCCAGCAAGATCCTCAGACACGCTGCCGGTTGGGGCTGCGTCAGATCCCGCTTCCTCTTCGGGCACGGTGCCGGGCGGAGCGGTCGTCGAGCTCGTGGTGGATTCGGCCACCGTCGTCGTTTTTTGGGCCGCAGTGGTGCTCGACGAAACAGCCGTCGTCGTACTGGACGCAGCCGTCGTCGTCGTGGTCGAAGCGCTCGAGGTGGTCGAGGCTGCCGTCGTTGTGGTCGACTCGCTCGAGGTGGTCGAGGCTGCAGTGGTTGTGGTCGACTCTGGTTGCGTTGAACTCGTGGTGGTCGACGTTTCCTGGGCTCCAGATGGAAAGCCAGCGAGACCGGCGACGAGGGCGACCGCCAGAAAGCTGAGCGCCATGGCCCACTGTCGCCGAATTCCTAGCTGTGTCCGCAAATGAGACATGAGACTCCACACCGGTTCTGCCGCCGAACCGAATCAAACTGCGACCGAAACACTACCGTAACAATCGCTCTTTGGACGATACTAGTGGAGTCGATCGCCGAACCGGACACAGATCTTCATGAATTTGGACAAGAATCAACAAACGTGCAGTTGGTTAGCGCAACACATCGGCAGACGATCGATACAGGGCCGTTCTAGCGGCCGTTGACCGACCAGTGCCACGGTTCGCTCGGCAGGTTGTAGAAGCCATAGTTTGCAGCGTTCTTGGCCAGCCATTTGTAGCCCGTGTTCGATCGAGACCCGATCGTACGTCCGCCGTAGGTGAAGTCGATCGCCTTGCCAAGCTCGTGCTGGGAGCGTCCAGGACGGGCCGTTGGCGGGCTGCATTGCGATGATGGCTTCTGATAGACGGCATAGTTGCTGCTGCCGCCGCAGTGGGCCTTGCGCAGTCGAATCTGGGCCGCATGATCGCGGTAGGCCCAGCCTCCGAAGGTGATGCCATCGGCTTTTGCCGCCGCCAGCATTTTTTCAAGGTTGTCGGCGATTTCGACGTGAACCCAGAAGCCGCCAATGCTGGTTATCTGATCGGCGGTCGGATACTTCGTGCTGCCCTGGGTCGACGGCGCAGGGTTGTTGCGAACCCTGGCTGCGGCGATGCGTCGGGCCCGCTCTTGGGTCTTCGCCTTGTGCTGCTCGGCTACCTCGGCGTCGCGCTCTTCGAGGATGGCCAGTTCGTAGAGCTCGGCTTCCAAGCGGACCTCAGCCTCGTTGGCGAGCTCGGCCTGGCGATCGCGAGCCTTCTCGACCTCGATCAGATCGGCTTCGATGATGGCTCGCTGCTCGTCGGCCTGCTGTTTGGCCGCATCGGTTTGAGCCTGCTTAACCGCGAGGTCCGACCTCGTCGCTCGAAGCTCCTCGGCGATGTCGAAGTCCTGATCGGTGGCTTCACCCACCATCGTCTTCATCCGCGTCGACTCTTTGGGTTCCCGATTGTTGAGCGACTTCACCGCGCCCAGATCTCGTCCGACAAAGGCGTTGACCGCACGGTCGGCGACCTTGTCTTTCAGATCCGCCATCTTGGCTTCGGCGATGGCGACCTCGGCACTGGCCTTCTTATAACGGACCTCGGCCGCGTCGAGCTTGGCCTGAGCCATGCCTAGATCCGATTCCTTCTCGTTGACCTTGAGGTTCCAAACCTCCAGAGCCTGCGTCAGCTCCTCGGTCTCGACCGTGGCTACATCGATCTCGGACGCCTGCTGCTCGCGCTGTCGCTTCAACTCAGCTTGCTGCTCTTCGAGTTCCTTGATCTCGTCGTCGAGATCGGCGGCCGCCGACGGCATCGTGGCCCCAAGCAGGGCGAGGAAACAGAAAACAGCTAGCGCAAGCCGGGTTCGGCCGATGGCAGGCGAAGAAGGCCGGTCACCATCAAACTTGCCGTCTTGAACAAACGAGGTTTTGGAAGTACGGGCACGAAAAACACGCATTTGAGTCCTACCGCCTCGCCGTTGAGATACTAGCTCAGGCATTTCTCTAGGGTGGTGCATCCCGGCCGAAAAAATCGCTGTTCATGAACCATCGCCCAGCCCTAGGGCGAAACTGGGGCCAAACGCCCTAGCTGGACGCATAGAGTTGAACCCGTGCCAACTCTGCGAATCGCGCTGTGCCAGATCGACATTATCGTCGGCGCCCTCGATCACAATGCGGACCTCATCATCGAGGCCCTCACCCAGGCGGAAGCCGCCGATTGTGACCTCGCCGTCTTCGGCGAGCTCTCGATCTGTGGCTACCCACCGGAAGACTTGCTGTACAAGCCTCGTTTCATCGCTGACAACAAGGCTGCGTTGGCACGGGTTGCGGCCGCCACCGGTAACTGTGCCGTGATCGTTGGCTATGCCGATCGAGACCCGGAGAACCCCGAACTCATCTACAACCGGGCCGCGATCTGCGCCGGAGGCGAGGTGAAGGGCTCGTTCACAAAGCAGGCCCTGCCCAACTACAACGTGTTCGACGAGAAGCGCTACTTCACCCCCGGCTCCGACTTTCCACTGTGGTCGATCGCCGGCGTCAACGTCGGTGTTGCCATCTGTGAAGATCTTTGGATCGCCGACGGACCTTGCAAGGCCTTGGCCGACGGTGGCGCTCAGATCATCGTCAACATCAATGCATCCCCCTACCATAAGGACAAGGTGGAGGAGCGTGACGCCATGCTCGACGATCGGTTCGCCGAGTGCGCCACACCGATCGCCTATGTGAACCTCGTCGGCGGCCAGGACGAACTCGTGTTTGACGGGGCCTCTGTCGTCGTCGATGTGAACGGTGAAATCATCGCCCGGGCCGGGCAGTTCGTCGAGCAAGTCCAGATCGCCGACTTCGCCGTGACGGACCGCAAGCCGGTAACGCTGCCGCTAACCGAGGTGACCAATCGCGCGTCGCAGTCTCGGGCTGGCCTTCCGCCCGTGCTCGAACCCCTGCTCGACCCGCTGGAGGAGATCTGGGCCGCTCTTGTTCTCGGCGTCAAAGATTACGTGAACAACAACGGGTTTACCGAGGTGTGTTTCGGCCTCTCGGGCGGCATCGATTCAGCCATCACCGCCTGTCTCGCCGCCGACGCCTTCGGGCCCGAAAACGTGCATGCGGTCATGATGCCGTCCCGCTACTCCTCAAACCACTCGGTATCTGATTCAGAGAAGCTCGTGCAGAACCTGGGCATCGACGGACGGGTGGTGCCGATCGAGGCCGCCCACCACGGCTTCATGGACATGCTCACCCCTTCGCTGGGAACCGAGCCGTGGGGGCTCACCGAAGAGAACCTGCAGAGTCGCATCCGCGGTGTTGTGCTCATGGCCTTGGCCAACAAGTTTGGTTGGCTGGTGCTCACGACAGGCAACAAGAGCGAAACAGCAGTTGGCTATTCAACCCTCTACGGCGACACCGCTGGGGCCTACGCCGTCATCAAGGACATCTGGAAACTCCAGGTCTACGAGCTGTCACGCGACTACAACCGACGGGCGGGGCGAGAAATCATCCCCGAGAACATTCTGACGAAAGCCCCGTCGGCCGAGCTGCGCCCCGACCAACGCGACGACCAGAGCCTGCCTCCCTACGAGGAGTTGGACCCCATGTTGATTCAGCTCGTTGAGCAGAATCGAACCGCTCACGACCTCATCGAGGCAGGCGGGGACGAGGCGGTCGTCCGTCGTATCGCTCGCCTGGTCGACATCGCCGAATTCAAGCGCCAGCAAAGCCCGCTCGGCACCCGTATCAGCAAGCGAGCCTTCGGTAAAGACCGGCGCATGCCGATCACGAACCTGTATCGAGGCGGCAGCTCTAGCTGAGCGGCGAGAGCGTCAAAACGAACCACAGCTCCGGGGAGGGAATCCGGAGCCGTGGCGGGAGACTGCGCTCTACTTAAGGGGGAGTATTGCGCAGTTGGGTTTGGTGCTATGGGTTATTTGGTTGCACCGATGTTGGAGCGTTGATTACGCTCCGTCAGCGCTTTTATGAAACCGATCAGCATGGTTGCGCATTCCCCGTTTTCCATCAAACGTTGGGAGTTCACCGTTCACCATGTCGGTGACATGCTCTTCGACCTGCTCCAGCTTCTGGGCAGCGTCGTCGGCCTCGATCTTGCCGGCTTGAACGGCTTCGTTCATGTGGGTCTCGATATTCGAGACAATGTGGTCGACGAGTTCGTCTTCGCTGATGCCCTGCTCGGCGGCAAGCTCGGCGATGTTCTTGCCTTCGGCCAGGCCTTCGTGAATGTCGGCACCGCTCAGCCCGAGGAACTCGCTCATCTCAGCCCGGTGTGAGCGATGGTGCTTGCGATGACCGCGCTGGCGACCGACGCCTTCACCTTCGCCGCGGACCTCGTTGATCTTGTCATCGAGACGCTCCGTCATCTCGGCCAGCTTCTCATCAGCTTCTTCCTGGCTGAGACGACCAGCTTCGACCGCCGCATCCAGATGGGTTTCAGCCGCCGAGCTTAGTGCAGCTCTTACCGCTTCGTCGTCGACTTCTAGGCTCTCGGCGATCTCCGCCAACGACTTGGCGCCATCGGTCTCACCGGTGTCGGTGTCGGTGTCGGTGGTGGCATCGGATTCTGCGCCGTCAGACTCTTGGGCCGAAGCCAAGCCGATCGGGGCGAACAGTGAGCCCACGGCCATGCCACCGACGAGCAAAGCGGCCGGTATGCCATAGCGCTTCAATCGATCACTGGTTGTGGGATCACTCATTGGTTCGCTCATTTCTGCAGTCTCCTTGGAGATGTTCTCAATCAGACTCGTTTCGGATGACTACAGCTTCTCGTGCTCGTGTTAAGGCTCTGATAGGGAAACAGTAGGGTTAACGAAGGAAAAGGAGCCTAAAACCGGCTACAACAGGCAGTCATGTTCGTAACTGTCGTCCGATTCCCTGCGCCGCTGAATGCGGACGGCGCTCCCCCCACCGTCGAACAAGCCCGGCAAAGCTTTGGGCAGAACGCCACGGCCTACCTCAACGTTCCAGGATTGCTCTGGAAGGCCTACCTACTCTCAGCCGATGGCACGACGGTGGGCGGCACCTACTGGTGGAGCGACCGAGCTAGCGCCGAAGCCAAATTCAACGATGGGTGGAAAGCGGGCGTCACCGAAAAGTATGGCGCACCACCAGAGATCGAATGGTTCGAGGCTCCGGTCGTCGTCGACGTTCGTTTCGACATGGTGCGCACGGCTGCGCCCGACGCCAGCGTCGGCGACCGGGTTACCAAAGCAACGTCGGCTGAGTAGTCGATGGCAGGTATCCGCACGGAGATAACCGAGATCGTCACCGGCTTGGCCCTGCTCGGGTATCGCGAGCTCGAACACGCACTTGGCGTTCGCCCGCGGATGGTGAGCGGCGTGACCGAAGCCCACTTCGACCGTCTGAGCGAGGCCTGGGACAACGGGGTAAACCGGGAAGAGTTCGAAACAGCGTGGCACAACGGTCAGTGTTTCGCCTACGCCGAGGACGGACTTCGAGGCCGAGCACCGTGGTGGGTTGAGTGGAAGGGCCCGCATCGACCTCCGGCCTACGAGCAGGTACCGGCAGACCTGCGCGTCGACCACGTCTATCTCATCAGCTGTAAGTACGGCTCGAACATCCTGATGAACGCCAGCCCTGCCCACCTCTTCGATCGGCTGCTCGCAATTCGGTCGGGCGATTCGGCCGACTGGTACCACGAGGTTTCACCGGCCGCGCACCAAGAGCTGTGGTCGGCGTGTCGAGCAGCGCTCAGCGCCGCCGACCTTCCGGAGAAGGTCGAAGCTTTAGGGACCGACGAGCGACAGGTGATCAAGGCTGAACTCAAAGGGTTAAGAGGCGGCTGGCCGTGCGAGGAAGCGGCTGAAGCGTACCGATGGCTTGCCGCCGACGTCTCCAACCGGTCGGCCAGCCGGTGGATGAGCAACCTACCTCGCCAGGCACGACAACAAGAGGAGATGGTGTGGCGTCTGCTCCGGTTCGCTCCTGCCCCCTACTTCGTGCTGGGTAGTTCGGCCGACAAGAACCCACTCTCGTACCGTGTAGCCACCCCCTGGGACTTCCGCCAGCGTTTCGAGTTGAAAGCCTTCGACGCCTGGGGCGATGCTGTTGGGCAGCCGCTGGTTCGATGGCGAGCCGACGTGCGCGATAGAGAAGCCGATGACGACACCTCGATCGACGGACATGTCGAAGTCCGCTGGAGCCACGGCAAGTTCGGCGGGAACCCCGAGGCAAAGATCTACCTAGACACACCGCATCATGCCGTGCCGGGCTATTTCCCACTGGCCGGGTTCGCCGAGCAGCAGAACAAACTGACCGGGTTCGCCGAGCAGCAGGAGCCGAAAACGACAGAAGGTCTGTGAAGCGCCGAGACGCTCCACAGACCCTGTCCAACCGCCGTTAGTAGATTCGCGTTCGTACTGGACTAGGCCAGGGCCTCACAACACGTGTTCGTAATCAGGGCTGCAACCACATAGGGATCAGCGTTGGCGTTGGGCCGACGGTCCTCGATGTAGCCCTGCTTGTCACGGGCAACCTGCCATGGGATACGGACCGAGGCGCCACGGTCGGAAACACCGTAGGAGAAGGTGTCGAACCGCTGGGTCTCGTGAGCACCGGTCAGACGATCCTGGATACCGCTTCCGTAGCCCTTGATGTGTTCCTCGGGCTTGCCAGGCGCTCCGAGCGACTCGCAGGCGGTGATGATGGCGTCGTAATTCTCGCGCATTGCTTTGGTCGAGAAGTTCGAGTGCATGCCTGCGCCATTCCAGTCGCCCTTCATTGGCTTGGCCTCGATCGAGAGCTCAACACCATATTCCTCACCGATCCGGAACAGGAGGTAGCGGGCCATCCACATGTGATCGCCGACCGTGAGCGTGTCGACCGGGCCGATCTGGAACTCCCACTGGCCGGGCATGACCTCAGCGTTGGTCCCGGAGATGGCAAGCCCGGCTTCGATGCAGTACGTCGTGTGTCGCTCGACCAGGTCGCGGCCGTGAATTCGAACGGCGCCAACGCCGCAGTAGTACGGGCCCTGAGGGCGGGGGTAGCCGTGATCGGGAAAGCCGGCGGGCCAAGCGGTGACCGGATCGAGCATGGTGTATTCCTGCTCGAGGCCGAAAATGGGCTCCTGGGCACCGTACTTGTCCATGGCGGCTCGGGCCAAGGCTCGAGTATTCGTGGGGTGCGGCGACATGTCCTCAGGGATGAACGTCTCGCACAACACGAGGATGTTGTCCCCACCGCGGATCGGGTCCGGGCACTGGAACACCGGCTCCAAGACGACATCGGAGTTGTCGCCCGGGGCCTGATTGGTGCTCGAACCATCGAAACCCCAGGTTCCGGGCTTTTCTCCATCGGCAAGGACTTTGGTTTTTGATCGGATCTCAGCCGTTGGCTCGGTGCCGTCGATCCAGATGTATTCGGCCCTGTAGGTCACGTCGGTCTGCTCCTGGTTTAGGACATCCTGGTTTAGGACTGGGCGCGGCACGTTTGCGCCGCTTCATCCACTTAACCTCCCAACGGCTCCAGACACAAGATTTTGACTGTTAACTCGTGTGAACTCGTAGCGGCTCAGTGTTAACACCGCGTGAACAAGCAGAGAAGGGGACCAGGGCGTCAACCGGGCAGTCAGCCAGGTGGTTGCCCAGGGTCGATCGTGATCACGGCTCGGCCCGCGGTGGCGTCGGCGACGGCGGCAACGATCACGTCGAGCCGCGCCGCGGGAGCAGCCACCTTGAAGGTAACGAGTGCGCCATAGTCGGTGCCCTCCACCGTGGCATCAGCGGCGGCCAGTGCCCGCAAAACCCGATCGACGTCGCTGTAATCGAGAGCGACGTCGAGCGATCCCATCGGGGTGTAGGCAACCGGTTCGATCTCGTCGAGAGCGGCGGCGGTCGCTGATCCATAAGCCCGCACCAAGCCGCCGACACCGAGCCTAACCCCACCGAAATAGCGGGTTACGACCACGGCAACATCGATGAGGTCCCGCCCGACAAGCTGGGCCAGGATGGGGCGACCGGCCGAGCCGCTCGGTTCACCGTCGTCGCTACAACGGTCGATGACCGGCCGGGCGATGCGCCATGCGGTGCAGTGATGTGAGGCATCGGACATCTCGGCCGCCACGTCGCCTACCAACGCCTTCGCCTCCGCTTCGGAGCTCACCGGAGCGAGGGTCGCTATGAATCGAGAGCCCTTGACCGGATCGATCTGATGACGGAGCCGCCGGGCCACGGTGTGCATGAAACAACGCTACATCGACACACATTGAGGTGCTGCCCAGGCATCATTCAACCACCGCGAATCACGGCAAATGGGCTCTTCCCTCCGCTCTGGGGGCTGACGCGGTTCGTCTCGATGCCGTACCATGGACGAGGTGCAACGTGAGCAGGAATACGTCCTCCGATCGGTTGAGGAACGCAACGTCAAACTGATTCGGCTGTGGTTCACCGACGTCGTCGGCCAGCTGAAATCGGTGGCGATCTCCCCAGTCGAGCTGGAAACCGCCTTCTCCGAAGGCATCCACTTCGACGGCTCCGCCATCGATGGGTTCAGCCGCATTCAAGAATCCGACGTTCTAGCCAAGCCCGATCCTTCAACCTTCGAACTCCTCCCCTGGACTGACAGCGGCACCACAGCCCGCATGTTCTGCGACATCCACCTGCCGGGCGGTGAGCCATTTGAGGGTGATCCTCGCAACGTGCTGCGACGCAACCTCCGCAGCGCCCACGACCGCGGTCTCGATTTCATGGTCGCCCCCGAGATGGAGTTCTTCTATTTCGCCGATGGTGATCCGTCGAAACCCCCAACCCCGCTCGACTCGGGCTCCTACTTCGATCTCACCACTTCCGATGTCGCCTCCGATCTGCGTCGCCGCACCCTCTCGGTGCTCGAAGCCATGGGTATCCCCATCGAGTATTCGTTCCATGAGGACGCCCCTTCGCAGCACGAGATCGATCTGCGCTACACCGATGCCCTCACCATGGCCGATCAGATCATGACCTTCCGGCTGGTAGTGCGAGAGCTGGCCATGGAGCAGGGGCGATTCGCTTCCTTCATGCCCAAACCGATCGAAGGCCTACAAGGTTCGGGAATGCATCTTCATCTCTCACTCTTCGACGAGATCGGCAACACCTTCCACCCCAGCGATGGTGCGGGGCCCCAAGAGTTGTCACCGACCGGACAAAAGTTCATGGCCGGCCTGTTGCACCATGCCAGGGAAATCACCGCCGTAACCAACCAGCTCGTCAACTCCTACAAACGCCTCGTCGTCGGTTATGAAGCACCGGCCTGGGTTTCGTGGGCCCGCAACAATCGGTCGGCCCTGATCCGTGTTCCGGTTACCAAGCCGGAAAAGACCTCCTCGACCCGCATTGAGTTCCGCTCCCCCGACCCGGCCTGCAATCCCTATCTCGCCTTCGCTGTGATCTTGGCCGCAGGCCAAGCCGGGATTGACGGCGACTACGAACTTCCGGCCGAGACGGCGCAGAACCTGTTTGAAATGACGGTGGAGGAGGCTGAGAGCATGGGGGTTAAACCCCTGCCGCGCTCGCTGGCCGAGGCCTTGGACGAGATGGAGAATTCCAAGCTTGTGTTCGACGCTCTCGGTGAACACATCTTTGAGTGGTTCATGCGAAACAAGCGGGCCGAGTGGAGTAGCTACAAGCTTCATGTGAGCCGCTGGGAGATGGAGCGCTACCTACCGTCCTGGTAGGCGCGTAGCCTCGTGGTCCGCTCTTGACTACCTTCGCCCTCTTTCCGTCGAACCCGCCGCCGGAACTCGTGCGCTTCCTCGATCTCGAGGGTCACCCGTGGAAGGCGGTCGATGAGGCGACCAAGGTCATCGGTGCCAAGGAGATTGAAACCGAGTGGAGTGGCGCCATCGTCGACGTAAACAATGACGCGGAGTCGGCCTGGAAGTTCTGCCGAGATCTGCGCTCAGGCGATGTCATTGTCGAGCCACTGCTGGTTCTCATCGGCGGTGGCCAGCTTGATGAGCTGACATCTCGCGGCGACCTCTTCGACGACTTCATCATCACCCCCTTTCACCCACAGGAGCTGAGCGCCCGTATCCAGCATCTGCTCTGGCGGGTTGGCAAAGGGGTCCGACCCGAGTTGATCAGCTACGGGCAACTGTCGTTGAACATCGAGAACTACCAGGCCGAAATCGGTGGTCGTCACCTCGACCTCACCTTCATGGAATACGAGCTCCTTCGATTCCTCGCCGAGAGTCCCGGACAAGTCTTCACCCGTGAGGTGTTGCTTAGCCAGGTGTGGGGCTATGAGTACTTCGGCGGTGCCCGCACGGTCGATGTTCATATCCGCAGGCTCCGAGCCAAGATGGGCGAGGAGCACGCATCGATGATTTCCACCGTGCGCGGTGTTGGCTACAAGCTGGGTCAGAGCCGCCGTAACAGCTAGAACGATTCTCGTGATTTAGATCGCCACGAGCAGCCGACCGAGAACGAAATCGCGACGCTGGTGTATCAAGAGACATGGCGGATACTCTGTTGAGCCATGACACATATCGTCACCGGAGCCACCGGCTTTGTTGGATCCGCCCTCACGCTTGAGTTGTTGCTACGCACCGACGAACCGGTTATCGGCATCGTCCGCCCTCGCGAGGGAACGACGGCGACCGCCCGATTGCAACAGGTGCTCGCACCGCTGGTCGAAGGCTACGAACTGCCGGCAGGCCTGCTCGACGCTATCGAACAGAGGGTGACGGCCCTTCCTGGTGATCTGGAACAGCCCCATTGTGGGCTCGATCGGCGCCCCACCCGATTCGAATCGGATACACCGAATCTCGTCGACGCCGAGTTCTGGCACTGCGCTGCCTCTCTGCAATACCAGGACCGCCATCAGGAGGCGATCGACCGAACCAACATCGGCGGAACGGCCAACGCTCTCGACCTGGCTGAGACGATTCGAGCTCGGCGCTTCAACATGGTCAGCACCGCCTATGTGGCTGGCTCACAGCGTGGCATAATCAAGGCGATCCCTGGCGAACTGGATCTGGTCAACAACCTCTACGAGCGTTCCAAGGTCGTCGCCGAGCAGCAGGTACGTGATCGCGATCTGGTCTACCGGATAATGCGCCCGAGCGTTGTTATCGGCCACTCGGTTACCCGGCACACGACCAGTTCAGATGGGCTGTATGGCTTCTTGCGAGGTCTCCGTAAGTTCCGAGCAGTGCTCGATCGCACCAGCCCCGGCCTCGCCGACGAACTGCGGGTGCGCATGTTGGCCCACGCCGAAGGAAGCATCGATCTCGTCCCCATTGATCATGTGGTGGCCGACGCCGTTGGTCTGAGTTTGGCCGACGCCCCGACCGGCCACTACCACCTGAGCAATCCGACCGCCCCCAACATCGGCGACGCTATCGGTGCTGCCTTCGATGCGGCCGGACTTCGCCCACCTCTTGTGGTGAAGAGCCGGGAAGGTTTCACCTCGACCGATACCAAGCTGAGCGAGCGCGTCGACTACTACAACTCCTACATTGTTAACGCCAAACGGTTCGATCGTTCGGCCGTCGAGGCGGTGCTGGGCGACGAGGCCAAGAAAGGCTGCGTTCTCGACAGCCCTGTACTCGGCAGCTTCTGCCGCTGGTACCTCGACGATTTCGAGCGGACTCGAACCGGTTTGCAGGCCGTCCGGTGAGGCCGGTCCTGGTGCTGGGGACCGGTCGTTGCGGCAGCACGCTGCTTTCACAGATGATCCGGCTGCACCCAGAAGCGGTAAGCGTGTCCGAGTTGTTCTCCTTCGTGACCGATCTCGGCATGCGCATCGAGGGTGCCTTTCCCCCTCAGCCAATCGACGGGCCTGCGTTCTGGAAGCTTCTGTCCGACCCCCAACCGCGCCAATCGATACTGCTACGTCACGACCTTCAGATGCCTGAGGTGACCTATCCCTGGTCGAAGGGGAGCTACACCCCTGATGGCGGCCTACCTCCCATCATGGCGGGCCTGGTTCCCCACCTTGCTCCCGAACGACCCGATGAGCTCTTCGACGCCATCGGAGCGGCGATGACAAGGCGGCCTTTCGCTCCGGTCGAGGAGCACTATCAAGCGCTCTTCGCCTTTCTCGCCGAACGGTTTGCCGCATCGTTCTGGGTCGAGCGTTCAGGTGGTTCGTTGCGGGTGGCCGAACGATTACTCAAGGCCTTTCCCCATGCCCGCATCGTGCACCTTGTGCGCGACGGGCGTGACACATCGATCTCCATGAGTCGTCACATCGGGTTCCGTATGGCCTTGCTCTGCGGCATGCAGGCCGAGCTTCTCGGCACTGATCCCTACGAAAGCGCTGATCGTTCCGAGGAGGACGACCTGACCGCCGACCTGAGCAGCCTCCTTCCAGAGAACTTCTCCCAAGCCGCGTTCAAGGCGTTCCGGCTCGACCCTGCCTTGTGTGGCCACTACTGGGCAGGAGAGATAGGGGTTGGACTCAACGTGCTCGACCAACTCTCCGAGGGTCGGCTGCTGACGATGCGCTACGAAGACCTGCTAGCTGCACCTACAGAGTCGATCAAACGCCTCGACGAGTTCATGACCGGCGAGGTCGATTCGACCTGGGTGGAACACTCCGCTCGCCTGGTCGACCCGCGGCCTGCCCGCTGGCCCGACCTTCCTGATGATCAGCGGAGCGAACTGCACGATGCCTGTCGCCCCGGGTTCGAGGCGCTCGCCGCTCGCGGCCTGACCTGGGACTAAACCCAAGATCCACACCGAGCCACATACCGAACGAAAGACCGAACGAAAGACCAAACGAAGGAAGAGTTGGACATGCAAGGACTAGCGCTACAGCTTCTCGTGGTGGTGATGATGCTGGCGGTCGGGCTTGAGCTGACCGTCACCGACCTCGCCGCCGCTCCACGCCGGGCCGGCTGGTTCGCTGCGGCCATCGCCATCAACCTGCTCATCGTCCCCTTGGGGGCCTGGGCCTTGGCCGAGCAACTCGACATCAGCAGTGGCTGGACGGCCGGCATGGTTCTCCTGGCGGCAGCTCCCGGCGGGCCAGTCGGTCCGGTGCTCGGCCGCCTGGGCGGTGCCGACCTTGGCTTCTCAACCGGCCTGATGGTGCTGCTCGGCGTTGTCGGGCTGGTGTCGGCCCCTCTCACCGTGTCACGAGCTCTCGGAGCCAGCGGTGGCGACGGGCTCTTCTGGCCCATGTTCTCGTCGCTGCTGGTCTTCCAGATTCTGCCGTTGGTTGTCGCCATGGTGTTCCGTCATCTAGCGCCACGAGCGGCTCGACGCCTCGCCCACCCGGCTCGACTGCTCAGCAACGTGCTGCTTGCAGCCATCGTCGTCGGCCTGGCCGCCGGGCGCGGTTCAGCCCTGATCGAGGTTTCACCCCTCGTTCACGCCGCCCTGGTTGGAGCCATGCTCTTGCTCCTTGCGCCCATGTTCATGCCGTCCGCTTCCCCCGTTCTACGGGGGTTGGCCACCGTCACCGCTGTGCGCAACATCTCGGTGGCCTTGCTCTTGGCTGCCAACTTCTTCGACGACACCGATGTGGAAGTTGCGATCCTGGTCTGCGCCTTCTGGATGCTCGTCTTGCCGGTGCTCGCCGGTCTGGTAGGCAAACGCCTGGCCGGCCTTCTGCACCGCCCGGCAGGGGCGGCCGGGAAGGCTCTAGGGGAAGATGTCTCGCCGGTCGTACACCTTGGTGATGCGGCGTAGGGCAACGATGTAGGCCGCATCTCGACGGCTGCAGCCTAATTCGTCGCGTACCTGCACGACGCGGTCGTGGGCCTGCCACATCAGCTCGCGTAGACGTTCGTCCACCTCTTCGTAGGACCAGGCCTGGGCCGACTTGTTCTGAAGCCACTCAAAGTAAGAGACGGCGACACCGCCGGCGTTGGCCAGAATGTCGGGCACAACCTGCACGCCCCGCTCAGCCAGCACAAGCTCGCCTTCAGGGGTGGTGGGTCCGTTGGCCGCCTCGATCACCAGGTGGGCCTTCATGACCTTAGCTCGCTCGGCGGTGATCTGATTCTCCAAGGCAGCCGGAACAAACACGTCGATGTCGGCGGTGAACAGGTCTTCGGTGTCAGCGGTGTCGGCTGACGGGAACCCGGCGACCCCACCCTTCTCACGCACCCAATCGAAGAGCTTGACCACATCGAGGCCGTCGTTGTTGATGATCGTTCCGGTGTGGTCGCCCACAGCCTTGATCGTGCATCCCTGCTCGGCCGCTTGGACGGCGAAGAAGCTGCCGACGTTACCGAAGCCCTGCACGCCTATCGAAAGTTCGTCGAGGCGGGTCTCGGTCTCGCCACACCAATGGCGAAGGCTGTAGAGCACACCCCGACCGGTCGCTTCTTCACGCCCGACCGAACCGCCGCATTCGACCGACTTGCCGGTGACCACGCCCTTCACGCTCTGGCGGAAGCCGGGAGGTGAGATGTTGGCGTAGGTGTCCATCACCCAGTCCATGGTCTGAGCGTTGGTGCCCATGTCGGGAGCTGGAATGTCGTGATCGGGACCGATGTTCGAGCCGAGCGCGTGGGTGAAGCGCCGCACGACGGCCCTCATCTCACGCTCCGAGTAATCGCCAGGGTCGATGGTCACGCCACCTTTGGCTCCACCAAAGGGCACGCCAACCAGGGCGGTCTTGAACGTCATCCAAGCAGCCAGAGCCCGCACCTCATCGAGGTCGACGTTCGGGTTGAACCGCAGCCCGCCCTTGTAGGGACCAAGAATGTTGCTGTGCTGGATGCGATAGCCGGTGAAGACTTGCAAACTCCCGTCGTCGAGCGTCACCGGAAAGTTCACGATGATCTCGTTCTTCGGGTAGGTGAGAATTTCCCGATACCTGGGATCGAGATCGATCAGATCAGCAGCTCGCTGAAACTGTTCAACCGCGGCTTGGTGAAGGCTCCGTTGCCCCACGTCACTCATGGTCTTTCCTGTCGGGTCGGCTTCTATGGATTTGAGGACTGTATGAAAATCAGCTGGCTTCGGCCGCACCGATCACATCGAGACCGCAATACGGCCTCAACGCTTCAGGCACATTAATCGTTCCGTCGCCTTGCTGGTGGTTCTCAAAAATGTACAGGAGGGTTCGACCGATAGCGCACGCTGTTCCATTAAGCGTGTGGGCGAGCACGTTGCCATCGTCGGTCTTGATGCGCGTGTTCATACGACGGGCCGAGAAGTCGGTGTAGTTCGAGCACGACGTAACCTCGCGGTAACGCTGCTCCGACGGCAGCCAGACCTCCAAGTCGTACTTCTTGGCCGCCGGGGCGCCGAGATCGCCGCTGGCCACCGTAATCACCCGATACGGCAGCTCAAGCCCGGACACGATGTCTTCCTGAATCTCGCGCAGAAGTTCAAGCTCTTCCCATGAACGATCCGGGTGGCAGTAGACAAACATCTCCACCTTGTCGAACTGGTGCACGCGGAAGAGGCCCGTCGTGTCCTTGCCGTAGGTTCCAGCCTCTCGGCGGAAACAGCTCGAATAGCCGGCGTATCGGACCGGCAACTGATCACCCTCAAGGCGTTCTCCGCGATGCATGCCAGCCAGAGCCACCTCGGAGGTACCGATGAGGTAGAGCTCATCGGCTTCGAGGGCGTAGACCTGGTTGCGGTCGGTGGGGAAGAAGCCAGCCAGCTCCATCATCTCCTCCCTCACCAGCACCGGGGTGACGACCGGAATGAAGCCGTGTGCTGACACCTTGGCCAGCGCGTACTGGACCAGGGCGAACTGGAGCCGAACCGCGTCGCCCATGACGTAGGCGAACCGGCTGCCCGACATTCGGACCGCCCGTTCAGTATCGACCAGGCCAAGCTTCTCGCCAATGGCGCCGTGGTCCAAGGCAGGAGCCGGTATCTGTTCGCCGACGACGGTCTCAACCCGGTAGTCGTCCTCATCGCCGATCGGAACCGATTCATGAGCTGGGTTCGGCACGACGAGGGCAGCGCCGTTCAGCTCATCCTCAACCGTGCTCAGCTCGGCTTCGGCCGCGCCCAATCGTTGTTTGAGCTCGCCAGCGGCCGCGATCTTAGCTTCCCGCTCTTCGGGTGCAGCTCGACCTATGTCCTTCGATGCCACATTCGACTCGGCCCGCAACGCTTCGGTCTCGGTCCGCGACTTTCGGGCGGCCTCGTCGAGCTTCAGGACACGGTCGATGTGAGCCGCGTCGATGCCTTTAGCAATCGCCGCTTGGCGATAGCCCTCTTCGTCTCGGAGGCGTCGTAGATCAATCACGATCTAAACGCTAGGCGAAACCCGACGCGATTGTGGCCCTACTAGGGCCGAATTGCTGGTGACGCATTGGCTCAAACGATCTGGCGTCGGTAGCGACGACTGGCCACAACGATCGAACCGCCGCCTGCGATGCCAGCTTCGTAGTCGACGTTGCCCTCATCGTGCCATCCCTCGCGTTCATAGAAGCGACGGGCGCGAGCATTGCCAGCTACCACAGCCAACCAGGCGCTGGAATAGCCGCCAGCAGCGACGCGGCGCACGCCTTCAGCCAGAACTGCGGTGGCTACTCCTAGGCCTCGAAAGTTGCGGTCGACATAGACCTGTTCCAGCTCATCATCGACAACCATGACAAAACCGGCCATCACAAACCCGGCGCCGAGGCTGGCCACTTCGGCCACGGTCGTAGTGGCCAGGCGGCCGGGTGTGCGCGCTTGGAAGGAGTCGAGCGAGCGTTCCTGTTCAACCTCGACCGGCACATGCCCAACGTGGCCATCGCGCCAGCCTTCAAACCAGATGCGAGCGATCTCGGCTTCGTCTCCGATGCGGGCCGGGCGAAACCTTGTCGTTGTCTCAGCCATCGGCGTTGGGTAGCAACGTCATGGCTGCACGGTCATGGCTGCACGATCAGCGGTTGGTGGCGATCAGCTCGCTGCCCGCATTGGTCTTCTCCGCATTGTCTTTGAGCAGGGCACCCAGCAGCCAGGCCGCAATCGTCGTACTCATCAAGAAGCCGACGGGTATCAGCACAACGAGAGCAATGACCATGATGATCGGTCCAACCATGAGGTGATCCTAGCGCTTGAAGGCGGCCCGACGACTAACCGACGTAAGACCAGGCCTCGATTTCGACGACAGCGCCGATCGGCAACTCGGCAACCGCAACCGCGGAGCGGGCCGGGCGATGATCGCCGAACAGCTCACAGTAGATCTCGTTCATCTCGCCATAGTCGGACATGCTGGTGAGAAAGACGGTGGTCTTGGTCACGTCCGCCATCGAGGCACCTTGACTTTCGAGCAGGCCCTTCAGGTTGGCCATAGCCTGACGGAGCTCGGCCCCCATGCCTCCAGGCACCAGGGCGCCGTCGGCGATGCCAACCTGGCCGGACGCTACCAGCCACGGGCCAGCCTTAACGATCGGGGTGTAGGGACCTACGGGTTTGCTCATGGCGCCAGCTTAACCGGCTGGTAGATCGGGTGGACAACCTCGCGCCAGCCAGCCCGAGGCGGCCACAGCGGCGAAAACGACGTCGGAACCGTTGACGGGTTCATTGTCAGACGCTTCGATCGCAACCTCGATAAGCGGCGTATCAACCGCTCGCAGAATGCCGAAACTACGAACCGTCAAGTCGTGCACAACACCCTCTGCGTCGACGGTGAGGGCCTCGCTGGTAAGCCACGACCAGGCCATGTGGGCGGCGCCGATGCAGTAGGAGCGGACGACGATCTCGTCGAGCGGGTCTCCGCAGGCCACATGAATCGAGATGACGGGCTGGGCTGGGTTGTCGAGGTTGATCGTGGCGGTGGCGCGGGACCCGTTCGGGGCCTCAACCATCCCAGCCTGGCCCACGACGCCGGTGGCACCAGCTGCGAGCACGAGCGCTTCGGCCCAGCCTGCGGCACGTACCAAGCTCGAGGTCGGCGGCCCGGCCACGTCGACCTCCTCAACGGTGAGTCCGGGGGCGACGGCCGCGATGATGTCGGCTATCCCCGGGGTTCGCACCACTCGCAGCACGCCCGAGCCATCGGCGTTCATACCGCCAGCCACCGGTGGGCGCTTCGCTCCCCTGCGAGTAACGTCCTCACGTGAGGCAAGCACAAGCACCGCTCGCCCATGCTTATCGGCCAGCTCTCGGGAAACCCGGGCCAGCTCGATGCTGAATTCGTTCGACGCATTCTTTGCCCCAAAGGCTCCACCGTTGGCGGCTGCTGCAACCGGCTCAGCGCCAGGTTCACACCAGGCCGCATCGGGCTCGACATAGCCGGGCTCGACCCAGGTGGTTCGAAGGGTCGTGGCCCACCTTCCCTCGGGCAGGTTGAGCGGCCAGCCGTGGCTGATGGTGGTACGGCGGCCTTGGACTTTCCCGGCCATCGCTCGGGCCTCGTCGAGACTTTCGCTCACCTGCCAGTTGCCGTCGGCGTCGGCCAGAGCGATGAGCGCATACTCAGGCGCTGTGTCGGCGACGAATCCACCATGCCCGAGGGCTATCTCTGGCGCAACCCGCTGGTTCGCTCGGCCTTCGAGCGTCGCCCGTCGTCCGGCGGCATCGAGGTCGCGGCCCTCCGGCGAAGCCTCGCCGCGGCGCACGAGATCCCACGCTTCATGAATGGTTTGCCAGCCTGTGCATCGACAAAGATGCGCCAGCAGCGCCTGGTCAACCTGCTCGCTCCGAGCTGCGCCGCCGGCAGGTTCGGTGTCGGCGGGATCATCGGGGCCGCTCAGACTCTGAAGCCGCATGACGATACCGGGGGTACAAAAGCCACACTGACTGGCACCGGCTGCACAGAACGCATCACCCCAGGCCGAGCGAGTCGATTCATCGAGTCCTTCAATGGTGGTGATGTGCCTACCGCGCACGCGCCGGGCCGGCGTCACGCAGGCCACCCGAGGCTTGCCATCGACCAGTACGGTGCAGCATCCACACTGGCCTTGCGGGCTACAGCCATCTTTCACCGAGCGCAGTTGAAGGTCTTCGCGCAAAAGTGACATCAACGACTGGGCTCGATCGGCGATCGAGACCGGCGTTCCGTTCACCGTGAGCTCAAGGCTCGTCTGTCGGGTGGAAGCGGGCACAGGTACATCTGACACAGTTGGAGCATAGAGGCCGCCTTCCCCGGTAGCGTCGGGACTGATGACCGCAGGAGCCATCAGCCGTCGCCGTTTTCTCGCCGCTTCAGCGACGATGGTCGGGACGGCAGCGGCCATGAGCAGCTGTTCACGGTTGGGCGTCGGCGCCAAGCTCGACCCGCCTCTCCTTGTTCCGCTCGGCTCACCCGACCGCGTCTTGGCCGCAGGTCGGCCTCAACGTATCCCGCTCGGCTTGGTCACCACGGCGACCTCGGTGTCGATCGCCGACGACCAGCCCGTTCTACTCCGGGTGCTGAACAAGGGTGTTGAGATCGATCGAGCCGAGATGGTTGGTCACATCATCAACCATGACCATGTCGAGGGGTCGAGCCCCGATCACCAGCACAGCGATGTGCAACGCTACTACCCGCTCCGTACCACACTGCCCGATCCGGGTATCTACGACCTCGAACTCGTCGTCGACGGCCAGACTGCGTCGGTGCCAATCCAGGCCTTCGATCCAAGCGACATCACCGTTCCGCTCGCTGGTGATCGGTTTCCCGCACTTACCACACCGACCTTCGCCAAACCTGACGGCGTCGACCAGCTCTGCACCCGGTTCGAACCCTGCCCGCTGCATGAGCACGATACGGCCACCCTGCTCGAGACCGGTCGGCCCTTTGCCCTCCTCATAGCCACACCGGCCTTCTGCCAGACCGCTTACTGCGGTCCGGTGGTTGACACCCTGGTCGAGGCGGTGGCTTCCCTCCCCGACGACAGCCCGGTGGAGGCCGTGCACGTTGAGGTCTACGCCAATCCAAACGAAGTTGGTGGCGACTTCAACGATCCCGCTATCCGTCTTGCTCCTGCCGTCGAAGCATTGGGCCTGTTGTTCGAGCCATCGTTGTTTCTCATCACCGCCGACGGCGTGATCCTCGACCGGCTGGACAATGTCTTCGACCTCGTCGAGGTCAATGAAGCTCTCGCCGCTCTGGCCTAGCGTCCTCTTCGCTCCGCCAGCAGCGATGTCCGAAAACTACAAGAGCCGACCCTGAGGGAGTCGGCTCTTGTCGATTCTCATAAAGATATGTCGCCCACATCGCCCTTGTGAGAATCGCTTCTCTTTGTCGCCCGAAGCCTTGCGGCGGAGGGAAGACATCCGGTTAAGGAGCTTCCAAGGCAAAGAGAAGACTTTTTGAGAGAGAAGGGCAGGCTCGAATCGCCCTTACGAGCCTGCCCCGGTTCCTAGGTGGCTGAGGGCCCCACCCAGGAGAACTGTCGTCGCCCGGTAATCATGGCCTGTCGCCTAGGCCACAATCACCGTTTCAACTCTCGGGCCTTAGACCCGGGGCTGAGGGGCTGGTGCCTGCTGAGGGGCACCCGAAGCTGTTGCTGATCCAACGCTGTCGTACACCTTCGGCCAGAACCGATCACGTGCTGACCAGATGCCACCGACGCCGTACTTGATGACCAAGATGGCACCAAGGCTGGCAAGGATGGTTGTGGTAAGCGTGTCGATCAGATCGCCAGCGATCTGAGCCTGATCCAAGGCTGCGAGGCCAAAGATCATCCAAACGCCGAGTCCAGCTGCATTGGTTGCCATGTTGCTGTAGCTCTGTCCTGCAGTGATACCGGCAACGAGGTCGCGGACAACATTGGCCACGATTCCGCCGATAACGATCAGGATCAAGGCCACGAGTGCCTTCGGGATCCAGAGGATCAGTGCGTCAAACGGCTGGTTGAGTGCATCGATATCGAGGAACCCAAACGCCGCCTTCAGAACGAAAAGCATCATTAGGTAGTACATGATCTTCGTTACGAAACGGCCACTGTCTGCATAACCGGCCCTTTCAAGAGGACCGCCGATTCCAGCTCGATCGAGATAGCGGTCGATATTGACGGCCTTGAACAGCCGCCCGACAATGCGGGCGACGAACTTGGCGACAAACCAACCGATGAACAGGATCAACAGGAAACCGATGAGCTTGGGGAGTGCATCCCCAAGGGTGTTCAGGAACGAGCTAAGCGCGTCCTGTAGGGCATCAACGATGCTCCAAGCCTCATCTTCCATAATTTCACTACTCCCTTTGTGCTTGATTCACGAAGACTGACGACTTGAGTCGCCAGTTGGTCGCGAAAAATCCCGAAAAAAGCGCGGAACGGCCAAATCTCCGCCACCATAGGAGTAAGTGACCTCATCAACGAGGTCGTCGCTGAGGGCGAGCTTGGTTTCCACCAAGCCGGAAGGCTAACTAAATGTCGGTATTCAGCGGTGTTCACCGCGACATCTCTAGAGGTTCAGACGTCACTACTTCAATGGTGACGATGACACTTCGCATTGTTCCCCGTCTGTGGTCTCACAGGCCGGGCACTACGACCGCTAGATCGGTCGTAGGCGATGCTGTGAACACCGCCACCGGGGCCGCACCGATAGAGGGCGATGTAAAGCAAAGCGATCCTGAAGATCTGCACAATCTCGTCGTCGATCACGGCGATGCCATTTTTAGGCTCGCCCTCTCGGTTGTACGCGATCGCTCACTAGCCGAAGATGTAGCCCAAGAGACCCTTGTAAAGGCCTGGCTGGCCCTTCCGAGCTTCAGAGGCGATTCGTCATTGCGCGGCTGGGTGCTGCGTATCGCCCACAACACAGCTATCTCAACGCTTCGCAGCCGTCGGGCCGTGGTCGTGGACCCTCACGATCTACCGGAACGCCTTCAGCAACCGGAGAAATCGGTTGAGGCTAGCGTTCAGAGCGAAGCGGTGATGGAAGAGTTCACCGAAGCCCTCGACATGCTTGATGAACTATCTCGAAGTATCGTGGTGCTGAGAGAGCTGGAGGGCATGGCCTACGACGAGATTGCGGAAGTACTCAACGTTCCGATGCCGACGGTGAAGACGCGCCTGCTGCGCGCTCGACGCAAGCTGGGTAATGCGTTGCGGGAGTGGGCATGATTCTGCGCCACCCTTCCAAGAAAGCTCTCCGCGCCTGGCTGACAGGCGAGGTGGATAGTGATCTCGACGACCACCTCGACAGCTGCCAACGATGCGCTTCGACGCTTGAATCGTTAGACGCTGAAGCCGAAGCACCGATCGCCGATGTTCTCGCCGCCTTCTTCGTGCCACCGGCCGACCTCTCGGTGCGGCTAGAACAGAAGGTCACCGATCGTCTCGACTCGAAGATGATGCTCAACGTCGTCTCCGATCTTTTCGGAGCCGGCTTCGAAGCGACGAAACTGCTACTCACGGAGGAACAACCTGATGGATAAGTGGCTGCTGGTCCCGATTTTTATCTTGGGCGGCTTTCTACTCGGAACGATCCTCTCACGAATCGTTCATTCCATCGTCGGTTCCCCCAAACGGCCCGAAGCCCTGCAGCAAGTGGCTAGGCCCTTGTCCAGCCTGGCCTTCGCAGTCGGCGTTGTACTCGGCCTCATCGCTGCTGTCGGCATCCTGGCTCCCGGATCGCTCGATGATCTCCCTCGAGACGTCGTGGCCTTCGTGCCCAAGGTGTTGATGGCCGCCATCATCATCATCGTGGCCAACGTCCTTGTAACGTTCGCCACCGCAGCGCTCGATCAGGCTTTGGGCAGAATGCCGCTTCAGGTACAACGCCAAGCCAGCCTCGTGGTCAAGGCGTTCATCTTCATCATGGCCGCCCTACTGGCCGTCTCCCAACTCGGCGTTGACACCGAAGTGGTCAACATGGCGCTCGGCGCTGTGTTCTTCGGTATGGCGGCGAGCCTTACCTTGCTCGTCGGCCTCGGCGGCAACAGTGTTGCCCGCGAGGTTGCTTCCACACGAGCCCTTAAACGTCTGATCAGCCAGGGTGACGCGATTACCGTCGGCGGTGTGTCTGGTGTGGTCCGCGCGGTGCATCCCACCGCAGTCGAAATCGCGGCGAAAGACGGCGAGACGGTGCTCGTGCCCTCATCGACGTTCATCAACACGACCGTCACTATCGAACGGACCGACGTTCCGGCCGGCGCCGAGCCGATGACGGTCTGAGTTCAACGCTCAGCGGCACTTCCAGCGGGACATAGAGGCTGGCTCTCAGCCCGTCGGTTTACACTGACGCGCCGTCTAGCCCAGCGCCGTCGACCCCAGCATCGTGGTCGGCCAACGCCTCATCGATGAGGTCGAACATGTGCGCCGTGCAGCTTTCCACCTCGAGCGGTGGCGCCACCTCGTCGATCACGAGCTGGGCGAGGGCCATGATGGCCTCAGCCGCAGGACCTCCGTCGAGCACGACTGGGCGTCCGGCGTCACCACCGGATGCCACCGATGGTTCGATCGGGATTTGTGCGAGCAAGGGCACACCGGCCTCGCTGGCCAAGGCCTGCCCTCCACCTGATCCAAAGACCTCATGGTGTGTGCCGTCGGGCGCGACGTAGACCGACATGTTCTCGATGACTCCTGCCACTCGCAGGTAACACTTTCGAGCCATGGTCACGGCCCGTGACGCCACCTTCTGAGCCGCTGTCGCTGGCGTTGTGACGATCAGCAGTTCGCTGCGGGGAATCATTCGGGCCAGGCCCATGGCCACGTCGCCCGTTCCCGGCGGCATGTCGATCACGAGATAGTCGAGATCGTCGGGCCATTCGACATCTTCAAGAAAGTGCTGGACGGCCCGATTCAGCATCAGCCCCCGCCACAGCAGTGCGTCATCCTCGTTGTCGACCAGAAAGCCCATCGACACCACGTCGAGGCGCCCCGGTGCCATCTCGATCGTGTGAGGTTTGATCACGTTCTTGTCGCCTTGCTTGGTGGCCTCTAAACGACCGTCGAGTCCCAACATCCGTGGGATGGAGAATCCCCAAATGTCGGCATCGATAACGCCGACATTCTTTCCGAGAAGGGCCAAACCAGTGGCCAGGTTGGCGGTGACGGACGATTTGCCGACACCACCCTTGCCTGAAGCAATGGCCAACACCCGGGTAGTGGCCGCCACCGCTGTCTCCGGGGCAGCGTCAACGACGCGCTTGCGGGCCAAGCTCATAGCTGCTGCCTTGCCCGCGGTGTCGAGCTCACCCCAGTCGATCTTTACCTTTGCGACCTCAGGGAACGACTCCAACCGAGCCTTGATGTCTCGTTGGATCTGGCCCCGTAGCGGGCAACCCCGGGTTGTAAGGGCAACCGTAAGTCGCACTTCGGAGGCGCCATCGTCGGCTGGCTCGCCGACGACAACGTTCTGGACCATGCCCAGCTCAACGATGTTGGCACCCAACTCAGGGTCGATAACGCCCTGCAACACATTGCGCACCACCTCAGCGTCGAAGGCGCTATCGGGGTTTGGTTGTGAAGCGGTGTCGCTCATGGCTTCAGGCTATACCTTGCTGCGAAACGCGAACGAAAGCAAGCGGCTAAAACGGGTAGTGGGAATGTAGAGAGGGTTGATGATGGTTGTACCCAAGCAGAGGAGTACGCTAGAAGAAGTACTCAAATCATGAGCGGGCCCTCGGAGAGGCCGCCGAGCGTTCTACCAGGAGGTATGCCGTGATCACCGTAACCGAAGCCGCTGCTGGCAAGGTTAAGCAACTGCTTGATGAAGAAGGCGACGAGAGTCTCGCCCTGCGGGTGGCTGTCCGCCCCGGCGGCTGCTCGGGCTTTAGCTACGAAATGTTCTTTGATGGTGAGATGGACGACACCGACCAGGCCGTGGAATTCGGCAAGGTGCGCGTTGTGGTCGATCCGACAAGCGCCCAGCTTCTGGTTGGCGCCACCCTCGACTACAAGGACGGTCTCCAACAGACCGGGTTCTCGATCGACAACCCCAACGCCCAGCGCACCTGTGGCTGTGGACAGTCGTTCTCCTAGAACACCACGAACGTAAAAGGTAATCAGAAGGGGCCGCCCCCGAAGGGGCGGCCCTTTCTGTTTCTACGATTCTTCTGGCGCTATTTCAGAACCGAGCTTGCGTTCTCGATGTACTGGCCGTGCCCTGGAGCAATCGACTTGATCCGGTATGACTTCACCTTCTCCGGCAATGTGGCTGCGATCTCGCCGGCCTCGGTGACATGGTCACCAGCCAGGAGGGTACGCTCCTGCTCCAAGACGAAGGAGAAGCGCCCATCGGAACCGTCTTCGACCGCAACCGCGGTGATCCGGAACTCGGTCGCATCTATCTTGTAGCCGTCGCCAAGAATCTCGTCGGCGCCATCAAACCCGGCGGGAGCAACCAGCTCTGCACCGGTTCGCTCTTTGAGCACCTGGGCACCGGCCGAGTAGGCCGCGTCGGTATTGGTCAACACAATCCAGCGGATCCGGTCTCCACCGCAGCCGCACAACACGTCGAGGTGCCCTGCGTCTTCGGGCCCGGGGTCGATGATCACAATCTCGTCGATTCCAACGAGGTAGGTGTTGAGACCGGGCCCCTCGTCGGAACTTTCAGCCGCGATTCGGCGTACAAGCGGACTTAGCGCTCGCGCCACACCCGGCGTAATTGGCGGCGGTGGTACTGGTTCTTCGGTTATCGACACAAGCTTCTCCTGTGTTCAGACGGGGCGCTAGGGCAACTCTGGCCGAGTGCCTGTTGGCGCATTGTCTCGGGAGGGAGGTTTGGTCGTTGCGGTTACGTCGACGACATCGCGGCGACGAGACGCTCCGAACAAGCTCCCGAAAGACTCGGATAGATCGGATGGGACGAACTTGCCTAGCCGTGAGGCCGCAAGCGGACGAAGAGCGGAACGAACGGGGCTGACGAAGAGTAAAGCTCCCACAATCCCGGTCAAGAGACCAGGAAAAGCGAGCAGGAAGCCACCAAAGATCTTTAGCGCACGATCACCCACGAGCTGGCCCGAAAGGCCTTCGTCGATGGACGAGCGCACCAAGGAGGGTGCTAAACGCACCAAATACATAACGCCGACCGCCGATAATGCCGCTACCACCAACAACAAGCCAAACACACCGAAGCGGTTGGCGGCAAATACGAAAACACCGAGTTCGGCAAGGGCCAATCCTGAGAGGATCTTTGCCGACTTCGTAATCATCGCCCTCCATTCTATCCGACTTCACAACCAACCCAGACCAAAACCCCTTCAAGGCAGCCCCGATCGGCCTCGATGGTGTGGCCACAGCCCCCCGGGCACGTCCACGTGGGCCACGCGTGGTGTGCGTGACAGCGGTGGTTAGTCTGGTGTCGTGACTCGTCCACCTTCGGTCGACAGGCTGGCCCGATCGATCGTCGGTTCTGGTCTTCCCCACCCGCTTGCAGTCGAGGTGGCGCGCCACGCGATCGCAACCGATCAGGTCGACAGCATCGACGACCTGGCGGAGCAACGTAAACGTCAGATGCTCACCTCCGTCATCAATGCAACGGGTGTTCTGCTCCATACCAACCTCGGGCGCGCTCCGCTTAGCTTCTCCCAAACAGCTAGCTACAGCAATCTCGAACTGAACGTCGAAACCGGTCAGCGGGGCAGCCGCCAGCAGACCATCGGTTCACTTCTGGCCACTGCCTGCGGCGCCGAGGCTGCGATCGTGGTCAACAATTGCGCCAGCGCCGTACTGCTGACGCTCGCTGCCTTGGGAGCAGGACGGGGGGTTGCGGTCAGCCGAGGAGAGATGGTCGAAATCGGGGGCGGTTTTCGCATCCCCGATGTGATGCGCCAATCAGGTGCTCGACTCGTCGAGGTCGGCACCACGAACCGTTCACGCCTGTCGGACTACACCAGCGCCGCCGACGCCGAAAAAGAGGCGGGCAAGGAGCTGGCCATGGTGCTGAAGGTGCACCGCTCGAACTACAAGGTCATCGGCTTCACCGAGGAGGCCCCGATCGCTGAGCTCGCAACGGTAGGTGTGCCTGTCGTCGTCGACCTCGGTTCAGGCCTTCTCGATGCGGCCTGTCCCTGGCTCGACGGGGTGCCCCCCTCATGGCTTTCGGAGGAACCGGCGGTACGCCAAACCCTCGACGGAGGGGCCGACCTCGTGATGTTTAGTGGCGACAAGCTCTTTGGCGGCCCTCAAGCTGGCATCATCGCCGGGCGGGCCGACCTGGTTGAGCGCTGTGCCAAGCACCCCCTGGCCCGAGCGGTGCGACCAGGTTCGCTCGTGATGGCTGCCGTGGGCGAGACCACCCTCGCCTATTTGGAGCGGCGCGGCGCCGACATCCCCTTCTGGGCCATGGTGTCGACGACGGTTGAAACCTTGACCGCGCGAGCCGAGGCCATCGCGGCCGAGGTTCCTGGCGCCAAGGTGATCGGAACCGAGGCCGTGCCCGGTGGCGGCACGCTGCCGACCGTGACCTTCCCTTCCGCCGGTCTCCGGGTTGGTCGCGATGTGACCACAGCGCTTCGAGCAGCCGCTCGGCCCATCATCGCTCGGGTCGAAGAAGGTGGCACCACGCTCGATCTTCGCACCGTTCACCCCGACGACGACCCGATGATCGCGGCGGGCCTCCGCTCAGCGCTGGCTCCACCGGATCCAGAGAACACATGACCGTCGTCGCCACTGCCGGCCACGTCGACCACGGCAAGTCCACCCTGGTCTTGGCCCTAACCGGCACCGACCCTGATCGTTTGGACGAGGAGAAGCAGCGAGGCCTCACGATCGACCTCGGCTTCGCCAACATCACGCTCCCATCGGGTCAGCCATTGTCGTTCATCGACGTGCCTGGCCACACCCGCTTCCTGCGCAACATGCTCTCCGGCGTCGGCGCAGTAGATGGATGCCTGTTCGTCGTTGCCGCCACCGAAGGGTGGAAGCCGCAGTCTGAGGAGCATCTGCGGATTCTCAACCTGCTCGGCCTCAAGCGCGGCGTGATTGCACTAACCAAGATCGACCAGGTCGACGACGATCTCCATGAGCTGGCCATGCTCGACGTCGAAGAACACGTGGAGGGCACCTTCCTCGAAGGGGCGCCCGTCGTTTCGGTGGCGGCGCCAGATCGCATCGGCCTCGAGGAGCTTGGCCTCGCCCTCGACCAGCTCGTGACCGATATCGAAGATCAGCATCGCGTGACCAGCCCACGACTCTGGGTCGATCGGTCGTTTGCGCCAGCTGGTGCTGGCACCGTGGTTACCGGCACCTTGACCGGGGCCGCTCTGAGCGTTGGCGACGAACTGGAGACCGCGGGGCAGCGGGTGCGGGTACGAGGGCTTCAATCTCACCACCAAGATCTTCAGGTCGCACAGCCGCGCAACCGGGTTGCGGTGAACCTCACCGGCATCGGCCACAGCCAACTCGGCCGAGGCGATGCTCTCGTTCGGGCTGGCGACTGGCACTTCACCTCGATGGTCGACGCCGAACTTCAAGCGCTCACCGCCCTGAGCCATCCGATCTCTCGGCGGGGCGCCTATGTGGCCTATGTCGGTTCAGGCGAGTTCCCGGTCCGGATGCGAGTGATCGGCCGTTCGGAGATCGAGCCGGGCGCCACCGCTGCGGTCCGCCTCTATCTCGCCCGTTCGATACCCCTGCTCCCTGGCGACCGCTTCATTCTGCGCGAGAGCGGACGAAACGAGACCGTCGGTGGGGGCGAAATCCTCGACATCGACCCCTTACGACCGGCCTCGGTGGCCGAGCCGGATCGTTCGGTCGAGCGGGTGGTGGCCGAACGGGGATGGATCGAAGCCGACCGCCTCCGACGCCTGACCGGCATCGAGGTAGAGCCCACGGTCGACCGATGGGTGGTGGCAGATGCCGCCCTCACCGCTACGACGGCCGAGGTTAGAACCGCAATCGAAGAGGCCGGCCCACTCGGGCTCGACCTGGCCGCGCTCGATGAACGCCAACGCGCTGTCGTCGTTGCGCTCGACGACGTCACGGTGGAGGCCGGACGGGCCACCATCGGACCTGTTGTCGATCCGCTGGCAGGGCATCCGTGGGTAGCAGCGTTGGAAGCCGAGCCTTTCGCCCCACCCGGCCCCGATGGTGTCGATCGCCAGGAAGTGCGCGAGCTGGTGCGACGAGGGCTTGTGGTCGAACACGAAGGCGTCTACTTCGCCCACGCTGCAATCGAACAGGCTAAACAGGTGCTGCGCGACGGCTTCGCCGCCAAACCTGATGGCATGACCGTGGCCGAGATCCGCGATCGGCTCGGCACGAGCCGCAAATACGTTCTCGCCATCCTGGCTCACTTCGACGGCTCCGGCGTAACGCGAAGGCGCGAAGACCTACGCATCCCAGGGCCCCGCCTCTAACCTCCCCTGAGAAATCAACCTTGTGGGACCTTCGACTCTGGGAGTACAGCAAGAGACGAGCGACCATAGACGAAGAGGATCTAGAGAGATCCGCCTCTACGTCCGAGGTGATGCGAGATGAGTAACGTCGAAGACCACCCCGCCGACCGCAGCGTTCCGGTGAGACGTCGGCACCCATCGGCTGTCCCGGGCTGGTTCATGGCAGCGGTGGCCGCCTTGTTGCTCATCATTCTCGTCTTGGCCATGGTGATCGTGATACAAAACGACGGCGCCAAGGCGCAGGGGGTGTTTCCATCCGTTTCGACGGCGGCAACGTCTTCGTCTACCGCAAGCTCCGTGCCCGAAGACGGCAGCATCTGGGAGGCCTCCGTGGTCCGGGTTCTGTTCCCTCACACCGACGATCTCGACTCCTAGCGAGGATCGATTCGACACACATCGCCGACCGCGGTGAAAGGAATAAGCAGCGATTCGATGCTGGGTCGTGGACGGTTAGGGCCAAAAGACCGTACCGGCCGGTTTCGGTCTCGACCAGACTGGGCTCACTCGGGTCGTTCCCTTCCCGGGCGCAGCTGTCGAGCCACAGAGGAGCCACTGATGACCCTCCAGCACGGAGCACCGCCAGGCACCAGCCCAGGGTCGCCCATGCTCGAACGGCAAATCGGGCCAGTGCTGCTCACGCTTTACGGCATCGGGGTGATGGTTGGCGCCGGGATTTATGTCCTGATCGGCGAGGTGGCGGGAGGAGCGGGACTGCTCTCCCCCGTCGTGTTCGCAGTAGCGGGCATAATCGCCGCCCCAACCGCCCTCACCTACGCCGAACTCGTCGTGCGGATACCGGTGAGCGCTGGCGAAGCGGCCTACGTTGAGCGAGCCACGGGCTCAACGGTGGCGGCCGGCGCGGTCGGGCTAGCCATCGTCGGCGTCGGCATAACCTCGGCAGCCGCCGTTCTCCAGGGCGGGATCGGCTATCTCACCGGCTTCATCGCTCTATCCCCGTCCGCCCTGCTGTGGCCGGTGGCGATACTTCTCGTCGCCCTCGCCATCTTCGGCGTCATCGAGTCGTTAACCGTGGCTGGCACCCTGACGCTGGTCGAGGTCGCTGGCCTGATTCTCGTGATCGTCGCCGGGATTCGGGCAGAACCCTCGGCCGACTGGTCCGCAGGCTATTCCGGGTCCGTTCCGTGGTCGGGCTTGGCCTTGGCCACGATGCTCGCCTTCTTTGCCTTCATCGGCTTCGAGGACATGGTAAATCTGGCTGAGGAGGTCCGTCGCCCGAGCCATACGCTGCCTCTCGCCATCATTTCGGCGTTGGTCATTACCACCCTGCTCTATGGGGCGGTTTCCGTAGCGGCCATCCGATCGGTCGGCGTGGCGGAACTATCGGCCAGCGACGAGCCGTTGGTGTTAGTGGTTGAGACACTAACGACCCGAGCTGGCTGGATGCTGGGTTTGATCGCCGTCTTCGCCACCCTCAACGGGGTCTTGGCCCAGATCGTGATGGCTTCTCGGGTGCTGTTCGGACTAGGGCGTCGGCTCTCGTTTGTTTCCGCTCTTCATCACGTGCATCCCCGATTCGGCACACCGGTTCGGGCCACCTTGCTCGTCGGGGCTCTCGTGGCCGTGACCGCGTCCACCGTCGATCTCGAACGCCTCGCCAGGTTGACGTCGCTCACCCTGCTGGTGGTGTTCCTGACCGTAAATGTAGCCCTGATACGCATCCGCCGCCAAGAATCCACCTCCGGGTTCGCCGCTCCCTGGTGGGTGGCGTGGTTCGGGGCGATCACCTCCGCCGCCGCTCTCGGTGTCGCTCTTCTGAGCAGCTAGCTGGAGTGGGTCGCCGCAGTCTAAGCGTCGACCGCGGCGCGCCGTTCCTTCTCGGTGAGCCCTCCCCAGATGCCATGCTGCTCCTTGAGCTCAAGCGCATAGCCGCGACATTCGGTCAAGACCTTGCAACTGCTGCAAATCTGTTTGGCCCGCTGTTCACGTAATCGCTTGTCGGTTCTCCGCTCGAGGCGAGCCGGTGGGTAGAAGATCTGCTGATGTGGTCCACGACAGGCTGCGTCGATATACCACGCCTGCATCGAGCGTCGAGTCTGGTATTTCATGAGTTCCCCCTCATCCCCGCGACTTTAGAGCCCTTTGAGCTTGTTAGACAAGCATCATCTGCGAGTTGTGACCGAACGTAGCGAGAATTAGGAGGATCTAGGCGAATTATCGAAGGGAATCAGGGAGGCCTGAGGCCTACTTGCGCTCCCGATAGTCTTTGGCGCCACCCTCTTCAGGCTCGATTTCCAAGACCAGACGATCGATACCGACCACCCGCACCGAACCGCCCTTGGACACCGGAGTCGCTCGATTGGTGATGGCCTGCCATGAGGCATCACGAATCTGGACGGTGCCTTCAGGCGAAATGTCGGTGAGCGCTTCCCCTATCTCACCAATCATCCACTTGCGCCCGATCGTTGGTGTTGAGAACCTCGTACGCACCATCGACGGCATGCCGGTATAGGCATAGAGCAGAATACCGATGATGCCGGCCACCATCGTGACCCACGACATGGAGACGCGGTCGTAGAGCAGCAAGGTTCCGATGGCGAAGGCGGCAACACCCAGAATCGTGTACGCCCTCGGCACGTTGGTTTGGATGTCTATAGCCAGGAAGAAGAAAGCCAACAACAGGAGGGCGATCGCCCACCACCGCGTTGGCAAGGAGGCCAGACCATAGCTTCCGAGCAGCACGAAGACCGCGCCGATGATTCCGGCTACGCCAACGCCGGCGACGAAGAGCTCAAAGAGCATGATTCCTAGTCCCATTACGAAGAACAGGTAGGCAACTTCAGGGCTGGAGATCGTGTGGAACAACTGAGACGTGAGGGGAAGCCCGGAGATGACGGTCCTCGTTTGAGGAAAGGTCAGCACCGAACCATCCTCACCAAAACACCGGTAGACGACAAAGCCAGCCAGGTAGGTTTCGAAGGAGGGGATGGGGATCGTGTTCTCAACCGGCCCGACAGAAAGCTGAGCCTCGATGGCCTCTTCGGCGGTGAAGGTGGAGGTCTTCAACCGGTCGGTGGCGTCATGGAAGGGCATTCCCCACTCAGGCGGAAGGCGCAGGGGGCCGGTGTTACCAATCGTTGAGTTCGGGGTTACACCGATGAGGCTGACGACCGTGGCCAGCTCGGCGGCGCCACCTTGAGCGGTCGAGCCTGGCTGGCCGACCCAGAGAGCCACCTGGAGCTCGGATTCGCGCAGTCGCTGGGCGAAAGCGACGAACTCGTCATCGTCGAGGGTGTCGCCCTTGCTATTGACCCAAAGCACGAACCAGAACGTATTGGGGTCGGCCTCGGCGGCGTCGAGCTCATCGAGCACATAGTCGGTCACGACCGGGTCGATAAGGCCAGCGACCTTCACCACCCGCACGGTGCTGTCGTCGGCTGGGATCAGGTCCGCATCGGGACACGGATGATGTGCCTCGCTATTGTCATCATGGGCCGCGGCTGGAGTCGCCAGCGCCCCAAGAATAAGGCCGGAGACCGCACCGAGCACCGAAACCGCAACCAAAGCGAGACCGATGGCTCGCCGGGCGACCCCCGATCGCTGCCGGTATGGCGCTACCGTTCGATTCTGTGTCCGACGCTGTGCCGAGTGAAGACTTCTTCGCCGCATCCAATGTCCTTCTTGTGGCCGGAAAAGGCGGGGTTGGAAAGACCACGGTAGGGGCATGTTTAGCGTTAGCGGCCACGAAACTCGGCTATGACGTTCTTCTTGTCGAACTCGAGGGCTACAGCAGCCTCGCATCCCTGTTCGACACCGACGACTTGGGCTACGAACCCGTCGAGGTAGAGGTGGCAAACGGCCGCCTCAGACTCGCCCAATTCCGGCCCGACGACGTGCTCGAACGCTACCTCGACGACGCGGGGCTGGGCTTGTTGGTTAGGCGTCTCTCCCGAACAGGAGCGGTCGATGTCGTGGCCGCAGCAACGCCCGGCATTCGCGATCTCGTAACCCTCGGCAAAGTCCGCCAGCTGGAACAGACCAAGGCGGCCGATCTCATCATCGTCGATGCCCCCGCCAGTGGCCACGCCCGATCCTTGCTCACCACACCGAGAGCGATGGCCGATTCCGCCGAGTCCGGCCGGATCCGGGACCAAGCCGATCAAATCTTGGAAATGTTCGCCGACCCAACCCGCTGCCAGGTGCTGCTCGTCACGCTGGCCGAGGAAACCCCGGTTACCGAGACCATCGAAACCGCCTTCGAGCTTGAGGAACGAGTCGACATCAAGCTGGGGCCCGTGATCGTCAACAGCGTCTGGCCGCCACTTCCTGGCCTGGCCCGGTCGCTCGCCCGAGCATCGTCTGACCTCGACGAAAAGGCACGGTCGGCAGCCGAGTTCCGACAAGCCCGCGTCGCCGATCAACAGGGCGAGATCGAACGCCTGGCCGCTGAGCTTCCACTCGACCAGATCCACCTGCCTTACCTGTTCACCGCCGACCTGGACCGCCATGACCTTGAAGCCCTGGCCGATGAATTGATCGACCTCACGACAGCGGGCGCAGGCAAACCAGGACCTGGCGATCGATGAGCGAGAACCTGTACACCCTCGTCACCGACAAGCCGGTCGTCCTCTGTCTCGGCTCGGGTGGCGTTGGCAAGACAACGGTGGCCGCCACGGTCGCCATCGGCTTCGCTCAACGCGGTGAACGGGTGGTTGTCTTGACGATCGACCCGGCCCGCCGCCTGGCCGAGGTGCTCGGGTTCACCGTTGAAGGGTCGAATGAGCCAACCCTGCTCCGTTCATTCCCGCCAGCACCGAAGAAGGGGAAGCCGACCGGCGAGCTGTGGGCCACCATGCTCGATGCATCCGAGACCTTCACCGATCTGGTCAGGGCTGAGGCCAACAGCGATGCCCAAGCCGAACGCATCCTGTCCAACCCTCTCTTTCGCAACCTGACACGCTCGCTCTCCGGCACCAGTGAATACATGGCCGCTGAACGCCTCCATCGCCTCCTGAACGACGAACGTTTCGACCGAGTGGTCGTGGATACACCACCGTCACGCCACGCCTTCGATTTCCTCGACGCCCCATCGCAACTCGTTCGGTTCGTCGATCATCGCATCTACCGGACGGTCTTTGCTCCCAAAGGGCTTGCTCGTACGGCCTCGCTTGGAACTCGGATGATCTTGCGAGTGCTCGGCCAGATGGTCGGCGGTGGACTGGTCGACGAGGTCGTACGCTTCTTCTCCGACTTCGAAACCATGGACGCTGGCTTTCGCCAACGAGCCAGCGAGCTCGACGAACTCTTAGCCGGGCCCCAAACCGGCTACGTGCTGGTGACGGCACCGCGTCGTGACCCGTTGCTCGAATCTCGATGGATTTCCTCAAAGCTCGACGAGCGAGGGCGCACCCTGTCGGCAGCCATCGTGAATCGGGCCTGCCCCGTCGTCCCCAGCGGCTCCAACCGGCCGCGCCGCGGCCTGATAGCCCAGAACCTCAACGACTTCGAAAACCTAGCGATCAGCGAGCGACGGCTGGTCGAAGAACTCCTCGCACCCGAGGTTCCGGTGTGCTGGGTATCGGAACGGACGACGCCTGTTCGCCAGTTTGCCGACCTCGAGGCGTTGGCCGCCGCGCTCGACAGCTGAAAGAGCAGCCCTAGTCGGCGGTGGCTTGGCCCTCGAGGAGAGCCTCGACAGCCTCATCAAGAGACTCGGTGACGGGGACGATGCGATCAAACCCGGTCGTGTGGAGAAGCCGAGTGAGTGCTGGACGGGTGCATGCAACAGCGACTGCACCATCAGCTTCGCGGGCTCGTCGGATACCACCGATGAGAGCGCCAAGACCGGCAGAATCCATAAAAGGAACCTCTGACAGATCAATAAGCAGATTGCTATGGCCGGCGAGCTTCGACAAGGCCTCGCGGAACGCCCCAACCGTGTACGCGTCTAATTCGCCCGACGGGCGACATAGCGTGTAGTTCTCGGTTTCCTCTACATGGATTTCTAACATCGGGATACGTTCCCTTTCCGTCGGTGCAAAGATCGACAGACCGGATAGTAGCGCTAAAAGTTGGTCCGTGAACTACCAGGTTGGCTTAGGTCTCGGAGAATCGCCTCGTAACGTCGACGTTACGAGGGCGTACAGAAGGATAGCCCCAAGAATCCTTCCTAAGATTCACAACGGAATTACTACAGCGAATTCCTGCCGCGAATTCCTCCAACGAATTCACTGTAGGATGAGGGGCGTGTCAACCGTGTTACTCGCAACCGACTCCGACCATCTCGCCGCGGAGGTAGACGCGACCCTCGCTGGGGACGACTGTCAGGTCCTCCGGGTTCGCCAAGGTAGCGATGTTCTACCTGTCTTGGAGGCGGTTGAACCCCAACTCGTCCTCCTCGATATGCAGATCGGTTCGATGGGTGGCATCGCCACCTGTATCGCCATCCGTCAGGAAGAGGGGGCGCTTCGATTGAGGCATCGTCCCACCGCCTTGCTGCTGGATCGTGAGGTTGATGCCCACCTCGCCGCCGAGTCCCGCGCCGAAGGCTGGCTTCTGAAGCCGGTGGATTCTTTGCGACTGCGGAAGCTTTACCGCACCTTGCTAGCACAAGGCACCTACTACGACGGCAACCTCGAAACTGCCTCCTGAGCAGGCCTGCATATCCAGTGGGATCGAGGCAATAATCCGATCGTAAGCGGGTACATGACCCGCTAAGATCGTTCACTTAGCAACTACGGGTTGTAGCGCAGGTTGGTAGCGCGCCTCGTTCGGGACGAGGAGGTCGGGAGTTCAAATCTCCCCAACCCGACACACGTACGAAAACGACGAAAGCGGTCGGCCCGAGGGCCGACCGCTTTCGTTTTTGCGAATTGTGTCTGGCGCTAGCCCTTCAGGAAGCCCTGACGGATACCGAGCCACAAGAGACCGGCGGCGAGCACACCACCGACGATGATGGCCAGGATCCAGTTCAAGCTGCCGAGTACCAAGCCAACGACCAGGTTGGCGACAATGCCCAGACCTACGGTCTTGGGAATGCCAATGTCTTGCCCGCCTGGCAGAATTGCCCGGCCGACGACACCGACGATGCCGCCGAGAATGATCGATCCGATGATTGCTTGTAACACGTTGTCCTCCGACTAGAGATACGTTCTGTGGCAGTCTTCCTAGCGTTTGCCGCAACCATCGACAACTGCTTGGCGGAATGCGTCCAGTGAACCGACCCCCTGCCGGTCCTCTCAGAGCCTACAGCATTGGGCTTTCACCCAAAAACCA
>CAKZXA010000102.1 GCA_937922045.1 uncultured Acidimicrobiales bacterium | reverse complement strand
GGGTGATTATGCGAATGCTGCGTTGTCGGCGGCGGCGATGATCCCGATTGCGGGCGGTGCGGCCACTGCGGCCCGTATGTGTAAGAAGTTCTGTGATAGCGCCGTTTCGGCTGTGGCGAAGGGGGCCAAGGAGGTCGGGGCCTCAGCGGTGAAGAGGGTGAAGAACAAGCTTGGGCGTGCCTGCAATTCGTTTGTGCCGGGCACTCTTGTGCTCTTGGCGTCGGGGGCGTTGGTTCCGATTGAAGCGGTTGTTGTCGGTGATGAGGTTCTTGCTACCGACCCGGTGACTGGCGAGTCGGCGTCTGAGCGTGTGACTGCCACGATTACGGGGGAGGGCGTCAAGACTCTGGTCGAGATTTCGGTGGAGGGCGAGATCGTGGTTGCTACCGATGAGCATCCGTTCTGGGAGGTCTCCACTGGAAGCTGGGTCGATGCTGTTGATCTAGAGCCCGGCAATGTTTTGGTGGACGCTGGTGGTGCTGAAGTGGTTGTCGCGTCGGTCGCGGTTGCCACCGTTGTCGACCAGGCCGTCCATAACCTTACGGTTGAGGACACCCACACCTATTACGTCGGCCAATCCCAAATCCTCAACCACAACACGGCGTGCGAAGTTGGATCCTATAGCAAGGTTGGCGGGCATCACATCCATGCAAAGGCTGCGTTCAGCAATGTGACCAGTTATAGCAAGGGTCGATCATTGGCCATATCCCAAGACGCGATGAGGAGGGCTGGAATAGATCATGCTCAGATCACTAGAAAGCAACGTGAACTTTTTGACGAACTAGCAAGTTCGGGTCGTAGCAGCACCATGCGCGAACACAGTCGAATTGCTGTTGAATCACTAGTTGCTGGAGGTGCTCGGCGAGCGCAAGCTCGTAGACTCGTTGCTCAGTCGCTGTCGAATCTCCGTAGCCAAGGGATCAGAAAGCCAGGGAGAATACCATGGAACTAGATGTTGATTCAGTACGCGAGGCTGTTGGCAAGCTGCTTATGCAGGCGCGGGATTCCTCGATTGATGCATATGCATCAACTGTTGGCGGAAGTCTCCGTTCCAGTGCTGCAATCAGCATCGCCGAGATGGCCAGGGGACAGGAGCAGGAGGTGCTCCAAGCAGGAATCTATGCAATCGACTCTTTCCTGGTAGCGTTTCTTTCGTATTTGGAAGACGAGTCAGAGAGCCTGAGCCTCGGTACTTCTTCAGTGTCGATCGCAGACTACAGCGATGGGTTGGCGGGCGAACTGTTTGGCAACAACGGATGGATTTCTCGGTATAGCAAATACGACGAAATCACATGATGGTCAAACTATTCGGCCAATGCGGACGGGGTCGAGGTTAATGAGCAAGCGGCCCGTGATCATCTGACGAGGAGCCAAGCCGCGTTGACGTGGTGGAATGCCGTTGTGATGCGAGCGAGCTGTGGCGAGTAGCGATGGAGCTGAGCCTGAGCCATCAGATCTTGATTGTGAGCATGGTGGAGCCGTCCGGCGCTAAGTATCCAAGCTGATGACGTAGGAGTTGAAATTCCATTCGGAGATCAGAGCTCCGAAGGCGCCTTCTATCGCGCCCGACTGCTATTGCCTGAAAACCGATATACCGTCTCTCTGATCCTGTCCGATCCCGGCAAGAGCGGCGACTTTTGGGGGGCCGCTACGAGAGTGATCGACGAGAAGATCCGTGGCGTCGAATAAGTCTGCCTCTCGATATGGATCGATGTAGGGCATGATTCGCCTCGATGCCAGATGGGTTTGTGTCGCCCGATTCTCGTATGGGGATTTGGCCAACAACATTTCGCACAACCGGTACGCATGCCTACGCCTTGCAGGACCCGGCTACGTATTGCGAGCTGAGACGGAGCGGGGGAAATGTTCGGACCAAATGGAAGTAGTGTAAAAAGGTGGGATTCTTTAGGAAGGGCGGCAAGTCGCTTGAGACCTCACTTTCCGATGGTGAAATCAAGGTAATCAGATCTGCACTTGGGGCAGTTGTTGATGGCGATGTGTTCGCGAAACAGATAGATGAAGGGTTTTTGCTGGGTAAGATGCCGAACCCCGCTGGAGATCAAGGTTCTTACACGTTGAGTCTTGATGCGATGCGTGAAGAGGAGTTCCGGCGTGAGGGTGAGTCGGTGGTTTTCTTCTCTGGCTTTATCTTCTCGGACTTACAGGGCGTGCTTCGACGCTTCGATCTCCACACTCTCGAAGGGATGCTTGCCGGCTATCACTGCGATGTTGAGCTAGATCAGCTTGACGTGACATCCATTGATGTGACCGACGTGTCGAAACGAGTGTTTGGTGATCCGGCGCGAGAGATCGTAGACAGCCTTTTGGCACCTATGAGCGCACCCTCTCGGGGGTCTTTGAAGGGGCACTCGTCGATTCAAATCGAATGGTCGGGATCGACGTATCATACGATCTTCGATCTCTTGGATGGCGACTACTTGGCAGTTGACACCCAAGGCCGAGTTTACGAGATGCGCCACGATCCGTTCAAGATCCAGGCCATCTACAGCTCATCGACCGAGTTTGGCGAAGCGATCGACTCAGGAGACTTCGTTCTTCCCTTGAATGACATGGGCCCAGACAACCCGTCGCCTTGAGTCCGGCCTACTCATGAGTGTGATCAGATGTTTTGGCCCCACTTGATCGGGTTGTGATCACTCGAGTTCTAGTGGTCGTCGCAACACCTGAGTAGAGATATGGGTGAGCAATGGTTGCGAGGAACAGGCAACGGCGTGGTCCTGGAGAGTTCTGTCTGATCCCGGCGATCGCGGCGACTTCTGGGCATCTGCTCCCGAAGTGATCGAACAGAAGATCCGCGGCGTCGGCTAGGTCGGCCCCTCGGTTCGAACCTACGAAACACCCGAGACTGGACCTCGAGGAGCAAGTCAATTTGACGTGGTGGGAATGCCGTTGTGACGCGGATGAGCTCTGGTACCTGGCAAGCCGTGATGAACGGAGCCCGAGCAATCAGTTCTTGATTGTGAGCATGGTGGAGCTGTCACGGTGCGAAAGATCCAAGCCGACAATGTGGCGATCGTCGCAGCTGTCTCGGCCTTGGCCGAGAGCGGCTCGACTGTTGGGCCACCTTTGCCAGGCCTTCCGAGCGGAGGCTTCCAGTTCCTCCTCATGGACACAGCGGGCATTATCCATCGAGCGTCCGAGAGATTCGTGAGTAAGGACGAACAGAGCACAATGCGCGCCGGGTTCGACGGTCTCAGCATGGACGACGCCAAGAACCGACCGAGTGCACGGCCGACCATCTATGCCAGCGTCCCGACCGCGATCATCGCGGCGCAGAGCCTGGGTTAATCCAAACAGGGTTAATCCAAACGCTGCGCCCGGCGACGAAGTGGTTGCCTACTTCAGGTGTCCCTTGTAGTCGTAGGTGACACCGATGACGTTGCCGTCGGCGTCGCGCTCAAGGATGTCTTTGAAATCGATTCGGCCTTCAACGCCTGCAAAATCGCCGGTGCCGGAGCCTCGAATGACCTTGTGCTGGCACCGTCCGTTGACTTGTTCGCCGCCGGCGAACGGTTCGCCGTTGATCCAGCGGCTGGTGATGGTGGCGTCGAGCTGGAACGAGCCACAACGATCGCCCAAACAGCCGATGAAGGTCTCGGTCGATCGCTCAAGGTATTGACCGCCAGGGGAGGCTCTGAAGTTGTCGACGACACCGTAGACACAGCCGACGAGTGAACCTGATCCCGCTGACATAGCAAGGATGTATTCTGTCTCTTCACCGGCTGCGGCCGGGTCGCACGTTTCGGGTGCAGCCGGGTAAGGAACAGCGGTGCCTATGACTTGTTCGGCCGCGGCTGCGTTAGCGGCTGGTGCAGCGAGCACCAGTCCGGTCGCTGCCACTAGGGCCGCGACGAATACTCGAACGATGCGCGCTGAAGCGCACCGGCTTGTTGACATGCTCATGTTTCCCTCCACGGGCGTTATAGGTGGTAGGTAAACAAGATTAGGCCGCCGCCAACCACGAGATCAAGGGCCTATCTGTCAACGGTCCGGTCATGATTTGTCGGTGTTGATCATGGGTCCTCTTTCCATTTTCCATTTAGTGTTGAGCGAGCGGTCAGGTCGATTGGTTTAGGTCAAAATATGTGGCAGCGCTGCCTGGGATGCTTTCCGTCGTGCTTGCGGCCACGGTGGCCTTTCGTATGTCGGCCACCAGTGCCCCGCGGCCACGGTCACGTCGACCGTTTCGCTGCCACTACGCGCTTTACTGGAACCCGACCGATCGCAACAGCGCCTTCGCCCAGGCTGTACGAGATGGATATGAGTCGAGAGCCTTCGATGATGGAGTGACATCGTCGACCTGACGCCGTTCGAATGTGACGATGTCTACTTTCTTTCCACTCGGTACGCGATCGCGGGAGATCGACGAAACGATCGGCTATGAGCTGTTTGGCGATTCTGACGACGTTGCAACAGCGCAAAGAATTTCTTGAGTCCTCAGAATCCGTATCTCGTGTCCAAACAGTCGCGTGGCAGCCTCCAGGGGAAGCTGCCACGCAACCAGGTTCGAGATTGACGTTGCTTAGATACGCTCGACTCGCATGGTGGCCGAGTCAAGCTTTTTGACGTTGGTGACAACCAGTCGTGATTTGTAGGTACATCCGGAAAAGTCCAGGACGACTGACGCGTTTCGTGTCGCCACGCCCGACACGTCCTTCGTTTTCATCGATCCGCAGTTGACAAGCGAAACGCGGACGACCGGAAGGTCGCTGTCGGCTCGCACTGTGATCCGTAGCTTTCCAGTCGTGCCGGTAGGCGGCCGATAGTACTTGGCCCCACCGGACCCGTCGAGCGAGTACCACTGTGAGCTGGGCACGACCGACGGATACTTGAATGACGTCTGACGCCGGAACTTGTGGAGATAGTGCGAGCACTGGTCGGACGACGGGCCGGGGCAGGTGGCTCCAAAGCTTGCCGTGTTCCACATCTTGTGTACGAAGTCATTGCCTGACTTCATCGCCGTGACCGTTGGGGCCAAGCCGAACTCCTTCTCGAAGTGCCGGAAGAAGATGTGCCCGTTGTAGTTCGATGCGCCGCGGCCGGGGGCCAGAACGTTTCGTGTGGTGTGCGGGTAGTCGTAATAGCCGGTGCCTGTCTTGCAATAGTCGTACCGTCCTGTCGGGAGGTCGTTGTAGCGACCATATGAACAAGCGGCCCATTCGGCCTGGGCCTCAATCCAGGGAAGAGCCATCAATTGCTCGTGCGTCATGTCGCCGGCGTAGACCCACTGGAACTGGTGGAACATTTCATGGGCGAGAAAGTCTGCTGAGTATGGCGCGTCACTGGCCTTCAACTCGATTCTCCCTGGTGGGCTGTAGCCGGTCGTCGAGTGGACGCGGTGGCTGATGAGAACTCTGACCGTGCCAGTTGGTAATGTGAACCCCCAACTCCCAAACCGTGCCTTGGCGTCCTCAAGCCGTTGTTGGATCTCCAACGCTTCAGCATCGGAGATGTCGTTTGGGTCGTAGAACACGTCGAAATTGCCACCGACCGGCAGGGTTCGACACGGGAATAGCACCGACTCCGGTATCGGAAACCCGGCGGTGCGAAGGTAGCCATTGCATTCGGCGGTAGCCGTGGCCCCGCAGGTTGCGACTCGGCGGGTTGTGCCGATTTGTTCGGTGCCGCCTTGGACAACGCGTGCTTCCCAGGTTCCGCTGATGATGCCGCCGAGTTCGATGGTTTGTGTTGCTCCGGCTCGGATGCCAACGCTGTGTGATGCGTGGGTGGCGCCGTCGGATCGTTCGACGTTGATGGCGAAGTAAGCGAAGCGTCCACCGGTGTTGGTTACGGTGGCTTTGATGGTTCGGTTGCCGTTGCTATCGCATTGGGTGACGTCTTCCCAGACCACCGATCCGCTCGCTCCGGCCGGGTTGGCCGGCATGCCGACCACAACCGCAACCAATGTAAAAAAGGACAGAACAACGGTGACGGCTCGCCGTGACCCTCCTCTCGCATCCACTTGTCGTTGACGGGCGTTGTGCCATTTCATGAGATCTCCTAGTCGCTTAACTTGTGTCGTAACTACACAGCCTTCGAACGGGTGGGATCTTTACGAGTGTCAAAAAGAGGCGGCGTGATTACGTCGCTCGGATCGATGCGGAGCGCTTTAGGTGCCAGTGTCATAGGGCGGCGATACCCTACAGAGGTCGTGCTTCGTCGGGCTTGTTCCCGTCGGCTGCAAGCCAGCTCTGGCTGCGGCAGCCGCACCAAACAACCGCATAGATTGCACGCACCCTGCTCTCGAAGTCCGAGAGCCCCGGCAGCGCCGGGTCCGTAGGGAGGTACCGCCCATATATGAGGGCTTACGAACTCATGGTCATCTTCAAGGCTGACACCGAAGAATCGACCGTTCAGACATTCATCAATCGCATGGAAGACACGGCCAAAGAGGCCGGCGGCTCCCTCGAGAAGACAGACAAATGGGGCATTCGTCAGTTTGCCTACGAGATGAAGAAGCAGGATTCTGGCTTCTACATCGTCTTGGAGTTCCTTGCTCCCAACGCCCTGAGCGAGATCGATCGCGTTCTGCGGCTCGCGGATGAAGTCATCCGCCACAAGTTCATTCGTCTGCCCCTCGACGAGGCTCATCGTCGCGGTCTGGCTGGCGCCCTGGTGTAGTCGAGCCTCTAGCTCGACTCCCTGAACAGGAGGATCAACTCCATGGCAATGGACAACAACGTCACCGTGACCGGCAACGCCACTCGCGAACCCGAGCTGCGCTTCACCCCATCTGGTCAGGCTGTCGCCAACTTTGGCGTCGCTGTGAACCGGCGCTGGCAGAATCGCCAAACTCAGGAATGGGAGGAGGCGGTGTCGTTCTTCGACATCACCTGCTGGGCGAATCTGGCAGAAAATGTAGCCGAGACAGTCGGCAAAGGAACCCGCGTCACCATCACTGGACGTCTCGATCAGCGCAGCTGGGAGACCCAGGAGGGCGACAAGCGATCCAAGGTGGAGATTGTGGCCGACGACGTCGCCATCAGCCTTCGCTGGGCGACCGCAGAGGTACAACGTAACGAACGACCTGATGGTGGCAGTGGCCGTCCCTCCGGTGGCGGCGGCGGTTCAGCCCCGCGCCCGGACACCCCGCCCCCGTACAACCCCGACGAGGAGCCTTTCTAACCAATGGCTAAATCAAGCAGTAGCAATCGCAAGCGCATGAAGCCCAAAGACAACGGGCGGCGCGGCAAGAAGAAGATCAGCCCGATCTCATCTGAAGGAGTCGCCTACGTCGACTACAAAGATGTGGATCTGCTGAACCGGTTCATGTCGGACCGGGCCAAGATCCGTTCCCGGCGAGTGTCGGGCAACGATGTGCAACAGCAGGCCATCGTGGCTCGTGCGGTCAAGAACGCACGAGAGATGGGCCTCCTCGCCTACACCAGCCGGGTTACCACCCAGCGTCGTGGTGGCGGCGGCCGAGATCGTGGCGATCGCGGCGACCGTGGTGATCGTGGAGATCGCGGCGACCGTGGAGATCGCGGTCCTCGTCGTGACGATCGACCCGAGGATCAGAAGCCAACGGAAACGTCGGCCGACGAGGTCGTTGAAACCTCCGTCGACACCGAAGCTCCTGTTGTCGAAGCCGAAGCTCCAGTCGTCGAGACCGAAACTCCGGTCGTGGAGACTGCAGCCGCAGAGGGTGAGGTGTAACCATGCGTATCGTCCTTCATGAGAGCATCGAAGGCCTAGGCAACCGTGGCGACATCGTCGAGGTTGCCGATGGCTACGCTCGCAACTCACTGATCCCCAAGGGATTGGCGCAGCAGGCAAGCTCCGGGATCGAGGTTCAGGCCTCGGCCATGAAGCGAGCCTGGACCATGCGCAACGCCAAAGAGCGCGAGGCAGCAGAAGAGATCGCCAAGGTTCTGGTTTCCCGACCGATCGAAATCGCGGCTCGGGCCGGCGCTGAAGGCAAGCTCTTCGGCTCGGTGACCGCTGCCGATATCGCTGAGGCCGTTCAGGCTCAGGCCGGTGTCGAACTCGATCGTCGTGTCTTCGATCTCGACGACTCGATCCGGTCTACCGGGGCTCACCTGGTCACGGTCAAGCCGCATGCCGAGGTCCAGTTCCCGATCACTGTTTCGGTGGTCGATCAAGCCGAGGTTGACGTTTAAGCGTTCAAACGTCAGCCAAAACTATCGTTGAGGTACTTCCCGTCGGCCACCGTTCCTGTATCTGGTTCGGTGGCCGACGCATTTCTGACAGCGCGACGTTATCCACAGTCAATTGGTGCGGTGTGGCTGATCCTGCCTGATTCAACAGGGGTTAGTTCCGTTCGACTCGGCTCAACCCACAAGACGTCCACAAGTTGCCAACAAGCAGCGCGTTGTATCGTCATCGAAGGCGATCGATGGTGCCTGCAAAAGAATCTCGATACTCACAGGCAATCCACTAGCGACCCACAGGCAGAGTCGGATTGAATGTCACCAGGCCCTCCTACTGTTACGACATGAGCTGGGCCGACCGAGGAGCAAGCTAGGGAGAAGCGTGAGTCAAACGTGAGCGAGATAGCAACCCGCGGTCAGACCCGAGTTCCGCCGAGCAACTTGCGAGCGGAAGAGTCGGTGCTGGGCGCAATGCTGCTTTCACGCGAAGCGATTGCCGAAGTCGTCGAAACGCTCGACCCCGACCATTTCTACAAGCCTGCCCACGGTCACATCTACGACGCCATGATGGGCCTCTACGGCGGCGGTGAACCGGTCGACGCGGTGACGGTGGCTGAAGAGCTGACCCGGGCCGGGCTCCTCGACGAAATCGGCGGCATCGAACTGCTGGTCGATCTCCAAGCCTCTACACCGGCGATCGGCAACGCTGTCCACTATGCCAAGATCGTCGAAGATCACGCCCTGCTGCGCCGCCTGATTCTCGTCTCGAACGAGATCGCCGAGATGGGCTATTCCATGCCCGACGACGTGATCAAGGCCATCGATGAGGCCGAGGCCAAGATGTTTGAGGTAGCCCAGCGGCGGGTCACCAACACAACCGCCCAAATCAAGGAACTGCTCTCCTCCAACCTCGACCGCCTTGAACAGCTCTACGAACGCGGCGACTCGATCACCGGCATCAGTACCGGCTACCTCGATCTCGATGAGATGTTGGCTGGCCTTCAACCCAACGCCTTTTACGTGATCGGTGCCCGTCCCGCTATGGGAAAGACCGCCTTCGCTCTCGGTATGGCGGCCAACGCAGCGATGAAAGACAACAAGCCGGTGCTCGTGTTCTCACTGGAGATGAGCCAGCTCGAACTTTCGCAACGTATTCTCTGCTCCGAAGCTCTGGTCGATTCGAGCCGGGTGCGCACCGGCAAGATCGGCGAGGCCGAGTGGAGCCGGATCAGCCATGCCGTTGGTCGCTTGGCCGAAGCGCCGATCTACATCGACGACAATCCTCACACCTCGGTGATGGAGATTCGAGCCAAGTCGCGGCGGCTCAAGAGCCGGGTTGGTGAGGTCGGTGTGGTGATCGTCGACTACATCCAGCTGATGTCGGGTCGAGCGAACGCTGAGTCTCGCCAGGTTGAGGTCTCCGAGATCAGCCGTGGTCTCAAAATTCTTGCCCGCGAGTTGGAAGCGCCCGTGGTAGCGCTGGCCCAGCTCAACCGTGGGTTGGAACAGAGGGTCGATAAGCGCCCCATGTTGTCCGACCTCCGTGAGTCCGGTTGTATGCCTGCCGGTACACGTTTGCTCCGTGCCGACGGGACCGAGGTGACCCTCGGGGAACTCATGCTCAGCCAGGCAACACCCGACGTGTGGTCGATCGATGAGCGCGGGAGCGTTGTTCAGCGGCGATTAGTCAAAACGTTTCCCTCAGGAATCAAGCCAGTGTTCCGTCTCAAGCTGGCATCGGGCCGAGAGCTTGAAGCCACCGGCAACCACAAGTTCTTGACGGTTGACGGCTGGCGCTCGCTCGATGAGCTCACACCAGGCGACGACCTAGCGACGCCGCGTGTCCTGCCCGAACCGAGAGAGCGAGTGGAATGGCCTGAAGCTGAAGTCGTACTTCTGGCTCATCTCCTCGGTGATGGTTCAGTCGTTAGCAGCGTGAAGTATGCGTCGATCGACGAAGCAAATAGTGAGGCTGTCTGCGCCGCAGTGCGTCACTTTGGGTGCGAGGCGACTCTGGAAGGTGCTGGCAGCGCAAAGCGAACAGGGACGATCCAGGTCTGGGTTCCCGCTGGTCGCCAGCTGACCCACGGCGCCCACCACCCGATTCGTGACTGGCTTGAACCTCTCGGTGTCTGGGGTAAGAGATCACACGAAAAGGCGATCCCGGAAGAAGTACAACAGCTGTCGACCAAACAGGTTGGCCTGTTCCTGCATCATCTCTGGGCCACCGGCGGATCGATTACGCTGTCGAAGAACGGCCGAGGTCGAACGGTCAGGTGCTACTACGCTACGACATCCCAGGAACTCGCAAGGGGGGTGCAGCGACTACTCCTCAGGTTCAAGATTCGCTCGACGATCTCGTTGGCTAAGAAGTCGGGCCACCGTCCGTCATATCACGTTCAGGTGCAGGGCAAGCCCGATCTGTTGCGGTTCATGAGCGAGATTGGTTGCCACGGCGAGCGCGGCCGCTCGGTGGTGGACGCCATGGAGATACTGGACGGAATCAAAGAGAACCCGAATAATGATCTGGTCGACATCGCCACCTCTGACCTCTGCTGGGACGAGATCGTCGAGATCGAGCCGCTCGGAGAACAGCCCGTTTTCGACGCGACAGTTGATGGCACCCATAACTTCATCGCCAACGGGGTAGTCGCTCACAACAGTCTCGAGCAGGATGCCGACGTCGTGATGTTTCTCTACCGAGATGAGGTCTACGACGAGCAATCACCAGACAAGGGTGTGGCCGAGGTAATCGTGGCCAAGCATCGTAACGGTCCAGTCGGACGGGTCAAGCTGGCGTTCCGTGGTCAGTACACCCGCTTCGACAACATGGCCAAGTTCGCTGGCGCTCCGCCACCGCCGGACGGTCAGGCCCCTCAGTCTTCCGATTTCGCAGAAGGGGCCAACGGCGCCGAAGAGCCCGAGGAAGATTTCTAGCTCGACGGTTGCAGCAATACGGCCGGTGGTGGTGAGTCGACGCTGGTGGCGTCGTTAACCGAGCTCGTACGAACGGCAGCGATGATGCTGAGACAAAGGGCCAGCACGAGCAGCGCTTGAAAGACGAGGGCGGTCTCATTCGAGCGCAGTGTTTCCTTGGAAGGAAGTGTCGAAACCAGTCGGCTCGGCGTTGGCTGCCTGGCTTGAACGGTCTCGGTGCGTGTGTTCGTCTGACCCGGTCGGCTTGGCCGGACTCTGGCGGCTCGAATCACTGGGGTAGTGGAAGCAGAGGCAGCGGACCTTGCTGCCGATGCGGGTGCGGGTGCGGGTGATGATGTTGTGACTGAGCTCATGGTTGAATCCGAAATCTCCCTGGAACATCTTGCTGATGCAACTACGGGATCGGCCCCGAGGTGGGGTTTCTTAAACGATCTAGGCGGGACCACCTAAGCGCTTGCCTACCCGAAGAGGGTTACGAGGGCCCAGATCGAAGCGAACACCCCAATGGCGATCTGCAGCAGCGAGCGGACCAGAGGCGGATTCTCAAGTTCGCCATCGACGTGTTCTTCGCGTGGCCGCACCAGCGCAAGAACCGTTCCAACGGCCAAAGCGCCGCCAACGGCAAGGGTCAACATGGGAAGTAGCTGCTCAAACATCCTTGCTCCAAGAATTCGCTCAAGTTTTGGAGGTCCGTCGACGATGGTAGTGATACCGGTGGCCATCACCCTCACCGGAGTAAGGGAAGATGAGTGGGAGGCGTCACTCCTCCACGCATCGCCACGGACCCCTCCCCCTTGGGGTCCGCCGCCGGCGCCTCTCACTCACTCCCTCGCATTCCCGCCCCACAAGGCCGAGCGAGCGAGCTCGCCGCCTATGGTTGCTTGCCCTTAGGGCGTGAGGTTGGCTACCGGGTCAAGGTCGTGTTCGGTTGGGAAGTTCGTCAATCCATCAGCCGTGAAGCGTTCGATTCGGTCGTCTCGTAGTGTTTCTTGGAAGCTGATGACGCCGACGAGATCATCAAAGCAGAACGTTGTACGATCACCCCATCCGAGGGGCTCGGCACGTGGCCGCCGTTCAACAAGCCAGCATGATGAGCCGTCGATGGCTGATGCGATAGCGGAGGCTTCGTAGCGGGCCGATGCTCCGTCGATCGCTTCGCTGATTCTGTCGAACCGCTCCTTGGTTGAAAGCCCCTGCTCGGACGCTGAGCACATGAATTGGCCGTTGGACGCCTCCTCGCACGCTGTGTTCGTGCTGCCGACAGTGATCAGGGCGGAGGTCGACGTTTGATCGAGTTCTCGATCGCCGAGACGGGCCCGGCGAACAGCGTACAAACGGGTCTCACTCTCGACCACGTTTTCAACGGTCAACTCGATTGTGCCGGTGAGGGCGTGGTCTGCGTGGAGGGCTCGTTTCCATGCCGTCACCAGTCCGTCGGGGTCCGCACGCGGGGCCTGGATCTCTGTTTCGGCCGAATCGGGGGCCACCTCGGCTGCCGGATCGGTGAAGGCTGCCTGGTTTGGTCGATCGGGTTGAGCGACCCCGCAACTAGCCAAAAGCATGACGACGATAACCAGAAGATAGAGCGTTGTGTTGAGAACGACGTTGGTTCGATTCATTTTTCGAGAGGGCTCAATGTGGGTTCTAGGCCGTTTGGACTATGGCTTTGTTCTCTTCCTCATCGGGACCTACCTTGTGATGATGAGCGAATCCGAAGATTCCGACCTGATCCCGGCCGCAACCGTGCTTCTGCTGCGCGATGCCGGCCCCGAGCTTGAGGTGTTGATGGTGCGTCGCAACTCGAAGATCGCCTTCGGTGGGATGTGGGTTTTTCCTGGGGGTCGCGTCGATGACGATGAGATGATCGAAGGCCAGCCACTTGAGTCGGCTCGCCGGGCTGCCGTTCGGGAGGTGGAGGAGGAGACGGGCCTGGTCGTCTCCGCCGACGATCTCGTCGATTGGTCGCAGTGGATTCCGCCCCAGGCCTCCTCGATGGTGACCAAGGGGCCTAGGCGACGATTCTCAACCTGGTTCTTCGCGGTGGAGGCACCGGCAGGAGAGGTGATGATCGACCATGGCGAAATCCATGATGACGCATGGCTTTCACCGGCCGCTGCTCACAAGCAACATCTAGCCGGCGATATAGAGCTCGCTCCGCCAACGTGGATCACGTTGTGGCAGTTGGCGCAGCACTCCACGGTGGAAGGCGCACTAACGTGGGCTCGGGCCTCAACCTCTCGACTGTTCCAAACGCGCGCCATTGCCAAGGACCCCATCACCCTGGTCTGGCACGGCGATGCCGCATACGACACGCGAGACCCGGCAACACCCGGCGAGCGAAACCGGCTCCGCCTCTTGCCTGACGGCTGGCAGTACGACTGTGACAGCTAGGGGTCGACGACTACGGCGTGGTAGTTGCCGTTGCTAGCTTCGTTGTTGTCCAGCGAATAGCCGACGAGGCATCTTCGGCAAGAAAATCGGCACCGAGATGAGCTGGTTCGACGCCGATGATGCCTTGTCCACCAACGATGAAGTAGACACCTTCTGTCGAGCTACGCAGAAGCTCGATGATGCCCTTGGCTGCGTCGAGACGGTTGGCGTCGTGAACACCAATTGCCACCGCAACAAGGTTGGCGGTTTCGCTAGCGGCAGATTCGAATGCGTGCAGAGGAACATCAGCGCCAAGGCTGATACTTACGTACCCGGCTATTCGAAAGAAATCGCTCATCATCGATAGGCCTATATCGTGTCGTTCGCCAGGAACACACCCGAGGAGTATGGTGCCGCGGCTCTGGCCTCGATGGCGAAATCGAGGCGACAATCGGCCTAAGTGGTGAAGGACGACCGTGGTCGCTCTGTGCTCATGAGCTACGGTCAGTTGGCCTGAAGCCCAACGGTCTCCTATTCGCTTCATAGCCGGGGCGATCACATCGAGATAGATCTCGGTGGGCGCAGTGCCGGAGACCTGGCAGTTCTCGATGATTGACCAGGCACCAAGCTGATCGCCGACCATGATCCGTGACTCGTAGCGGCTAGACCAATCAGCCCCAATCCTGGCTCCGGGATGCGCGCCTTCACTGGTACGTCCGGCACGCTCTCTAATAAACGTCGCAAGATCCTCGGCCTCGACGCGCCAAACCCGCCCATCTTTTGTGGCCGGAAGAAGCCCCAAACGCACGTAGCGATAACAGGTCATATAGTGCACGTCGAGTTGAGATGCCGCCTCGTGGAGGCCTAAGGATTTGTGTTCCATGACGAACCGCTCTGCTCTGCAGGTTTTGACTCCAGGGCACCATACCACTACAGTCTTTAGCACTAAATGGTCTACGGCCAAACGCTGCATGCGTCTGGCGTTTCCCTAGGGGCTCGTTCGTGTCTTCGCCTGCACGGCAGGGCCTCAACCTAGGTAGATCGGGGTCTGACCAGAACGCCGGGCACACGCCGCTGCTCGACGACGGTCAGGCCCTCTTTCTGCATCTTGAACTTCTTTCTGCACCTCAAATGATAGCTCACAGGTGTTTGAGGGCTTCTCGTCGGGTTAACCCGGAGAAGCGCTCCTCATGGTCGGCGACGAATGCGGCCACCCGGTCTGGTGTTTGTCGGGCTTGCTGGCGAAGCGCCCAACCGATCGCCTTGCGAATGAAGAATTCGGTGTGATCGGCCCGTTTGAGGCAGTAGCGAAAGAGTCGATCGACATCGGTTGCTTCGCCATAGTTGAGTTGGTACAGCAGGGCGGTGCGGGCCAGCCAAATGTCGTCGTCGTCGATCCACTGATCCATCACCGCGGCCAGGCCGGGGGAGGCCGCCACCAGCGGGCCTACAACCCGAGTGGCCAAGGTGTCCACCGTGTCCCACCACGCATGGGTGGTGATGAACCACTCCATTTCTTCGATGGCTGACTCGTCCAACGCTTTCACCCATCGCCGCAGCCAGTCGGCGCCCACATAGTGGAACTCGCGCTCGGGCTCTTCCCAGCAGGCCCTAGCGACGGCAAGAACGTCGTCGTTGTCGAGACCCTTGCCTAGACGCATGAACGGCTTTGCTGCTTCTCGGCGAGCGGCCGTACGAACGCCGATCATGGGAAACTGGTCCTTAAGGTAGCGGACCATTGACGCCACGTCATCGGCGACAGACACCTCCTCAAGCGCGGCTCGCAGCGATTCGATGTCGACGACTGAGGTGGCCCTGGACGCAGCGCCGAAGTCATTGCTCATGGGCATCTACACTAGAAAGCGTGTGCAGAAACATCACGATTTTGCGAGGACTGGAGCCGGCGGCAACGACCGAGGAGATTGAGGCGGGGGCCCGACAATACGTGCGGAAAATAAGCGGTATTCGTCACCCCAGCGATACGACCTCCGAGGCTTTTGAGGCGGCGGTGGCAACGATTGCGACCGCTACCGCTGAACTCTTGGGCACCTTGCCGCCCCGTAAGCAACCCCCAACGACGGTGCCGCCGATGCGTCGTCACGGCGGCCGACCCTAAACCATCGCTCCGAAACCAACGCTCCCGGCATGCCAAACCACCTCCTCGTGGCAAGGTCTATGTGGGTCGCGCTCATTGGCCAATGGTGAGGGTTCTCTGCTAGGGTCCGCGCACCACAAAGATTTGCAGATCTGCACCTTCAAGGGGGAGTTGCGATGAGAAAAGAAGGTCTATCCATTGCGTCGCGTTTGCGGCGCTTACTCGCTTTACTCTTCGCCCTATCGCTGGTCGCTGCGGCCTGCGGTGGCGGCGATGATGCTGCCGAGGACGCCGACGTCGAAACCGACGCATCCGGTGATGATGCCTCAGCCGACGATGCAAGCGATGACAGCGGCGACGCCGACGACGCTGACGCATCCGCCGACGATGACGCGGCCGATGAATCGGCAGCAGCCTCGGGTGATCCTGTCGCTGGCGGCACCCTGTCGTTTGCCGCTGTAGGCGGTGTGCGGCACCTGAACGGCACGGTGCAGTCTGGCTATGCCACGGCGGTGCCCGGCACGCAGGTCAATGCCAGCCCGCTGCTGTTCGACGAGAACTACCAGCCCCAGCCCTACTTGGCCGAGGCGTGGGAGGTCAGCGACGATGGGCTGAGCGTGACCCTCGACCTGGTCGACAACGCCGTGTTCCACGACGGCACGCCGATCACCTCCGAGGACGTCGCCTTCTCTATCCTGACCGCCCAGGCCAACCACCCGTTCAAGCCGATGTTCGAGCCGGTGGAATCGATCGACACCACCGATCCCAACGTGGCCGTCATCACCTTGAGCAAGCCCCACCCGGCCATCCTCATGGCCATGTCGCCTGGTCTGCTGCCAATCATCCCGAAGCACATCTTCGACGATGGCCAAGACATGAAGGAGCACCCGCGTAACGGTGGCGACGACTTCGTCGGTTCCGGCCCGTTCAAGGTGGCCTCCTATGACGCAGCCGAGCTCATCAAGCTGGAGCGTTTCGACGACTTCTTCATCGAAGGCCGCCCCTACCTCGACGAGATCATCATCGACTTCGTGGTCGATGCCAATGCGCTGATCTTGGGTATGGACAACGGCGACTACGACATGATCTCCGCTCCGGCGATTTCCATCGACCAGTTCAGTGCCGATGATCGGTTCGTGGTCGAAGCCAAAGGCCATGAGGCCATCGGTCAGGTCGACTGGATCGATCTGAACACCCGAAGCGAAGCCCTGTCGACCAAGGAAGCTCGCCAAGCGGTAGCGATCGCTATCGACCAGGCTGGCTGGCGAGACATCGTGGAGCTCGGACTCAGCTCGTCGAACCTCACCGGCATCCAGAACGGGAGCCCGTTCTATAACCCTGACGTAGCGAACTTCGAAGAACGTGACCTCGACAAGGCCAAGGCTCTGCTTGAGTCTGTCGGTCTGGGCGACGGTTTCGAACTCGACATGCCGACCTACTCGTGGGGTCTCGACGACTCGGAGTTCATCAAGCAGAACCTCGAAGACATCGGTATCACGGTCAACGTTCGTCAGGTGCCAGACTTCCCGACCTGGTCAGCCGAGGTAGCAGGCGGCAACTTCGACCTCACCTACAACCAGGTGTGGAACTGGGGCGACCCGGTGATCGGTGTTGAGCGCAGCTACCGATGCGACAACCGGATCGAACCACCCGGTGTGATCTGGTCGAACAACGCGTTCTACTGCAACGAAGAGGTCGACGCCCTGCTGGCCAAGGCTGGCTCCACGTTCGACGACGCCGAGCGCCAAGCCGCCTACTTTGAGGCCACCGCCATCATCAGTGAGGAAGTTCCGCTGGTGTACATGGGCAAGCCGGACTGGTACCAGGCTCGAAACGTTCGAGTGCAGAACCCGCCGAACGGCATCTGGGGTTTCATGAGCCCATGGCACGACGTCTGGCTCTCCGAGTAGCCGGCGGAGCGGGCCTTGTGGATCTACCAGTGCAGGTCATAGTTCATTGCTGAAGTCACTTGCGGCCAGGATCGGCCAAGCGTTTGGTCTGATCCTGGCCGTAATCGTGCTCAACTTCTCGCTCATCCATATCGCCCCTGGCGATGCGGCGAGCGCTATAGCGGGTGCCCAATCGGCCTCTGACCCAGATCTGATCGAAGAACTCCGCGAGACCTACGGTCTCGACGATCCCTTCCTCGTCCAGCTTTGGAACTACATCACCCGAGTGCTGCAGGGCGATCTTGGTAACTCGATCTGGTTTGGTGAACCGGTGGTCGACCTGATGCTGGAACGCATCTGGCCCACGGTGCTGCTGGCCACTACGGCTCTGGCCTTCGCTCTCATACTGGGAGTAGCTGTCGGCACGTTGGCCGCACGACGACCGGACAGTATTTGGAGTCACGCTGTCACCATTTTCTCCCTGGTCGGCTTTTCGATGCCAGCGTTCTGGACTGGTCTGCTGTTGTTAATCCTGGTTGGCGTGAACTTCGAGTTCTTTCCCGTCTCGGGCATGCACGCCGTCGACTTCGACGGGAATCGTTGGGAGTCGATGCTCGACGCTCTGCGACATCTGATTCTGCCGGGGTTGACGCTGGGCATCATCTACCTCGCCCAGTACAGCAGGCTGGCCCGTGCTTCGATGCTTGAAGTCCTCGAGTCCGACTATGTGCGAACGGCAAGGGCGAAGGGCTTGAGCGAGCGATCGGTCGTGTTCAAACACGGTCTCCGCAACGGCATCATCCCCATCGTGACCGTGCTCGGCCTTCAGTTCGGCGCTGTGTTCTCCGGTGCCATCCTGGTCGAGAGCGTGTTCTCCTGGCCTGGCCTCGGTCGCCTTGCCTTCGACGCGGTCACCCGCCGCGACACCCCCGTCCTGCTCGGCGTGTTGCTGCTGGCCTCGGTATCGGTGATCGTGGCCAACCTGCTAACCGATGTGCTGTACCGGGTCATCGATCCACGGATCCGAATCTCAGGGAAGACCAATGGCTGAGCTGTTCACAACCGATGTCGGCGCCGACCTGGCCGCCGCGGCCGACGAAGAAACCGCGGCCGCCCCTCAACGCCAGGCACTGAAGCTGTTTCTCCGCAATCGGTCGGCCGTCTTCGGTTTGATCCTCTTCCTGGCCATCTTGATTATGACCTTCGTGCTCCCGTTCTTCTATGAGCGGGACCCAGGAGACCTGATCGCCCGGCCTCACCTGGCTCCCGGCAGTGAAGGCGCGCCGCTGTTGGGCACCGATCAGCTCGGCCGAGACCTCACCGCCGTCGTGGTCTACGGGGGCCGGACAACTCTGCGGGTCGCCGCCGGTGCCGCGGTCATGATTGTGGGTTTCGGGGTGATGATCGGAGCGTTGGCCGGGTTCTACGGAGGCAAGGTCGACGACGTACTGATGAGGTTTACCGAATTCTTCCAGGTGCTGCCCGGGCTGTTGTTCGCCATCGTGCTGGTCGCCCTGTTCAACCCTTCGGTGTGGACGGTCATGATCGCCATCGCCACCGTGTCGTGGGCGCAAACCGCTCGATTAACCCGCGCCGAGTTCCTCCGGCTCAAAAACCTTGAGTTCGTGAAGGCAGCCCGCGCCATCGGCGCTTCGGATTTCCGCATTATCACGCGCGTCATCCTGCCAAACGCTATGCCGACCCTGATCGTGTCGTCCACGCTGGTGCTGGGTTGGGCCATTCTGTTTGAAGCTGGCTTGGCCTTCCTCGGCCTTGCCGATGTAAACAACGTGAGTTGGGGATTGGCTATCGGTCGCGGGCGGGCCGCTTTCACCGTCAACTGGTGGGCCGTCACGTTTCCTGGGCTGGCGATTTTCGCCACCGTGCTCGGCCTTAGCCTCATCGGTGATGGCCTACAAGACGCCTACAACCCCAAGCTGCGAGGCCGCTGATGGCAGCCGCCTACAACCCGCTCAAACCCCAGGGTGATGAGCTACCGATTCTCTCGGTCCGAGACCTGACCGTGGCTTTCGACCAGTTCACCGCCGTCGACGAGGTTTCGTTCGACCTTCACAACGGCCAGACCCTGGCCGTCGTTGGAGAGTCGGGTTCCGGCAAGTCGGTAACAGCGCTTTCGATCATGCGCCTCGTCGAGCTCGGCTCTCGGGCCAAGATCGAGGGGGGCGAGGTCTTGTTCCGGGGCGGTCACGAGTTCTCCGATGATGGTGCCCCGATCGATCTGGTCACCCAGGACGAGGCCACGATGCGTCGGATCCGAGGAAACCACATCTCGATGATCTTCCAGGAGCCGCTCACCAGTCTGAACCCGGTGTACACGGTGGGCAATCAGGTGGCCGAAGCCGTGATGCTGCATCAGGGGCTCAACAAGAAGGCGGCAACCGCTCGGGCGCTCGAGATGCTGGATCTGGTCCGTATCCCGGAGGCGAAACGCCGGTTGAGCCAGTACCCCCACGAGATGTCGGGCGGCATGCGACAACGGGTGATGATCGCTATGGCTCTGTCCTGCGACCCCACGGTTCTGATCGCCGATGAGCCAACGACTGCGCTCGATGTCACCATCCAGGCCCAGATCCTCGGCTTGATGCGCGAGCTTCAGAAGGAGACGGGAGCGGCGGTCATCATCATCACCCACGACATGGGTGTGGTGGCCGAGGTGGCCGACGACGTGGTGGTGATGAATCGGTCGAAGATCGTTGAACAAGGCTCGGTCTACGACATTTTCGAGAGTCCGCAAGACCCCTACACCCAAGCGCTGTTGGCCTCGGTGCCACGGCTTGGGTCGATGAACGGAACCTCCGAGCCCGCTCGCTTCGATCTGGTGGAGCAGGAGATCTAGATGGCTGACGATGCTCTGGTCAGGGTCGATGATCTGTGCAAGGTTTTCCCCGTCGGCGGCGGCTCCAAGGTGCATGCGGTCGAGCATGTGTCGCTTCATGTCGGCCGGGGCGAAACCCTCGCCGTAGTGGGCGAGAGCGGTTGTGGTAAGTCGACGTTGGCCCACCTGATCATCCGACTCCTCGACCCAACGGCGGGTACGGTCCACCTCGACGGCACCGATATCTCAACGCTCAGCCCGCGGGCGATGCGAACCCACCGTCAGAAGATGCAGATCATCTTCCAAGATCCCTTCGCCAGCCTCGATCCTCGACGCAGCGTGGGCGACGCGGTGGCTGAACCAATGAACGTGCACAAGACGTTGTCTGGTTCAGCGCTCGATGATCGGGTGAAGGCCTTATTCAAACGAGTAGGGCTGGAAGAGTCGCACACCGAACAGTTCCCCCACCAGTTCTCCGGCGGGCAACGTCAACGTATCTGTATCGCTCGGGCTCTGGCTCTGGAGCCGGAGCTAGTCATTGCCGATGAGGCTGTGTCCGCCCTCGATGTTTCGATCCAGGCCCAGGTGATCAACCTGATGATGGATCTGCAGGAGGAGATGGGCTTGAGCTATCTGTTCATCAGCCACGACCTTGCCGTGGTCGAGCGCATCAGCCATCGGGTAGCGGTGATGTACTTGGGTCAGATCGTGGAGTTGGGTCCCCGGCCGGCCATTTTTGAGAACCCCCAGCATTCCTATACGAAACGGTTGCTGGAGGCGGTGCCGATCGCTGATCCTCGCCAACGCCGCGAGCGTCCTCTGCTTGTCGGTGACATCCCCAGTCCTCGATGGGCTGCGGACGAAAGTCCGGAACGGGTGGAGCTCGTCGAGGTCGAACCCGGCCACTTCGTGGGCGTCGAAGACAACCCCGGCGCTACGTTCTGAGTTGTCGAAACCAGTAGCCTTCTCATCACGATGATTCGTCTACGTGCGACACGAGCGTTTGCCTGGATGGCGCTGCGTTTGGTGATGTTGCTCGCCCTGTTCTCCTTGGCCGCCTGCAGCGCTGAAGCTGAACGCGCCGATGGCGAGCGATCGGATGACGAGGGCACCGATGGCGAGCAAACGGAGGTGCTCCAGGGGGATGCCTTCTGTGCTCAGGCTGGCGAGTTCGTAGGGTCGCTGGGCACGTTGAACGGGTCGTTCGACGCCGATTCGTTCGAGGCGGTCGATACCGAGCTGAACGAGCTGATCGAGGTCAGTCCGGTCGAGCTGCTGAGTGCAGCTTCCGATGTTCGCGACGGCTACCGGAGTATTGCCGAGGTGGCCGGCCGCTACGCCTACGATCTTGGCGATCCGGCTCTAGCCACCGACCTGGCCTCCATGGATCGAGCCGTTCTGGCCGGATCTTTTTCGGAGCTAAACGCCGCTATCGATGACGAGTGTGGGGTCTCGGCCGATTCGGTACTGGTCGCTGGCCAGAACGGTGGACCGGGGGAGGTTGCCGACGGGTCGGACCCCGACGTCGTCATCGACCAGATCGCCGAGGTGTTCGGGGTCGACCGAGCATTGGCCGAGTGTCTGTATGGCGAGTTTGGCGACATCGTCAACGCCGACTCGACGTCGATCACACCCGAAGTGTTGACCCGAGAGGCGTGCGGCACGAGCCTCTTCAACCTCCTGAACGGCGTCGGTAGCGGCTGACCTACGGGTTGGCGCAGAGTGCCGAAAGAGGGTGCCGCCCGTCACCCTTGGTGTTCGCGTGGCCTGGAAGGGTGTGGGCTTCGCCTAGACTGGTAACTTCGTTGCTCCGTCTAGCCGTGTCGGGGGCAAGGCAGGAGTGTTGTGTCCAATCCATCCACCTTTTCCGAGCTTGGTGTTCCAGGCGAACTGGTCGAGGCTCTTCGAATGGCTCGCATCGTCGAACCGTTCGAGATTCAGACCTTGACAATCCCTGATGCTCTACTAGGTCACGACATTCTTGGTCGCGCCCCAACCGGATCGGGCAAGACCCTCGCTTTTGGATTGCCCGCTCTGGCTCGCCTCGCTCCTGCGGAGAAGAAGCGGCCCAAGGGTCTTATCCTTTCACCAACCCGCGAGCTAGCCGAACAGATCGCTCGCGAGCTAGAACCTCTGGCTTATGCGGTCGATCGTAACCTGCTGGCCATCTACGGCGGCAAAGGCTTGACCCCGCAGGTGAAGGCATTGCGTCAGGGTGTCGATCTGTTGATCGCATGTCCGGGCCGACTTCTCGATCTGGTCAACCAGCGGGCGCTCAGTCTCGAAGACGTTGAGATCGCGATTGTAGACGAGGCCGATCGCATGGCCGATATGGGATTCCTACCCGACGTGCGGCGCATCCTCGACATGACGAACGAGAATCGTCAGACGGTTCTGTTCTCGGCAACCCTCGATAACGATGTAAAGGTTCTGGTCGACAAGTACCAGACCGACCCAATCGAGCACGCCGTGGCCGAACTTGAACCAGACCTGAGCGTGATGGAGCATCGCTTCATCAGGGTCGCGAAGAACCAGCGTCTGCCCTACCTGGCCGACATCATCGACGACGTCGGTCAAACCGTTGTCTTCGTCCGGACCCGCCATGGCGTCGATCGCCTGGCCCGCCAGCTTCGTCAGCACGGAGTGAGCGCCGGCAATATTCACGGCGGCCGGTCGCAGTCCCAGCGTGACCGAGCCCTGCAGGTGTTTACCGAAGGCAAGGTGCAAGCACTGGTGGCCACCGACGTGGCGGCCCGTGGCATCCACGTCGACGGTGTTGCCTGTGTCGCTCACTACGATCCGCCCGCCGACGTCAAAGACTATGTGCACCGTTCGGGCCGAACCGCTCGGGCTGGTGCCGAAGGTATGGTCGTTTCGTTTCTCGACCCTAGCCAGGTGCGCGACGCCCAGAAGATGCAGGACAAGTTAGGCCTCGACCGCGATTTTGAGGATCCGGTTGAGTCGCCGAACCGCGGTGCCCGTCTGGCTGGGGTGGCAAAGTCTGGCCCCGCGTCCGACACGCTCGCCAACAAGGGAAACAAGAACTCCGGCGGGGGCAAGGGTCGAGGTTCGAAGGGCCCACGCGGCAAGGGAGCGGCAGGGAAGTCGGGCCCGAAGCGCTCGAACGGTCGCTACGGCGACAACGACTCCGAGAACGGTGAGAAGTCGCGGTCGAAGGCAGGTTCTGGCAAGCCACGGACATCGAAGTCTGGATCGGGCAAGCCCGGCGCTGCCAAGAAGTCTGGCTCTGGGAGCAACTCGGCGCCTAGCGGCAAGAAGCGAGGCGGCCCCAAGAAGCGTTGGGCCGAATCGGGTGGCTCTCGTTCAGGGTCTGATTCCGGTTCGGGTTCCGGCTTTCGATCAGGCTCCGGACGTCCAAAGAAGAAGTCGTCGAGTGGGGCCTCAAGCAGTTCGAAGCCAGGCGCCTCGAAACGTTCGGGCAAGCCTCGGCCGAAGAATCGGAAGAACGCAGCTCGTTCCGGCAGTTGATCGCGTCGCTTGCCGGCCGAGCATCCTAGACGATGAAGGGATGCTCAAGCCGCTGGAAGAGATCACCGAGAAAGCGCAGCGTTAGACCCCACACGACTTGGTCGGAGCGGTCGAGCTGTACCCCGGGAAAGGTCATGCCGTTTCCGGGATAGACGTAGTCGATGTAACGGCTGGGGTTTGCCAGCTCGTCTACCGGCACCCAGACCACATCGGCCACCTCCTCGTTCGGGGTGATCGACGTGGGTGTCTTGTCGAGCCAGTAGGCGTGAGCGGTGACCAGCGTCAGCTTGTTGACGGCGCGGCCCCCGTCGAGAGGCGATAGCGCCCCGAGCTCCTTCGCTCCTGCTTGCTTCAAGTCGAGCCCGATCTCTTCATGGGTTTCGCGCTCGGCGGTGGCGGCGAAGGTGGCGTCCACTTCTTCAGTTCTGCCGCCAGGAAACGCCATCTGCCCCGACCACGGATCGCTCTGTCGGGTGGCGCGTTGGATGAAGAGCAGCTCGGTTCCCGCGTCGGTTGGCCTGAAGATAGCGGCAACTGAAGCGCTGGGAACGTCGGGCTGGCTTGGCTCGGATGGGGCGGGGCCGAGCACTTGCCGCAGCCGGTCCGATCCAGGGCGCAGAACGTCAGCGGCCAAGGGCACGCCCGACAGTAGCGATCACCGACTCCACGCCATCATCGTCAACGTCGAGGTGGGTGACGAGGCGACAAGAGCCGTCGTTCACGGCGAGCAGGATGTTGGCGTCGTTCGCAGCCTTGGCCACGGCCTCTCCCGACGGACCGAAATCGGCGAAGACCATGTTGGTGTTGTGGGTCACCGGCACGCCAAGCTCGGCCAGACCTTCAGCCAGCCTTGTTGCCCTGGCGTGATCGTCGGTCAGCCGGTCGATATTGTGCTCAAGGGCATAGAGGCCTGCGGCCGCCAAACCCCCGGCTTGGCGCATACCACCGCCCAGGATCTTGCGGCAGCGATAGGCCGCAGCGATGAGATCCTTTGAACCAACCAGCACCGACCCAACCGGTGCCCCCAGGCCTTTCGAGAGACAGATCGATACCGTGTCGAACGGCGCCATCAGCTCGGCTGGAGAGACACCGAGAGCGACAGCAGCGTTGCAGGAGCGTGCGCCGTCGAGGTGCATGCTGAGTCCGTGGTCTTCGGCGAGAGCCGCGGCCTCATCGTGAAAGCTGGTGGGCAGCGCCTTGCCGTCGTGTGTGTTTTCTATGCACAGCAGCTTGCTGCGGGCAAAGTGCGGATCATCAGGCTTGATGACGGAAGCGGCGTGGTTGAGGTCGAGCCGACCGTCATCCAGCATGCGTACCGGTTGGGGCTGAATGCTTGCCAGCACGGCGGCCCCACCGGCTTCGTATTTATAGGTGTGAGCGTTGTCTCCCACGATGTACTCGTCGCCTCGACCGCAGTGAGCCATAAGAGCGGCAAGGTTGCTCTGCGTGCCCGAAGGAAGGTAGAGCCCTGCTTCTTTGCCGAAGAGTTCGGCCGCTGTGGCCTGGAGGCGATTGACGGTTGGGTCATCGCCCCACACGTCATCGCCCACTTCGGCATCGAACATGGCTTGACGCATCGGGGTCGAAGGTCGGGTCACGGTATCGGAACGTAGATCGATCACCGCTCCAGTGTGGCACCCCAGCCCCAGTGGCGACTACCTACGATCAGCTGGCCGTAGCGAGGCCGCCCCACCAGACGTAGTCGTCGACACCGTTGAGGGCAGTTCGTAGTGCTCGGGTGCGACGTTCTAGATGGTGGTAGTCGATGTCGGTAGCAGCGGTGGTGACCTTGATGTGGACACACCCATCGCTCATCTCGTGATCTTGGGATTGCTGGGCCGAAGCGGTGATGGTGGCGCCGATATCGAGTGCTTCTGCCACCAGATTCAACGCCACCTCGATCGCGCCTCCTGGTGGATCAAGATCAGAGCGCAGAGCATCGGCCTCAGCCTGGAAGCTGCGCAAAAGCTCAGCCAAGGAGACCGCCGTTGCATCAGAATGGCTCGTAGTTGATGAGAGATGGGAACACACCGAATGGTGGTTTCGAATGCTTGACATTGACGCCTCCGAAGGGAGAGTGGGACCGGCAGGGAGTACCCCCATTGTCCCTTCGGCCTGTGACATCCAACCGGGTGGTCTGAGCGGCGATCGCCGTTCGCACAAGGCCGAAGACGGGCTCTGTCTAGTCGAGGATCGAGCAGTAGATTTCGTAGTTCTCGTCATCGAAACAAACGAAGCTGATTTCGGTGAACGAGTTCGTCTCGCTTGCCTCAAGCCAATCGATGGTGGCATTGAGCGCTACCAACGCGGCCTGCAACTTCGGATACCGGTACACACCGGTGCTGATATTGGGGAAGGCCACCGTCTTGGCATGATGCTGGCGTGCTAGGTCGAGCGCTGAGGTGTAACACGAACCCAAGGTGAGCGCGTGTTGCGCTGCCTCCTCATGGGAGTAGGCCGGTCCAACCGTGTGGATCACCATGCCCGCTTCCAGTTCTCCAGCGGTGGTGGCAACAGCCTTGCCCGGAGGACAGGGGCCGTCTCGGCCGACGATTGTTCGGCAGGCCTCGAGAATCGAATCTCCGCCTGCGGCGTGGATCGCTCCGTCGACGCCACCTCCACCCAGCAGGCTGGATTTGGCAGCGTTGACTACAGCGTCAACGGCGAACGTAGTGATGTCGCCTCGGTAGACCGACAGTTCCGTCACGAAACACAATTGTAATGGCAATGGCGTCAAATCGCAGCGCGGGCTGTTTCGGCCTCGCCTGTGGTGCTCCCCGGTCTTGACGCGCAGACTTTCGGGGTGCGTGAGGCCAGCGTCGACCGACCTGCCGTGGACATTCAGGCCTCGCGTTACCCATTTTCCAAGCGACGGTTATCCTATGTATAGCGACGGTTATGCTATGTATAAGGTTGCATCTAGACCGATGTGGTTCTCGCGAGAAGCGATGTTGAACCACTGTTGTGTGGGTGCACGTGTGTTGGTGTGGTACAAGCAGAGAGAGCCCTCGGGTCGGCTGGCAAACCGGAGTAGCCATCGATCTCGCTCGCCGGTCGAGGCGACAGGGCAAGAATACGAAGTATTTGGCGAGGTTAGTAGGAGACGGCGTGAGCGACTCGTTCGAGTCCACACAAGGCGGACACGAAGTTGGTGCCGACGTTTCAACGTCGGCCCTTGCTTCCGATACGCCAGCCGAACCAGTTTCAGCGATTTCCACCCGACGGCGGGCAGCCGAAGCGGCGGCACGCGAACGTTTGGCTCGCCTCACCGCTGAGCGTCAGGCTCTTGAGGAAGCAGCCCGCGAACGACTGTTGGAGTTAGCAGGCGGCGCGATACGTCGAGAAGACTTGGAATCGGGCACCAGCCAGTCGCTGCGACTCCGCGCCATTGAAGAACTATCCCACCAGAAGGCAGCAGCCGATCAGGCGGCGCGATGGGCCGATGAGACACGACGGTTGCGAGCCCGTACCTCAGGACGGCGCGGGGTCGATGAACCTGAAGGTCCCGTGGTTGCCGATCAGGAACCTGAACCTGCGCCTGCGCCGGTCGCCCAGCCAGTCGCCCAGCCAGTCGTTGCTGAACAGGTACCCGTTCGTGCCCCTGAGCCGGTCGTTGCTGAGCCCGAGCTCACGATCGATCCAGATCTTGCCTCAACCTCGAGCACCTCAACCAATGGGTCGTCGGGCCTATCTGACCAAGATGCGGTGAGAGAAGCGCTCAAGCTGGCATCGGCCCGAGCGGCGCGAGAGCGGGCCCGTTTGGCCAATCGTTCCACTATCGAGGTTGCCGAGCCGGTGGTGGAAACCGTCGTGCCCCAGCAACCCGAAGACGATCCGGTTCCCGTCGCCGATGTCGCCGATGTCGCCGATGTCGGCGATGCTCCGGATGTGCCCGAGATCATCGACGAGGCGGCCTTGCGTCGTGCCGCCGCAGCACGACGCGCTGCGTCGAAGGCGATCGAGTCGGACGACCTTGTCGGGGAAGCGGGCCCCAACAGTACCTTTGATCCCAACGATCAACCGACGCTCGATCTTCCAGCGTTGAACCTCGACGAGGATGGTTTCGTCAGGGCCGACGTGGCCATGAACGGGAACGCACTGCTCGTGCCGCCTCTCGATCCTGGGTCGGAGGCCAGCGCTGAGATTGAGCTTGAGACCGCCCCCGGTGCCCAAATCGCTAGCCCGCTCGAACAGGCAGCGGCTATCGGCTTGGAGTCACCGGTTGATCGTCGCCAGACAGACGAGCTCCCACCGACCGACGATTGGCACGATCTCGACTTCGGTTCGTCGTGGCAGGCCGAGTCCGAGCAGGACAACTCCTACGCCGCCCTGCAAACCGATGTCCGCCCTCGGGCTGGTACCCAACCGACATCGCGCCGCTACGCCGAGAGCTACGTAGAGCCGTACGCCCCCACTCGGCCGGCGAGTTACGTCGAGCCGACGATACAGCGGCGTCGCGGTCCGCGATGGTCCACGGTGCTCCTGGGTGCCGCGGTCGGCGCCGGCCTTGCCCTCGGCACCTTCCAACTCTTCGCCAGCAAGCCGGTAACCCAAGTCTCGGTCGATGATTCCGACGCGGCTGTCGCTCCTGATGCCACCGCTGTGGTCGAACGCCGCGATCTTATCGAACGACAGGAATGGCCGGGTGAGTTACGAGCTGGGCTCAGCGCCCCCGTGCTCGGCGATGGTGGCGAGATCACCGAGGCTACCGAGGAGGGCGTGATTGTCCGCCGCGGCGATGCTGTGGCCCGGGTCGAGGATGAACCGGTGATCGTGCTCTATGGGGAGCGACGGCTGCAGGAGCCATTGGCAGACGGTGTGATCAGCCCCGATGTTCTCATGCTTGAGACGAATCTTGTCGCTCTCGGCTATGACCCAGAACGTTTGCTCAAGGTCGACGAGCGGTTCACCTCCAAGACCGAGGCGATGGTCAGGCGCTGGCAAGAAGACATCGGTCGCCAACCGACAGGCGCCGTTCGTCCCTCAGACATCGTGGTCGTCGCCGGGGAGGCCTTGATCGTGCGAGGCGCTGAGGTCGAAACCGAAGCCGTCGACTCCTACGCCACGCTTTCGGTGCAGGCAGAAACAATGGCCATCCCAGCTCCAACCGGTGGCGAGTTGATCGATCTTCCCTCGGATGGCAGCCCACTTGAAAATGGTGACCTGCTGTTTCGGGCCGGCGATGTTGAGGCTCGGGCCGTGATGGTCCAAGACCCTATCGCTGAAGTTCTAACCCAACCCGACTACCTCACCGAGGACCTGGAAAGCGCCCTCGTCGAGAATGGCTATGAGGACGATCTGATTGCGGTCGATAGCCTCATCACCGATTCGACGCTCGACGCCGTCACCCGTTGGCAACGTGAGGTCGGCCTTCCCGTCAACCCTGATCTCAGCAACCTCGTCTACATGAGGATCGAAGCTGAACAGTTCTTCGATGGTGTGGTCAATAGTCGTGAAAACGAGGCGGACACGGCCACGATCTTCCTCACCCGATCGAAGCGGGTGATCAACCTCACGGTGCCGATCGATCAGGCTGGCCGATTTAGCCCCGGCGAGGTACTCGACGTGGTCAAAACTGAAGACGGCACCAGTTTCGCGGCCACCGTCAGCAACGTCATCGCTGAGGATGCCACCGCCGCCTCGCCCGACGAGCAGACGGTGACGGTGGTGCTCGCCGTCTCCGGCCCCGCCGGGGACGTCTCGGTCGGCCCGGTGACCGTGCTCACCGACAGCCAGCGAGTCTCGGGCGCAACCGTGGTCCCAAGCGAGGCCGTTTCCAGCCCGAACGAAGGCGTGTACCAAGTCACCCTGGCCGCCCAGCCCGGAACCCGAGTCGTCGATGTGGAGATTGGCATCGAAGTTGATGGATTCACCCAGATCGTCAGCGGCGACGTGGAGCCGGGGGACTGGGTCGTCGTCAGCGAATAGCCGACGGTCTCCACAGGCGGAACCGCCGGTCGGCTTGACGCCGCGGTCCCTGCGAAGTACCAATCGTTCATGAGAGTAGAGCTACGATCCACTGTCGATTCGGCCCTGCCCCCGAATGATGATCACCCCTATCGGACCGGGGTTTGGCAGCCTCAGGTACGCGAGTACGACGCAACGTATGAGGTCGACGACCCGGCTATCGAAGGGACTGTTCCCGACGATCTCCACGGTGTCTATCTGCGCAATACCGAGACGGCGCTCTTCGAACCGATCAAGCGCTACCACCCCTTCGATGGGGATGCGATGCTGCATTCGATCAGCTTTGAGGCGGGGGAGGTGCGCTACCACAACCGCTTTGTACGGACCGACGGCTTCCTAGCCGAGCAGGAGGCGAAGCACAGCTTGTGGGCGGGGATCACCGAGCATCCGTCCAATGCGGTGGCGGAGGCCGGCTGGGGCGCCCGCACGATGATGAAGGACAATGCCTCCACCGATGTGGTCGTTCATCAGGGAGCGGCGTTGGCTAGCTTCTATCAGTGCGGCGAGCTCTATCGACTCGATCCCATCAACCTCGCCGACCAGGGCAAGACCCGATGGAAAGGCTGGTTTCCGCCGGAGGGCATTTCGGCCCACAGCAAGCTTGATGAGCACACGGGCGAGTTACTGTTCTTCAACTACCACCTCGACGCTCCCCACATGAATTATGGCGTCGTGAGCGCCGCCGGTGAGGTCATCAACTACCAACCGATCCCCCTGCCGGGACCGCGCCTTCCCCACGACATGGCCTTCACCGAAAACTGGTCGATCCTCAACGACCTGCCGTTGTACTGGGACCCGCAAGCCCTGGCCGACGGCTACTACTCCAACCGGTTCGACCGCGACCTGCCGAGCCGATTCGCCCTTATCCCTCGCCATGGTGGAAGCGACGAGATCCGCTGGTTCGAGGCGCAACCAACCTTCGTCCTGCACTGGACGAACGCCTATGAATCGACGAACGCTGCTGGCGAAGAGCTCGTCGTGCTGGATGGCTTCTTCCAACACAACCCAACCGCTCGGGGCGTCGACCGTCATGGCGGGGGTCATAAAGGCTTTGAGACACTCGATCTCAATGTGATCCAAGCCAAGGCCCATCGCTGGACGTTTAATCTGACGACCGGGGCGTGTGGCGAGCAGCAGCTAAGCGACACCGCCTGTGAGTTCCCGATGATGAACGGCCGCTACGCCGGGAGGGAGTATCGGTACTCCTACAACGCTCGTAGTGCTCCGAACCTTTTCGCCTTCGATGCGATCATCAAGCATGATGTGGTGTCGGGCGTTGAGGAAATGTGGGAAGCCCCATCCGGTGTGTTTCTCTCTGAGACGGTGATGGCGCCTCGGGAGGGATCGAGCGCCGAAGACGACGGCTACCTGCTGACCTTCTCATCCGACGTGGACAACGACGTGTCGCATTGCCTCGTCTTTGATGCCGCTGATCCCGGTGCCGGACCGGTTTGTCGTATTCGATTGCCGGAGCGGATCTGCTCGGGCACCCACGCCACGTGGGCACCGATGACAGCGCTTAGCGTCTCAGCTGGCTAGTCGACAACCGACCCTTACCTGTTCCCAACCTCAACACTCGGAGACCCGAAGCCTTCGGATGAAGGTTCGGGTCCCAGAGCTCTAGCAACGATGCACTCACTGCATTCTTGAACATGCGCTCGACAACGCAGACGTTTGAGAGAATGGGGGAGTATCGTCGCCAAAGGATGCGCATACGATGGCTGCTCATTTACTGTCACAGCGATCGAAGGTCTCAAATCCTTGCTAGCGGCGGAGATGTGTCGACGAAGCTTGGCTGAGAGCCTCCTGTGCGGCGGTTGAGTGTCGCATTTCTGCCACACGAACCACAATAGTCGCGATGATGTCTGTGTCAACAGGAAAGCTGTCGAAGCATCAAGGTTCGATCGTTCGCAGCGAAACGATCGCGATGAGCTATCTAACTAACGCCGTCTACGTCACGCTACGTGCGGTTGCCTCAGGCTAAGTAGTGGCGTTTGCCGAAGGCGCTTGGTCGGTGAGCGCCCGCCAAACCCGCTCCGGGGTGCAGGGCAGATCGAGATGTCGATGAATGCCTCGATGGCGAAGGGCGTCGAGAACAGCGTTGTAGACCGCTGGCGTGGCGCCAACGGTGCCAGATTCTCCGACCCCTTTGTAACCGTGACGATTGAAGCTCGACCAGCCTTCGTTGGTAACGAGTTCAAACATGGGCAGTTCGTCGGCGGTGGCGATCTGATACGACCCGAAGTTCCCGGTCAGAAGATTTCCCTGGCCGTCATAGGCAACGACTTCCCCCAGGGCGTGGCTGATACCAGAGGCGATTCCGCCGTGGAGCTGTCCCTCAACGATGGTTGGGTTGAGGCGAGCGCCGGCATCATCGGCTGCGGCGAAACGTAGGAGTCGTACCGCACCGGTGTCGATGTCGAGTTCAACAACTGCAACATGGCAGCCCGAGGGAAAGGAAACCAGGTCGCCCGGGTCGTGGAGGTCGCCGCAGGTCAGGTCGACATCGGCCGACCGAGACTCGATGAACACCGCATGCCAGCCGATCGAACGTGCCGGAGTGCCGATGACGTGGAACCGGCCTTCTCGGCGCCCGGCCTCGTCGGTGAAGAGCGGATCGAAGACGACGTCGCCCGGAGCGGCCTCAAGTTTCTGAGCTGCTAATGCTCGAGCGCGGTCGATCACCTCGTCGCAGGCGTTGTGAATGGCAACGCCAGCTGTTTGCAGTGAGCGCGACCCGATCGCCCCCTTGCCGGTTGCCACAAACTCGGTCGAACCCTCACCGACCTCGATGCGGTCGATGGGGATGCCGAGGGTTTTCGACGCAATCTGAGCCCAGGTCGTGTAGTGGCCGTGACCCTGGTCGGTGGTGCCGGTGTAGACGACCGCCCCGCCGTCGGCCGTGATCGAAACCACAGCCTCCTCACCGCCGGCGCTGCTGGTCTTGTGATTGTAGGAGGCAACCCCGATCCCGATGATCGAGGGGCTGCCGGTTCGGCTGGCCTGCTCCCGCCGCCAATGCTGGTAGTCGACCTGGTCGAGAGCGGCCTGCAGGTCGCGTTGATAGTCGGCTTCGTCGAGAACGGAGCCGAGCGGGGTGGTGTAGGGCATCGCTGCTCGGTCGATCAGATTGAGGCGCCGGATCTCGGCTGGGTCGAGACCGACCCGATCGGCGAAGATGTCGACGGCTTGTTCGAGGGCAACAATATAGGGTGCGCGTCCGGCGCCTCGAAAGGCCGAGATTGGCGCTGTGTTTGTGGCTACCGCCGCCGAGGAGAAGGCGAAGCGTTGGATGCCATAGCATCCGCTGAGGTTATGCATGGTGTAGGCGCCGGGCAGGAAGGCACACACGCTGGGGTAGGCGCCCGTGTCTTTCACCATGTGCACATCGATGGCCAGCAACCGACCTTCGTTGGTGCCCCCGAGGCGTAGGTCGAACCGTTCGCCCCTGGCGTGGGTTGAGGCGCTCAGGTTCTCGCTACGGGTCTCTACCCATCGAACCGGCCGTCCGACCAGACGGGCGATGAGGGGGAGGGCGTGTTCCTCGGACCCACGGCTCGGCTTGCCGCCGAACCCGCCACCGACGGCGGGGCAGGTGACGTGGATGCGTTCAAGCGGCATGTCGAGAACCGAAGCAAGCTGCTCGCGGAATCCATGCGGCCTCTGCGTCGTAGCCCATATATGGAGGTGGTCTACGTCGCCGTCGGTGCTCCAGGTCGCGATCATGCCTCGAGTTTCGATCGGTGCCGCGGTTTGGCGTGGCACCATAATCCGCTCTTCGACGATCACATCGCAGCCGTCGAAGATGTTTCGGTTGTCGGGTGCATTGTCCTGGTCGGGTTCGAGACCGAAGGTGCGCCGATGGTGTCGGTCGACGATATTGCCGTCGTTGGGTGGAGCGGACGCGCCGACGACGGGGTCTCGATCGTCGTGTTGTAGCCGAGCGCGATTCTGTGGGGTGAAGATCGGGGTTGTACTGATTGCGGCCTGATCGAGATCGATTACCGGGGTAAGGGGCTCATAATCCAGCTCCACCAGTTCGGAGGCATCTAATGCCTGAGCCTCGGTTTCGGCCACGACGGCCACGATCGGCTCGCCTGCGAATCGCACGATGCGATCGGCGAGGAGTGGTTGGGTGAACAGCTTGGGAAGGGCAGTGGCTAGAGGGCCAGCCGGGAAACGACCGAGATCGTCGACGGTGAAGACCCCGATCACGCCGTCGGCTTGAGCGGCCGCTGCGGTGTCGACCTGGGCGAGATAGGCGTAAGCCATGGTTGATCGCACGAAAACAGCGTGGGAAAAGTTGCTGTTCAAAGCTAGGTCATTGGGCGCAAGGTCGGCCAGGAAGTGTGTGTCGCCGCGAAGGAGGCCCGGGTCTTCGAAGCGGCCGGTCCCGACAGGCGGTTGGTGTGTTGGAGAAGGGTCAGTCATGAAGAATTCAACGAGATTCTGGCCGATTGGGTTGAGAACGTCAGACGCGGCTTTAATATTTCTGTCACTATCTTCTGGCACATCTTTGCGGTAGCTTGTGGTTACTCACTACGCTGTAGAAGACAAGACGGGCGAGCCCACGGTGGAAACCGGCGAAGTAGGGCGGTTTGTCTTGTCGGCTCAATGTAGCGACCAACTGTGCGGAGCAGTCTTCCAGGCCAGGCGGAATGGTAAGGCACATCCAATCCTGGAGTGATCATGACAAGCCTTTGTGGCGATGTAAAAGATCTATTGGTGCGGAGTTCGTCTCTTCAGGCGATGGCATCGGAATATCAGACGGGCTCTTCTGAAGGAGCGCGCTCTGGTGTATTGGTGGCTGTCCCAGCCTCGATAGCCGGGCTTCACCGGCGTGCTCGGAACTCAACGGGGATCCTCGGGCTCCTGGGCACTTTGCGCTCTTTCGATATAAGCGAGCTCGATAGTCCGAAGGTCTTTTCGCCGCGATCTCAGCGGAGCATGCTTGGCCCCGACCTCGCCCGACAGATCTTCGGTGTCGATCACGCAACCGTTGTTACCGCTCTGGCCGATGAAGCACAGCTCACGATGACGAGCGCAGACGGTCTCTTGTCGAGCGCCGTCTGGACAACCTGCGCCTATCTCGCCGAGCAGTTCGGCGACAACCTCGACCGACAGACCCTGCTCGGTGTGTTGGTCGCCGAAGAGCAAGGGCTGATCGAAGCGGGCTGGTCTGATACCTTCACCCGCCTTGGTCTCCGCGAGCCAGCGGCGTCCGTCGCCGTAGCGCCGGTCGAACGACCTCACGCTGGCGTCTTTGATCCGGCCAGTGTGGCCGTCACCGGCTCACAGGTCATCACTCCTTCGGTGGGTAGAGATATCCCCACCGAACCCACCCAGCCGATCATGATCGACAACAACAATGGTCGCGGCCCCTCATCGCCGTACCCATCATCTCCCCAGGCGCCACCCTCATTGCCCGGTCAGTCCGTGCCCGGTGGCCAGCAGCCCTTCCCGCCGCAGGCCTCAGATGGCCGCTATCCCCCACCGGTGCGGGGTCCTCAGCGGAGCGGACAGGCAGACCCCTACCGACCGAGCTATTCGGATCAGGTGCCACCAGCGCCAGCGCGTCCCGGGGCCTACCCGCCGCCTGAGCGTGGCTTTGACGAAGGCGGCGGCCAGCGAGCGATCCCACCTCTGCGACAAGGAGGCGAGTACCCGCCTCCATCCGATCGCTACCAGGTTCGCGACCCACGCTACGACGACCGCTTTGATGAGCAGGCCTCGTCACCACGGCGTCCTCAACCTCGGCCCCGGCCCTCTGCTGAGTTTGAGCGCAGCCCGCAACGTAGATGGCTGCCTGTTGTGGTATCGGCTATCGGGGTTGTTTTCCTTGGAGCAATCGCCTACTTCTTGCTTGGCGACAGCCTCTCCGGTGGCGATAGCACCGATGTCGAGTCTGCATCGTCTGCCGAATCTGGTGACCCCTCGAGCGCGACCTCGACATCGTTGCGTGCGGCGGACGCCGAGCCGATCCAGGCCGGTGCCTCGCTTCCGACCGACATCCTGGAGCTTGGTGTGCCGATGGTCGACATTTTCGAAGGTACCGATAAGTCGGGCTTCGCTGATCTCACGCTCGACCCGATCAAGGGTGAGATCTGTTACAACGTGACCACCGACGGTGTGGCCGGACCTTACGACGCCCATATTCACTCCGGTGAAATCAACGTCAAGGGTGGCGTCGTCGTCGACTTCGGTGACTTCGTGAATCCCGAAAGCGGTTGCTGGGTCGGTCGTCCCATCGATATTCAGGCCGTCATGGCCAACCTCGACAAGTTCTACGTCGAGATGCACGATTCCGACGACATTGTCACCGTACGCGGCCAGTTGAGTGCCGGTCTGCGACCTGAAGATGCGGCCCGCCTCGATGAGGACGATCAGTCCCAAGTGGCGCTCTTCGATCCCGACAGCGGTGGCGCAACGGCCGTGATCGAAAGCGGGCGACTGGTGCTGAACGGTGAAGTCGCCGACGAAGCTACCGTCAACCTCCTTCTTAGCCAGTTTGACGATCTCGCTGCCGCTGGGTCCGAGGTGGTCAACAACCTGACGATCAACCCCGCCGCTCCCTTGCCAACCGGCAAGATTGCGGTCGACGATGCGATCTTCTTCGCCATTGGCTCGGCCGACCTGAACCCTGGCGACAATCAGATTCTCAACGACCTTGCCACCGTGTTCAAATCACGACCGGAGTGGACAGCCCTCGTGGTTGGTCACACCGACAGCACTGGCACCGACGTGTACAACCTTGAGTTGTCACAGCAGCGGGCCAATGCCGTGTTCCAGGCCTTGGTCGGTCTCGGCGTGCCAGCGGAACAGATGCGGACCGAAGGCGCTGGCTCTACGAATCCGATTGCCTCGAACGACACCGAAGAGGGCCGTTCGCAGAACCGCCGGATCGAATTCGAAGTCGATACCGGCCAGTAGCAGCATCACGATGTCATTTGGTTAAGTAGGGTGGTCGCGACCTATGGTCGCCCTACTGCTAAAGACGTCGCACGAGACACAACCCGACCTGCTCGACTTTCCCTGGTCGACGCCGCTTGACCAATGGCCTGATGAGCTTGCGGTTCGGCTACCACGGGGCCGTCATCGCCATGTTGTGCGTTTCATCGAGCACGATAATCGCTACTACGCCTTCAAGGAGCTTCCGCCTCATCTGGCTTTACGCGAATATGAGGTGCTCTCCGAGCTTAACGACCGGGGTCTGCCAGCGGTGGCATTGGTCGGTATCGCTCACGACCGTGTCGACAACGATGGGAGTCCGCTCGAGTCGGTGTTGGTCACGAGGCATCTGAGTTATGCCCTGCCCTATCTTCACCTTTTCGCGGGGAACAGTGCGTCCGGAATCCATCTGAAACTGATCGATGCCTTGGCCATCCTGCTGGTCAGACTGCACATTACCGGACTCTACTGGGGCGATTGTTCGCTCGGAAATACGCTCTTTCGCCGAGACGCTGGAGAGCTTGCGGCCTACCTGGTCGACACCGAGACGAGCGAACTCCATGATCAGCTCACCGAGGGGCAGCGCCGCCATGATTTGCAGATAGCGACGGAGAACATCGCTGGGGGTCTTTTCGAGCTCGAAGCCAAAGGGCGGCTGCCCGGCCAGGTCGACCCGGTGGAGATTGTAGAGCTGCTGGAATCTCGCTACCGCTCGTTGTGGTCTGAGCTCACCGACGTGACGGTCGTTGCCATGGATGATCGGTTTCGGATCCAGGAACGATTGCAACGGCTCAACGATCTCGGTTTCGACACAGCCGCTCTCGAACTGGTTTACGCCGATGGGGGCGGCCACATCGAGTTCAGGCCGGCCGTGGTGGAGGAAGGCCACCATCGGCGGCAGCTGGAACAACTGACCGGAATCGTGGCTGAGGAGAACCAAGCTCGACGGCTCCTGTCCGCCATGCGCTCCTACACCGTCGGCCTTAGCGATTCGTCCGGACGCGATATGCCGGAGGCTGTCGGTGTCTACCGCTGGCTTACCGAGCGCTACGAGCCCACCGTTGCATCGGTTCCGGTTGAACACCGTGGCAAGCTGACCGACGCTGAGGTCTATCACCAGATCGTCGAACACAACTGGTTTCTTTCCGAGCGAGCCGGTCGAGACGTAGGCCTTGAGGTGTCTACCGCGGACTATCTAGCCACGGTCCTTCCTCAGCTACCCGATGAGGCGGCGCTCCTCGCTGCTGAGGATGGTCTGGCTGACGACACGTCGAGTTAGATGAGAACCGGCTGGAAGGCGTCACAGCCGTGATACACCAGGGGCTCTCTTGTCACCAAGGTGCAATACAGGTTATCGAAGTACCTGCGTGTAGGCCTTTATGGTTAAGGTTCGATGTTGCAGGGATGCGTTTTCTCGAAACGGCGTAGATTTTCCTGTCGGATTCTGCGCACAATCATTAGTGACACTCCGCACCGCCTGGAGTGTCGCCCCGATCATGGAGCGGGGGCACGGCGTCTACGCCTAGTGCCTCCGCTTCATTCTTTTTGGACCAGACCTCTCAGCCCCGACCCGGTTGCCAGCGGGCCTGTAGTCGCTGATCGGCATGGGCCAGGTCGAGGCCCGTAACCCGCTCGACCTCGCCCCAGGCTAGCGGTGAGAGGCGATCGTAAAGCCTGGACGCCATGGCCATTGCCGCATCACCGACCCAAGGGTCGGGGAGTAGGGCACGGGGCAGGTCAGGATCGTTGAGCCGGGCCCGCCGTAGATCGTGGATGAGCATGGTGCGGGCGATGAAGGCTTCGACCGGTGTCCATAGCTCGCCGGATGCACGGTCGAGCCCGTCTTGGGTGTCATCGGCGATCCAGGCGTGGTTGTCGATCAGGTCCTGGTAGTGAGCCTCGGTGGCAGCAAGGTGAAAGGAAGAGGCGAAGAAGTTGTCGGCCGTCAGCTGTTCCGTGTTCGTGAAGCGGGAGATGGCTACCGGTGGTTTAACGCCAAGATCGAGCCGCTCGAAGAGTTCGTCGATCTCGGTGTCTGATGGGGTCTCGGCGTCTGAAACAGAGTCGGTGATCGGGAGAGCCCACAGCCCTCGGGAGAGCTCGACAAAGCCACGCCAACGCAGATGGCTCGTCACCCGGTCGCGTTCCTCGGTGGTGAGCAACTCGGTATGGGTGAGCACGGTGGTCCAGCGGCCCGACCATGGCTCATCGGCCTCGGCCGGAGGTTGATAGATCCGGCGGTCGGCGGCCAGAAATTCGGCCCTGGCGAAATCGGTCAAGGTGTATTGGCTCCGCCGCCCGATGCGTTCGTTGGCCACCCAACCCTCCGCCGCCAGTCGATACATCGAGGTGCGTACGAGGCGTTGGCTGTAGCCGAAGGGAGCGGTTAGCTCGAACAGATCGGCTAGCCACACAGTTCCGCCGAGGGCGGCGAGGGAGTCGCCAAGAATCGTGACGAGCACCGACCGGGCCGAGATCGCGGGCTGCTCAGACCACCGGGCCAAGCGTGATCTCAGCCGAGGCCCGAGCACGCGGGGTGGCGAATCGTCGGCGTCTGTGGTCTGAGCGCTCAGTCGGCTGCCTTCGAGAACACGGTCGAGACCGATCCGAGTGGCCCAAAGTCGATGTGCACCTCGTCGCCAGGAGCGACGTTCGCCATCGGCCCGAGAGCGCCGGTGAGCACACAATCGCCAGCCTGGAGCGGGGTACCGATCGACGACAGAACATCGGCCAACCAGACAGCGGCATTCAGAGGATTCCAGAGGCAGTCCGATCCGTGTCCGGCCGAGGCCTGCTCGCCGTTGATCGTCATCGTCATCGCAACGTCGCGGATATTGAAATCGGCGAGGGAGCGAGGCTGACTGCCAACCGTGTAGAGGCCAGACGAGGCGTTGTCGGCCACCGTGTCGACGAAGGTTATGTCCCAGTTCGTGATGCGGCTGTCGACGATCTCTATGGCTGGCAAAGCAAAGGCGGTGGCAGCGATGATGTCGTGGGCCGTGTGTCTCCCAAGATCGAGGCCTTCGGCGAGTACGAGGGCAATTTCGCCCTCTGCCTTTGGCTGGATCAGACGCTCCGAGTCGATCTCAACGCCGTCGGCATAGGCCATGTCGGCGAAGAGAGTACCGAAGTCGGGCTGGTCGACGCCCATCTGTTTCTGTACGGCGGGCGCCGTCAAACCGATCTTGCGGCCACTGATTCGACGACCCTCGGAGGTGGCCATATCGATAGTGGCCTGCTGGACGGCGTAGGCCGTATCGATGCTAGCGTCGGCGCCGATGATCTCTCGGACTGGAGCACAGGCAATGCCTGAGTCGGCAGCGGTGCGCAGAGCGGTGGCCGCGCTGGCGATAGCGTCTGGCGAGACGTTGGTTGATGACGGGATCGTACTCATAGACGGATGAACTCCAGGTCCTGATAGTAGGTGGCCTCAGGCCAAGGCACGGTGCCTTCCAAACTTACTCGTTCGACCACCGCTTGGGCCACCGTTGTCGAGGTTCTAGCGGTCGGGCTGGTAGTTCTCGCCGGTCGGTGCCCTGGTCGCCCATGGCCGATGGTCGACCGTGGCGAGGCGAGCCCTGGTCACCGAGTCGTAGCCGAACCTTGAGCGGGCTGCATCGACAGCCCGGTCGATAGTGCCGTCATCGAGCCGGTGATCGCCCTCGAAGGGGAGGCTCAACTGGACGGCGGTGTCGGGGCAGAGATTGGAGACAGCGATACCGACCTTCGTGAGTCCTCGCTCCATGATCGTGGCCCAGGCGATGTCTAAGAGGTCCGATGCGGTCTGATGCACCACCCGCGTCGACTCGGTTGGGTCCGGTAGTGTTCGTGAGCGCGTGGCCGAGGTGAAGTCGCTAAAGCGGAGCCGGAGGGTGATCGTTCTCGCCAGCTGGTGCGACGATCGCAGCCGATTGCCGACCCCATCGCAAACCGACAGCAAGATCGCTTCAGCCCCATCACGTCCGACCCCGCCCCCCGGAAACGACCGTTGTGACCCGATCGAGCGGTTGCGACGACCAGCGACCACGGAGCGAGGATCTCGATTGTGCGATAGGGCGTGAAGATGGTTGGCTGCGCCCTTGCCGACAATGTCGCACAGGATTTGTGGCTCAATGCGGGCTACGTCGGCGACGGTCCGAATGCCCCTGGCCTTCAAGCGATCTGCCGTCTTGGGCCCAACGCCCCAAAGAGCTGCGACCGGGAGTGGGTGCAGGAACTCGATTTCGGCTCCGGGCTCGACGACTCGCAGGCCGTTCGGTTTGGACACGGTGCTGGCCACCTTGGCCAGAAACTTGGTGGAAGCAACCCCAACACTCAGGGGCAATCCAACCTCGGCTAGTACCCGCTGACGCAGGCGCTCCGCCACCAGTTCGGGCGGCCCGACCAGGCGTTGTAGGCCGGTGACGTCTATGAAGGCCTCATCGATCGACATTGCCTCGACCTTGGGTGATGAATCGGCGAAGACCTTGAAGACAGCCTCGCTCGCCTCCACATAGGCATCCATGCGGGGTGGCACGACCAGGAGCCCGGGGCATCGTCGTCTCGCCTCGCGCTCATTGAGCGGGGCGCGAACCCCAAAGCGGCGCGCCTCGTAGCTGGCGGCCAGCACCATCCCCATGCCAACGGCAACCGGCTTGTTGGCCAGGGAAGGATCGTCCCGCTGCTCGACCGAAGCGTAGAAGGCGTCGAGGTCGGCATGCAGTATGGCTTGATCCCACACTCGAACAAGTGTTCCTCATACGCGGGCAGCGGTCAAGGTGTCTGAAGGGAAGATTCGAAAAAGAATTTGCGCCAGGGCGTAACGCGCCGCACTTCTCGTGGTTACTAGGGCATACACACGACACACGGCGTCAACCTTTGAGGCCATCAGCCGACTTTCGGCCAGTCGGTAATCAGGAGGAAATCACATGAGCAAAATCGCTGGTGAAATGGCACAGATGGACGCCCTGTCCCGTGACTTCAATCAGGCTTCTACGCAGGTTCAGCAGTTGATGTCGAGCCTCGATGGCATCACGAACAACACCATTGGTACG
>CAKZXA010000101.1 GCA_937922045.1 uncultured Acidimicrobiales bacterium | reverse complement strand
CCCAGCGAGCAGAGATGGGCGGCGATGGCACCGACCGTCGGCACGATGCGCCTCTCCTCGTTGTAGGTAGGCACCACAACGGAGTAGAAGGGCTCAGCATGCAACGCTTCGGCAGCCCACGTTCGGTACGACTCAAGGGTGTGGGACAAGGGCGATGGCTCCTCAGCATCGGTTGGCAATCCGAGACCTCTTTCATCGGCGCTAGCGAGAAGATCTTGACCGCGCCCAAACCCCAGCTAGTCTTCCGCCGAAGCAGTACGCTTCCACGGTGAAGACAGCCCCACCGACGAACCGAAGCCAGATCATCGGCTTCAGCGTTCTCACCGCCTCGTTGACCGCAGGCTACGGGGTTCTGTTCACCCTCGTGGGCGACTACCGCGACCTGTACGGCATTAGCGAGACGACGATCGGGTGGATCATCGGCGGCGGCTTCATCGTTGAGTTTCTTGCTCTGATTCTGATTGCCCCGATCGGCGACCGAGGCCACGCCCGTTCGATCCTGTGGGCCGGTGTGTCGCTAAACATTGTCGGGCTGTTGGTTATGGGTCTCGGAGGCACGGCCTTAACGCTGATGGTCGGACGGCTGATCGCAGGCTTGGCCACCGGTGCGGCCCAGCCCGTGATCCGACGCATCGTCATCCTGCAGGCGCCCGACGATGTCGGCCGGAACCTGGGCATCTTGATGTCGGCCGCTATCTTCGGTTTCGCCATCGGTCCCGCCATCTCTGCGATCTTGGCCGAACCCTTTGGCCTAGCCGCCCCTTTCGTCGTCGTTGCCGCCATTGGAGCCATCGCCATGCTGGTGGTTGCGTTCACGATCGATGTGCCTGAGGAAGCGGCTGACACGCCGACCCAACCCCGTCTGGCCGTCGATCTGTTGGTTCACCGTGCGCTGATCGGCGCCCTGTGTTACGGCGCAGCCGCCTACGCAATGATCGGCTCTTTCGACGTGCTTTGGGACGTTGTCCACGAAGATCTCAACACGCCAACATGGCTGGCCAACATCGGGATTTCGCTGTTCGCTTTGCCACTCATCGTGCTGGCACCGATCGGAGGGCGTCTGGCCCAGTCGATCGGCCCGTTCCGCATCGGTGGTCTCGGCATGCTGGTGGCGGCTGGTTTCATGACAAGCTATGGCCTGCTGGCAACAGGTACCTCGATCGTGGTCGTCAGCCTCTTCCACGCGCTTGCCGACGGGTTTACGATCGCTTCGACCGGCGTGGCTGTAGCCATCACCGCACCGGCCGATCGCCAGGCAGGCGCTCAGGGCTTGCTGGGCGCGGCCCAGGCGTTAACCGCGGGCCTGATCGCCCCGCTCACCGGGTCGGTTTATCAGCACCAGGGGCGTTTCCCTGCCTATGCCATGACGTCGCTGATCATGGTCGTTCTGGTCGCTGTCGGTGTTGTTATGGCGTGGCCGGTAATTCGCAATCCTGGACGCGGAGCGATCGGCGCTCCAAACTAGGGCAACGAGCGAGGCACGGATACTTCACGAACAGGAGAGCAAGGGTACATGGCATCAATCGCGGGCACAGAGGTAGGCCTTCCGACAACGATCGACGAGGTCACACCCCAATGGTTGACCTCGGTTTTCCGAAGGAGCGGGGCTCTGGCTGAGGACGGCTCTGTTGCGACGGTCTCGACCGACCCGTTCGCTGTAGGCGTCGGGCTGCTGAGCCTGCTCTATCGAGCGACCCTGACCTACGAGGGCGCCGCCGATCGAGCGCCGGCCACGGTGATCGTGAAGATGGAAACCGACATCGAGGCTCAGCGAGGAATCGCTGATGCCCTCCAGTTCTACCAGCGAGAGATGCGGTTCTACCGTGAGTTGGCCCCTGATCTAGCTCTCCGTACGCCAAAGGTCCATGCCGCCATCATGTCGGAGTCCAACACCGACTTTTGTCTGGTTATGGAAGACCTGTCGGCCATGGCCGCAATGGACCAGCAGGCTGGGGTCAGCCTTGAGGAGGCCCTAGTCTCTGCCGAGGGGATGGCTGCATTCCACGCCCACTTCTGGCGGTGGGACTTTTCCGACTTGGCCGAAACGTTCCTTCCGTTCGACAACCCGATCTATCGGATCGCCCTTCCCTCCATCTTCGAGGCGGGTTGGGGAAATACCTTGAAGCACGCCGGCCACCTCGTTCCCGACGACGTGCGCGCCTTCGGTGATCGTTTCGGTGAGCTGGTGCCTTTCTTCGTCGAACAGGTCGGCGAGATGGAAACATTGATCCACGGAGACTGGCGGGCCGACAACCTGATGGTCGATGAGCACGGCAAGCTCGTTCTTATCGACTTCCAGATCACCGGCATTGGTGCAGCAGGCTACGACCTTGGCTACTTTCTCAGCCAATCGGTCGAACCGGAGGTGCGTCGGGAAGGTCAGCAGCAGATCATCGATCGCTACTTCTCGACCCTCGAAGCTGCAGGCGCTCCCTTCGATCGTGCCGAGGAGGAGCGAGTCATCCGCCTTTCCACCGCCTGGTGCTTGATCTATGCGGTCGCCAGCTTCGCCAGTTGGGATGATCTCCCGGACAAGAGCCGTGAGCTGCTGCCGGCCATGCTGCGGCGTTCGGTGACCGCCATCACCGACAATGATGCGCTCAGCCTTCTACCCCCGGCGTAGCTGTGGGGCTGAGTGGTCCCGTATCGAGATGAATCTGTCCTCGATTCTCCCAATCGAGTTTCGTCGATTCAAGAATCACAGGCTCCTCAAACCCGCGAAGCATGCCAGCCTTCCGCGCAGCAACCATCTCCAGCCGTCCGACGGTGACTGCCTTGTCGCCAGGTCGGCGATGGTTGACCACCTGCTTGTGCCATGTCACTACCTTCGTGGCTTTGAACCCACACCACCTCAGAATATTGGCCAAACAGTTTGGTCCAGATGGGAACCAGTTAAGGCCGTGGACGCCAGTCATAACGTACTCAGTTCCTTCGTACGATCCGAAGAGGGCACCTTTTTCGGGCTCTGGATCGAGAAGGTTCTGAGTGGCTGTCGAGATGTATAGCAATTCAGTCGTCCTGTCCGCAACCAGCTTTAGGGCTGTAACCGGGTCGGGTAGGTGATAAAAAATGCCAGAGAACCATGACACATCATAGTTAGTAGAACCATAGACAGAAGAAGGCATATCATAAATATCCAATACATCGAAAGTCATGTCTGATGTATCGGCTTCACGATTGTCTCGAACATATTTCGCCTGGTCTATCCAGTGTTCACGGACGTCGTAGCCAAATGTTTGATCTGCCCCCAAATCTTTCGCCCAGAAACAATAACCCCCAGCGTTGCAGGCATGGTCAGCAAAGGTACGACCACCTAGACCATTCGGGTACGCTTTCCCGATCAATTCTTTAAACCCTAGCTCCTTGTCAATTAGAGAAGGGGACCGATACTTACCCATGTCAACCGGCTCAGTCATCCCTGATGAAACACGATCATTGAGTGAAATCGCCATGTGCCAAGGTCCTAGATCATTCATTTCATCGATCATCTCAGAGTCAGTCTTGGTCATATCCGTCTCCAAACTTGGTTTTTGTTCCTGTGGATCATTGAGCGATTGCGTAGAGCCAATAGTTGCGGCTGGCCAGCCGGTAGCCACGGTTGGCCAGCAGGACCGCGATGTCGAGCAAGGGTGACTGCCCAAACCGCTCGGCGCTGGCATCGATCGCGATCTTGCGTACCAGATCGGGGTGCACGTCCTGCAAGATTTCGAGCTCGACGCCTTCGGCTTCGAGCTTGAGAAAGTCGATTCGTTCTTCGCCGACAGCGGCGCAAAGATCGGCCGGGGTCAGCACCTGGATCGTCTCGGTTTGGCGCACGTCGGCCGAGTCGACCGCTATGAGACTGTTGTCGGTTGAATCGACCGCGACATTCAAGACCACCTCACCACTGCGGTTGAACAGTCCAACCTTCTGGCATTCGATCGTGCCGGAGGCAGCAGCGGCCACGTTGCGCCTCATGCACTCGTGGTTGATGCTTGCCGGTTCCAGAGCAACAACCCGGCGAGCAGTAGGTGCAGCAGCTAGGGCGAAGGCGCCGACGTAGGCGCCGCAGTCGACCACGAAATCACCGTCCTCAACCTCGATCAGACCGTTGAACTGATACTTGAAAAGCATCTGGTTGCCGAACCCGCGGTTCATCAAGAACCAATGCACGCGGGTCAAAGGTTTTGGTAGCCATAGCCGTTCGGTCGGGCCTGCGAGCAACACGAGATCGTCGTCTTGCTCAACGATAGCCACGGAGGCCTTGATGTGTTCGGGAATCTCGTCGGGATCGTTCGGCTTGCCACCCGGTTGGGGTACGCCCTTGCGGGCTGGCGCTGGCCGGGCTCGGCCGATGGGTTCGATTACGAACCGGTGGTCGAGATCGACGACCTCGATCTGGCCGAGATCTATTCTGGCTTCTTCGCCAGCCTGCTCAGTCGACACGTCGGTCACGATCGGCGCCTCTCGATTCGTCGATCGGAGGCTCGGCGACCTCCGGCCACCATCTCCCACCACTCCGCTGTCGCCTGGAGGCTGTCGGCGAAGGGAACGAGCGGTTGCCAGCCGAGTTCCCGGCTGGAGCGTTCGATGTCGAGCACGTTGCAGGCCACGTCAACCAATCGTCCGGGCTCGAAGCCGGGTTCGGGCCGAAGGCCGGTGGCCGCTTCAACCTCAGCCAAGACCTCGTTCAGCGATCGGCCGACACCACTTCCCACGTTGAGCTCGGTCGCCTCACCCTCATAAACACAAGCTTTCAGAAAGGCTTGGGCCACGTCGGCAACATCAACGAAGTCGCGGATGGCCCGGCCGTCGCCCCAAATGTTCAGCGGATCACCTCGGTAGAGGTGAGCGAAAACAGCAGCGATAAAACCCTGACCTCGGCCAGCATCCTGTCGGCGGCCGAACGGGTTGGCGACCCTCAGCGACAGTGTGGTCATCGAGCTCTGCCTGCCGATGAGGCGCAGGTAATGTTCGATCGCCAGCTTCGATACCCCATAGGCGTTGCGCGGCCGACCGGCACAGGATTCGACGAGAGGCTCAGCCGAGTCCATGCCGTAGACGGTGCCACCCGATGAGGCGAAAATGAAACGAGTCGCACCGGCGTCGGCCGCTAGTTGAGCGGCAGAAACCGTCGGCTTCAGATGATTGTCGATCTCGGCGAGATAGTCGGTGTGGCCCGGCAAGCTCGACGAAGCTAGGCAGATCACGACCTCAGCGTTTTCGACTGCGGCCCGCACCGAACCCGGATCTTCGATCGAACCGATCTTGGACACGACCGCTTCGGGTGCCACGATCGGTGTCGACCGACCGAAGACGGTGACGTCGGCGTCATGGCCAACCAGCAACTCAACGACCTCTCGCCCGATGAATCCTGAACCGCCGAGCACCACGATTCGGCGCCCCTCAAGAGAGTCGTCGAGGAGGCCGCTGGATTGGGCCGATGGTCGGATGTCAGCCATCGCTGGGGCGGCCACGCTGATCAACTGGCTGTTCAATGGCTAGTTCGGCGATCCGGCGTTCCAGCCGATGGATGCGTCCCGATTGATCCAGCACAATGTTGAGCAGGTAGTCGAGAAGCCGATCATCGATGACGTCAGGATCAGGCCCTGCGGCGGTTCCTTCGGTAGCCGTCGGCGGGCGCTGGCTGAACCCCAGCGCAAAGTGTTCATCGATGTAGCGGAAGGTCTCAGCCTTCCCGGCGAGCACCTCGTCACGCTCGCTGTAGTCGAAACAACGTTCAAGCATTTCTCGCCGGGAGACGACGGGTCTCGCTCGAGCTGGCAGAACCATGGCATCAAACTGGTCGGGCCGGGTTGCGGTGGGAATGCGATCGTTGAACATGGCGCGCACCAGAAGTTCAACCGGCTCTCGCCGTTGCTGCACTCGGCGCTCCGGCGCCGCCAACGTCAACCCAGCGACCTGGCCGAAGTCGGCGACGGCATCGAGGCTTTTCGTGTGCTCTCGCACCACAAGTCGGTCGCCGAGCAGTTCGTGCCAGCCTCGGATGCAGTCATACCATTGGATGAGCACCCTGGTTCGCTGGCCAAAGGGTTGGATCGGGCCGGGATAGCCCTTGTGATCGAGCCCCCATTGAGAGTATGCCGACGGCAGCCAGTCGTAGGGGTGGCGCAGGTAGGCAACGGCCTGGAAGTCGACGTGTTCGTTCAGCCGAGCGATAAACGGAGCAAGGCTGTCGACGTGCTGGAAGAACCGTTCGTTCGACATCACATAGCGACGCTTGGCGCCCCCAGACGCAGGTGTGGCCTCATGGCTCAGCGCCTCCACGAAACGATCGGCGAGCAGAGGGAGCTTCTCCTTGGGAGAACGCGCCAGCGTGTCGACTCCGGCCGGACCGGAGAAGCTAGGGCCGAGATGCTCGAAACCCATGCCTAGATACTCGGCACCGTCGGCGTTCAAGGTGTCGGCACTGGCTGAAAGTGCAGCCTGAATCGATGATGTCCCGGTCTTGCCCATCCCGATATGGAAAATGAGCCCGATGTCGTTCTGATCCTGCGGCGAAGAAGACATCAGCTACCTCGACGAGCCCGGCATATATCCGAAGACCGAGCGGAGCCCGGTCGAGGCGGCGAAGGCTGGCCAGCACCGTTCGATGGTTCGGTAGATCGTGCCATTGTTCGCGATTGGCTCGTTAGGCCAGAGGTAGTTGGAGCCGAGACGTTCGGCCAGTGTTTCGACCACCGCCGGGCGAACCCACAGCATGTTCTCCTGCGGGAACGGCAGGTGCTCGAATGCGAGCGGTTGATCGAACCAGGAGTTGGCCGTGTCCAACCAGCGACGCGACTGACCCCAGCCCCAAATAAAGGGATCGAGAGCAGCGACGACGCCGACACCAGGGTCACCAACAAGGGGGGCTGTCGGAGACGGGGTGTCGGCGTCGCCGACGATATGCGAATAGAGATAGGTGCGCCAGGATGCAGCGTCGTGACCAGGTGGTACCAGTTCGCTGTAGAGATCGCCGGTATGGAGCTGGCACCACCAGTCGGCGTCGGCCAGAACCCCGGAGCGTTGCAGCTCGAGCAGAGCGCCAACGGCCTTGCCGCCACCGTTGAGCACGAGAACTTCGGCGGAGGGGAAGGCCTCGGAGGCGGCCGAGGCGACCTCGGTCTTGCTCGTGGTCACCACGAGTCGTTTCGCCCCTGCGATCGAGACGGCGTCTTTCAGCACATCGATCCGGCCCGGTAGGCGGGCCAGTTTCGGTATATGGAGGTGCACCCCGTAATCGACAACCGATGGGGCGCTCCCGTTGTCGGCGGCTAGCTCAACCGCCGAACAGTGAGGCGAGACCCAGTCATCTGAGCGGGCTAAAGATTCATTGATCTCGTCCACGCTCTTCCAGTAGAAGCGCTTGCCTCGGGCCCATACCTTGTGGCGTTCTCGGCGACGGCTCTCGGCCTCGTCGACATCGTCGCCAAACAGAATCGACACGTCGAAACTGCCATCCTCGCGGGGCTCGCTGTCGACGAGATCAACATGACTTCGGATCTGGTCGGCCAGCGCATCGAAAAGGGTGTGATCGACGTTGCCCACTTCAGCAATTGCGCTGCCATCGGACCGATCCCCTTCGCCGACATCGACGATGTGGTTGGCCGTCGACGCCTTGAGCGGCGTCGATGTGATCGCCTTGACCGCACCGGGCACATCGCAGTAGTCGGCGAAGTGCAAGCAGTCAGACTGGCGATACAGATCGTCGTCGAAACCGGTGGCACCACGGAAAAGTACGGTCTGACAGCCGCGAGATGCGGCATCGAAGACCACGTTGGGGAGTGGGTCGAGGCGAGACGAGAGAAAGAGTACGTCGCCTGCGTCGCAGATGTCCCAGTAGTGTTCACCGCTCGGCAACATGACCAGGTTGGACAGGGTGGAGTCGTTCACCCCGAGGCGGCGGGCATGACGTTCGATCCAGGCGCCAAAGTTGATGTCTTCATGGTTGACACCGTCTCCAACCCAGATGAAAAGGCAGTTCGGGTCGATCTGCTCCATAGCTTGATAGGCCTGAAGAAAGAGCCCGGTCCCTTTGCGCCAATGGGCCAGAGCAGCGCCGAAAACAATTCGTTGGTTGGTGACGTCTCGCCCCAACATCGTGGAGACTCGTCGTCGGGCCTCCTCATAGCGAGAACGGTCGATCGATTTGAACGTAAGTGTGGCCTGAGGGACGACCATGGTCTCCCGTTCGGCGTCAACGCCGACATCGGCGAACACATTCGACCATGTGTCTCGCACGACATTCGAGGAGAAGATGAGCTTGTCGGCAAACAGGGACAGGGTGCGACGAACCCGGGGCAGGGTGTAGTCGGCGTACTCGTGGATGTAGACCCCGAACGGGATTTCTTTGGCGACGAGGAACGGAACGAGTGGGTAACCTTCCGCCGAGTTGATGATGGCGAAGTCGATCGAGTTGATGGGCAGTCCCGGGATGTAGGCCAGGGCATGCTCGGGGGCGTAGGAGACCACCGTGTAGCACGAAGCTTCCAGCACCGGTTCGAACAGAGGGCCGCCGCTCAACGAAACAGCGATGACGTTTGAGGTCTCCGACGCCTGTCGAATGAGTTCCAGTCCCACCATCGGTGCTCCGGTCTTGGAGAGCTGATGGACCGAAATGATGCAGGTGGGCTTGGACGGGTCGTAGGCCTTGCCGCCCTTGTGGCAAGCGCGGCGAACGGCGACGAGATTCTCACGCCCCTCGGTTATGCCGAACTGGATGTAGTGGCGAAGCGGGTTGACACCGGATGCCCGGATGTCGGGATAGTTGGCGAGATAGTGGCCGCGGGAGAAGTTCGAGACCCTAGCATCGATCGGGGCGCCGAGGCCCACGAGCTCAAACGCCAACTCAAAGGCGTCTTGTTCTCCCCGGTCCATGAGATCGATAAGACGAGGTTCAGCGGCGAAGGCGCGAATCCGATCGTCGAGATCCGGGATGACCTGCGCCAGCCGATGGTACAGATTTGGCGGTCGCCCCTCTCGTTGTCCATAGGTCGAGTAATGCTCGTCGGGGGCGACGCCAGCTTGGGCGACGTCGGGATTCTCGTCCAGATAGAACTGGGGGTCGATCCGAAACGTGTTCCGGTGGGCAGCAGAAAGTGAACCTTCGCAAAGTTCCTGCCACAGCTCTTCGAGCGCAGCAGAAACATCAACTGTGGCAAAATTCGTCATTGATGAGGCGGGGCGGATAGCGGCGGGTTCCCAGCGGGGCAAACATTAGCTCAGCGCATCAAGGCAAGCGGGGATACGCTCGCTGGACAAGCTTCACCAATCGACGTCGCCGCAGCCCTCGTGCGACTCCGGTTCCACCTGGAAGGTTCCATGGTCGATACCGAAGCGACCGCCCATCACCGAGCGAGCCTGATCCAGGACGTGGTGATGGTCCACCCCCTCGGATGCGACGAGGTGAGCCGAGGCTGCGTCCATGTCGGAGGTCAACGTCCAGACGTGCAGGTCGTGCACATCGACAACGCCGTCGATGGCGGCCAGGGCCAAGGCCACCTCGTCGATGGCGAGGTGTTCGGGCGCAGCCTGGAGCAGGATCCGAACCGCCCGGCGACCAAGCCGAAAAGTTCGGGGCACGATCCAGAGGCCGATTAGGGCGGCGACGACCGGATCGACCCAGGCCCATCCGAACCAGCGCATGAGGAGGGCGGCGATGATGACGCCGACCGACCCGACTGTGTCGGCAAGCACCTCCAGATAGGCACCTTCGATAGCGATGGACTCCTCGGCACCCTCGCGAAGGAGTAAGAAGGCGATGAGGTTGGCGATCAGGCCGACGATGGCAACGGTGAGCATGGCCCCAGTGAGGATTTCCGGCTGGTCGAAAAGTCGTCGCACCGCCTCGACAAAGACCCAGAGAGCCACACCGAACAACAGGAGGGCGTTGACGAAGGCGGCCAGGATCTCCAACCGGTAGAGCCCAAAGGTGTGGGAGGAGCTGGCACCATCGTCGGCACCGTCACCGTCACCGCGCTCGGCAAAGCGGGAGGCGAGCTGGATGGCGGCCAGCGCCATGCCCAGGCCAACCACATCGGTGAGCATGTGGCCGGCGTCAGAGATAAGGGCGAGGGAGTTGGTCCAGAATCCAGCGACCGCTTCGACAACGAAGAAGGCGGCAATGATGACAAAGGCAGCGAACAGGCGGCCGCGATGCCGTTCGCCCGCTCGCCCAATTCCTGCATGATCGTGATCGTGGCCTGCTCCCATTCTCACATTTTAGCAGCCAAAGCCATAAATGAGAATAAATGAGAATGACTCTTGGCTTGCGCCAGACAGACCGGCATCCGATTCTTCGAGCATCAGCAGAACACACAGCACATATGATCTAATCTGTAGACATATCCAATGATTATTAGTCCTGTTTAAGTGCGTGACGTTCAACCATCATTTGGCCACGTATCACGCTCTTTCTACCAGGACATAGATCTATGCATCTTCAGCATGAAACCAGGACCACCATGACTACATTCACGTTGCACATCGGAGCGGGTAAGGCTGGCAGCACAGCCATCCAAGGGTTTATCAGGCGTAATCATCTGCGACTCGCCGACCACGGCTTCGTGGTTCCCGATAGAAACCTGGCCTTCGAGGATGCAGTCTCCGGCCATCAGGTGCCTGCGGTCCGAGCGCTCGCGGAAGACTTCGCCAGCACCAAATCATTCGAGCGAACCACAGCGACCTTCACCAAGCTTGCCGATGAAGCGAAGGGTAAGAAGGTGCTCATCTCGGCCGAGAACCTCTCGAATGGCGGGAATGCGCGCCTGTTCGAAGATGTTTGCCAACGCTACGAGATGAACATCGTTCTCTATATTCGACGCCAAGACGATCTGCTCTCATCTGCCTGGCAGCAATGGCATTCGAAGGTTGAGGAAGACTTCAACGCCTGGATAATTCGAGCCCTAAAGAGTTATGGACACTGGGACAAGATGGTGCAAGCCTGGTCGAAGGTCGCAACCGACGGAGGCCTCAAGGTGCGCATCTTTGCCCGGAGCGACTTCGTCGGCAACGACCTCCTCGCTGATTTTGCCGATGCCATCGGCATCGACGACATCGGCGACTACGACCTCGGCGGCGGCGCCGTCAACGCCAGCCACAGCGACATTATCACCCCCCTCGTCGCTGGTAACAAGGCGATCTTCGACGGGGTGCACGACAATCGCTTCAGCCACATGATCCAGGAGCTGCTCGAAGGCGCTCCAGGAAACTCCAAGCGGGTCTCCTTGCTAACACCAGGCCAGCGGGACAGCATCGTTCAGTTCTACCGGGAAGGCAACAACCGGGTTCGGCGCCAGCTCTTCCCCGAGCGTCGACGTCTTTTCGCCCCCGTCGATCACAGCAAGTACGACTACCTGTCGCCCGAAGAAATGACGCAGCGGCAACTCCGCTTTCTCACCGAGGCCCTGGTAAAAGTAGGCCTGACCGGTGAACGAGCCGGGCAGCCGTCGGCCTGACGCCTCCGATCGAATTACCACAAATCCTCTCCAGTAGTACGCTCGAAGACATGGCACCTTCGACCGCAACCGTTACCCGCCTGGCCGGTGCACTCGGCGCTGAGGTAGAGGGCTATAGCCTGCTCGACGCCTTCGACGATCCTCAGCCCGTGCACGATCTCCTCACCCAGTACTCGGTCGTGGCCTTCCGCGACCAGGACCTCGACCACGATCAGCATGATCAGCTGACCCTTGCGCTCGGGGGCCACGGCGAAACCCCGTTCGTTCGCCACATGGACGGCCATCCAGGCTTGGTCCGCGTGGTTAAAGAGGCAGCCGAATCTACCATCCACAACTTCGGTGGTTCATGGCACTCAGACTGGTCGTTCCAGCCCAAGCCTCCGGCCTACACCATCCTGCGAGCCCACGACATCCCGCCCCACGGCGGCGACACCCTCTGGTGCTCCCAATACCTCGCCTACGAAACGTTGAGTGATGGGCTGAAGACCACCCTCGATTCGCTCGATGTCGTCCATTCAGCCGGGTGGTCCTACTCGGCGAGTGGCATCCTGGCCCGGAGCGCCAACGGTCGAAGCATGCAGATCGATACCACCGATGACGCCCTCGAGGAGCACTGTCACCCGGCCGTGATCACCCATCCCCGTTCCGGGCGCCGGAGCCTCTTCGTCAACGCCACCTACGTTCTTCGGTTCGATGGCTGGACCAAGGCTGAGAGCCGCCCTCTACTCGACATTCTGTACGAGCACGCGACCCAGGAGCACCTCACGTGTCGGCTGCGCTGGCGGCCTGGCACCGTCACCATCTGGGACAACCGCTGCACTCAGCATCTCGCCCTGAACGACTACACGGGGTTCCGGCGAGAGCTCTTCCGCACCACGGTGGCCGGCACAACGCCGGTTCGCTAAGCGTCGGTAGGCGCTCCGGTAGGCGCCGAGCACAAGTTTGCGACCGTAGCCAGCAACAGAAGAGAACCCGCCGCCGCTGTTAACGTCATTTTCATGACCGACCCGAACCAGACGACGCTTCGCCTCGACGGCCGCAGCGTCACCATCGAAGATGTCGTGCGCGCTGCCCGGTCTCGACCCACTATTGAGCTGACATCAGCGGCGATGGAGCGGATGCAGACCGCCAGGGAGATCGTCGAACGTTTGGCCGAGGGTGAGCCGACCTATGGTGTCTCGACCGGTTTCGGAGCTCTGGCCAGCGTCGCGATTCCCACCGAACGACGGCGGGCGCTTCAGGTAGCCCTGGTGCGATCGCACGCTGCTGGCATGGGAGACCCGGTCGAGACCGACGTGGTGCGAGCCATGATCTTCTTGCGGGCTCGCACCCTCGCTCTGGGCCACAGTGGGACTCGACCGGTGGTGGCCGAGCGGATGGTGCAGCTGCTCAACAACGACATCACGCCGCTCGTGCCCGAGTTCGGGTCGCTGGGCGCCAGCGGTGATCTTGCCCCCCTCGCTCACGCCGCCATGGCCCTGCTCGGCGAAGGCGAACTCGCCGATGGCTCCCCCGCCTCTGATGCTCTGGCGGCCGCTGGCATCGAGCCCCTCACGCTCGAGGAGAAGGAAGGGCTCGCTCTCACCAACGGCACCGATGGCATCCTCGGGATGCTCTGCCTGTCCGTCGCCGACGCGGCCCAACTCCTCGACCAGGCCGATCTGACCTGCGCCCTTACCGTTGAAGGCCTCCTGGCCACCGATCGGGCCTATGCCGCCGACCTCCAAGCCCTGCGCCCCCACCCCGGCCAGGCCACGAGCGCCGCCAACCTGCGATCGCTCTTGGCCGACTCCCCGATCATCGCCAGCCACCGGGTCGGCGATGCTCGTGTGCAGGACGCCTACTCCATCCGCTGCACCCCCCAGGTGCACGGCGCAGCCCGTGACACGCTCGACCACGCGAGGCTGGTGGCCGAACGCGAGCTGGCCTCAGCCATCGACAATCCGATGGTGATGAGCGACGGCCGGGTTGAATCGGGCGGCAACTTCCATGGCGCCCCGCTAGGTTTCGCCGCCGATTTTCTGGCCATAGCGCTCGCCGAGGTAGGCGCCATCACCGAGCGTCGCATCGACCGACTACTCGATCACAACCGGTCCCACGGCCTAAACCCCTTCCTGGCCGACGAGGTCGGTGTGGACTCAGGGCTCATGATCGGCCACTACACAGCGGCCGCTCTCTGTAGCGAAAACAAGCGACTGGCCGCCCCGGCTTCGGTCGATTCCCTACCAACCTCAGCCATGCAGGAAGATCATGTTTCGATGGCGTGGCACGCCACCCGCAAGCTGCGAAAAGTCATCGACAACGTGAGGCGAATCCTGGCTGTCGAGTACGTGGCCGGAGCCCGAGCCATCGATCTACGCACCCCTCTCCAGCCGGCTGAACCGACGAGACGAGCTGTCTCGCTGCTGCGCGAGGTCGTGCCGGGCCCGGGGCCAGATCGATATCTCTCACCCGAACTGAAGGCGGCCGATCAGCTCCTGGCCAGTGGCCGACCCAACGAGGTCGCTGGGCTAAGCTGATGATCGATGGTTCGGCCCGCCGAACCCCTCATCACCTTCGCCAGGGAGCTCCCGCCGTGCACCCAGCCTCACCCGGTGAATTTCCGGGCCAGTCAGATCCGCTGATCGTCTTCGTTCATGTGCCCAAGACCGCTGGTTCGACCATCAACGCTCACCTGACCGAGGCAGGCCCAGGCCGTGATCACTGTGAGTTCTTGCTGAGCGACGTGGCCGGTCTGACCGAGACGGTTCGAGACTCGACCTGGATCTCAGGCCACGTTCCCTACCATCGCCTTCTCCCGGCGTTGGAGGCGGTTACCGATCGGCCTCTACGGCTTTTCACCCTGATCCGTTCGCCTAAGGAACAGGTCATGTCGCACTACAACTGGCTGATCGAAATCTTCCATCGCTCCCCGAAGTTTTACGGGAGCCACCCGGATCGGGTGAAGGAGATCTCCGAGCAGTTGAGGTCAAACGACAATGACGACCCTGCGGTGGTGGTGGCCAACCTGGAGCGCTATCGAGGCCTCTTCCTCGACTGTCAAACGAAGTTTGTACTGGGACGGGCTCGACGCTGGCCCGGCCACGCCATCGACGAGCGACTTGATCGCTACGAGTTTGTCGGCCTCGACCGCGTCGATGAGCTGCTCACCGTCATGTTGGGAACCATGCCCGAACAGGCGGCCCGTGAGAACACGAGCCGCTACCACTTCGACAAGGCGGTGTTCGATGCGCCCGAGATCGAAGAGTATCTGCATACCTTTAACCAGGTCGACAACCGTCTTTACCGACGGGCTACCCAGCTCCGGCGACGAACGGCTCGTAGCGCCTAGCGCCGAGCACCTGGTTAGCGGTCAGCCCCAGATCAAGCTCATCGAGCCAACAATCGGTTCGCCTGCGGCCGCCATAACAGGGTTCGCGTTGACCTGGTTTGGTGGCCCGCTCTGCGGTTCGACGCAGATGGCATGCACCGGCTCGGTGAAGATGACCCAGTGGTCGAAGGTCGATTCCATCCGAAGTGTCAGGGCGTCGGGCCAGGTGATCGTTGGCGACTCCTTGATGTCGGTGACGCACATATTCCACGGCTCGGGGGGCAAGGGTGCGAGTTCACCGGTGGGAATATCGTCATCATCGGTGACGTAATGGACGCCCGCATCGAACTGGAGCTTGGCCGGGCTGCCTTGTTCAAGTTGTCGGCGAAACCAGGGGTGCCAGCCGATCATGGCTGGCATGGCCTGTTCGGCGTGAACCTCGCCGGTCACGGTTAGTGAGGTGTCATCCAGCTCGAAGCGCTGCACCGCCCAACCGCCAAAGGGCCAGGGTTCGCCGAGACTGGTGGTGATGATGGCCGATGTGGCTCCAACCTCAACCCGGTCCCACGGCTGGAGATGGCAGAAGCCGTGGTTGGCATGGGGCGGGCTGGTTATGGCGAACCGATAGGTTTCACCACCGCTGAGAAGCTCGCCATAGGGAAGCCGACCGCACCACGGGATCATCGGGAATGATCCCCACCGCGTCGGCCGTTCGGTTGAAGAAACGAGCAGTTCGAGGCCGTCGACGGCAAGGGTTGCGAGACGACCTCCTTCGAGGTCGATGGTGGCTTCTGCCCGGTCGGTGGTGAGGTGAATGGTGGTGTTCATCAGGATCGACCGAGTCGGCTAGGCCTTGAACTTTACCGAACGATCTTGCTCGACCGTAACCCCTGGCGGTTCCTGATCAGGGTTCGCCTTGATGTACTCGCGGTAGCTGGTCACACTGATCCTCTTCTGGAGCATGCTCATATTGTTGCTGGCCGCAGCCCAAGCAAAGAAGGAATCGGCGTCGGTGATCTTGGGGGTTTCTCGCGTTGCGATGGTCACCTTTCCGGCGTCGCTCTCGAACACTTCCTGCCCAACCTGCTCAGCATGATCGAGAAACCATGCCTCCAACGCTTCCAACTTCTCGACCATCGGAGCAACCTGCGCCTCGAGCGCTGCTTTCATGGGCTGGATCTGCTCCTCGTAGGCCGCCTGCGCCGCGTCTCGCTCATCGTTCAGGCGCCGCCACTCGGCCAAGGCCTGGGGAGCCGTCCACGCGGTAGTCTCGGCCGAAGCAGGGGTCTCGCTCTCAGCCGGCGAGGTCTCTAGTGGTGCTGGGGTCTCATTGGTTTCGGACATCTCGTTCTCCTCGTTCGTGAACAGCTTAGGAGGAGAACCAGCCCGGGATGGTGGCGACGAGCTTGGCCAGCACCTCATCCCCCGCCGGCTTCAGGAGATGATCGGCTCCCTCCAGCAGCAGCAGTTCACCTGTGCCGGCCAGCATCCGTACCATCTCCGAGGAGTAATGGGGCAGGATGGTGTCGGCGGTTCCGTGCACAAACAGCAGCTCTCGGTCGGCGAGTTCCTCAGCCACCTCACAACCGGCGGATTGGGTAGCCAAGGTGACAACACCTGGCACCGAGGAACGGTCGAAGAAGGAGGCGGCCTGAATGGCGACAGCGCCGCCAAAGGAGTGGCCGACCGGTATGAACTGACGGCACCCATGACGGGCCGCCAGCTCCATGACGGCGAGCGTGTCGTGGAGGCAGAGATCGAGATCGTTAGGCCGACGGTACGACAGTCGCAGTAGGCCGATCCCGTGCTCGAGCAAGCTGCGACCGAGCCGGTGGTACACCCCACCGTCGGGCCCGAGCAAGCCCCCCATCGCCCCGCCGACACAGACGACAACACGGTCCACGTCGGCCTCGCCATGCCAGAGGATCGTCAACAACCCTTGGGTCGTGTACAGCTCCAGATGGTCGAGGCGGCCTTCCGGCGATTCGTCGATGGCAACGGTCTGCATCGCCAGCAGCCCGAGCCGTTCGAGCGGAGACGCTTCGTCGGGGCCATCACCGGCATCGCCGGTATCGGCCTTCTTCGATTCAGAGCTGCCCGATTCAGAGCTGCCCGATTCAGGCGTCGACACCAGCCGCCGCCTTGGCCTCCATGCGCTCGGAGATCCGCTTGGCGACGCGAGCCGACTTTTCGATATAGCGCACCACCTTGTCCTGGGCTTCCTGCGCCTCGGGAGACAGGCCGGTGATGTTGGCGATGTCCCAGTGCTTCATCACGATCGGGTCGAGGATCTGTTCGTGGTGGAGGGCCAGGTTGTAGATGCCGGCGTTGGCGATCACCTTGGCATGCTCGTAAAAGTTGGGGATGCCCTCACCCGGCATGGCGAAGCCGATCACCTCGTCGGCGATGGCCTGCACGGTGCGGCTCGGATCGGCGTTGAGACAGGCGGTGGTCATGTCTCGGTAGAACAGGAAATGATGGTTTTCGTCGATGGCGACGCGACGCATGATGTCGTAGCCGACCTTGTCTTCGAGCTTGGTGCCGGTGTTGCGATGCGAGATTCGGGTGGCCAGTTCTTGGAGGGTTACGTAAGCGAGACCGTGGACGGCGCTCGTCGGTTCCGGGACCTGTCCGCTGCCCATCTGGATCATGCGGCCCCGTTCGAGCTCGTTTGGGTCGATGGCCCGGGTAACGGTGAGGTAGTCACGGATGACGATGGCGTGGCGGCCTTCCTCGGCGGTCCATCGGCGCGTCCATTCGCCCCAAGCCCCTTCGCGGCCAAGCATGCGTTCGATGTCGCGGAAGTAGTAAGGCAGGTTGTCCTCGGTCAGAAGGTTGACGTAGAGGGCGCTGCGCACGTCGGCCGGCACCTCAGACTCTTCAGGCGACCACTCGTAGTCGGACTCGAAGTCACGACCTCGACCCCACGGCACCATCAGGTGTGGGTGCCATTCCTTGGTCGAGGCGTAGTGTTTATCAAGCGCCTTGGCCGCTTCTGGTTCGAGGTCGGCCAGCAGTCCGATGTCAGCGTTGATCACCATGTCCTACAGCCTACCTACCTGTAGGTAGGTTGGCGATTTTCTTCCACAAGCTCAATGATTCCGGACAGTCGACAGCGGCCGTTACGATAGGGCTTGTGCCGGAACAACACGCCGGGGCTCATTCAGCCGACGAGCTACACGACTGGATTCCCCCGATGAAGGCGATCTCTTCAGATCGACTTCCGATTGACGATGGCTGGGCCGCGGAGCTGAAGTGGGACGGCATGCGGATCCAGGCCACGACCGACGGCAAGCGGACCCTGCTCCGTTCGAGCAACGGTAGAGATGTCACCGGCTCCTTTCCCGAACTGGCCCAGCTCGGGAGCGACCTCGGCTCAGCGGTCGTGCTCGACGGAGAGATCGTGGTCTTCGATGGCCCTCGCCCCTCATTTCGCCATCTTCAGCAACGCATTCATGTCATCGATCCAAACGAATCGCTGCTGAGGTCACACCCGATCGTCTACATCGTCTTCGATCTCCTCAACCTCGACGGCAACTCCCTTCTCGACCTGCCCTACACCGACCGTCGCCGCCTCCTCGACGACTTCCTGCCCGAAGACCCCCGGTGGCGAACACCTCCCTATCTGATCGACGGCGGCGCCGAACTCCTCGGCATCGCCCGAGAACGCGATCTCGAAGGCATCATGCTCAAGCGGATTGGCTCGACCTACAAGCCTGGAAGTCGAAGTCGCGAATGGATCAAGCTCAAAATTCGTCAACACCAAGAGTTTGTTGTCGGCGGGTGGCTCGCCGGGCAAGGCGAGCTGTCCGACCAGATGGGCTCCCTGATGGTCGGGGTTTGGGAGGATGACCAGCTGGTCATGGCCGGTCGGGTCGGAAGTGGCCTCACCGACGTCGAACGGGCCCGCCTGTCCGATACCTTTATCCCTCGACCTGATCCTCCCTTTTGCTCAGTACCCCCGCTGGATCGCCGACCAGGATGGGTAGAGCCAACCGTTGTCGTCGAGGTCGGGTTTAGCGAGTGGCCAGCCGATGGAATCATTAGACATCCCACCTATCTCGGCCTCAGGCCGGATCGAGACCCTAGCGACGTCGTGCGCGAGATTCCAGAGCCTGGCAGCAGCCACGCCAAGGGAAGGACGTCACCATGAATGACGGCACGGCAGACGAACTCAAGGTGTCGTTTCCTGCCAATGAGACCTTCACCCGTATCGGCCGGGTGACGATCGCTGGCCTCGCCCTCCGGCTCGGTCTCGACATAGCCATGGTGGAACGTCTACGGCTGGCGGTAGACACAGCGGTCGAGGCCCTTTTGGGTTCGGGCAGAATCGATGTCAGCGCCGATTGGGATCCTGGACGGCTGCGGATCACGCTCGCCAACGACAGCGCCTCGATTGCTGATCAGGGCGCACTGGCCGACCAGCTGGCCGCCGTGCTCGGCGTCGAACCGACCAGCGACGGAAAGACGTCGATTCAGGTCGAATCGCAGCGGATTCTGCTGGGTGTTGCCACCGACGAGGCGCGCTGACTGGTCCGGAAAATCCGATGACCCGGCCAAAGGCTGGCGGGTAGTGCCCAGGGCCGGGTCAGATCATCGGATTTCCCAACTCTAGTCTGAAAGGCCTATCCAGCAGCCAGCAAAATTGCTCATGGCCATCGATGGCCAGGCACGTTGCGGTCGCCATACATCACCCTCTGGAACTGGCCCAAAACCACCTGGCTCTACGCTCAGCCAGAGCTACCGAATCCCTGGTCCCCACGATCGTCGGGCGCCGGGGGGAGCTCCTCGACCGCAAGGAACGTGACAGCGGGAACACTCAGGATCAGGAGCTGGGCGATGCGTTGACCACGCTCGATCGACACGGTTTCTGACCCGGCGTTGTGGAGGATCACCTTGAGCTCACCCCGATAACCCGAGTCGATCAGGCCGGGTGCGTTGAGCACGGTAACGCCATGCTTGAGGGCCAATCCGGAACGGGGCAGGATGAGTCCGCAATGATCGGCGGGAACGGCGATGGCGAAGCCGGTTGGCACGAGCCGCCGCTCCCCTGGTTCGAGCGTTACCGCCTCTCTGGCCGGCAGGTCGGCGGCCGCATCGCCAGCTCGCATTCGGGCTGGTGGCGTAAGCTCGACATCCAAAGCCTGCAGGGCAACCGATGAAGCATTCATGGGGCCGAAGGCTAACCGGAAACCGGAGCCAAAACCGGGTAAGGTTGGGGCCTTGCTCGTTTGGATGGACCTAGAGATGACCGGACTCGACCCGGCGGAACACGTCATCGTCGAGATTGCCACGCTGGTAACCGACGATGATCTGAACATCGTCGCCCGGGGTCCTGACCTCGTTCTCCACGCCACCGAAGACGAACTCTCCAAGATGGACCAGGTCGTTGTGGATATGCACACTCGATCAGGCCTGTTGGAGCGCATCAAGAGTTCCACCGTCACCCTGGACGATGCCACCAGCCAAACCCTCGACTTCCTCAAGCAGCACGTCGACGGACCGAGAGTTGTGCCCTTGTGCGGCAACTCGATTGGGATGGATCGCCGGTTTCTGGCCCAGTACATGCCGGAGATCGAGAACTTCCTCCACTACCGCTCGGTCGATGTGTCCACCATCAAGGAGCTGGCACGTCGCTGGCGTCCTGAGGTCTTGAGCGCGGCCCCTCGCAAGGAGGCTGGCCACCGGGCGCTCGACGACATAACCGAAAGCATCAAGGAACTGCGCTACTACCGCCAGGAAATGATGACCCCGGCGCCCGCAGAGACACCACCCGATGCTGACGCTAGTGACGACGTCGCCGCCGCAACGCCTTCGTCCTAGACCTTTTCGTCCTAGACGATTCCCGCGTCTTCGACCGACGTATCGCCGTAGAGACCGCCGGGTAGAGCTGCTACCGATGCGCTACCAGCGACCGCCTCGTCTTGTATCCACCACAGGAGGAAGGCGTCACCACCGGACCTACGACGGACCTCAACGTCGGGAGCCCGAGTAATACCCTGGCCGTATTCCAGACGCACTCGGCGGGGCGATGGGGCTGCTTCGGCCAACCATTGCTCAACGGTTGCCCAGTAGGCGGCATTGTTGACGTGGCCTTGCGTGTCGAAATCCACCTTGCGGAGTTGCCATCGTTCACTCACCAGGGCGGTGGTATCAAACGTTCTCAGTTTCGGGTTCCGTTGGCGGGCAGAAGCCGACCGATCACCGGCGGCCTCGCCGTAGATGTCGAGAAACTGTTGGGTCAGGGCGTGTGGCTGGCCGGTCTGGTGATCAACGCAAACCCATAGCGTTGAGACCTCATACCGTGCGCCTTGATCACCGATTACGTTGAGTCGGCGATCGGCCCACCGCTTGGATAGGCCGGCGCAGAAGGTGGTGAAGGTGAGTGTCTCACCGAAGCCCGCAGGCGAGATCTCGTCGATCACCGTCGACCGCACAACCCAGCCGGGGATGTCATCCATACCGGCATCGGTGGTGTCATCGTTCGAGACATCCTGGGTGTAGCGGGTCAAGGCATCGAACCGCAGGCGACCTTTCGGTGACACGTCACCCAGCCGCACCTTGCGTGATCCGACGAAGGCCCGACCGACCGGCAGCCTCTCGGGCAAGCGCTGGACGTGCTGGTCGGTCGGTACGTGCTGGTCGGCTTGCTGGCTCACGGGGGCCTACCCTACCGACCCAGCGGCGGACAACACAGCCTCGGCCGAGCTCTCGATATCGGCATCGGTAGTGGCAAAACTCGACACGCTGAGACGCATCGCCCGTCGTCCCTGCCAGGTGGTTGGACCCACCCAACAGGCCTGCGATCGTTGCACGGCCTCAACCACAGCATCGGTGTTCTCGCCGAAGGAGACCAGGGCCTGATTCAGCATGACAGGGGCTAGCAACTCGGCGCCACCGGCCACCAGCCGTCGAGCCAAATCGTCGGCCTGCATGCAGGCCTGTTCGATCCGTGCCGCCATGCCCGCCCGACCCTCGGTTGCGAGAACAGCCCACAAGGGAACGGCCCTGGCCGCCTGCGACATCTGGATCCCGATGCTCATCGGGTCACGAGCGTCGTCATCGGTGACGACGTAGGCCGCCGACATGATCATCGAACGGCGCAAAGCCTCGGGCTGCGCACAGATCAGGACACCACAGTCGTAGGGTGTGTTCGCGAACTTGTGAGCATCGGTAGCCCACGAGTCGGCTCGTTCAACCCCGACGTTGATGTGTCGGCGTTCGGGCGCAGCCGAAGCCCAAAGGCCGAAAGCGCCGTCGACATGGACCCAGAACGCTGACCTGTCGAGATGGGTCTCGGCCACGTCGAAGAGTTCAGCGAATGGATCTGACGCACCGGTATTCACATTGCCGGCCTGGCCAAGAAGGAGCACGCCGGCCTGTTTGGCACGATCGTCAAGCCCGTTCAACGCTTCATCGAGGCCATCGGCCCGCATCCGACCGAGCTCATCGCTGGCCACCTCGATGATCTGGTCGGTGCCGAACCCGGCCAACCGCAACGCCTTGAGCGCCGAGATGTGGGTCTCGGAACCTGCGATCACAGTGATGGGCGGAGCGCCGAACAGCCCTCGGGATGCCACGTCCCAGCCGTGGCGGCGAAGGAGCTCGTCTCGGGCGGTGATGATGCCGGTGAGGTTGGCCACCGTCGCTCCCCCACAAAACGACGCGATCGACGTCGACGGGAGACCGAGCAGATCGATCACCCAGCGGGCGGTCACGTCATCGATACGGCTCGCCACCGGCGACATAGCGGCCAGGGCGGCGTTCTGATCCCAAGCGCCAGCCAGCACAGCGGCGGCCCGGGCGGCTGGATGCGTACCACCATTTACAAACCCGAAGTAGCGACCTCCAGCCGACCGCATCGTGGCTGGGCTTCCAACCACATCAAGCTTTTGTAGTGCATCCTGAGGCGAGAGCGGATCATCGAGGTAGTCACCGTCGAAGCTCGCCAATGCTGCGATCTCGCCTTCGGTGGGGCCGACCGGTCCAGCATCGCTCAGAGAGCGCAGATAGACGCGGGCCGCAGCGACGGCTTGGTCCCATACAGCGAGGTCTGACGCCTCGGTACCGGGCTGCTGATCAGGCCCCTGATCAGCAGGGGCCGAATGCCGGTTGGAAGGAGGAGTTGTTGGGTGCATTTGTTTCGATCCCTAGTCGTTTTGATCGCATTGCGCGCCGTTGTGGGCGCAATACCGATTAATTCGGTTGACAGGTCCTCAGTTCCATACCAAGGTGTCCTCAAGTTCCCCGACGGACTCCCGCGCTCTTTGGAAGTCAATCGTGGTCTACCGTAGTCACATCTCGCATCAACGATCGAAACCAGAAAGGACGTCCAGCAATGATGATTAACTTGCTCAACAGCGGCCCACGTGGGCACCAAGTCCTTCTGGTATCGGCGCGTCCTTCCCACCTCGACATGATCCTTGACACGTTCTCGGACATGGTCTCGGTCGGCCTGCAATCCGTTCAGGATGCAATCGTAGGCGCAGCCAAAGCGGCGATGTATCAGAACTCCGGCGTGGTCGCTCCAATTTTTGCGACTGCTAATGGCTTCACCGCCCATGCTGCCGTGCGTACGCATGCTCGCCCCGCCAACACCTGCTGGTTTAACACATCAGAGTTTGGCAAGAAGTACACCCGCTTCCAGCGATGGAGGGTTGCAGCCTGAGAGATCAGGACCTGCAACACCGACCGAGCCGCTGGGAGCGAAAGCCCCGGCGGCTCTTCTGCTTTTCGGCCACACGTTGGCCACTCCACAGAAACACTCTGTGGGCAAAGCGATAGAGGAGCAATGAAACATATGAAGAACTGACGAGACAAAACGAAGCAACGCCGGGCTGGCAGTTTGGGACAGCCCTCGGCGAAATCAAAAGGGAACAGACAGATGACGTACACCCACGTGCTAGACGAAAACGAGATATTGCCGGACGGGTTCAGCCTCGAAGACCTCGCTGGCTTCGACACGATCAATGATGCTGGTGTCGTGCCCAGCGGCGTTGAGAGCTTCGATGCCGATGCTTCACTCCTGGCTTCAGAGGCAACCTTCGCCCTATCAACCGATACCTGGACCGATCAGGCCCTTTGCCGCAACACACCGGACGCCAGCCTCTTCTTCTCCGAGGAGTTGATCGAGATCGCGGCGGCCAAGCGCATCTGCGGTGAGTGCCCGGTAATGGCTCAGTGCCTCGAAGGAGCCCTGGACCGGGCCGAGCCGTGCGGCGTGTGGGGTGGCCAGCTGTTTCTCAACGGGCAGGTGGTAACCCAGAAACGGCGTAGGGGTCGGCCGCCAAAGGTGGCCCGGCCTGAAGATCAGCTGCCCGACATTCCCGTACCTGCCCATTTGCAGGCTCGGGTACAGGGCCAGCTCCAGCCTCAGGTCCAGACCAAGATCCGAGAAAGGGTTCAAGAAAAGGTGGAGGCAACGGCCGCCTAGATGTACCGATTCATGCCACATCCGACGTGACGCTTGACGAGCTTCGGATGCTTTGGGTGAGTCGAAATCCTGCACATGCCGTTACCTGCGGACAGGATTCCCGGTCCCTGCTTCCTTCGATACTGTCGAAGGAAGCGGAGGGCCGGGAATCTTCTTTTCATGTTGTCGGTTACTGGTCGTAACCTGAAAGTCGCCCTCTTCGGGAAGAACCAATGACAACAAGCCCTGATAACACATCTGATAACACACCTGACAACACACCGGTCGATGCCGCGAGCGGCATCACGCACAACGCTGAGTCGCCAGAGCTGAACGAGCCAAACGGCCGTCGCCAAGGCGGCCCGAGTCGGGTGACCATGATCGTTCTGATCAGCGTCGTGCTCGGGGTTATGGCCGTGGCTGCCACCGACCGATTTGGGTCGAGCAACGAATCAGACTCGCCGGAAGCTCTCGCCGCCGGTGACGGCGAACTGGCCGAGTACCTAACCCTCGACTTCACCACTTCGGATGGCACCAACAACCTCGCTGCCTATACCGGTGAACCCTTGGTGGTCAACTTCTTCGCATCGTGGTGCGCCCCCTGCCGCCGGGAGATGCCCGAATTCGAGCAGGTCTTCCTGAAGAACGACATCGCCTTCCTCGGCATCAGTCACGATCTCGATGAATCGAGCTGGCTCTCGTTCGTGGAGCAGTCTGGCGTCACGTTCGAGACCGTCTTCCAGCCACAACAGGAGATCTACATCGAACTCGAGGCGATCGGTATGCCAACGACCGTCTTTCTCAACAGTGCTGGCCAGGAGCTGGATCGTCACACCGGGCCGATGACGGCCGACCAGCTACAAGACAAGCTCGACGAACTCTATTCCTAAACCTGTCAGCGCTTTACCCAGACCTTCTCTCTCATGCCGTACGCTGCAACACACATCTCTCAAGGAACATCATGGACGCCCTTCTAGACATTCGAGCCTTTACTCTCGGCATGGTTGCCCTGCTCAACCCGTGCGGCTTCGCCCTGCTCCCGGCCTACCTAGGCTTCTTCCTGGGCAGCGATGAGGAGGAAACAGGCGGGCGAACGGCCAACACCCTGATCTCGCTCAACCGGGCACAAATCGTCGGTCTGTCCATGTCGGCTGGTTTCCTCGCCGTCTTCGGCGCCCTAGGCATTCTGCTCGCTGGCTCGCTGACGGCGGTTCAAGAGGCAGGCTGGCTGCCTCGTATCACCATCATCATCGGTGTCGGCCTTGCCCTCCTCGGTGCGGCCATGTTGGCCGGTTTCAACCCTTTGGTCAATCTTCCAAAGCTGAACAAGGGTGGTGGCTCTCGTAGCGCCGGCAGCATGTTCATGTTCGGCGTTTCCTACGCCCTGGCCTCCCTGAGCTGCACCATCGGCCTGTTCCTCTCGGCCGTCGGCAATTCCTCGAGCGGCGCTTCCTTCGGGCAAAGGCTCGGATCCTTCGTCTCCTACGGCATCGGCATGGGCCTCCTCGCTACGGTTCTCACCCTCGCCGTCAGCTTCGGGCGCAAAAGCCTCGTCAACCGCTTCCGAGCCGCAACCGCCCACATGGCGAGAATCTCCGCCATCATCCTGGTCATCGTCGGTGTCTACGTCGCTCTCTACGGCATCTGGTCACAACAGGTGCTCGACTTCAACGCCGAACCTACAGGTTGGATCGACGCCATCGTGATCACGGTCGAAGGTTGGCAAGCGTCCTTGACCGGCTGGATGAGCGCCCCCATCAACCCGTTTGGTCTTCTCGATTCAACGGTGGCTCGAACCTCGGTCATGGGCTACGCCTTCCTCGCTATCAACCTGCTGGTTGCCATCGGCGGCCTCGCCGCTCGTGGTGCCAGCAAGGCGAAGCAGGAATCGAACAACGACGAGCTGGTTGGCGCTCGCTAGCAAGGGATTGCTACACAGGACTGAATGCAGGAGCCCGACCGAACCCCGATCCCTTTTCCCGACCTTGTCGCTCTCGAAGGGGTAGAGGAAGAGTCGACGCTTCGACGCAGCATCGGTTTCTGCGCCTTTCACGGCGGGAACCTTGAGCGCCGTACCGAGCTGATCGCCCGCCAGGCGGCCGAACGATCGGATGCGTCCCTCTACACGGTGGTTCAGCCCTACGGCATGAGGCGGCATGTCACCTCAGCCGATGTCGGAGCCGAACCAACCGAAGCCCTCCAGAGCTTTCTGGATCACTGCGATGTGGTGATTGCGCTGCACGGCTTCGGCCGCAAACGATACTTCACCAGCCTCCTCTGCGGCGGACGGAACCGAGCACTCGGCTCCCATGTCAGTCATCACCTTCGCCGAGCCCTCCCCTACTACGACACCATCGATGATCTGGACCGGATTCCGATCGGGTTGCGAGGCCAGCACCCAACGAACCCCTGCAACCTGCCCTCCAATGGCGGCATTCAGTTGGAGCTACCGCCTCGTGTTCGTGGGCTCTCGCCCCTCGCCAACTATTGGCCAACATCTCCCGGCGACGGAACGCTGTTTCCCCACCTCAACTATCTGATCGATGGTTTGGCTGAGGCCGCCCGCTGCTGGGACGACGACACCCAATCGCCCTAGGTTCGGCTCGTTGCCACCATTGGCTTCGACTAGGGTGCAGGCGTGGAACTACGAATCTTCACTGAGCCCCAACAGGGTGCGAGCTATCAAGACATCCTCGCGGTAGCCCGCACAGCTGAGGAGAGCGGGTTCGACGGCTTCTTCCGATCCGACCATTACGTCAAGATGGGTGATGTCAGCGGCCTTCCCGGCCCCACCCATGCCTGGGTCACGCTCGCTGCGCTCGCCCGCGACACCTCCACGATCCGGCTGGGCACCCTCGTTAGCCCAATCACCTTCTACCAGCCCGGGCCTCTGGCCATAATGGTGGCCCAGGTCGATGCCATGAGCGGAGGACGGGTCGATTTCGGGTTGGGAACCGGGTGGTACGCAGAGGAACATGCTGCCTACGGCCTCAACTTTCCTGCGCTGGGGGAACGATTCGACCGGTTTGAAGAGGCCCTCGAGCAGATCCAAGGAATCTGGACCACCCCTGAGGGGGCCACCTATAGCCACGAGGGCCGATTCCACACCTTCGTCGATTCCCCTGCACTACCCAAACCGGCCCAACGCCCCTGTCCCCCGATCGTGATCGGCGGTCGAGGCCGGAAACGAACACCACGCATCGCGGCCCAGTACGCATCCGATTTCAACGTGCCGTTCGCCGCTGTCGACGAGGTACGTCCAATCTTTGAGCGAGTCGACCAGGCCTGTGCCGCCATCGACCGCAACCCAGCCGAGCTGGTCAAATCAGCCACGCTGATCCTGTGTCTCGGCGCCAACGAGACCGAGGTCGACCGCCGGGCCAAGCGCATCGGGCGTGAGGCCGATGAGCTGAGGTCCAACGGAGCGGCAGGCAATGTCGACGAAGTGTTGGCCAAGCTCGCCACCTACGCCGAAGTGGGTGTCCAGCGCATGTATCTACAGGTTCTCGATCTGAACGACGTCGACCATGTAGCGATGGCCGGACACGACCTGATCGCTGCTGCAAGCGAGCTCTAGGAGGGCTCGGGGCCGCTAGGGCATATGTCGGGTGATCTTCCACCCGGTATCACTGAGCGTGTAGCGCAACCGATCATGCAACCGATTCTGGCGGCCCTGCCAGAACTCGATGGTGTGCGGCACCACTCGCCAGCCACCCCAGTGGGAGGGGCGGGGTACTCGCCCCTCGGCGAACCTGGCGTCGGCCGCCGCGTAGGCTGCTTCGATCTCTTCGCGATCGGCCACCGGTCGACTCTGGGCCGAGGCCCAACCGCCGAGCTGCGAGCCCCGGGGGCGAACCGCCCAGTAGGCCTCCGACTCAGCATCGGGAACCCGCTCAACCGATCCAGCGATGTTGACCTGACGGCGAAGGCCAAGCCAGCCGAAGGTCAACGAGGCCTTGCCCATTGCCGCCAGCTCGTTCGACTTGTTTGATTCATAGTTGGTGTAGAAGTCGAAGCCTTGCGCAGCTGCCGCCTTCAAAAGCACATGACGGCTCCACGGCTGCCCATCAGCATCCACGGTGGCCAGAACCATAGCGTTCGGCTCGACCAACGCAGCCTCGACCGCCGCCTCAAGCCAGCGGTGAAACTGCTCGACTGGATCAGCGGCCATAGCAACCGGATCGATGCCTGCAGCCTCATACTCATCGCGCATGCGAGCGAGGTCCATAGCTTCTCTCTAGGTTTCGGCCGGTTCAACCGGTGGTTCCGAGGCGGCAAAGCTTTCGGCGACATCCTCAAAGGTCAGGTCGAGTGGATCACCGTCGGTACCGAGCGCTTCGGCCGCGATAGTCCGTGCCCGCTGGGCGGCTTCCTCATCCCGCTGGCGCTCGTCGGTCGCCATCTCTTCATGAGCCCACCGTACGAAGACCAGGAAGATGACGCCCCACAAGAAGAACCCACCCAAGAGTTTCATCACAACGCCAGCGGCCTGTTGATCGGACAGAACGTCGATGCCGAAGAGCCGGTCCGGCGTGTCGTAGTGCCGGTAAACGACGTCTTCAGCGAAGATCAGCCAGCCGCTTGGCACGGTCGGAATGATCGACATACAGAAGAGGTACAGGCACTGCATGATCGGCGGAAGGCGCCATTCGGCCACCGGCCCGCACACCGGCATCCACATGATCAAGCCCGACACGAAGATCAGAAGGTGAAGGGCGAAGTGGACGGCGCCATTTTCGAACGAGAGTTTTACCAGCAACGACCAGTGAAGCATGACGGTGAGGCCATTGAAGATTAGGCCGGCGACCAATGGTTTCGAAAGCCGCTGCAATTGCCGCCAGCCACGACTACCGGGGCTGACGAGGAGCTCGATCAGCCAGCGAGGCGTTGCCAGCAAGAACATCGCCGGGATGATCATCGAGAGGAAAAGATGCTGCAGCATGTGCACGAAGTAGAGGTGCTGCTCTGCAATCTCATGGATCGGCCAGTCGGAGAAGATCCACATGCTGACCATGGCCGCCGCATACCAGCCAACCTGGGACCGCTTGATTGGCTCGAAACCGGCGGCCACCGCTTTCGGTTGCAGCACTTTCCAGACGTACCAGCCGATGGCAGTCGCGCCCGCCATCAACGTCCACACCTCAAGGTGAGCTTCGAACGGAACCGTGGCGGCAATCATGTGCTACATCACGCGATCGGGGCTAAATGCCGAATTCGAAGGTGGCAAAGACGGTGAAGTACACCGCGACAGCCAGGATGATGGCAGCGACGAACGTCCACCAGAACAACCGGCCGTGAAGGATCTTCGTATCGAAGTAGAGGTGCATGAAGACACCCGCCACAAGCAGAAACTTGACCACCATCATGATGATCAACGGTGCGACGAGTGCTACTCCCTCAAGGCCCATGTACGACCAGGCGACCTCGACCGCGGTCAACACGGCGAGGACGACGAACACCACCCAATACTGCTTCTCCGTTGGGTGGGAATCATCGTGGGCGTGGATATCGATTTCAGCAGCCATAACAGTCTTTCTCAGCGAATCCAGATCAGGTTTACGGAATCAGGTAAACGATCGTGAAGATGAGCACCCACACGATGTCGACGAAGTGCCAGTACAGACCGACCAGTTCGACGGTCTCGGCCCGGTCGGCTTGAAGCTTGCCTCGGGACGACAGGATCAGCAGGGCGGCCAACATGACGATGCCGCCGGTTACGTGAAGACCGTGGAAGCCGGTGAGCGTGTAGAAGGCCGAACCGAACAGGTTGCCGGTGTAGGTCAGACCTTCACGGTAGAAGGCGGTGAACTCGTAGACCTGTCCACCGATGAAGACCGAACCCAGAAGGGCCGTGGCCGCCAGCCACACTCGGCTGTTGCGATAGTCGCCCTCGAGCACGGCCTTGTGAGCGAGAACCATCGTGAGCGAGCTCATGAGCAGCACAAACGATGAGGCTGAGGTGAAGGGGATGTCGAACATCGGCTCAACAGAATTCTGAGCGATCATCTCGACTTCGATTTCGCCGCCGATGGTACCGACAACGTACGGGTTGCCAGCGACCAGCTCCTGAAGGAAGTTGACCTTCGACAAGAGGTAGGTGGAGATGAGCGCACCGAAGAGCAGACACTCGGAACCGAGGAAGAGCCACATGGCCAGCTTCATGTTGGAGAGGCCGAGGCTCAGGTGGGGGCCATGACCATGATCCTCACCATGATCCCCACCGTGGTCGTTGTGATCGTCATTGGTCAGATCGTGGGTCGAGCCCATCGCATCATCGACGATGTCATCAGCGATATCGGTAGTGGTATCTGCCATCAGACCGTCTCCAGTTCTTTCTCGGCGCCGCCAGCTTGATCATCATGCCCATGGTCATGATCGTCGAGGTCGAGGTTGTCGGCTGGCTCGAACGCCCACCCGAACAGGGCGGCCATCATGAGCAGGATGCCAGGAATAAGTAGCCAGAACGTGTACATCACGCCATAGCCGATGATGGGGAGCGAGAAGGCCAGAGTGATCGGCCAGTACGACGGGGCTGGAAGGTGTACACCTTCGCCGTTGCCAGCCTGGGCCAGTTCTTCGCCGGTGTGAACGAGACGCAGCTTACCGTTCTCATCCTTCTGGTACTTGCGGTGCCACCAGTCGTCCAGGTGGGTGACGACAGGATCGGTGTCGAAGTTGTGTTCCGGTGTCGGGGAAGGAATCGACCACTCGATCGTGCGAGCATCCCATGGATCTGCGCCCACATTGGGGCGACCCTGGCGAACCCAGGCCCGATGCGAGGTGTAGAGGTTGACGACCGTGAGCATGGTGCCGATACCGAGGATGAAGGCGCCGATGCTGGCCACCATGTTCCACATGCCAAATCCCTGCACTGCCGAGTAGGTCTGCATACGACGAGGCATGCCCTGGAGGCCGAGAATGTGCATGGGAGCGAAGGTCACGTTGAACCCGATCACCATCATCCAGAACTGCACCTTGCCGAAGCGTTCGTTCATGAGGAACCCGAACGCTTTCGGGGCCCAGAAGTAGATGCCACCGACAAAGCCGAAGAAGGCACCGCCGAACAACACATAGTGGAAGTGAGCCACGATGTAGTAGGTGTCGGTCTGCTGGGTGTCGTGAGGGGCAATGGCGTGTGACACGCCGGACAGGCCACCAATGGTGAACTGGGTGACCAGAGCGATCGAGAACAACATGGGCGTGCTGAGAATAATCTTGGCGCCCCACATCGTGAACAACCAGTTGAGGATCTTCACACCGGTCGGCACAGCGATAAACATCGTGCCGACGGTGAAGGCCGAGACCGACAACGGTCCAAGACCGGAGACGAACATGTGGTGAGCCCACACGCCCCAACCCATGAAACCGATGGCGATACCGGAGAAGACCATGAATGGGTACCCGAAGATCGGCTTACGGGAGAACGTCGGGATGATCTCCGAGACGATGCCGAAGGCCGGCAAGATCATGAGATACACCTCGGGGTGACCGAAGATCCAGAAGAGGTGCTGCCAGAGCAAGGGATCGGCGCCCTGTTGGACGTTGAAGAAGTTGGCGCCAAAGTTGCGGTCGGCGGCCAGGAGAACCTGGGCCACGGTGAGCACGGGAATGGCGAACAGAAGTAGAAACTGGGTGACGAGCGTCATCCAAGTGAAGACCGGCATCTTCATCAACGTCATGCCAGGGGCTCGCATGTTGATCACCGTGGTGATCAGGTTGACCGCACCGGTCATCGAGCCGATGCCAGCGATCAGCAGACCCATGTTCCAGAAGTCGATGCCGTGGCCTGGGGAGTAGATAATGCCGTTGTTCGGTGCGTAGTTGAACCAGCCGCCATCCGGACCTCCGCCCAAGAACCAGCTGGTGTTCAGCATGAGGCCACCGGCCAAGAACACCCAGAAACTGAAGGCGTTGATGCGAGGGAAAGCGACGTCTCGCGCCCCGATTTGGAGCGGCATCAGGTAGTTGGCGAAAGCGGCGCCGATCGGCATGACAACCAGGAAGACCATCACCGTGCCATGCATGGTGTAGACCCGGTTGTAGGCGTCACCGCTCAGGAACGTGCTGTCTGGTGTCGCCAGCTGAATACGAATCATCAGGGCGGCTACGCCACCGACGAGAAGGAAGAAGAGTGAGGCGGCACCATACATGATGCCGATCTTCTTGTGATCGACGGTGGTGACCCAATTCATCAGGCCTGTCGGTTTGTCGGGACGGGCCCAAGCGCCGAGGACGCTAGTGGTCGTCACCGATGAACCAGGGGGCAAAGCGAGTTGTCCGTTGTCTGAAGCCATGAGTGGGCTACTCCTGGTCTAGTCGAGCGTCGCCAAGTAGGCGACGATCTGGTCAAGTTGTTCGTCGGTCAGCTGGGGGAAGGGCAGCATGCCCCGCCCAAGCCCTGATTCCGGGTCGACTTCGGAATGCATATCTTTGCGACTCGGGGCATTGCTCACCCAGCGCTTCAACTCAGCGCTGTTCCAGCGATAGTCGTCGGCCGCTGTCGGATTCTGAGCAAGCTCAGAGATATCGAGGTAATTCTCTGCTGGGAACGCATCATCGTTGGGATCGGTTCCCGGGCCAAGGTAGGTGGCATAGATGCCACCGGCGAAGGTGGTGCGCGAGGCGAAGTGCGTGAGGTCGGGCGCAGCGTGCGACGCCAGGGGCACGTTGGCAGCAAAGTCATCGGGGTAATCGATGATGCCGTCTGCACCATCGTCGCGGATCACGTGGCAGCTCATGCAGTTGGCTGCGAATAGTTCGCGGCCAGCCATGGCCTCAGGATCGGACGGCACCTCTGCTGCCGAAGCCTGGTTTGCCAGCCAGGCCTCGAACTCATCCTTCTCAAGGGCGATCGTGGACATACGCATGCGAGCGTGGCTCAAGCCACAGAACTCGGTGCACCAACCCGTGTATTTGCCCGGGCTATCGGCGTTGAGGCTCCAGGTGTGCCAGCGGCCCGGGACGGTGTCTCGTTTACCGTTCAGCCGGGGGATCCAGAACGAGTGGATCACGTCTCGCGAGGTGAGCAGAAGATCGACCTGTTCCCCGGCCGGGATCACCAGTTCGGTGGCCGTGGCCACGTCGTCGGGATCGAGCACGAACTCGAGTGGCAGGTCACGATCTCGATCATCGACGACACCGTCACCATTGCCATCGACGAAGAAACCATCACCGTCGACGTCGTAGCGGTACTCCCACCACCACTGCTGGCCGATGACCATCACATCGAGACCGTCACAGTTCGCCGACGTCTCACCGACAGCGCAAGGCTCAGGGTCGTTCTTTTCTTCGAGATTCCAGATGTCGTCTACGACGAAGACCGAGATCCCAGCGAGCAGAACAGCCGGAGCGATCGTCCAGAGTATTTCGAGCTTGGTGTTGCCGTGGACCTGCTCGGGCAGATCGTTGGGATCGAGCGTGTCACCGTCGACGCGATTCATGAAGGCGATCGCTATGCCACCGCCGACGACCAGGATGAACACGACAAGCATCACGTACCAGATGGGGTTCATCAGGTCGTAGACGTCTTGGGCCTTCGGGCCTCGTGGTTCAAAGGTGTTGAGCGGCTTGTCGTCGGCACAGGAAGCCAGTACCAATGCCAAGACTGGCACCAGACACACCCGGCGAAGGCTTCGGAAGCTGAAAGAACGTGAGCGCATGAGTTGTTCCAAGTTTGATCGAATGCTCATCAACCCTCACCCTCCTCGGAGTGAGATTCGTCGTCTGCGTGACTGCCACCATCTTCATGGTGGAAGTCGCGCTCGCCGTTTACAGCACCGATGATGCCGCCGGCCAACACGGCCACGGCGCCAAAGGCGACGATGGCCGAAACGATCTGACGGGGCAGGCGCCCCTTGGCAATCAGCACAGCTGAACCGAAGATGAAGGCAGCCGCTACTACAGCGACAACGACCGAACCAACCTCGGAGACAGTGAGCAGAATGCGGGAGATGCCGAGGACGACGACCGCGATGGCCAGCGATCCAAGCATCGGCACTTCGAACGGTCCGACGACGCGGTCACGCACGATTTCATTGACCTCAGCGTCACCGGTTGCCCGATCGGACCAGGCCTGTATGACCCATTCGATCGTCACAACAGCCAACACAACGAGGCCGAGCAGGAAGAAGGCCTGGCTCACGGCTACACCGACAGCAAGGCAGGCGATGCCGAAAGCCGTCATCGGCCCCCACATGCTGCCACCGCTGGGCGGCCGGACCGCCAGGGTGCGTTCAGAACCGACGAGTGCCGACATTTCTTCGGCGTCTCCATCACGGGTCATCACGGCGACGACGGTGAGCATCAGAGCGACCCACGCCACGCCGAGCAAGATCGCGTAGCCGGTGTGTTCACCGACACCGCCCTTATAGCCCATGCTCAGGGTGCCGACGATAGAACCACCCGACGACATCCCGTAAAAGATGGCGGCCACGTAGGCGATGACACTGATTCCGAGGAAGTACTTAGAAGCCCAGGTAAACATAGCGACCCTACTTGGTGATGTAGACGACGTACCACATGACGCCATACAGAACGACGGTTGCGGTCCAGAAGATTGCGGATGCGAGCACGCCTTCATAATCGCGAGACGAATACTCGCCAGCAAGCGTGCGGAAAGCCATAGCCACGGCGTAGACGATGGCAGCCACCATCATCACCAGATGCGTGCCGATGATGGCGTAGATCAAGACGGTACGTTCTCCGTCGACCCCTTCGGCCACCAGATCGGCGCCCATGATTTCCAGCAGGAACGCTGTCTGGGCGATGAAGGCCACGGCGAACACTACCGACAAGGCGTAGGCGACCAGGGTGTAGAAGCGGTCGTTGTGCTTGATGGATGATACGGCCCACCAGATCGTGACGATCGAGAAGGCCAGCGTCAAGCCCTGAAAATTCGGTTGCGTCAGAGGAATGTTTACACCCTCTGGCAACCAACGACTACCGCTCTGTACAACCGCAGCCCGTTCGGCGATGTAGTGACCGAGCAGACCGATATAGCCCATGGCGATTGCGGCGATCGCGAGCGAGGTTCCGAGCACGAGCAGGCGAGGCCTCGCCGGCTCTGCAAGGGTGACGCTCGGCGGGACGATGCCCCTGACCGAGACGTCGGCGACGGTCATGTCAGTACTGGCCATCAGGACTCCTCAGTTTCAGTCTCGTCGGCCTGATCAACCGGGCCTGCGGGGGCGTTGGCATAGGCCAGCTCGCCGTCCAAGAGAGGGTAGGCCGAGCCAACGACGGGCGGACCGACAAAGTTGCCGAGCGGCGGCGGTGAAGACGTTGCCCATTCGAGAGTAGAACCAGACCATCCCTGAGGCCCGGTGCCAGCTCGCTTTCCGAAGCCAGCGCCAGCGATGGATGCCACAAGAGCCACGAGACCAACGGCCATGACCGCAGTTCCAGCCATGGCCAGCACACCCCAGAGGCCGAGAGCCCCGCTGGTGTCGCTGCTAGCGGACGGGTACATGGCCTTGTCTTGGATACCAGCGGCGATCTCCGCCACTCCCCAAAGGGCGGCACCACCAGCGGTGGCCAAGACAGCGGCGGAGCCAGCGGATTGGGCTGGCTGGCGGCCCCAAATCTTGATGCCCCAATGATTGACCGCGGCGGCCACGGCCACCAAGGCAGCGCCCGAGGCGAGGGCCCGAACACCTTCGTGGAAGGTAGTGCCGTTGAGAATGAGCGTGTTGGTCATGTCGATCTGGTCAGGGAAGAGCCGATCGAGGAACCCCATGATCGGTTCCACCTGGGCGAGGACCGAAGCTGCGGTGGCGGCCAGCAGTAGGAGGCCAGAAACCAGGGCACCGAGAAGGGGTGCACTCGCCGACAGCTTGCCCAGACGGATGCTGTCTCCGACCATCGCCAGCGTGGCCAGAACCGGAAGCGACATGACGAGGAGACCAACGACCATCAAGCCATTGTCCAAATCGAGTGTCCGCACCGAACCAAACCCGACGAGATCGGGGAAGAAGGTCAGGATGCCGAAGAAGCCGATCGTGCCCATCAGCATCTTGTGGAAGCGAGGGGCAACGCCGGTGTGGGTAGCGATGATGTCGGCAGCCATGCCGAGCACGGGCACACCAACCCAGTAGGCGGCCGGTGCGATCGTGGCGCCGTTCAGTACGCCGACGAGCGATTCGGAATCCGGTGCACCGAGGTGGCCATAACGAAGCCGCATGTAGGCCAGCAGTAGCTCGGCCATGAGAATCGGCAGCGAGAACAAGCCGACGAGGCTGAAGACAAAGAAGCTCCACGTCGTGAGCGGCACTCGCTCCAAGGTCATTCCCTGGGTGCGAGCACCGAGGATGGTCGTGGCCACCGCAAGCAGAGCCCACACGATGCCGCCGATCATCATGGCCAGCGAGGCGGCCCAGAGGATAACGAAATCACGACGGCCGCCACCAGGGCCACCGTTCATGAGGTACGAGGTGATGAGTAGACCTGAGCCCAGGAGCCAGATCCAGAAGGCAGCGGCGGCACCACGAGCGAAGACCAGCGTCGGCGAACCGATTTGGAGGGGAACGAGGTAGACGGCAAGACCGACGAGAAGAGGCACGATGCCTCCGAACAGCAGCAGGTCTCGGCCCATCGACCAGATCTGGGTGTACTCATCTGCGTCCTTGGCAACCGAAAACGATGCCAGGTCTGCCGACTCGAGCGCAGCGACAACGCTGACGATGACCCCGGCCAATGCGAACAGGGCGCCTGCTCCGATGAAGAGGCGACCTACTTCCTTGTGGTCGGTGACCTCAAGGATTCCGCTTGGACCTCGTGCCGCGACAGATGTCGGTTCGTGGGTCTGAGGGCGGGTCTGTGTTAAAGCCATGTTTCTACTGCCATGAATCGTGTCCAGCTTGTCCGTTGGTCCTGGTGTAGCGCGCACCGGAACGCACGCAAAGTTTGCTGCCGTGCGGCCACGTACTGTAACCGCCGATTCGGCCATATGCCGAACCCGTCATACACCCCACCCCACCAATTGGTCGATCGCCATCGCGGCGAACAACACCGTCAGGTGGGTGATGGAGAAGGCGAAGTAGCGCATCGACTCCCGCTGCTGCTGTACAGGGTCGGAGAGTTGAACCAGTCTGGCGGCCCCGCCAGTGAAGAGTACGCCCAGCACGATGGAGGTAGCCAAGAAGATCCAGCCCATGTCTGCGACGTGCCAGAACACCAGGGTGCAGAGCGCCACAATCAGCGAATAGATGACCATCTGGATCGCTGTTTTTCGGTGGCCCTCGACGACCGGCATCATCGGTACCGACGCGGCTTCGTAGTCGTCTTCGTACTTGATGGCGAGCGCCCAGAAGTGGGGCGGTGTCCAGAAGAAGATCACGCCGAACAACAGAATGGCTTCCCAGCCAACCGAATTGGTGACCGCCGACCAACCGACGAGAGCGGGTACGGCGCCAGCGGCACCACCGATGACGATGTTTTGGGTCGAGGTTCGCTTCAGCCAAATCGTGTAGACAAACACGTAGAAGAGGCAGGCGGCCAAGGCAAGGATGGCCGACAGAAGATTCACGAAGATCCACAGCCAGAGGAAGGCGGCGGCCTCGATGGCAGCGGCGAAAACGAGAGCCTCGGTCGGCTCGACGACCCCGGTGACAAGCGGACGGTGCTTAGTCCGATCCATCATGGCATCGATGTCTCGATCGACGTACATGTTGAAGGCGTTGGCCCCGCCGGCGGCAAGCGTGCCTCCGATTACGGTGGCGATCATGAGCGCGACCGAGGGCAAGCCTCGCTCTGCGACAACCATGGTCGGAACCGTGGTCACCAAAAGGAGCTCGATAATCCGGGGTTTCGTCAGAGCCACGAAGGCTCTAACCCGTGAACGCGCAGGGGCTGCAGTAAGCACCGCGCCTTATCGTACTGGCTGAGTTGCCGAGTGGCGCTGTGACACTCAACTCGGCGCTCGGTTAACCCCGAATCGTAACCGAGCGGTAGCGTTCGGCCGCTACGTTTGAGACGGTGAGCAACCGACATCTATCACCGGGAAGGTTCACCGCCCTCGCTGCCATCTCGTGGCTTTTCCTGTTCCTGATCGTGCTCACCGGAGCGGCCGTTCGGCTTACCGATTCGGGCCTCGGTTGCGAAGAATGGCCAACCTGTGACAAAGACACCATCATCGAGGCTTGGACGTTTCACCGATCGGTCGAGTTCGGCAACCGACTCATAAGCGGTTTTGTCGGCCTGGTGTGCGTGGCCACCGCTATCGCCGCTCATTTCCGCCGACCCTACCGCAGAGACCTCGTTCGATGGGCTTGGGCCATAGCGGCCGGGGTTGGCGTGCAGGGCATTATCGGTCGTTATTCGGTAACGACCCATCTGCACCCTCTCGTGGTCGCTGTCCACTTCCTGGGCTCACCGGTGCTGCTCTGGATGGTGATCGTGCTCTGGGTTCGAGCTCGTAAGGGCCCCTACGCCCTTACCGACGCTCCAACCTCTGCTCCGATCGGCCACTTCAGACTCCTCGGTGTCCTGGCTGTCCTGGTCCTCGCTGTCGGTACGCTCGTGACCGGCACCGGACCGAACGGCGGTGACACCCGAGCGGACCGTCTCGATCTCGACTTCGTGTGGATCTCCCGCATCCACTCGATAGCGGCGTGGCTCTTTCTCGCCGCCCTCGTGACGTTGATCGTGAGGATGATGTCCGGCCAACACACCTCAACAGCCCCTAGAGGCACGCTAAGGCTGCTCTGGTGGACAGCTGCCGTGTCCATCGCCCAAGGAGCCGTCGGCTACTACCAGTACGCCAACGGCGTGCCTCGGGCCGCTGTCCAGCTCCACATACTCGGAGCGACAACCCTCTGGTGCCTGGTCGTACTGGCCTACCTGAGCTTGTTCGATCCAGGCCGACAGACGGACCCTGCGTCGAACGAGTCGAACTAGTCGATCTCGTGATAGGCGTCGTAGAAGACGTAGAGCCGGTGGAGCAGCTGCTGCACCGAGATCCACACAACGATTTCGACGATTTGGGCGGGGCTAAGCGCCTCGGTTGCCATCTCGATCGTGATCTCGTTGACCTCGGACGGGCTCGGCGAGCCGACCTTGGCCAGCATGACGGCGGCCGCCTGCTCGGCGGTTAGGCCCGGCGGTAGAACAGCGTCGTAGGAGTTGCTGGAGGCGAATCGGCCAACAGCGGTCAGAATTTTGTGATCGAGCTCTGGGGCCAGAAGATCGGCCAGCTGCACCGCCTCGGCGGTAAGCATGTCGTTGTCCACCACTCGGGCGTAGACCAGCGCAACAAGACACTTGATATCGAGCCCGACCTCGGTCAACGACGGATCGAGGTTCTCCCGCAGGGCCGTGGCGATCGCCTTGACCGCTCGGTTCTGCTGCAGGCTGGCCAAGATGGGGAAGCTATACCCGACCTCGCCTTCGAGCGAGATGAGTGCTGGGCCGACCCGGCCGGACATGCCTCTGGTCCATTGCCGTTCTTTACGCAGAGCTGAGGGAGCTTGACGGATCACCCTGAGGTAGGTGCCGAGCGAATCTACAGGCACGTGGGTGTAGCCCGGAACGGCGCCATTCGTCGAGCCGTTTCCGTCGCCGTTCGCATCCACAGAGGCTGTGCGAGGGCGCAAGGGGCGCCCTTCGGCCTCGTCTTCCTCAAGCTCGGAAGCCCAGGCGTGCTTGCCGACCTGCCAACCCGTCGGGCCGATGAGCTCGGCCACATCACCGATCGCAGCTTCCTCAAGCTCGATCCCCATCGTGTCCATGAACTTGTTGAGGAAGCCCATCATGGCCACACTCAAGACGATCCATTCGATATCGGATCGTTTGAGATGCTTTTCAAGTTCGTCTATGTGCGACTTCGTCAGATAGGCGGGAACCGCTGAAATGCCTTCCGCCAGATTGGCGACGGCTTGCTCGACCTCGTTGTAGTCGCCGGTCAGGGCTTCGGGACTCGTGCCTCGCCGAAGGGCGAAGGAACACGTATGAGCCGAACAATACATGCACTCGGCGGCCCGGCTGGAGGTATACATGGCCAGTCCGACGAGATCTTTCGGAGCGCCCTGCCCAAAGAGGGAATGTGGCAGGTTTAGAAGGTTCGGCACAAACAAGTTGTAGGTGCGGAATCCAGGGGGCCAGATCTCTAGGACCGGGTCGCAGTTGGGGATCACACCGATCAGCTCGTTGACGAGCGCCAACATCGGCCGGTATTCCTTCTCCAACTCGTCGAAGTCGACAGAAGAGCTTTCAATTTTTTGCGCCAGTGTTGCAGCTGTCATCTCAAACCTGTTCCCAGGACCTAGCAACCTGATGTTCTTCTTGCCAGGGCAGCGATGCCCGCCGTTAATCTAGTGGGGCAAAGCCTAGAGCCATATCACGTGTCGTCCGCAAATCCTGTTCAGAAACTCAAACCAGAAACCCTTCAGAGGCCTTCCGCCCGGCCGTCCCACCCGGATACCGTTTCCTGCTGCCAGAATAGAGCTATGACTGCACCGCTTGAGGTCCAGCAGCCCAAGATCGATGAGCTGATCGATGAGGACTCCGACACCGATCGGCCGTGGATCGTGATCGTCTGGAACGACCCAATCAATCTGATGAGTTACGTGGCATACATTTTCCAAAAGGTGTTTGGCTACAGCGAGCAGAAGGCAAACAAGCTGATGATGGATGTGCACCAAAAGGGGCGAGCCGTCGTTTCGAGTGGCAACAGGACCGAAGCCGAACGGGATGTCAACCGCCTGCACAGCCACGGCTTATGGGCCACGATGGAACACGACGAGTAGTAGGGCGAACCGCTGTGTTTACACCTCGCACCGATGGCAACTTCGATGTTCGACTCCCATCTGCAACACGACAAGCGCTAGCGGCCTTAGGCGAGCAGCTCTCCGACGTCATTACCAGTGACGCCCCCCAAACCCGCCGCCTCTTCCCAACCGCCTACGCAAACGATGCCGAGCGCGACGCCGGCTACCAGATCTTCGCCCGCGACCAGCTGATCGAACAGCGACGCGAGGCCATTCAGCTTCTAAACGAAACGGCCCAGCAGGAAACACTCACCGAGCAAGAGCTCGCCTCCTGGATGGCGGTTGTCAACGATGTACGGCTTGTTCTCGGCACCACTCTTGATGTCTCCGAGGACGACGATCTCATCGATCCTGACAGTCCCGACGCCGAGCTCTACGTGCTCTACCACCAGCTTGGCGCCATTCTTCACAACATCGTGGTTGCCCTCCATAGCGCACTACCCGAGCCGACCGCGCCAGACGATCCTCTCGATCTCTAAAAGAATCGGGTGTGGGAACTGCTCGAAGCTGCTATTCTGACTCAGCCCTCATGGCAGTAGAGCCCCCATCGTTCAGCGGCCTAGGACGCCTGCCTTTCACGCAGGTAACACGGGTTCAAATCCCGTTGGGGGTGCTAAAGTGATACAGCTTTATAGTCCTCGGTGACCCTTAGGGGCCATCAGGTGAAGGTCCCGTAGTGCAGTCTGGAGTGCACGCCGCCCTGTCAAGGCGGAGGTCGCGAGTTCAAATCTCGTCGGGACCGCTCGATTAATGGAGTGTTCGCACCACTCCATTCACGTTCTGGTCGGGTAGCTCAGTTGGTAGAGCGGCCGCCTGAAAAGCGGTAGGTCACCGGATCGACGCCGGTCCCGACCACGCGAATGAGGTCCTGGGCTTGCGCCCGGGACCTCTCGCCTTTTGCTGCAATCCCCTTTACTGCAATCCCCTAGAGCAGATCCCGATCTACGCCAAATCTTGGGCAGGCGTTGACAAAACTATTTGTAAAGAAGTTGCAAACAAGGTCGAATGATATAACTGGGAATTCGACCGGTAAGCAATTGAGTTCCAGAGCCTCTATTGTGGAGGTGAGGACCAGTCGAATCTTCTCTCTGCTAGGAGGGTTCAGCTGTGGCAAGCTGTCCTGAGCGGAAGGTCGACTAGCCCAACAGACAAGCCTGCATTCAACCGGGATGCGGGCAAAGAACAGACCAGGGAAAAAGCATGGCCGCAAAGAAGAGTCAGATGTCAGAAGATCACAAACAAGCACTCGCCGTGGGTCGGGCCGAAGGACGAATGGTTCGCTCCTACCTCGAAGCGCTTGAGAACAGCCGCCCAAAGCGTGGCCGGAAACGCACAAAAGATTCGATTGGCAAGCGCCTTGAGAGAATCGATATCGAGCTTGAGTCTGCCGACCCTCTAAAGCGGCTTCAGCTAACCCAGGAGCGCCTGGATCTAGCTGAGGAACTCGAATCGATGGATGCGGGAATAGACATCGGCCAACTCGAGAATGACTTCGCTCGCGTGGCCAAGGGTTACGCCGCTCGCAAAGGCATCACCTACACAGCGTTTCGACAGATCGGCGTCCCCGCCTCCGTTCTCCGCAAGGCTGGCATCAGCCGCGCGACCTAAGGCGATCAAGAAGTGAACTAACGCAACCCGAAATCGGAAGCGTTAACGACAAACGAAGTCTGTTTAGAGGATGTCGGCTCCCCGGTAACCGGTACTGGGGTGGCCGACACTTCTTTTTTGCACCTCTTGACAGAAGGTAGCTACCTGAGCCGCGCTCGTTCCGAGCATACTTGAGGGGTCGGCGAGCAGGAGCTCAAGACGGGCTCGATCGGCAGGATAGCGATCGTCAGCTGCCAGCCGGTCGAGAAGCGCACTCCCATCGCCATCACCCTCGCGCATAGCGAGAGCTGCAACGACCGCATGTTCCTTAACAAGAGCATGAGCTTCTTCGCGGCCAAGGCCGTTACCGGCAGCGAACAACAGAAGTTTAGTCGTGGCCAAGAAGGGCAAATAGCGATCCAACTCCTGAGCGACCACAGCGGGGAAAACCCCGAAGTCTCGTAGCACAGCGAACGAGGTTTCATAGAGACCGTCGAGTGCAAAAAAGGCGTCGGGCAGAACGACTCGGCGAACAACCGAGCATGAAACATCGCCTTCATTCCACTGAGCTCCGGCCAAACCGGCGGCCATCGTGGCATGGCCAGTAAGAACGGTAAAGAGGCCATTGATCCGTTCGCAGGACCGGGTGTTCATCTTGTGTGGCATGGCCGATGAGCCCACCTGGCCTGGTTTAAAGCCCTCGGTGACGAGCTCGTGTCCAGCCATAAGCCGGATACTTGTGGCGAGATTCGATGGCGCAGATGCAAGCTGCACAAGAGTAGAAACTACGGCAAAGTCGAGCGATCGTGGATAAACCTGGCCCACCGCGTTCAAGACTCGTGGGATACCCAGGTTGGTGGCAATCTTCTGTTCGAGCTGATCGACCTTTTCAGCCGAACCGAGTAGGTCGAGTTGATCTTGCTGGGATCCGACAGGACCCTTGATTCCACGCAACGCATAGGAGCCGCGCAAATCGACGATTGCTTGATGGCCCGCCAACAGCTCCTCCCCCACTTGGGCGAAGCGCTTGCCGAGCGTGGTGAGCTGAGCGGCAACGTTGTGGGTACGCCCGACCATCGACAGCGATCCGTGAGCGGCCGCTAGCTCAGCCAGGCGGTTGAGCAGCGCTAATGTTCTGGATTCCACCAGCTCAAGCGCTCGCCAGACAATCAGTTGCTCGACATTTTCGGTCAGGTCCCGACTCGTCAATCCCTTGTGGACTTCCTCGCGGCCAGCGAGGTGGCTGAACTCGTCGAGGCGTGACTTGACATCGTGTTTGGTTCTGGCCTCTCGTTCAGCGATGGCTTCCAGATCGACATCGTCAATCACCGCTTCGTAGTCGATGACCGCCTGGGGATCTATAGCCAATCCGAGATCGATCTGGGCCTTGAGCACGGCCACCCAAAAGCGACGTTCAAGCACAACTCGATTCCGCTGGTCGAACAAATCGCACATCTCGGCGCTGGCATAGCGATCGGCGAGCACGTTCGGTATGGCCACGTTCCAAGACTCCTCTGGTTGCCTACCACCCTCGGATCGGTGTGCGGGACTCAAGCACCGGTCGAAGCGTGACGAGACTACAGGGTACTAAGGCCCTACCGAGGTTTGCATGAACGGACGATGCGACAAAGACCCCTTCAACCGGGCTATCGATGTGTGTGATAACTGCTACCTCGACGTGTGCGAGGACTGCACGGTCATGCTCAAGGGGCGATCGGAACCGATCTGCCGCCGGTGCGCTCGTGACCTTACGACGCCGGGCGGTGGGAACAGGAACCGACGCAAGGGCAACCGTAAGACGGTCAAGGATCGACGGTCGCTCTACAGGGAGCGAAACGGCGAACCGAGCGATCGGCTCTTCACCTACTTCGACGAGACTGAACCAACAGAGGCATCGGAAGAGGCAACCGACGAGACCAGTCGTCGTCGTTCATGGCTGCGCCGAGTCGTGCATGGACTTGAGGCGAATCCGACGACCCCCGGTGCCTCGTCGTCCAGCAAGGAACGCAAACGCCAGACCGCGGTCGACCAGCTCGACGGGCTGAGGGGCGACAGTGATGCCGACGACGATCATCGGGACCCACCCGATATCGAGCCGCTCGACCCGCTCGACGCGGTTGACAACGCCGTCCTCGCCGGTGATACCGACCGCATGTCGTCAAACGACGACGACCACGACAGCGACGACCACCACGACGATGGTGACAACGATGAAGACGAAGAACTCCATCTGAGCCAGCGCCTGCGCCCGTTTCTTGAGGCCAAGCGATCCTAGGATCCGGTTTCAGCTCGACGCTAGCGCTCTAGCCGAAGTTCATGTATTGGGATCGGCCCGGACCGGTTGAAGCCAGCGAGATGGGAACGCCTACGTGGTGTTCGATAGCCCGAAGGTAGTCGGTGGCGGCTGCTGGAAGATCTCGTGGTTCGGTGATCTGGGTGAGATCGGTCTTCCAGCCCGGGAACTCCTCGTAGATCGGAATAGCCCGGTGAAGCTCCGACTGGTGGTACGGAAGCTTCTCCACCCTCTGTCCATCGATCTCGTAGGCCACACAAACCTTGACCGTGTCGAACGTGTCGAGAATATCGAGCTTCGTGATCGCCAGTTCGCTGAGCGAATTGAGCCGCGAGGCTTGGCGAAGCATGACAGCGTCGAACCAGCCGGGGCGTCGGCGGCGGCCGGTGTTCGTGCCGTACTCGCGGCCGATCTCTACGATCTTGTCGCCATAGCCGTCAAACAGTTCGGTAGGCATGGGGCCAGCACCGACTCGGGTGACATACGCCTTGGCTACCCCGATCACCCGATCGACGTGACGGGGGCCGATACCGGCACCCGGACAGGCGCCACCGGCCGTGGGGTTTGACGACGTCACGAAAGGGTAGGTGCCATGGTCGAGATCGAGGAAGGTGGCCTGGGCCCCTTCGAACAACACGTGCTGACCGGCTTCAAGCGCTTCGTGGATCAGGTCGGTGGTATCGGCGATATGAGGCTTGATGCCTTCGAGGCACTCGGACAACACCTTGTCGGCCAGCGAATCGGGATCGACGGGCAACCGGTTGAAAACCTTTGTCAGCACCTTGTTTGTATGGGTCAGCGAGGCGTGCAGCTTCTCTCGGAAAATCATCTCGTCGAGCAGATCTTGCACTCGAATCCCGAGCCGCATCGACTTGTCGGCATAAGCCGGGCCGATACCGCGCTTGGTCGTGCCCAGCTTCGACTTGCCCAGATGACGCTCGTGCAAGGCGTCGAGCTGCTGATGGTAGGGAAGGATCAGGTGAGCGTTGCCCGAGACCTTGATCCGCGAGCAGTCGATGCCACGACGGGTGAGCATGTCGATCTCGGCCAAGAGCACGAAGGGGTCGACCACCACACCATTGCCGATAACGGGCACGATGTGGTCATAGAGCACGCCGCTCGGTACGAGCTGCAGGGCGAAGGTTTCGTCGGCGACCACGAGAGTATGGCCGGCGTTGTGCCCTCCCTGGTAGCGGACCACCATCGACATCTCCTTGGACAGGAGATCCGTGAATTTACCTTTTCCTTCGTCGCCCCACTGGGTTCCGACCACGATCGTTGCAGGCACTGTATTGATGGTATCGAATGACGGATCTAGTCGTGGAACCAGGTGGCCTGCTCATCGGGCCTCAAGAGCGAGGAACGCCATGAACCGAAGGAGTGTCGGCGCCCGACTCCCAGACCAGAACCTCCGATGAACCTGCGCTGGTAACACCGAGCAACGGTCGAGCGAACTTCAGTGGCGCCCCCAGCGGGGCCAAGGATGCCGCGTCGAACCACTCGGCGCGGCGGTCATAGGCCAGAAGCAGCGCAGGTTCGGTGAGCCCAAGGTTGAGTTCTGGTTCGTGATCACGACCAGCGCTCGACGACAGGTCGGCCCAGTCTGGCAGCGGGGAAACGCTGGGGAGATCGACCACACGTGTCACGGTTCGCCCCTCAGCCGATGCGAAGGCCAGCCGTCCGGCGGTGAGGTCGGCAACGGCGATGGTGTCGCCGTTCACCGCAAGAGCGGTAGTGGCAAGCTCGCCTTGGCCGAAATCAGGCGGCAGGTCGAGACAGAACGCCCACTCCTCGTCGAGGTCGAGGATGTGCACGAAACCGTCGGAGCTGAGGTTGCCGTTGGCATGACGGTGTCCATCCCCGTGCTCTGTCTGCCGTATATAGAGGGTGTAGAGACGGCGGAAGTCGGTGCCCCACATCTGGCGGCGGGCATGACCGTTCATGTCTTCCAGCAGCGGCTGCTTGCTGGGCCCGAGCATGGGTTCCAGCTGGCCGGTTTCCAGATTGAGGGGACGGACCCGGTAGCTATCCAGGTCGGCGGCGACCTCATGGTCGATGACGAAGAGGGCCTGACCGTCGGTGGCGAAGGCCTCGGGCTCAATCCGACCGTCGAGAGAAAATAGACGATCGTGGCCGGCATCGTCGACGACAAGGATCTCGCTGGTCGCTGGAGCAGCGATCGGTCGATGGCGCACAAGAGCCGCGTACGAACCATCGGTCGAAACCGCTCTCAGCTCAAAGCCCGACTCAACGTCGACCTCGACCGCACCATCGGGATGGAAGAACGTGAGCGTTCTGCTGTCGGTTTCGAAACCCGTTTCAGGGTGGGTGTCGAGGGCGACGACCGTCGATCCGTCGAAGTTGCTGACGGTTGTACCGTTCTCGACCCGGAGGGGTGCAGTTGGCGTGGCGGTCGGCAACGGCGGGTTGGCCAGCGTGTCGTACTCCTGAGCCGTTCTGCGATCCGTCGGGTCGTTGGCTTGATCGGCCGAGGGGGCTGGCGCCGTCATCATCACAACCGCAACGACAGCCACGGCGGTGATCACGGCCACAACCGCTGCCGACGCCGCGGCGAGACTACGGACAGTTCTGGTTTCCATACTCCTACTACTCCGCTGGCAGCAGGTCGGTTCCGGCGTCAATCCTGGCGGCCAGATCTAAGGCTCGGGTGCGATCCTCGACGCCCTCAAGTCGATACTGGATCTCATCCTCAACCCAGATGAGGACGGGACCGCTCAGATAGGTGTCGCCCCGAAGCCCCGACCTATCGTTCGAGCCGTCGAAGCTCAGCAGATGAGGTTCTGCGATCCACAATGCTGGCATGTCGAGGCCGGCGACGGTCACCATCGCCACCGCCTCGTCACCGAGCACCTACAACCACGCGTCGGTCCCCGCCGATCATTATCTCCAAGCCACTATCACCTGGTCGGCCACCTACACCTGCAACCAATACTGCGGCACCGGCACCCTCCCCAACTACACAATCACCACCCGCCGCCCCGTCACCGTCGAACAATGGCAAGTCGTCAACAGTTAGCCGCACATCACGCAGCTCATTCGTAACGCGGCCAGTCCACCAGCGTTGATCAACCAAACAACAACACCAACCAAACAACAACAGTGAGTGACTGATCGATCGGAGGTGATGTGCGATGGCAAGGTTCGAGGTTCGACCCGATGAGCTACGCTCCACAGGCGACCAATTCGAAACGATCGCAGAAGGCTACGACGAGACCGCCAGCCGCCTCAGTCGCAGCCCGTTGAGCGCCCTGCTCAACCCCGCCGATGAATCGATCTCGATCACCGCTCTCGATGGCCGTCTCCAACACGCCAGAACAGCCGCAGCGCGGGTCGCGACCGAAACCCGGGTCGATGCCGCACTCATGCAACAAACCGTCACCCAGACCATCACCGCCGACACCACCACCGGCCCCCTCGCCACCACCACCCATCTGAACCTGACACCAGGACCATGGAACCGGCCGCCCAACCCATCTGGCCTCACCCACGCCCAACGCACCGAACAACTCAGAGACCTAGCCGACGCCAACCAGTGGAGTCCATGGGCCCGGTTTGGGCTTGCGAACAACACCCGCCAAACCATCCTCCACTCACCCAAATCCTGGCAGCTCATCCGACACGGCCCCACGAACTGGCACGCCCACATCGCACGCCGCACCGAAGACGCCGCCGATCTCATCGCAAACGAGGGC